>NZ_JBFBBT010000009.1:165855-282665 GCF_040682815.1 Amycolatopsis sp. NPDC051102
GCAAACCCCGCCCCCCGCCCGCTTAACCCCGGGCGTGACCGTACTGGTGGGTGTTGTTGTCTGCCTTTAACAACCCCCCAAACCCCCCCACGACGAGCTGCGGCAGGGTGCTCAGCCGTCCGACTCGGCGGCCGGGATGAAGGCCCCCGGCACCTGGTCCGGGGCGTACACCTGGTGCTCACCCGGGTAGGGCAGCTGCCAGCCGTGCGTCTGGTACCACGTGAAGTGGTTCATCTGCGCCGGGTTGGCGTAGTCCGCGACGGCGTCCGGGCCGGTCAGACGCTGGTGCGTCGTCCACTCCTGCCACTGCGCCGCCACCTGCTTCTTGTCCGCGGGCACCGCCGACGACGGCACCGGCGCGGCGGCCGGGTTCGGCGCGGCCGGGGTGTCCGGGCCGCAGGACGGCTGGGTCTTCAACCCGTCCGTCAGCGACGTCCGGTTCGGCAGCGCGGTGAACGGCGTGAGGTCCGGCTTCTGCTGGAAGGCCGCGCTCATCGGCGTCGCCGCGCTGTCCTTCTGGTTCATCGGGTGGACGCCGAGGATCTGCTCGATCGTGCGGATCATCGTGATCTGCGAGTAGTAGTGGCTGTCGACGACGCCGTGCCGGGCGTACGGGCTGATGATCTGCACCGGCGCGCGGTGGCCGTCGACGTGGTCCAGGCCGGCCTGCGAGTCGTCCTCGACGACGAAGATCGCCGAGTCCTTCCAGTACTGGCTGTGCGAGATCTCGTCGACGATCCGGCCGACGGCGAGGTCGTTGTCGGCGACCTGGGCGGCCGCGTTCGGTGGGCCGCCGGTGTGGTCGCTGGAGAGCCAGAACATGTTCAGGTTCGCCGGCCCGTGCTTCTCGAAGTCGTCCTTCCAGATCTGGTAGCGGTAGACGTCCGGGACCGAGGTGTCGAACTTCGGGAAGCCCGGCACCGAAACGTCGTTCAGCGACGGGATCGGCGACGACGACACGAGCGGGTAGGCCGTCGGTTCGCCGGTGTTCGCCATGTTCTTGGCGTCGCAGTACAGGTTCTGCCAGCTCGCCCCGGCCGGCTTGGTCAGGAACTGCTGGAACTCGCCGAAGTCGCGCACCGACTTCCCGGCCGCCTGCGCGCCGGTCCAGAGGAACCCGCTGCTCTGGTGGCCGAGCGCGTCGTCTTCGGTGTCGTAGCTGCGCAGGTACTCCCCCGCCGAAGACTCGGTGTACTCGGGGTTGTCGGCCTGCATCAGCCAGTTGTGGCCCTCGGCGGAGTTCGTGCCGATGTCGTAGGTGTTGTCGTACAACCCGAACTGCCGCGCGAGCGCGTGCTGGTTCGGCGTGACGTTCTCGCCGAACTGCGTCACCGCCGGGTCGCCGTTGCCGCGCGTGTCGTCGCCGAAGACCTGGTCGTAGGTCCGGTTCTCCTTGACCAGCAGGAAGACGTGCTTGATCGTCGACGGGTCGCCGAGCCGCGCCGGGACCGGCACCGGGTTGCGGTGGCCGTTGTCGTGGGCCACCTGGACCGAGCCGGGCGTCCAGCCGTTCTGCCGGAACACCTTGGCCGTGTAGCCACGGATCGCCGGATCGTCCGGCAGCCGGAACTTCTGCAGGCTCGACGTCGTGTCGTGCGTGCCGTGCCCGGCCGCGGTGGTCGGGCGGCGGGCGTCGATGCCGCGGGTGTTGGAGACGAGGACGTCCGGGCCGACCGTGGTGATCGCCGTCGGGAAGTAGTCCGTCGGCAGCAGGCCCACGTAACCCACCGGCTCCTGCGCCCGGTGGTAGCGGTAGACGGCGACCGCGTTGGCGCGGCCGAGCGTCACGAGCAGGTGCCCGTCGCCGGTGAGGGTGACGCCGTCCGGCTCGTAGCCGACGCTCGCCTCCGGCCACGGCTGCGTCGCGATGGTCTGCACGACCTGGTCGCGGGAGGTGTCGACGACCGAGACGGTGTTGCTCGCGGTGTTGGTGACGAACAGCGCGCCGTCCTTGGCGTACACCGCGGTCGGGTGCAGGCCGACGTCGATGCTCTTCGGCGCGGCGGCCGGCTTCGCCAGGTCGATGACGCTGACCGTGCCGCTGGTGGTGGCGCCGGTGAACCGGCTGGCCGGCACCTGGGTGTTGTAGGAGTTCAGCGTCGGCTCGCCGGGCTGTGCCGGGCGGCCGCCTTCGTTGCTGACGTACAGCTTGCCGCCGACGCGGACCAGGTCACGCGGGGCATTGCCGACGGCCCAGCTCTGCTTGATCGCCCCGGTCGCCGCGTCGAGGGCGACGACCCGGTTCTGGCCGTTGACCGCGGAGTACACAGTGGACCCGTCCGGCGAGAAGACCGCCTGCGCCACCAGTGCGTGCTTCGCACCGTCCGCCGGGATCTTGACGGACACCGGAGCCGCGACCGTGCCGTCCGGGTTCACCGTGAACTTGGTGTAGCCGTCGGTCTGGGCCAGCCACAACGACTTCCCGTCCGGGGAGTACGACGGGCCTTCCTGGCCGACGTCGTTGCCGGCGATGCGCAGGTTCGCCGTCGCCGAGTTGCCGACGAGCTGCTGCACCTGCCAGCTCTTGAGGTCGACGACGGTGAGCGCGATCCCGCCGTCGGTGGTCAGGGCGGCGAGGTGGCTGCCGTCCGGGCTGACCGAGGAGGCCATGATCTTGCCGTTGTTCACGACCAGCCGGTCGCCGATCGGGTCGAGGTACTGGTCGGCGGCGACGACCTGGCCCTGGCCGGTGACCTGGCCGACCTGGTCCTCGCCGAACTGCCGCGTCGACGCGACGCCGACCCCGGTGCCGGTGGCGACGAGCACGAGCGTGATCGACCCGGCCGTCGCGAAGCGGAACCGGCGGCCGGACCCGCCCTTCCTGGTAGGCCGTCTGCGGCGGGTTACCTGCATCGGTTATCCCTTCGGGGTGGAGGAGAGCAGCTCGACGTTGGCGTCGAACTGCCAGAGCGGGTTGGGCTGGTCCCCGTCCGGGGTCCGCACCTGGAAGTAGCCGTTCACTTCCTTCGGCCCGTCGCCGTCGGCGACGTACCGCCCGTCCGAGGTGACGTCCAGCTGGTAGACGGCCGAGCCGGTGGTGGCGACGCCGGGCAGGTGCCAGGTGACGACGCACCGCCAGTCGTTGCCGGGTCCGTCGGCCTCGACGAGGCCGTCGCCTTTGGTGCACGCGGCGGTGGCCGCCAGCTGCGCTTCGGTGACGTCGGGGCGGTGCAGCTGCGCGGTCTGCAGGCGGTAGAGGTGCGCGAACGCCGTGGCGACCGACTGCTGCACCTTGTCCCGGCCGATCCCGGAGCCCAGCGCGGGCGTCGCCACGGCGATGATCCCGGCGGTGGCAGCGAAGAGCGCGACCAGGGGCAGGACCGCCAGCGCCCGGCGTCCGGAGCCGTCGTGGGCGGCGTTGGTGAAGTCGCGGCGCACGAACAGCAGGTACGCCAACGCGGTCGCCGCCACGGCCCACGCGAGGCCGGCGCCGACGCCGGTCAGCAGCGGGGCGAGCTGGACCGGGCCGGTGAACAGGCCGTTCCACGCGACGAAGGCGTAGCTGGGCAGCGCGAGCCGCACGGCGACGGGCAGCGGCAGCAGCTGGGCCAGCGCCATCGCGAGCGCGACGACGGCGGGCAGCAGCAGCCCCATCGGCGACCGTCCCCAGAGGACGGACCCGAGCAGCCCGATCGCGGCGAGGGCGAGCGTCGGGGCGAGCACGCTCACCCAGGCGAGCAGCACCTTCGCGGCGGCGTCGCCGGGGCCGAGGAGGTGGCCGTCGAAGCCGACGAGGGCCCGGTTGCCGACCGCGAGGAGCCCGCCGGCGGTGCTGGAGACGGCCATCCCGGCGACGAGCAGCAGGATGACGGTGACGCTGGCCAGCGCTTTCGCCACGAAGATCCGCCGCGCGGACCGGACGGCCACGAGCAGGTGCCGCCAGGTCCCGAGCCGGTCTTCGGCGGCGAAGACGTCTCCGGCCACGACGGACGTGAGGAGGGGCAGGGCATAGGTGCCGGCGAAGCCGAGCATGACGAGCGGGCCGGCCCACCCGGTGACGTTCATCCAGCGGCCGAAGAGGGTGTCGACGGGCAGCGAGCTCTGCCGGCTGACGGCGGCGACGAAGACGGCCGGGGCGAGCCAGCAGGCGAGGACGAGCAGGCGGATGCGCCAGGTGGAGAAGAGCTTGACGAGCTCGAAGCGGTAGGCGCGGGTGGTGGGGACCGGGCGGGCGGGCGTTCCGGCGGTCATCGGGTGCTCCCCTGCTCGGTCAAGGCGAGGAACGCGGCCTCCAGCGGCGACACGACCGGTGCGAGCTCCCGCACCGCCACGCCGTCCTGCACCAGGCGCCGGACGAGTTCGTCCAGCGCCGGGATCCGCGCCCGGATCACCAGGACGTCCGTGTCGTGGCGGGCCGCCTGCTCCTGCGTGATCCCCCGCGTCTGCGCGAGCACGCGCCGGGCCGCGGCCGGGTCGGACGTCCGCAGGCGGTAGGCGAGTTCGGCGTTCTCCGCCGTCAGCTTCGCCGGCGGGCCCGTGAACACCACGCGGCCGGTGGCGAGGATCGTCACCTCCGCGCACAGCGCCTCGAGGTCGTCCATCCGGTGGCTGGACAGCACCACCGTGGTGCCGGCCGCCACCAAGCGGTCGAGGACGCCGTGGACGTGCTTCTTGCCCGCCGGGTCCAGGCCGTTGGCCGGCTCGTCGAGCACAAGCAGCCGCGGCTCGGTGAGCAGCGCCGCCGCCAGGCCGAGCCGCTGACGCATGCCCAGCGAGAAGCCCCGGACCCGGTCGTCGGCGACGTCGGCCAGCCCGACCTCGTCGAGGACGGCACCGGGGTCCGCGGAGTGGCCGCCGAGCGCGGCCAGGGCCGCGAGGTTCTGCCGTGCGGTCAACGAGGGGTAGAGGCCGGGACCGTCCACGAACCCGGCGACGCCGGCGGGCGCCCGGCCGACGGGCGTGCCGAAGACTTCCAGCTCGCCTTCGTCGGCGACGGCCAGGCCCAGCAGCAGGCCGAGCAGCGTCGTCTTGCCGGCGCCGTTCGGGCCCACCAGGCCGTGGATCCGGCCCGGCGCCACGTCGAAGTCGACGCCGTCCAGCGCGACGACGTCACCGAAGCTCTTGGTGATCCCGCGCGCTCTCACTGCCAGGGGTGCGTCCATGGGTCCCTTCCGTTCCCGCCGTGCGCGGAGAAACTTAGGCACCGCAAATGACGGGGGCACGCGCGGGAAGTGAACGCTCCGGGAACGGCAGCCGACCGGCCATCGCCGTGCCGGTGAAATGTCCGAGTTAACCGGCCGCTTGCCTTCGCCGGGCGGGCAACCCCTGTCCCAGCACCCGGAAAAACCCTTGCCGGAATTGCGTCAACCCCTATTTTCCGCCATTTCGACATAGGAGCCGGTCATCTTGACACGGCGTTCCGCGGTCCGGCATCGTCGAGAGACGAAGGCCACATTTCCGGTTCTTCTTCCCGCGTGAACGAACCCACGGAGAAGGAATCATGGCGAAGATCAAGGTGACGCTTTCCGGTGGTCCGGCCGAGCTGGCCGAGCGGCATCGCGAATGGACGGTCGGCAGCATCGGCGAGGTCGCGAAGGTCAGCTTCGGCGCCGGTTACGAGCATTTCTCGCACGACGGCGAATTCACCACCACGAGCAGCGGCGACCAGGTCCCCGTGTTCGCCTGGTGCGGCCGCACGCGCGTCGCCGAGTGAATCTCCACGAATCCTCCACAAGAAAACCGGCCGTCCGGTGATCACGCCGGGAACAATGGCCTGGTGCTGACTGCAGAGCGAGTGAAGACACATGGGTGGCGGGTGGCTCTCGCGGTGGCGGCGGTGGCCGTCGCCGCGTTTTCGCGGAACGACCCGTTCGCCGGGCTGTTCGGCCTGGTCCCGGTCCTCCTCTGGTGCGGGACGGCGCGGGCCGGCCGCGCCGCGGTGGTGACCGGGCTGGTCCTGCTCGCGCTGCTGGCGTGGTTCGTGCTGCCGCGGGAACTGGACCTGGCCGGGCCGTGGGTGCCGGCCGCGATCGAGGTCTACTGGCTGCACACCACGCTGGCGGCGGTGGTCTGCGCGATCGGCTCCCGGCGGTTCGGGCCGTGGCTGCTGCTGGTGCCCGCCGGGTTCGTCGTCACCGCCGGGGTGCTGGTCTTCGGGTGGCAGCAGGCACCGGGGGACGAAGGCGTGGCGCCCGGCCCCGCGCAGCTGCGGATGGCCGAGGAGATCGACTGTGGCTCCGGCGGCTGCTGGCGGGCCGCGGTGGCCACCGGCGACGACGCCGCCGGGGCGTGGCGGGACTACCTGTCGGCCCGCAACTTCACCGCCGCGCCGGAGTCCCACGGCGTGCCGCTCTTCTGCCGGACCACCGGCCTCCTGGTGAACCACCAGGTGTGCGTGCGGGTCCGGCCGCTCGCGGCGGACTCGGCGCGCGTGGAGTGGTACGTCGAGTAGGAGGTGGCGCGGCGGGGTGCAACCGCCGCGCCACCGGTCCTCAGCCCGGCGCGACCGCCCGGCCGGTCTGCGGTGAGATCATGCCCGCGCACAGCCCGCGGCTCGCCAGGTTCTGGGCGATCCGCGGAATCGCGGACAGGGTGTTGGCCGGCCATTCGTGCATCAGGATGATCTGGCCGTTCTGGAGGCGGCCGTTCGCCGCGACGATCGCGTCGACGCTCGCGTTGTTCCAGTCGCCCGAATCGACGTCCCAGATGATCTGCCGCAGGCCGTACTTGGCCTCGACCGACTGGACCGTCGCGTTGGTTTCCCCGTAGGGCGGCCGGAACAGCCGGGGCGTGCCGCCGCCCGCCGCCGCGATCGCCTGCTGGGTGCGGGAGATCTCCGAGTCCACCTGGGCCTGGCTCTGCTGGGTGAGGTGCGGGTGCGTGTAGCTGTGGTTGCCCACCCACATCCCCGCGCTCACCTCCGCGCGGACCTGGGCCGGGTACGCCGCCGCGTACTGGCCCTCGTTGAACATCGTCGCCCGCAACCCGTTCTGCCGCAACGCGTTCAGGATGGCCGGGGTGTGGGCGTCCGACGGCCCGTCGTCGAAGGTCAGGCCGACGTACCCGCCGCACGCGGCGGCGTGCGCCGGCGTGACGGCAACTGCGCTCGCCACGGCGATGGCCGCCGTGGCCAGGAAAGTGCTCAGCCGGCGCATGGTCACCCCACGTTGATGTTCGAGTTGCCGCTGCTCTGGTAACCCTCGGTGGCGAGGATCATGTAGTAGTTGAAGCTGCCGAGCGGCATCCCGGCACGGCCCCAGGCGTCGAAGTGGTTGCCGGTGGTGATGCTGCCGCCGGTCCGCCGCTGCTGCCGGACGCTCCAGTACTGGTTGAAGGTCTTGTTGCCTTCGACGGACGGCGCGTTGTAGCGGGTCGTCTCGTAGATGTCGTAGGTGCCGCCGTCGCTGGTCACGCTGCCCTTGTAGGTCCCCGTCGGCCGCCAGCTGCCCCAGTTGTCGACGATGTAGTACTCGACGAGCGGGTTGGACGTCCAGCCGTAGAGCGACAGGTAGCTGTTGCCGGAGGGGTTGAAGCTGCCGGAGTAGTTCACGGTCCGGCGGCCGCCGTTGCCCCAGCCCTTGCCGGCGACGAAGTTGTTGACGTTGCTCCAGTTCGTCCGGTAGTTCCCCCCGGACCCGAGCGTCATGGAGACCGAGCCACCACCGGCGCTCCAGAACGAGTAGTAGTACCCGTTGTTGTAGCCCGTCTGGTTGGACGTGACGACGGTGTCGGCCCAGGCGGTCCCGGGCAGGAATGCGGCGATCACCGCAAGGACGGCGCCGCCGACGAACATCCTGCTGCGGCCGCGTTTCTTGGTGAGCATGCTTCCTCCTCGTCGAGGCTGGCAGGCAAGCCAGGATGGCCAAAGCATGCGAGCGCAACCACTGGTGGGGCAATAACTTTCGGAAAGTTTCGATCCCGTGGAAATTACTCCCGCAGCCCGATGGCGTCGATCGGCCGCGCCCGCAGCGCCACCGACGTAGCCACCCCGATCGCCACCATCCCGAGCACCACCGCCCCACCGATGATTCCCAAGTAGACGGACAACCCCCCGGCCGGCACCGGGTTCCCCCGCAGCCCGAAGTTCAGCACGGCCAACGGAACCACGGCCACCAGCGTCCCCAGCACGACCGCGATCCCGACGGTCGCCAGAGCCTCCAGCCGCATCATCCGGGTCACCTGACGGCGGGTCGTGCCGATCAGCCGCAGCAGCGCGAACTCGCGGCCGCGCTGCGCGGTCGTCAGGACCAGCGTGTTGGCCACCGAAATCGCGAGGTACCCGACGATCACGCCGGCCGCGACCAGGTTGAGGTAGAACTGCGCCTGCCGGTCCCCGCCTTCCGGGGCGGCGATGACCGACGCCGGCGCCACCACCAGACCCGGGTACGGCAGGGCACTCAGCCCCGAAGCCACCGCGCCCGCGTCGGCGCCGGGCTGCCGCCGGATCAGCACCGAGTCGTCCAGCCGGCCGCCGATGTGCTCGCGGGCCAGCGCGACCGGCAGCACGAAGTCGCCGAACGCCAGGTCGTGCGTGTACGTGGCGACCAGCCGCAGCTTCGCCGGCACGCCGTCGCCGAAGTAGAACTCGACCTCGTCGCCGAGCTTCTTGTCCAGCCAGTCCGCTTCCGACCGGCTGAGCGCCACCGTGTCCCCGGTGAGGTCGGTGAGCCGCCCGGCCTCGACGCCCAGCTCGAGGGCGGCCCCCGCCCGGTCGCCCGCCAGGCCCTGCGCGGGCGTCCGCTGGACTTCCACGCTGTCGCCCACCGTCGTCGCGGTGACGACGGAGGTGCGGACCACCGGCGTCGCCGCCGCGACCCCCGGCACCCGGCCGGCCGCCTCGGCCACCTCGGGCGAGACCCCGCCGGGCGCGGTCAGCACGTAGTCGGCGGTCGTCGACCGGGCCGTCTCCTGCTGGGCCGCCGCGGTGGTGGCCGTCGGCCCGTAGAACGTGGCCAGCGCGAACGCCACCGCCAGCATCAACGGGGTCACCGCCGCCGCGACGCGCCGGGCGTTGGCGTGGGCGTTCGCCCCCGCCAGGTATCCGCTGATCCGCCAGAGCCGCGCGAGCACGGGGACCAGGAACCGCATCACCAGCCCGGTCACCTGCGGGCCGACCACGGCCAGCCCGATGACGACCACCAGGGTGGACATCGTCGAGGTCGCTGCGGCGATGTCGCCGCGCAGGAACAGCGGGACGAGCGCGCCGCCGACGCCGGCCAGCACCAGGCCCCAGCCGGTGAGCAGGCGGACCCGGCCGAGCTCCCGGCGTTCCACCGCGGCCTCGCCCAGCGCCTCGACGGGCCGGATCGACGACGGCCGCCGCGACGCCGCCCAGGCCGCCAGCCGGGCCGCACCCAGGCCGAGCAGGACCGCGGCCAGCAACGGGAGCGGGCTGATCGCCAGCCCGAAGTCGGCCGGGATCACGCCGATCGCGGCGAAGGCGTCACGCAGGCCGGACGCGACCGCCAGGCCCAGCACGCTGCCCAGCACCCCGGCGACCAGCGCGACCAGCGTCGTCTCGGTGCCGATGAGCTTGCGGATCTGCCGCGGGGTGGCGGCGACCGCACGCAGCAGCGCGAACTCCCGGCGTCGCTGGTTGATGGTCAGGGCCAGGGTGCTCGCCACCACGAACACCGCGACCAGCAGCGCGAAGCCGCCGAACGAGCCGGCGATCGCCAGCAGCAGCACCCGCGTCTGGCTGACGTCGAGGAATTCGATGCTGCTGCGTTCGACGCCGGTGGTCACCTCGGCGCCGCCGGCGACGGCACGCACCCGGTCGGCGAGGGTTTCCGACGCCACGCCGGGGTCGGCGAGGACGCCGATCGCGTGCACCCGGCCGGGCCGTCCGGCCAGCTCCGCGGCCCGGTCCGGGGTGAAGAACATCGCCGACTGGCGTGAAGTGCCGTCGACGACGCCGCTGACCTTGAACGTCACCGGCAGCGACCGGGTCATGATCCGCACCTGCCCGCCGATGCCGACGTCGGCCCGGCGCGCCAGGTCGGCGTCCAGCACGACCTCGTCGGCCGCCACGGGTGCGTCGCCGCCGCGCAGGGTGAACGGCGCCAGGACCGCTGCGTCCCAGTTGTGGCCGAGCGACTCCCGGCCGCCGAGCACCTGACCGTCACGGGTGACGACCTGCGCCGGGAAGCTCTGCTCCGCGACGGCGGCCCGGACACCGGGCACGGCGGCGATCCGGCCGGCCAGCGCCGCCGGGACCGACGGCTGCTCGCCGACCTGCTCGGAGGACAACGCGTCGGCGCCGGGCGGGCGCACCGACTGGGTGCCGCCGACGACGACGGCCGCGGCGGCGTACCGCTGGGTGGGGACACCGGCGCGCAGGCCGGACTCCATGAGGATCCCGCAGGCCGCCACGAGGGCGGTGCCGCACAGGACGGCGATGAAGGCACCGGCGAAGCCGCCGAGCCGGGTCCGGATCGTCTGCCAGGCGAGCGTCAGCACGGTCACCACTCCCCGAGGTGCGTCATCCGCTCCGCCACCCGCTCGGGGGTGGGGTGCGGGAGGTGGCCGGCCAGCTTGCCGTCGGCCAGGAAGAGCACGCCGTGCGCGGCGGAGGCGGCGACCGGGTCGTGGGTGACCATCAGGACGGTCTGCCCCATGCCCTCGACGATGGCGCGGAGCAGGTCCAGCACCTGCCGCCCGGTGCGCGTGTCGAGGGCGCCGGTCGGCTCGTCGGCCAGCACCACCTCGGGCCGGGTGACGAGCGCCCGTGCGATCGCGACGCGCTGCTGCTGGCCGCCGGACAGCTCCGCCGGGCGGTGCTCCAGCCGGTTCGCGATCCCGACGCCGTCGACGACCTGCCGCAGCCACTGCGGGTCCGGCTTGGTGCCCGCGAGCCGCGTCGGCAGCGTGATGTTCTGCAGCACGTTCAGCGATGGCAGCAGGTTGTATGCCTGGAAGACGAACCCGATCCGGGTGCGCCGCAGCTCGGTCAGCTCGCGTTCCTTCAGCCGGCCGATCTCGGTGCCGCCCAGCAGCACCCGCCCCGACGTCGGCCGGTCGAGGCCGGCCGCGCAGTGCAGGAAGGTGCTCTTGCCCGAGCCGGACGGTCCCATCACGGCGGTGAACGTCCCCCGCGCCACCCCCGCCGACACCCCGTCCAGCGCGGTGACCGCGCCGTCGCCGGAGCCGTACACCTTCCGCACCCCGCTCAGCTCCAGCGCGTACGCGCTCGCTGTGGTCATCTGTCTGTCCCCTTAAGACTGTTTTCTGCGATGTAAGGAAACCTAGGTCGGCGGGGCCCCGGGTTCGATCCCGTGGAGAGGTGGATCGGGGGTAGCGCCAGCACCACCACCGCGGTGGGGTGGGACACTGTGCGGGTGACGACCCGCCTGCGCGAGTGCTGGTCGGCGGTTCGCTACCTCGTGGTCGGCGCCGGCACCTCGCTGCTGTCGCTGTTCGCCCTCGCCGGGCTGTTCGCCGTGCTGCTGCTGTGCCCGTTCGGCGTCGGCATCCCGTCCTTGGCCCCGATGATCCGGCTGGCCCGGTGGCCGGTCGGGGTCGACCGCCGCCGGGCCGCGCGGAAGCTCGGCGAGCCGATCCCCGAGCCCTACCGCGCCGGCTCCCCGCTGAAGGACCCGGCCACCCGCCGCGACCTCGCCTGGCTCGCGATCCACGCGGCGACCGGGACGATCATCGGCGTGCTCGCGTTCGGCCTGCCGCTGGGCGCGGTCCAGCAGGTCATCACGAGCTTCGTCTGGCCGCTGGTACCGGGCGGGATCGAGGGCTCGCTCGGGATCGTCGTCGACTCCTGGCCGAAGGCCGCGCTGGACCTGCTGGTCGCCGCCGCCATGGTCGTGGCGACGCTGCAGCTGCCCCGCGTCGCCCGGTGGCAGGCCCGCACCGCCCGGAAGCTGCTCGCCCCCGCCCCCGGCGTCGTGCTGGCGGACCGGGTCGCCGAGCTGACCGCGACGCGGGCGGCGGCGCTGGAGGCGCACGGCGCCGAGCTGCGGCGCATCGAGCGTGACCTGCACGACGGCACGCAGGCGCGGATCGCGGCGGTCGTGCTGCAGCTGGGGATCGCCGGTCAGCTGTACGACCGCGACCCCGCGATGGCGCGCGACCTGCTGGGCAAGGCGCAGGACACCGCGACCGACGCGCTGGCCGAGCTGCGCACGGTCGTCCGCAGCATCTACCCGCCGCTGCTGAGCGAACGCGGCCTGGCCGGGGCGGTGCGCGCGCTCGCCGAGCGCAGCCCGGTGCCGGCCGTCGTCGACGTCGAGTACGAGACGGGCCGCCCGGCCGCGGTCGAGGCGGCCGCGTACTTCGTCGTCGCCGAGGTGCTGGCCAACGTGACCAAGCACGCCGACGCGTCCGAAGTGGACATCGTGCTCGGCGGCACGGCGTCGGTGCTGACGCTGGAAATCCGCGACGACGGCCGCGGCGGCGCGGACGAGTCCCGAGGCAGCGGGCTGGCCGGCATCCGCCGCCGCGCCGAAGCCTTCGACGGAACCCTCACCCTGACCAGCCCACCCGGTGGGCCGACCGTGCTGCGAGTGGAGCTGCCATGCGGGTCGTGATCGCCGAGGACGACGCTTTGCTGCGCGAAGGCCTCTCCCTGCTGCTGAAGACGGCGGGCATCGAGGTGGCGGCGGCGGTCGACAACGCCGAGGACTTCCTGGCGTTCGTCGAGAAGGAGCGCCCCGACGCGGTCGTGATGGACGTGCGGATGCCGCCGACCCACCGCGACGAGGGCCTGCGCGCCGCCGTCCGCGCCCGCGAGATCCACCCGGCGCTGCCGGTGCTGGTGCTCTCGGCGCACGTGGAGACGAGCTACGCGGTCGAGCTGCTGGCCGACGGCGTCGGCGGGGTCGGCTACCTGCTCAAGGAGCGCGTCGGCAAGGTCGAGCGGTTCCTGGACGCGCTGCAGCGGGTCGCGAAGGGCGGCACGGCGATGGACCCCGAGGTGATCGGCCAGCTGATGGCCCGCCGCCGCACCGCGGACCCCCTGGAGGCGTTGACCGCCCGCGAGCGCGAGGTGCTGGGGCTGATGGCGGAGGGCTACAACAACAGCACGATCGCCGAGCTGCTGGTGGTCAGCGACGGCGCGGTGCTCAAGCACATCCGGAACATCTTCGCGAAGCTCGGCCTGCCCTCCGACGAAGGCGCCGGGCACCGCCGGGTCCTCGCCGTGCTGGCCTACCTCGGCCGGGATGCGGGTAGCGCAGGCACTACCCCGCATCCGGGTGCGCGCGGCATTTCCGCCGTCCCCGCGGTTCCCTAGCGTTCTCGGCATGAACAACGACAACGTTTCCACGCGTACTCCGAGCCCGGTCCTCCTGTGGGTGGGCCTGGTGCTCAGCGGCACGGTCAACGCGGCCGGTCCCCTGGTGGGCCTGGGCTGGGTGCCCCGGATGGTGGCCGGCGTGATCGCGCTGGCGATGATCGCCCTGCTGGTCGTGCACCACGTCCGCCGCCGCCGGTGACCGCTGCGGGCCCCGCACAGTCGCGGCTCGAGGTCAGCCGATGTCCGGCGTGGTGTCCCGGGAGTTCCCGCCGTCCTCGAGCACCCCGACCTCATCGGGGTTCTCGGGCGGGGGCATGTGCCGGATGCTGTCGCTGCCCTTGTGGTCGTAGGCGCGGTTGTACCGGGAATCCAGCACCCGCACCAGTTTGTGCGTCGCCCCGGCGAAGGCGTCGTCCACAGTGGCCGCGTGGTGGGTGACCGCCACCGGCTGCTTGCCGCCCGGCCGCGCCTCGATCACGCACTTCTTGTCCGTGGGCTTGCCGCCGCTGTCTTCGCTGAAGTGCACTTCCACCCCGGTCAACCACGTGCCGAACCGGGACAGGCTCTGCTCCAGGTCGGTCGTCACGTAGGTGGCCAGTCCTTCGCCACCGTGGATGTTGTGGTCGGTGTTGACCTGGATCTGCACGAGCACCCTCCAAAGCGGGAAAGCGTTGATTCCGGTCAGTACCACGGACGCGGCGAAGTCAAACGGGCCCGGTTCCGGCCGCGGCCCTCATTCCACTAAGGACGGAGGCTGCGCAGCATCAGGCCGGCGAAGTGCTCGCCCACCTGCTCGCCCGACAGCTCGCCCTCGGCGTGGTACCACATGCCCAGCCGGTGGATGGCGCCGAAGTGGTAGTTGATCACCAGGTCGGGCGGGACGTCGGCGCGGAAGACGCCGGTGCGCTGCCCCTCGGCGACCAGGTCGCGCACCCGCTCGTGGTAGGTGCGCCGCTCGGCCCGGACCTGGACCTGCTTGGACTTCTCCAGCTGCGGGAACGACTGGAAGAACACCGTCGCCGCGTCGAGGTCGGCGATGCTCGTGACGACGACGTCGGCGATGATCGCGTGCAGCCGCTCCGGCAGCGGCAGGTCCGACTCGGCGATCGTCTCCATCCGCCGCGTCTGCATCCGCAGCATCGCGACGTAGATCTCGAAGAGCAGGTCGTCCTTGGACTCGAAGTAGTGGTAGAGCCCGCCCTTCGTGACCCCGGCGGCCTCGACGATCTCGCGGACCGTCGTCGCCTCGAAGCCCTTCTCGGCGAACAGGCGCACCGCCGCCCGCACCACCTTCTCCCTGACCGTCATGGCGCCACCCTAGGCGAGCGGGTGGGCCGGGCCGCGTGACAGCCCGGCCCCTCCCTCACTTGCTCACCAGGTTCACCTGCTCCGGGGTCGCCCGCTCGCCGGTGTACGGCGTGATCGCCCCGGCGCCGCGATCGGTGACGGCCGGCGGCCGGATCACCGTCGTCGTGACGTCCGGGTTGATCTTGAACACGTACGCGCCGGTGTAGCCGGAGTGCGACTCCTTCGAGAACCCGAACGGTGTCAGGCCCGGGCCCTTCAGCGCGCCGGAGCTCATCGCGTCGACGACCTTCTGCCGCGTCGGGTCCGGCCCGGCCGCTTTGAGCGCCTGCGCGAACGTGTACGCCTGCACCATGCCGAACAGCACGGTGTTGGTGAACGGCTCCTTCGCGATGTACTTGTCGTGGATGCCCTTGAAGTAGGCGACCCACGGGTCCGACGTCTGGGCGACGTCCGGCAGGTAGCCGGTGCCGATCAGACCGGCCAGCAGCTGCCCGCTGGACACGCTCGCGCCGCCGCGCTTGGCGAAGTCCTGCAGCAGCCCGGACAGCGTCGCCGGGTCCGCGCCGATGCTGCTGACCACGAACTGCGGGTGGTAGCCGATCTTCGCCGCGGCCAGGATGGCCAGCGCGGTGAACGCCGGGATGCACGCGCAGACCACGACCTCCGCGCCGGCGCCCTTCAGCGCGGACAGCTGGGGTGTGACGTCGGTGTTCGCGCTGTCGTAGCCCTGCCGGACGACGGTCTGGTCCTTGACGAACTGGTCGAGCCCGGCCTGGGTGTCGCGGCCGACGTCGTCGTTCTGCGTGAAGTACCCGACCTTCTTGCCCGCGAAGTTCTCCTTGACGTACTTGCCCTGGATCTTGCCTTCCCGCGTGTAGTCCACCTGGTACCCGAAGGTCATCGGCGCCTTCTGCGGGTTGTCCCAGGCGAGCGCGCCCGACGACACGAGCAGGTCCGGCACGCCTTCGGAGTTCAGGTAGTCGACGACCTTCGAGTGCGTCGGCGTGCCGAGGCCGCCGACGATCGCGAACACCTTGTCCTGCAACACGAGTTTCTTCACGACCTCGACGGTCTTGGTCGGGTTGTAGCCGTCGTCCTCGACGTGGTAGTCGATCTTGCGGCCGTTGATGCCGCCGCCGTCGTTGATCGACTGGTACACCGCGCGGGCGCCGACGGAGATCCTGCTGTAGCCCGGCGCGGCCGGGCCGGTGAGCGGCTGGTGGGTGCCGATGACGACGGTGTCCTTCGTGACGCCGACGGCCGAATCGGCGGCCTTCCCGCCACCGCCGTCGCTCTCCCCCGCCCCGCCGCACGCGGTCAGCGTCAGGGCGAGGGCCAGGAAACCCGCGCCGTACCTAGTGGTTCTCATGGTTCTCCTTTGCTCGGCGGAACGACGTCTGGCGGGTGCGGAGCCACTGGAAACCGCCCTGGATGCCACGCGGGAAGGCGAGCACGACGACGATGAGGATCACGCCGTACACCGCGAGCGGGAGGTTGTTGGCCACGTCGGTGTTCAGGTGCAGCGCGTCGGCGAGGTCCTCCGACCACGCCTGGAAGTAGACGAGCGCGACCGCGCCCCACAGCGCGCCCCACAGGGAGCCGAGCCCGCCCAGCACGACCGCCGCCAGCAGGCTGAGCGACAGCGCCGGCGTGAACGAGCCGGGGGCGGCGGTGCCGAGCAGAAACGCCTGCAGGCCACCGGCGAGCCCGCCGCAGACCGCGCTGACCAGGAACGCGAGGATCTTCGTGCGGCCGACGGCGATCCCGCTCAGCGCGGCGGCGACCTCGTCGTCGCGGACCGCGCGGAAGTCCCGCCCGAGCCGGCCGCGGACGATGTTCACCACCAGCACCAGCGCCAGCAGCACGCTGAGCCAGACGATCCAGGTCTGCCAGCGCAGTTCGGGGACGCCGATCCCGGCCGGTCTGCTGTGGACGGTGAAGCTCAACCCGTTGCTGCCGCCCAGGAAGTCGGGGAACTTCCGGGTCAGCGCGGGCAGCCCGACGGCCAGTGCCAGGGTCGCCCCGGCGAGGTACGGGCCGCGCAGCCGGGCCGCGGCGGCGCCCGCCAGCAGCCCGGCCAGCCCGCCGGCGGCCGAGGCCAGCAGCAGGTCGGCCCACAGCGGGAAAGCCGGGACGCGCCGCACGAGCAGCGCCACCGTGTAGGCGCCGATGAACATGAACGCGCCGTGCCCCAGCGAAACCTGGCCGGTGAGGCCGGTGAGCAGGGTCAGCCCGGCCACCGCGACGAGGTAGTAGCCGATCGTCGCGATCCGCAGGTTGGTGAACTCGTCGGTGACCAGGGTCAGCAGCACGACCACCGCGAGCGCCCCGAGTGCGGCCAGCGCGTGGACGAGCAGCGGCGGCAGCCCGCGACGCTGCTTCACCGGCGCCGCCCGGACCTGCGGTGTCTTGGTGCGCACGGTCATACCCGCCTCACCTTGGCCCGGCCGAACAGCCCGCTGGGCCGCAGGGTCAGCACCACCACGAGGATGGCCAGCGCGGCGATCGTCACCATCTCCGGTCCCAGGTAGCCGGACACATAGGACAGCCCGACGCCGAGGACGAACCCGCCGGCGATGGTGCCCAGCGGGTTGTCGAGGCCGCCGAGCACGGCCGCGGTGAGCGCGTAGACGAAGACGCCGTCCAGCACGTTCGGGAAGAGGAACGGCGGTGTCGCGAGCAGCCCGGCCAGCGAGCCGACGCCCGCGGCCAGTCCCCAGCCGGCGGTGAGCATCAGCCCGACCCGCACGCCGAGCGTGCGCGCGACTTCCGGGGCGAACGCGGCCGCGCGCATCCGCAGGCCCAGCGGCGTGTACTTGAACAGCACCAGCACGAGGGCGGCGATGGCGAGCACGACCAGGACGACGAACAGGTCGTTGGCGGAGAACCGGCCGCGGAAGTCGAAGGCGTACGGGAACGCCAGCGGTTCGTTGGACCAGATCATGCCCGCGACCGCCTGCAGCACGAGCAGCAGCCCGAGGGTGACGATGATCGAGCTCAGCTCGGAGCGGTGCCGCAGCGGCCGGATCAGCAGCCGTTCGGTGGCCACGCCCAGCACGGTCCCGGCGACGATGGCGACGGCGAACCCGAGCCAGTAGCTGCCCGTCGCCTTCGTCACCGAGTACGCGAGGTAGGTCGAGATCAGGGCGAGGGCGGGTTGCGCGAAGTTCACCACCCGGGTGGCCCGGTAGATGATGACCAGGGCGAGCCCGAGCGCCGCGTACACCGCGCCGGCCGAGATCCCGCCGAGGGTCAGGTCGAAGAAGTCCTGCATACCGGACCGTTCACCTCCTGGTGAGTGGGTCAGAAACCGAGGTAGGCGTGGCGGAGGCCGTCGTCGGCCAGCAGTTCCGCCGCGGTGTCGACGGCCACCACCCGCCCGAGCGCGAGGACGTACCCGCGGTCGGCGATGGACAGGGCGCTGTGCGCGTTCTGCTCGACGAGCACGACGGTGAGCCCGGTGGACGCGCGCAGGTCGCGCAGGATGCCCATGATCCGCGCGGTGATCAGCGGCGCGAGCCCGAGCGACGGTTCGTCGAGCAGCAGCAACCCGGGCCGGCTCATCAGGGCGCGCCCGATGGCGAGCATCTGCCGTTCCCCGCCGGAGAGCGTCGAGGCGGGTTTCGCCGAACGTTCGTCCAGGGCGGGGAAGAGTTCGTAGACCTCCTTGCGCGCGGCGGCGCGGTCGGCGCGGTCACGCCGCCACAGCGCACCCAGCCGGAGGTTCTCGTCGACGGTCAGTTCGGTGATCACCCCGCCGCCTTCGGGCACGAGCGCCACCCCGCCGCGCGCGATGCGGTCCGGCGCGAGCCCGGTGAGTTCCCGCCCGTCCCAGGTGATCCGGCCGGCACGGGCGGGCTGCAGGCCGCTGATGGTCCGCAGCAGCGTGGTCTTCCCGGCCCCGTTCGCGCCGAGCACGGCGGTGATCCCCCCGCGTTCGACGGTGACGCCGACGCCGTCGAGGGCCCGGACGGCGCCGTAGGCCACGGAAAGGTCTTCGATCTCAAGCACCGGGCGCCTCCTCGGCGGGGTCACCGAGGTAGGCCTCGGCCACGCGGGGGTCGGCCTGGATCTCGGCCGGGGTGCCCGCCGCGATCACCTCGCCGAAGTTGAGCACCACCACCCGGTCGCAGACCTCCATCACCAGGTCCATGTGGTGCTCGACGAGCACCACGGCCATCTGCCGGCGCAACGACACGATCAGCGTCGAGAGCTCGAGGAGCTCGGCGGCCGAGAGCCCGCTCGCCGGCTCGTCGAGCAGCAGCAGGTCCGGCTCGGCCACCAGGGCCCTGGCGAGCGCGACGCGCTTGCGCACGCCGTAGGGCAGGACGCCGGGCAGCCGGTCGGCCAGGTCGGCGATGCCCAGCTCGCCCAGGGCCGCACGGGCGCGGTCGGCCAGCGCGGCTTCGTCGCGGGCCGACCGGCCGGCGCCGGCGAGGGCCGGGAGCACGCCGGTCCGGGCGTGGCGGCTCGCGCCCGTCAGCACGTTCTCGAGCACGGTCAGGCCGGGGAACAGGCCCAGGCCCTGCAGCGTCCGGACGATGCCGAGCCCGGCGAGGTGGTCCGGCCGGTGCCGGACGAGCGGCTTCCCGCGCCACAGAACGCGGCCCGCCTGTGGCCGGACGAATCCGCAGATGACGTTGAACAGCGTCGTCTTGCCCGCGCCGTTGGGCCCGATCACCCCGACCACGGTGCCCGCCTCGACGCTGAGCCGGACGTCGTGCAGGGCGGTGAGGCCGCCGAAGCGCACGGTCAGGCCGTCGGCCACGAGGAGGCCCTCGCCGGGAAGCGTCATCCTTGACCCTCTCACCATGTGGACACCGACGTACCGCGCGGTCGGTATGAAGAGGGTGGGGTGCGGCGGCGATCGTGTCAAGGTGCGAACCACCGAAACCGGACTCGTCGGCGGCGGTCCGAAAATCTCACGATGCCCGCCCATCGGGAAAAGTCCGGCCGCACGAAAAAAGGGCGGGTGCGCGATCTCGCGCACCCGCCCTTCGCGGCCCGTCCCCGGCTCAGCCGGTGCCGGCCTGCGGGGCGATCATCGAGGAGGCGTCGATCTTCGTCTGGACGACGCCCAGCTGCTGCAGCAGGTCCGGGACCCGCTGGATGCGGCGGGCGTCCAAGGTGGACCCGAAGGCCGGCATCACCATCAGGCTGGCGATGTCCTGGTCGACGTGGGCGTTGCGGACGACGAGCGGTTCGATCCGGGACCGGTCCACCGCCGCGCGCGTGGCGTTGACCATCGCGCGCTGGAACGCCTGCACCGTCTTCGGGTGGTCCTGGACCCACTTGGCGGTGGCGCCGTAGCCGGTGAGGGGGAACGCCTGGGTGCTGCCGCTGGCCGCGTCGACCACCGGGTAGGCACCGGCGGTCTTGGCGGCCTGGGTCAGGAACGGTTCGGGCTGGTAGGCCGCGTCGACCCGGCCCTGCGCCAGCGCGGCGCCCATCTCCGGCAGCGGCATCGGCACCCACTGCACCTTGCTCACGTCGATGCCGTGGTCGTGCATCACCGACCGGGTCAGCACGTCCGAAGCCGCGTTCTTCGAGCTGATGGCGATGCGCTTGCCGGTGAGGTCGTTCACGGTCTTGACCGGCGAGTTCGGCACGGTGACGACCTCGTTGCTGCGCGGGCTCGCCGACGTGCCGTCGGCCACCAGCTTGATGTCGGCGGTGCCGCTGTTCTTGGCGAGGAAGAACAGCGGGTAGGTGGACAGCGCGAGGTCGTCCTGGCCGCTCACCATCCGGGTCAGCGTTTCCTGGCCGCTGGCGCCGACGTCGGTCTGCACCTCGAGGCCCTCGGCCTTGAAGTACCCGCCCTCCTGCGCCAGCCACAGGGTGGCGAGGTCGACGGTGGTGAGGATCGCGACCCGGATCGACGGCTTTTCGACGGCACCGGCGGTGGTGGAGCCCTTCAGCTGGCTGCACCCGGTCACCAGGACGGCGATCAGGGCGAGCACGGCGAGCCGGCGCGTCGAGGGGCGTTGGGGCATGCCACTCCTCGGGGAAGATTCTGCGGATCACGGAATACGGCTCGTTCGGCCGGGATCAGCCGGACTGTAGATGACGATTTCCCGGGCCGCAATTGCGTTGCCGAGAAATATGTCATGTCACGTTCACGCGAAAGAGTGACAAGCGGGCGATCAGGTTACCCACTGACAGGGTCAGTCCATACGAGGGGAACAAACCCACGGCAAGACGTCGGGTTTCGTGATCTCGCCACCGCAGGTGGTGGCCGTCACGACCAGGCCGGAACGGTCCGAGGACACCGATCGGCGGCGGGAAACGAGACCCCGGCCGTCACGCTTCGATAGTCCACACAACTCGATCGTTCCGAAATTTTTCCGAAGAAAACGAGGGCGATTCCCATTCTCGGACAATTTATGGACACTTCGCCGAATTGATCGAGAATGGGGTCGCGTGCGCCGTCGGCGGGGAAGCCAGGGCGACGGATGCCCTGCTCGGGGCCGGTTGTCCGACAGGTCCGGACGGGTGAAGGCGAGAGCGGCCGATCGGCCCAATAGGCGCTCCCCGGCGGCGCCGAGGTCCGGGAGACCGATTCCTCGCAGCCGCCACCGGGCCGGCCGGTGAATGGGACGCGAAACCCCGGTGCCCGCACCGCAATTCAGCTCGCGGGCGTGACGAAGCGGCGCAGGCCGGGCGTGGCCGCGCCGACCGCCATCACCGCGGCGACGCACAGCACCCCGCCACTGACCAGCGCGAACGTCCCGGAGGTGGCACCGGCGACGAGACCGCCGCGCAGGTTGCCGACGTCCGGCCCGGCCTGGCCGACGATCTGTTCGGCCGCGGCGACCCGGCCCAGCAGCGCGTCCGGGGTGGCCAGCTGCACGAGCGCGCCGCGCGTGACCACCGAAACCGTGTCGGCCGCGCCCGCGACGACGAGGCACGCGAGCGCCGGCCACGGACTGGACGCCAGGCCGAAACCGCTGAGCGCGACGCCCCACACGGCCGACCCCGCAAGCATCACCCGGCCCGGCCGCGGCAGCCGGGTGAACGTCCCGGAGAACACCGACGCCGCGACCCCGCCCGCGGCGACGGCCGAGAGGAACAGGCCGAGGGTGCGCGGGTCGCCGTCGAAGCGCTCGGCGTTGACCAGCGGGAAGAGGCTGATCGGCATGGACAGGACGGTGGCGGCGAGGTCGGTGAGCAGCGCACCCCGCACGACAGGCGTCCGCACGAGGAAGGCGAGGCCGTCGAGCACTCCGCGCACCCCCGGCCGCGCCGGTTCGCCGCCGGGCCGCATCTCCGGCAGGCCGAACAGGCCGTAGAAGGCCATGCCGAAGGTGAGCGCGTCGACGACGTAGCAGCCGCCGACGCCGAAGCGCCCGAGGACGAGGCCGCCGAGCGCCGGACCGAGCAGCATCGAGCCCTGGAAGGCGATCCGGTTCAGCGCCAGCCCGGCGGGCAGCTGCTCCGGCGGCAGCAGCCGCGGGACGAACGTGCGCGCGGCCGGCCCGCCGCCCGCGACGAAACACGACTGGGCGGCGACCAGGCCGAGCACGGCGAGCACCGGCACGTCCGCGAGGAACCCCTGCACGGCGAGCAGCACCGAGCAGCCGGCCTGCCCGGCCGTGGTGACGAGGGCGAACTTCCGCCGGTCGACGCGGTCGACGAGCGACCCGGCGAACAAGCCGAAGACGATGACGGGCAGGGCCTGCGCGAGCCCGACGGCGCCGGTCCACACGGTGCTCCGGGTCTGCTCCCACACCTGGAACATCACGGCGACGAGGGTCATCTGGGCGCCGAAGCCGGAGCAGACCCGGCCCAGCCAGAGCCGCCGGAACGGCGGTGACGTGCGCAGCGGCGTCAGGTCGACGAGGGCGCGGGTCAGCACGGCCGGATCACGCACCAATTGTAACAGTGCTTATGCATTCGCGGGTTCGGTCAGCCCGGGCGAAGCCGCCCCGCGCCCGCGCCGGGATGAGCACCCCGCGCCGGCGTGCTTATCCCGGGCCGGCCACCGCCCGCGCGTCGGGCTATGCCTCCGGCAGCCCCGGCGGCGGCCCGGCCAGCGCCGAGATCAGGTAGCCCGCCCGCAGCACCGCGTCACGCAGCAGGGCCGCGCTGTCCTGCGCCCGCGCCGGGGTGAGCACGAACCCCGCGCTGGTGTGCTCACCCCAGCCCGTCATCACCTGCGGCTCGCCGAACCCGCGGATCGGGCACGGCAGCGGTGGCGCGACGGGTACGTGCCCGTCGCTGACCAGCAGGCTGACGTCGGCGGGCTCCGCCTGGTCCGGCACCGCCCGCGCCGCCCGGTCCGGCGGTGCCTGGTGCGCCACGACGAGTGCCCGCGGGACCCCCAGTCCCGCGGCCACCCGCCGCTGGGCCAGCCGGTAGGCGACGAGCGCGCCGAGTCCCGCCCCGAACAGCACGTGCGGGCGGCCCAGCGACCCCGCCAGCTCGGCGGCCAGTGACTCGACCAGCAGCCACATGTCCCGGTACGGGTGCTCCTCGCGGCGCCCGCCGCGGCCGGGCAGCTCGACGACGTGCACCGCGATCCGGGGATCGCGCCAGGCCCGGTAGCGCCCGGCCGCTTCGCCCCCTTCCGGGAAGCACACGAACAGCAGCCGCTCCGCGTCGTCTCGATCCACTCGTGGCCTCCCTTCCGTCCTGTCTACCGTTGCCGCCGTCGCCACGAAGCCGTCCGGCCGTGGCTGTGGTCGGATCGGCAACCACCGGCACAGTAGGGTCGATCACGGCACTTCCGTTCCGCTTCGGTCCGCCTTCCCGGGGGTATCACGTGCGCTACCGCCTGCTGGGGCCGATCACCGTTCTCGGCGAGACCGGCCTGGTGCGGCCCGGTGGCCGGAAGCAGACGTCCGTGCTGGCCGCGCTGCTGCTCAACCCCAACCGGGTGGTCACCGAAGACCGGCTCATCGACCTGACCTGGGGCGAAGACGCGCCGCCGAGCGTGCGCGGGCGGCTGCAGGTGCACATCTCGGAACTGCGGAAGCTGCTCGGCCGGGACGTCATCGTGCGGCACGCGTCCGGCTACCTCATCGAGGTCGCGCCCGGCGAGCGCGACCTCGACGTGTTCGACGACGAGGTCGCGCAGGCCAGGGCCACGTCCGGGCCGGACGCCGTCGCGCACCTGCGGGCCGCGCTCGCCCTGTGGGAGGGCACCCCGCTCGGCGGGGTCAGCGAGGAACTGGCCGCGCACGAAGGCCCGGCGCTGGCCGAACGCCGGCTGGTCGTGCTGGAGGAGCTGTACGAGCAGGAACTCGTGTCAGGGCGGCACGGCGAGGTCGTCGGGGAACTGCGGCGGCTCGTCGGCGAACACCCGTTCCGCGAACGCCTGCGGGCCGCGCTGATGCTGGCGCTGCACCGCTGCGGCCGGACCCCGGAAGCGCTCGAGACGTACACGCGGGCGCACGAGCTGCTGGTCGACGAGCTGGGCATCGAACCCGGCCAGGCGCTGCAGGACCTGCGGATGCGGATCCTGCGCGGCGAGGGCGAGCCGGCGCCGCCCGCCGCCCCGGTCGCGCCGCGGCCCGCCGAACTGCCGCTGGACGTCCGCGGGTTCGCCGGCCGCGCGCCGGAACTGGCCGCGCTCGACGAACCCGGGGACGTCTGGGTGATCACCGGCACCGCGGGCGTCGGCAAGACGGCGCTGGCCGTGCACTGGGCGCACACCGCGCGGACGCGCTTCCCCGACGGCCAGCTGTACGTGAACCTGCGCGGCTTCGACGCCGACGACGAGCCGCTCACCCCCGCCGCCGCGCTCGCGCAGCTGCTGCGCACCCTCGGCGTCGACCTGCGGGACGTGCCGCCGGGCGTCGACGACCAGAGCAAGCTCTACCGGTCGCTGCTGGCCGACCGGCAGGCCCTGGTGGTGCTGGACAACGCCCGCGACACCGCGCAGGTGCTGCCGCTGCTGCCGTCGTCGGGCCGGGTGCTGGTGACCAGCCGGCACCGGCTCGACGAGCTGGTCGCCCGCGTCGGCGCGCGGTCGCTGGGGCTGGCGCAGCTGCGCGAGGACGACTCCCGGGCGCTGCTGACCGCGTTGCTCGGCGACCGGACGGCGGCCGAACCGGAGGCGGCCGCCGAACTGGCCCGCCTCTGCGGCCACCACCCGCTGGCGCTGCGGATCGCCGCGGCGAACACCGGTGTCGCCAGCATCGGCGAGCTGGTCGACGAGCTGCGTGGCGACCCCCTGGCCCAGCTCAGCTTCGACGGGGACGGCGAAAGCGCGGTCGCCAAGGCGTTTTCGGTGTCGTACCAGGCGTTGCCGCCCGGGCTGCGGCAGGCGTTCCGGCTGCTCGCGCTGGTGCCGGGGACCGACTTCACGGCGGTCGACGCGGCGGCGCTGCTGGCCGCGCCGCCCGAGGAGGCGACCCGCCGGCTGCGCGGGCTGACCGCCGCGAACCTCCTCGAGGCGCACGCGCCCCGCCGCTACCGCTTCCACGACCTCGCCCGCCGCTACGCCGAGCAGTGCGTCCGGGCGGAGGAGGACGAACCGGCGCGCGACCGGGCGTGGGAGCGGTTGTTCACCGGTTACTGCGCGGCCGCGGACGCCGCGGTGGCGCTCCTGGGCGCGCGGATCGTGGCGCTCCCCCGCGAAGACGCGCCGTCGGCGCCAAGCCCCGTTGCCTTCACCGACGCGGCCGCGGCCGTCGCCTGGCTGGACGTCGAGGTGCCCAACCTGTCGGCGGCGCTGCGGCAGGCCGCGGCGCGCGGGCCGTACCCCGGCGCCTGGTACCTCGCCGACGCGTTGCGGCGGTTCTTCCACGACCACGGCCGTCGCGCGGAGTGGCTCGAGCTGGCCCCGATCGTGCTGCGCGCGGCGCAGGACCACGGCGCGCAGCCCGCGGAGGCGCTGGTGCAGCTGTCGATCGGCGGCGCGTACTTCCGCGAAGGCCAGCACGAAGCGGGCATCCGGCACTCGGAGAAGGCGGTGCTGGCGAGCCGCGCGTGCGGCTGGCGCCAGTGCGAGGCGACGGCGGTGGCGAACCTGGGCGCGATGCTGGAGTGGACCGGCCGGCTGTCGGAGGCGGTGGAGCACAGCCGCCGGGCGATCCAGCTGTTCCGCGAGCTGGCCAACCGGTCGGGCGAGGCGCTCGCGCTGAACTCGCTGAGCTGCCACTACCGCCAGCTCGGCCGGCTGGAGCAGGCGGAGGACTGCCTGGTCGAGGCGATCGCGCTGGCCCGCAAGGAGGATCTGGCGTTCTGGGAGGCGGCCAACCTCGCCGACCTGGGCTCGATCCTGCTCGCCACGGGCCGGCTGGCGGAGGCCGGGGAGGTCCTCGACCAGGCGTTGGCGGCGTTCCGGGAGGTGGGGTCCAGCTTCGGCGAGGCCACGGCGCTGAACGTGGTGAGCGCGGTGCAGATCGCCCGCGGCGACCACGCGGCGGCGGTGGCCACGGCGGAGGCGGCCCTGGAGTGCGTCCGCCGCGACGGCGACCGCCAGGTCGAGGCGGCGGCCCTGATCGCACTGGGCAGGGCGGAGGAGGGCCGCGGCGACCTCGACGCGGCGGAGGGTGTCCTGCGCGAGGCCCGGTCCCTGACGGCGGAGTCGGGCCTCCGCGGCCAGCTGGCCGAAGCGGCCGCGACGCTGGCCCGGGTCTTGGCGGCGGCCGGCCGCCCGGGCGAAGCGGGCGAGCACGCGCGAACGGCCCTCGACGCGGCCCGCGCGGGCGGGTTCCGCGTGGTGGAGGCGGAGGCGTTGCTGGGCTTGGCGGCGGTCCAGGCGGCGGCGGGCCGGTCGATGCTGGCCGAGGGAACGGCCCGGGAGGCCGAGGGGCTGTACCGGGCGGTGGGCCACGTGACCGGGGAAGCGGCCGCGGCGGAGTTCCTGACCAGGCTCGGCGGCCGGGCGACGGGCTGAGCGGCGAGGCCTCCGGCCCCCGGTCTCCAGCTTACCGGCGGGGACCGACAGTTCCGGCGGTCCGCCGCGGCCGGTCGTGAGTGGTGAGGGGAGTTAGAACTCTCCTTGCCACTCACGACCTGTGCGCCACCGGTTGAGCCGCGCGGGGTGTCGACGGCGGCGGCGAGGTGGCCGCCGCGGCTTTCCGGCTCGCGCCACCGCACGAGCCGCGCCGGGGCGCGCACAGCGGCGGCCGCCGCGACATCCCGCACGAGCCCCACCGGCCGCCCGCGCCGCTGGCAAAGGCTTCCACGGCGGACTTTTCACCGGATTCCGCTGCGCCGGCCGCACCGGAGCGCGAACAGCGGCGGAGGCCGCCGCCGAGGCCCAGGCGTGCCGCGGCGCAAGCCGCACCGCCGCGCAAGGCTTCCGCCGCGGACCTAGCCACCGGATTCCGCCGCCTCGCTGAGGCGTATACGGCGGCGGCCGAAAGGGCCCCGCCGCGGCTTTCCGGCCGAGCCGGAGCGGGCGCATCACCAGCTGGACTGCGTGCGCCGCTCGTCCATCCCGCTGCCGCCGAGCCGCTCCGGGTGTTACCTCCGTGGGCGCCGCGCGACATACTGAACCCATGCCCCGTCCGAAACACGTCGCCGCGAGCGATCTGCGCCTTCCGGACGCGCTGCAGCCGGGGCGGCCGAAGGGCGAGCAGCTGCGGGAAATCCTGGAAAGCGTCGCGGCCGAAGCCGGGCCCGGACGGCTGATGCCGTCGGAACGGTTCCTCGCCGAGCACTTCCAGGTGGCGCGCGGCACCGTGCGGCAGGAGATCAACCGGCTCGTCGCGGACGGCGTCCTCTACCGCCAGCACGGCACCGCGACCTTCACCGCCGACCGGCAGGCGGCGCACATCGACATGCTGACCTCGTTCACCGAGGACATGCAGGCCCGCGGCGTGGTCCCGAAGACGAAGGTGCTGCACGCCGAGGTCGAAAGCGCGGGCCCGCGCATCGCCGGACGGCTCAACGTGCCGCCGGGCGCGCGGGTGTTCCGGCTCGAACGGCTCCGGTACGTCGAGGACGAGCCGTTCGCCGTCGAGCGCACCAACCTGTCCGTCGACCGGTTCCCGGACATCGAGCTGTTCGACTGGGAGACCCAGTCCCTGCACCGCACCATCGAGGAACGCTGGGGCGTGCGGGCCGAGTGGAACGACACGGCGATCTCCGC
This sequence comes from Amycolatopsis sp. NPDC051102, assembly GCF_040682815.1. Classification (NCBI taxonomy): domain Bacteria; kingdom Bacillati; phylum Actinomycetota; class Actinomycetes; order Pseudonocardiales; family Pseudonocardiaceae; genus Amycolatopsis; species Amycolatopsis sp. NPDC051102. Next base: position 193,392 of record NZ_JBFBBT010000009.1, read on the forward strand.
GGTGCTGCCGAACAGCCACGACGCGGCCCTGCTCGGCATCGAAGCCACCCAGCCCTGCCTGATCATCGAGGGCACCCTGCACGACCAGAGCGGCGGCGTCATCGAAGCGGGCCGGTCGCTGTACCGGGCCGACCGCTACACCGTCTTCACGCAGGCGCGGCGCAGCCCGGCCTCCTGACCGGGCTTCAGCCGAGCTGGTGCGCCCGCAGCACCTTCAGGCAGTGCTCCACCAGCACGTCCGCGGACTCCGGGCCGAACAGCGTCACGTACGACTCGTAGATCCCGTCGCGGTGACCTTCCGCGTCCGGCAGGTAGCCCAGGTACCCGTCGGTGTAGCCGATCACCCGCGTGTGGCGGAACGGGCTGCCGCGGCGGATGCGCAGGCCGAGGGACGCGAACAGCTCGAACGGCGTGTGCAGCCACGCGATCTCCCCCAGCGACACCACGCTGACCGGCACCTCGGCGCAGCCGGTGGGCCGGCCGCCCGCCGCCATCGTCGCGAGCATCGCGCAGCCCTCGTACCGGGTCTGCGCGATCCGGACCGCCGGGTGGTCCTCGCCGTGGCGGGCCAGCTCGCGCTGCCACTCGGCTTCGGCCTCTTCGCGCAGCTCGACGCTGTCCTCGAGCGACGGCACCTCGCGGTAGGGCAGGTGCAGCGTGGACCGGGTCAGCCGCACCGGGCCGCCGGCCGCCGCCGGCGACGACACCGCCGCGAGCGTGCGCGCGATCGACGTCGCCAGGTGGCCGCCGAGCGTGCGGACCTCGGCGTGGTCGCGGCCGCGGCGGACGAACCGGGAGCTCGCGTCGCCCGCCGCGCCCTGCAGGAACGCCGCGACCGGCTGCCCGACCAGCGTGGCCAGCTCGCGGCGGGTCGCGCCCGGCCAGTCCGCCGACCAGGCGAGGTTGTCCGGGCCGAGCACCGTGGGGTGGCTCGCGTAGTCGAACAGCAGCGCGGCCGGGCTGCCGTCGTCGCGACGCAGTTCGAGCACGCCGAACGACGTGTCGTGCGGCCCGTCGGGCCGGTAGCGGTTGCCGCCGACGGCCTCCGTCTCGCCCGCGTGCCAGCGCGCGCGGACCCGGCCGCGGCAGGCCCGCAGCCGCAGCGCGGCGCCGGTGACCTTCTCCGCCATCCGGCCGACCAGCCCGGCGTCGCGCTGCCCCGGCAGCCCGGGGTGCAGCTGGCCGGTCCAGCCCTCGGGCCCGGAATGCGTGTGCGACGCGCAGACCAGCACCCGGTCCGGGTCGATGTCCACCGCCGCGGCGACCGCGTCGGCCAGGATGCGGGTCAGCCCGGCGTCGACGGCGAGGGCGTCCAGCGCCACCCACACCACGCCGGGGTCGTCCTCGGTGGACAGCCAGATCAGCGACGCCTCGAGGTCGTCGTGCGTGCCGGTCGCGACGCCGTGCCGGGCCAGGTACCCGCCGAGCCGGTGCCCGGGCCCCGGCGTGATCCGGACGTCCTGCGCGGCGAGCAGGAGCGCGGCGGTCACCAGGTCGATTCCAGGACGTCGACGACGCCGTCGCGGCCGGCGGCGCGGGCCACCCCGGCGAGCTCGGTGACGTCGTCGGTCGTGTGCAGCAGGACTTCCAGCAGCATCGGCAGGTTCAGCCCGGAGACCAGCTCGATGCGCGGGCCGGGACCGGCGGCGAGCGCGCGGACGGCGTTGAACGGCGAGCCGCCGTGCAGGTCGGCGAGCACGAGCACGCCGGCGGCGTCGTGGGCCAGCGCGAGCACCCGGCGGCCGAACTCCTCGGGGCTGTCACGCGGGCTCAGCTCGCACACCTTCAGCCGCGCCTGCGGGCCGAGGATCATCTCGGCGGCTTCCCCGACGCCCGACGGCAGGCGGCCGTGACCGGCCAGGATGATCGGAACACTCATGACGACCCCTAACTCTTCGCCGGGGCCGACGGCGCGAACCAGCCGAGCCACCCCAGAACCACCCCGGCGACGACGACGATGCCGATGACCCAGACCGGCCGCAGCCGCGCCTTGACCGTCAGCAGGTAAACCCCGGCGGTGACGAGCGCCGGCAGCAGGAACGGGAGCAGCTCGTCGAGCCGGTCCTGGATCGCCACGGCCTGCGTCACCGGCTGCCCCTGGACCGTGGTGGTCTGCCGGTAGGTGAGCGTCGTGACGACCTTGACGATCGACGGGATGAAGCCGCCGAGGACGACGAACCCGAGCACGGTCGCCCCCTGCGCGACGCGCGCGAGCGCGCCGGCGGCGAGGTGCCCGGCCAGCCGCTTGCCCTCGCGGTAGGCGAAGGAGAACTGCCAGCGCCGCACCAGCGCGTACGGCACGAGCACCATCACCGCGGCGAAGGCCGGGCCGAGCCAGTTGCCCTGCAGCGCCCACGACGCGCCCATGGTGAACACGATGCTGTTGTACAGCGCGAAGACGACGGTGTCGCCGATGCCGGCCATCGGCCCCATCAGCGCGACCTTGGTGCTCGCCGCCGACTTCGGCGTCCCCGCCTCCTCCAGCGCGACGCTGGAGCCGAGGATCAGCGGGCCGCCGACGAGCACGGAGGTGTTGAAGAACTGCAGGTGCCGCTGCAGGCCGGCGACGTAGTCGGCCTTCTCGGGGTACAGCCGGCGCAGCACCGGCTCCATCGAATACGCGAAGCCGAGCGCCTGCATCCGCTCGTAGTTCCAGGAGATCTGGCTGGACCAGAAGTACCGGCGGAACGCGCGGCGCAGGTCCTGCTTCGTCAGCCGCGGGTCCGCGGCGGGCTCCTCGGCGGCGGCCTCGGGGACGGCGAGCACGGGTTCGTCGCGTTTCAGCGTCACGAACAGCATCGCGACCGCGACGCCGACGAGCGCGATCCCGAACACCGGCAGGTGCAGGTAGGCGAACCCGACGAAGCCGATCAGCAGCAGGTACCAGTACCGCGACAGCTCCATCATGCCGAGCAGCAGCGCGAAGCCGACCGCCGGCAGCAGCGACCCGGCGAGCGTCATGCCCTGCACGAACCCGGCCGGGATGCTCGCGGTGATGTCCTTGACCAGCCCGCCGGACGCGGCGAGCGCGGCCAGGAACGTCGGGATCGCGCGCACCGCCACCCACGGGATCAGGCTCACCCAGTGGATCATCGCCAGGCCGCGCGCGTTGCCGTCGGCGGCGTAGCCGTCGGCCCGGTGCACCAGGGCGGTCGTCACCATCTTGCCGACCGGGTCCAGCGCCGAGAGCAGGATCGCCGCGGGCAGCCCCACGCCGATCCCGATCGCCGCCTGCGCGGCGGCGTCGCCGGTGGCGCCCGCGGCCAGCGCGGTGCCGACGATCGCGCCGGTCTGGTAGTCCGGGATCGTCGCCCCGCCGTAGGTGTAGACGCCGAGCGCGGCCAGCTCCAGCGTCGCGCCGATCAGCAGGCCGAGCAGCGGGTGGCCGGTGATCAGCCCGGCGACCGAGCCGGCGATCAGCGGCCGCTGGGCGTAGATGAGGAACGGCCCGAGGCCGTCGTACGTGCAGTAGATCGCCCACAGGGTCAGGGCCAACGCGACGAGCATCCGGAGCTAGAGCCCTTTCCGGTCGAGCAACGAGACGAATTCGGCGGGTTTGTCCTGCGGCAGCAGCTGCGTGACCAGCGGGACGCCCGCGGCGGCGAGCTTGCGGTAGGCGTCGGCCTCGTCCGCGGTGACCGCGACCGAGCGGGTGACCATGGTGCTCTTTTCACCCGGACGGGGGGCGACGTTGCCGACGTTGACGACCTCGGGCCGCAGCCCGCCTTCGACGAGGCGGAAGACGTCCGCGGGGTCCTTCGCGATGATCATGGCGTCCGCGCCGGGCTCGGCGGCGAGCGTGGCTTCGACGGACAGGACGTCGGTGGGCAGCCCGCGGGCGGCCTGCGGGAGCAGCATCCGCTGGAGCTCGTCGGCGGCGACGTCGTCGTTGCAGACGACCAGCCGCCGGACCCCGAGGCGGCGGGTCCACGCGACGGTGACCTGCCCGTGGATCAGCCGGTTGTCGATCCGGACGTGTTCCCCCGTCATGTTTCTCCTCCCGGACGGCAGGAGACATACTGGTTCGTACCAGTATCTGTGTCAACTGCCGGTCACCGGCCTTCGCGCGGCCGACGGAAGGACCCCTCAGACCTTCCGTCGGCCCGTGAGCGCGAAGTCCCCCTCTTTTTTCGGCCCGGACCCTCCCATAAAGGTATATACCAGTATGGACGGTCGTGATCGACTGTCAAGACCCTGGCCACAGCGAAATCCGAAAAATTCTCGGCCGGTCGGCCGACCGAAATTCACCCGGAATGCCCGGCAAAAGTTCACCCGTCAGTGTCCGATTCTGTCAGTGACAGCCCGCCGGGCCCGCTCCTAATATCCCCATTGGTCTAGACCGCCACCTGGGGGACGGCCGCACATTCCCGGAGGATCCGCGCAACCTGGTCCGGCCACCGTCGTTAACCGCTTCGTCCGTTCAGGGGAGGAAAGCATGCCGGCCGTCAGATCGAACATCGTCCCGCTCCGGCACGCGCGGCCGGGTGTGGTGGCGTACGTGAAGAGCCCGGCCGGGTGGTTCGTCGCGAACAGCGGCTGGATCCAGGGCAGCGAGGGCGTCGCGCTGATCGACACCTGCGGCACCGAGCAGGCGACGCTGGAGCTGCTGCGCGACGTCCGCAAGTACGCGGGCGACCAGGAGCTCACGGTCGTCATCACGCACGCCCACGGCGAGCACCACAACGGCCTCGGCGTCGCCCTGCGCGACGGCGGCACGGCGCTGGCCGCGCCCGGCAGCATCGACCTGGTCAAGGCCGGGCCGCAGACCTACGGCAACGTCTTCACGTACACGAGCTGGGGCGTGCTCGAGCCGCCGGAGCCGGAGGCGGTCCGGCCGGTGACGGGCTGGCACCGGCTGGACCTCGGCGGCGCGGCGATCGACGTCGTGGCCGTGCCGGGCGCCGCCCACACGGCGGGCGACCTGGTGGTGCACGAGCCGCGTTCGGGCACGCTGTTCACCGGCGACCTGGTGTTCATCGGCGACACCCCGCTGGCGGTGCACGGCTCGATCCCCGGCTGGCTCGACGCGCTCGACTGGCTGCAGGACACGTTCCGCCCGCGCACGCTGGTCCCGGGCCACGGCCCGGTGGCGATGCCGGGGCACACAGCGTTCCACGCGATGCGCGTCTACCTGGAGTGGCTGCTGGAGGCGACGACGCGCCAGTCCAACTTCACCAAGCTGGCGAAGCAGGCGTCCCTTCGCTGGCCGACGTGGCGCAACCCGGAACGGCACATCGGCAACCTGATGCGCGCGTACGCCGACCAGCACGGCCGCAAGCTGGACGTCGACCTGGCGATCGACGCGGTCCTGGCGGCCGCGGGCGGCCGCATCGACCTCGACTCCCTGCTGGGTGGCGAACCGGTGCGCCGGATCTCCTAGGACCCCGCGCCGCCCAGGCTCTCCAGCAGGGTCCGCAGGGTCGCGGCCAGCTCCTCCCGCTCCCCCGTGCTCAACGCGGCCAGGATGCGGTGCTCGGTCTCCACGTGGTCCGGCAGCGCGCGGTCGATCAGCTCGCCGCCCGCGTCGGTCAGGGCCACCCGGACCGCGCGGCCGTCCGTCTCGTCCGGGGTGCGCTCGACCAGGCCGTTCGCCTCCAGCTTGTCGAGGCGCTGGGTGATCGCCCCCGACGTCACCATCGCCGAGCGCATCAGCTCCGTCGGGGTCAGCCGGTAGGGCGGCCCGCTGCGGCGCAGGGTCGCGAGGACGTCGAAGGATGCGCGGTCGAGGCCGTGCCGGGCGAACGTGCGGCGCAGCTCGGCGTCCACCAGCGCACCGAGCCGGGACAGCCGGCCGATCACCGCCATCGGGGAGACGTCGAGGTCGGGGCGCTCGGCGTGCCACTGCTCGAGGACCCGGTCCACGTGGTCGGCCATCGGCACAGCGTAACGGATGCCTTAGCGGTAAGTGAGCTGGTAGCGAGATACCTTAGTGCTGAGGTAATCTACCTTAGTGCTAAACAATCGACTCTCTCTCCTGCTCGTGACCGCACTGGCGCCGGCCATCTGGGGCACCACCTACCTCGTCACCACCGAGTTCCTGCCGCCCGGCCGCCCGCTGCTCGCCGCCGTCATCCGCGCCCTGCCCGCCGGGCTGCTGCTGGTCGCGCTCACCCGGCGGCTGCCGAAGGGCGACTGGTGGTGGCGCTCGCTCGTGCTCGGCACGCTGAACATCGGCGCCTTCCTCGCGCTGCTGTTCGTCGCCGCCTACCGGCTGCCCGGCGGGGTCGCCGCCACCCTCGGCGCCCTGCAGCCGCTGATCGTCGCGGGCTTGGCCACGGGCCTGCTCGGCGAACGCCTGACCCGGCGGATCGTGCTCGCCGGCGTCGCCGGGGTCGCCGGCGTCAGCCTCCTGGTCCTGCAGTCCACCGCCCGGCTCGACGCGCTCGGCGTCGCCGCCGCCGCCGGCGGGGCGGTCGTGATGGCCACCGGCGTCGTGCTGAGCAAGCGCTGGACCTCCCCCGCGCCCCTGCTGGCCACCACCGGCTGGCAGCTCGTCGCCGGCGGGCTGGTGCTCGTGCCGGTCACCCTGGCCGTCGAAGGCCCGCCGCCCGCGTCGCTGTCCGGCGCGAACCTCGCCGGCTACGCCTACCTGGCACTGGTCGGCGCCGCGTTCGCGTACGCGCTGTGGTTCCGCGGCATCCGCGCGCTGTCCGCGACGCACGTGACGTTCCTCGGTCTGCTCAGCCCGGTCGTGGCGACCCTGCTCGGCTGGCTCGTGCTCGGCCAGCGGCTGACGCCGTGGCAGCTGCTCGGCGCGGCGATCGTGCTCGCCGCCGTCGTGGTCGCGCAGCTGAAACCGGTGCGCCGGAAGCGGGCTGAGGAGTATCAGCCTCCGACAACCACCGACCGGGACGCCGACGCGGAAATGGTCTGAACAGCTTCAGGCAACGGCGTACCTGACGCCACCGGCGTGTCCCCGAGCAGCGCGCCCGCGGGCGCGCTGGTGCGCACCGGCACCGGCACCGCGGTGCCCTTCACCTCCGTCACCGGCTGTCCGCACGCGACCAGGTCCACCACCAGCAGCACGAGCACGACGGTCCGCACGACCCTCACCCCGATCCGTCTCCACCACTCCCACCGGGCACACGACGGCCGCCGGGCGCGGGTTCAGGTATTTCCCGCGCTCTCACCGGATCGGCTGAGCGGGGGGAAGACGGGAAGGAGTCCCCCGATGGCGTACCGGTCCGAAGGGCCGCTCCTGGTTAGGCTGAGCGGGGCAACGGGAGGCGAAGTGGACACCACGACCCTGCTCGAGGCGGCGGCGCGCGGCGACCAGGCGGCCTGGGACGCCCTCGTCGACCGGTACGCGAGCCTGCTCTGGTCGATCGCCCGCGCCCATCGCCTTTCCGACGCCGACGCGGCCGACGCCGTCCAGACGACGTGGCTGAAGCTCGTCGAAAACCTGGGCCGGATCAAGGACCCGGAACGGCTGCCCGGCTGGCTGGCCACCACCGCCCGGCACGAGTGCCTCCGCCAGATCCGCCGCGCCTGCCGGGAGCGCCCCACCGACGACGAGGTCTGGCAAAGCGAGCCGGCGCCCGGCGCGGCCGTCGATGCCGCCCTGCTGCTCGACGAGCGCGACGCCACGCTGTGGCAGGCCCTGGAAAAGCTGTCGGACCAGTGCCGTCAGCTGCTGCGCGTGCTCATGGCCACGCCCCCGCCGTCGTACGCGGAGGTGTCGGCCGCCCTCGACATACCGGTCGGCAGCATCGGCCCGACCCGGCAGCGCTGCCTGGGCCGGCTGCGCGAGCGGGCCGGCCAGGCCGGGCTCGGGACGGAGGACCGGACGTGACCGAAGACGACGAGCTCATGGAGACCCTGCGCGCGGCGGCCGGCCGGGCCGACCCGGTGCCGGACCTCGTGCTGCGCCAGGCCCGCGCCGCGCTGACCACCCGCGACCTCGACGCCGAGCTGGCGAACCTGGCCTTCGACTCGGACCTGGCCGAAGCCGGCGCGGTCCGCGCGGACGGCGAAGACGTCCGGCTGCTGTCGTTCGAGTCGGCGCGGGTGTCGGTGGAACTGCAGGTGGAGTACGCGGACGGCCGGGTCTCCTTGCGCGGCCTGATCACCGGGGCCACCGGCGACGCGGTCATCGAAGTGGCGGGCGAACGGCACGTCCGCCCGATCGGCGCGGAAGGCTGGTTCACGGCGGCGGGCCTGCCGCGCGGAGCGACCCGGGTCGCGGTGACCGCCGCGGACGGCACGACGGTCACCACCGGCTGGGCGAGCCTCTAGCTCACGAACGGCACCTCGCCGCTGCCGTTCACGTCGGACACGGTGAGCGACCCGGCGGCCGCGAGCACCTTCCCGGCCGCGTCCCGGGCCGTGACGTCCGGGGACATCAGCGCGGCGATCCTGCCGGTGACGATCGCGGCCGAGAACGAAGTGCCGCTCCAGACCGCGTAGCCGTTGAACCTCGGCACCTCGTCCGGCGGCTGCGCCGGGTAGCCGGGGTGGAAGTACGGCCCGAGCACGTCGACCCCGTCGGCGTAGGCAGCGATCCACGGCCCGAAGTTGCTGAAGTCCGCGACGCGCGGGGTGAGCGTGACGTCGGCCGAGCCGATCGGCAGGACCAGGGCGTGCTTGTCGTCGACCTGCCCGGCGACCGTGGGCCCGAGCTTGATCCCGGCCGGGTAGACCCGCTGCCGCAGTCCCCGGTTCCCGGCCGAGGCGACCACGACCGTTTCCGGGGACAACCGGGCCAGCGCGGCCTCGATCGCCTTCGGCGGCTGGTCTTCGTAGGTCTGGCCCGAGAAGGACAGGTTGATCAGGGTGACGCCCTCCTCGCGGAGGTCGTCGATCGCGTTCGCCACGGCCAGGTCTTCGGCGTCGCCGCTCTGCTCGTCGATCACGCCCTTCATCCGGACGCCCACGGCCGGCCCGGCGTGCGCCAGCACCACCCCCGCGACGAACGTCCCGTGCCCGGCGGAGCCGACCGGGTTGCCGTCTTCGCCGCGGACGACCCGGACGGTGTCCTCCGGGTCGAAGCGGACGCGCGTGCCGAGGAACTCGTGCGGTTCGCCGTCCTTGAGCACGATGCCGGTGTCGATGACGCCGGCGCGCACCTCGATGTGTCCGGCCGCGGGCACCGGGGTCAGCTTGTTGTTGGTGGGCCGCGGCCGCAGGTCGCCCCAGATGATGCGGTCGAGGCCGAAGACGTGGTTCGGGCTCGCGCCGCGGCCGCCCAGCGCGGCGAGCACTTCGGGGACCGGGCGCGTGCCGGTGAAGCGGCGCAGCGGGCCGGCACCCCCGGCCGGGTGGTAGCCGAACGCTGCCAGTTCAGGGCGCAGCGCGGCACAATCGTCGGCATGGACCAGCAGTTCGCCGGCTCGATGGCGGTATCGGGTCATGTGTCCCCCTCCGGGACCGGTCATGGCTGAACGGGTCGGCAACCCGATCCGCGAGCCCTTACAACTGATACTGCGCCGATCGGTACCAATCCGGCCACAGCCACGGCCGGATGACTTCGCAACGATGGTTACGTGCCGCGCAGGGGCCGGCCTGCTTTTGGCCGAATTGGTACCCACCGGCCGAAGCGGGCACAAGCGGCGATGACCGGCGCCCTGGCGAAGGCCGTCGCCGCCGCGGACCTCGCGTTCACCGCCCCGGCCAAGGCGCGGGCGCTGGCCGAAGCGGCGCTCGCCGAAGCGAACGGGCACGCCGAGGCGGCCGCGGTCGCCGAGCACGCGCTCGGCCTCGCCGGGGTGTCCACGGGCCGGCTCGCCGACGCCGAAACCCGGCTGCGAGCAGCGGTCCGGCTGGCCGACGGCGCCGGGTTGCGCGAGCGGGCCGCCCAGACGCGCGGGGTGCTCGGGTACGTGCTGACGCTGACCGGCCGCACCGCCGAGGCGTTGCGCGAGCTCGACCGCGCGATGCCCGAGCTGACCGGGCCGGCGGCCGCGCGGCTGCGGATGCAGCGGGCCGTCGTGCTCACCGAGATCAGCCGGTTCGGGGACGCCGCCGCGGAGTTCGCGGCCGCGCTCGCCACGTTGCGCGCGGCGGGCGGAGACGCCCTGATCGAGGCGACGATCCGCACCAACCGCAGCATCGTGCTGGCCCGGCTCGGTGACTGGCGGGGCGCCGAGGACGACCTGCGCCGCGCCGAAGCCGGCTTCGCCGCGACCGGCCACATCGGACGGACGGCGATGGTGTGGCAGAACCGCGGGCTCGCCGCCACCGTCCGCGGTAACGTCCCGGCCGCGCTCACCGCCTACGACGAAGCCGCCGCGCGGTACGAGGAGGCCGGGACCGACCCGGGGTTGCTGCCGATCGAACGCGCCGAGACGCTGCTCTCCGTCCGCCTGATCGCCGAAGCGCGCGAAGCCGCTACGGACGCCGTCGCGGCGTACGAACGCCGTCGCAACGCCGTCGACCTCGTCCAGGCACGGCTCGTGCTGGCGAAGGTCGCCCTGCTTGACGGCGACCCGGCGACGGCGTTGCGTGAAGCCACGCTGGCGCAGCGGTCGGCGGCCCGGCAGCGCCGTCCGGGCTGGGCCGCGCTCGGCGGCTACCTGGCCCTGCGCGCCCGTCGTGACAGCGGGCTCCGGACGACCGCGATGCTCCGGTCCGGACAGCGCACGGTCGCGGCGCTCACCGACGCGGGCTGGGTGGTCGCGGCCCTGGACGCGCGGCTGATCGTCGCGTCGCTGGCCCTGGCCCTCGACCGGCCGGCGGTCGCGGAGGCGGAGCTGACGGTCGTCGGCCGGGCCGGCCGCGGTGGCCCGGCCGAGTTGCGGGCCCGGGCCTGGCACGCGACGGCGTTGCTGCGGCTGGTCCACGGCGACCGCCGGGGCGCGGACGCCGCCGTTCGCGCCGGTGTCCGGGTGATCGAGCGGTTCCGCGCCGGCCTCGGGGCGAGCGAGCTGCGTGCCCACGCGTCGGGCCACGCGAGCGAGCTGACCGCGCTGGGGCTGCGGCTCGCTGTCGAACGGGGGCACGCCGAAGCCGTGCTGCGCTGGGCGGAGCTGCGCCACGCCGGCGCGTTGCGGCTGCGGCCGGCCCGGCCGCCGGACGACGAGGGCCTGGCCGCGGACCTCGCCGCGGTGCGCCAGATCGCCGTCGACCTCGCGGCCGGAACCGGCCAGGCACGGACCCTGCTGCGTCGCCAAGCCCGGCTGGAGAAGGCGGTGCGCGACCGGGCCCGGCACGCCGGCGGAGTGTCCACATCGGACACTCCGGTGCCGGGCCGCGCGGAGCTCGCCGCGGCGCTGGGCCCGGCCACGCTGGTGGAATACCTGGAGCTGGACGGACGGCTGTCCGCGCTCGTCGTCACCGGCGGCCGGCTGCGGCGGTGCGAGCTCGGCCCGGCGACCGAAGCCGCGGAACGCCTGGACGAGCTGCGCTTCGCGCTGCGGCGGTCGGCGTTCGGCCTCGGCTCGTTCGCGGAGCTGGCCGCCCGGACGGCCCGCCGCCTCGACGACCTGCTGCTCGCCCCGCTCCCGCTCGGCGACGGCCCGCTGGTGATCGTCCCGACCGGGCGGCTGCACGAGCTGCCGTGGCCGGCGCTGCCGGGCTGTCACGGACGGCCGGTGTCACTGACGCCGTCGGCGGCACTGTGGCACCGCGCGGCAACCGCACCCCGCGGTGAGAACGGCGACCACGTCGTCGTGGCCGGCCCGGGGCTGCCGCACGCCGCCGCGGAGGCCGCCGCGCTGGCCCGCCGCTACCCGGGCGCCCGGCGGTTCACCGGCCGCACCGCGCGGGTCGAGCCGGTGCTCGCGGCTCTCGACGGCGCGGCGCTCGGCCACATCGCGGCGCACGGGGTGTTCCGCACGGACAACCCGCTGTTCTCGGCGCTGAGTCTCGCCGACGGCCCGCTGACGGTGTACGACCTGGAGCGCCTGGCCCGCCCGCCGCGCCAGGTGGTGCTGTCGGGCTGCGACTCGGGCCGCTCGGCGATCCACGCGGGCGACGAGCTGCTGGGCCTGGCCTCGGCCCTGCTCGCCCTGGGCACGACGAGCCTGGTGGCCACGGTCCTCCCGATCCCGGACGACGCGGGCCGCGCCCTGATGCTCCGCCACCACCGCCACCTGGCCTCCGGCCTGACCCCGGCCGCGGCGCTGGCCCGGGCCCAGGCGGAGCTCCCGGACTCCCCCGCGGCCGCCAGCTACGTCTGCTACGGCGCCGGTTGACCCGGAAACCCGTGCAAAGAGGCATCACCCGTGACTGGCGGGGCATCACCGTGATGCCTCTTCAATCACGCGTGATGCCTCTTCAATCACGCATGATGCCTCTTCAGTCACGCGTGATGCCTCTTCAATCACGCGTGATGCCCGCTGGATCACGGCGGCCGAGCGTGGGACGGGTCATCATGGAGGGGTGCGGATCACGGCCTGGTGGCGCGGTATCAGCCCGCGGCGGCGGTTGATGCTGAGCAGCGTCGCCGGCGTCATCGCCGCTGTCGTCGTCGCCGGCTTCGTCGTCGCCTCCGGGGCGAAGGCCGCGCCGGAAACCGGGGTTCCGGACCAGGGCAAGCCCGGTCCCGTGCTCCTCGTACCCGGGTACGGCGGCGGCCGGGACGCCCTCGAGACCCTCGCCGAGCGGATCCGGCAGGCCACCGGCCGGTCCGCCGAAGTGCTCACCCTGGCCGGCGACGGCACCGGTGACCTCGTCGAACAGGCCGGCGTCCTCGCCGAAGCCGTCGAGAAGGCGTACGAACAGGGCGCCCCCTCGGTCGACGTCGTCGGGTACTCCGCCGGCGGTGTCGTCGCACGGCTGTGGGTCAGCCGGGAAGGCGGCCTGCACCAGGCACGGCGGGTCGTGACGCTCGGTGCGCCGATGCACGGCACCGGGCTGGCCACGGCGGGCGGGGCGCTGGTCCCCGGCGCGTGCCCCACCGCGTGCGTGCAGCTGGCGCCGGGCAGCAGCCTCCTGCAGGAGCTGGCCAAGCAGCCGGTCCCGCCGTCCCTGCCGTGGCTGTCCCTCTGGACGGACCGGGACGAGACGGTGACGCCGCCGGACTCCGCCCGGGTCGACGGCGCCGTCAACGTCGAGCTGCAGCAGGTCTGCCCCGGCAACTCCGCCGGCCACGGCGACCTGCCCACCGATCCCGCCGTCACCGAAATCGTTCTGCAGGCGCTCGGCACCACCCCGCTCGAACCGCCCGCGGAGTGCCTCAGCTCGTGACGTCCTTCGTCGCGAAGTTCGCCCACGCGGCCCCGAAGAACACCACGATGTAGCCGGCCTGCAGCAGCAGCCCGTGGTCGATGTTGCGCCACAGCACCGGATCGCGGAAGAAGTCGATCCACGACAGCCAGTAGTGCGTCGGCAGGTACGGCTTCACGGACGCGGCCGCGTCCAGCGTTTCCAGCACCGAGCTGATGATCAACGCGGCCAGCCCGCCCAGCGCGGCCCCCAGCGCCGAGTCGGTGACCGTCGAAAGGAACACCGTGATCGCGGCGAAGCCCAGCATCGACACCACGATGTAGGTCACCGCGCCCAGCAGCCGCAGGCCGAGCGCCGACGAACTGAGCGACTGCCCCGACAACGACGTCACGCCGGACGGCTGGCCGCCCGGACCCGCGACACCCGGGGTGCCGCCGGTGCCGAACAGGAACACCCCCAGCACCAGGGACGTCAGCACGACGATGACGATCGCCGCGGTCACGTACACGGCCAGCGCCACCATCTTCGCGGCCAGCAACCGGGTCCGGCCGACCGGACGCACGAGCAGGTACCGCAGCGTGCCGCTGGACGCCTCGCCCGCGATCGCGTCGCCCGCGACCACCGCGACCGCGATCGGCAGGAACAGCGGCAGCACCAGTGCGAGCGCGGCCGCCGGGTACAGCGCGCCGTCGTTGACGACTGCTGAGAGGAACGCCCCGCCCTGCCCGGGCGGCGGCGCGAAGTCGGCCGTCGCCAGGAAGACGCCGACGATGGCCGGCAGCAGGCACAGCAGCAGCACGCTGACCCACACCCGCGGCCGCAGCGCGAGCTTCCGCAGTTCGACGCCGATCACCCGGCCGCCCCGAACCGGTCCGAGCCCGGACCCGTCACGTCGAGGACGACCTGTTCCAGCGTCCGCTGCTCGGCGTGGATGGACGTCACGCGCACACCCGCTTCGACGAGCAGGGCGTTCAGCGCCGCCGGGTCGTCGTGCCGGATGACGAGCCGGTCGCCGTCGCGGGCTTCGAGCTGCCCGTCGAGGACCGCGGCCGCCGCCGCGGGGTCCGGCGTGCCGACCAGCACCCGGCCGGTCGCCGCCCGCAGCGTGCCCAGGTCCTCCTCCAGCACCAGCCGGCCGCGGTCGACGACGCCGACGCGCGTGCACAGCTGTTCCACCTCGGCCAGCAGGTGGCTGGACAGGAACACCGTGGTGCCGCCCGCGTTCAGCTCCACCAGCAGCTCGCGGATCTCCTTGATGCCCTGCGGGTCCAACCCGTTCGTCGGCTCGTCGAGGATGAGCAGCCGCGGCCGCCGCAGCAGCGCGCCGGCGAGCCCGAGCCGTTGCCGCATCCCCAGCGAGTACGCCTTGACGGGCCGCTGGTCGACCCCGCCCAGCCCGACCTGTTCGAGGGCTTCGCCGATGCGACGCCGGCGCGTCCGCCGGCCACCGCCGCGCCCGGCGGCGTCGAGCAGCGCCAGGTTCCGCCGCCCGGACAGGTGCGGGTAGGCGGCCGGCCCCTCGACGAGCGCGCCGACCTGGGGCAGCACCTCGGCGACCCGTTTCGGCACCGGCTTCCCGAGCACCTCGATCTCCCCGGCCGTCGCGTAGACGAGCCCGAGCAGCATCCGGACCAGGGTGGTCTTGCCCGAGCCGTTGGGCCCGAGGAAGCCGTAGCGGTCGCCCTCGCGGACGTCGAGGTCGACGGCGTCGACGGCCACGGTGCGGCCGTAGCGCTTGGTCAGCGCGCGCGTGACGATCACGGGCCGCTCCGGCGCAGCCGGGACAGCTCGTCCGCCACGGACTTCAGCACGGCCGGCGTCACGGTCCCGGCCAGCAGGTAGGAGCGGCGGGACACCGACGACCGCACGATGCCCAGCGACAGCGGGGTGATCGACAGCTGCACGACACTGCCGGCGGCCAGCCTGACCTGCACCGCACCGGCTTTCCCGGCGGCATCGCTCGCCGCGTTGGCCACGGTCCGCGGCACGGCGATGACGGCGAAGGAGGCCAGCCCGGCGCCGTACAGCGCGGCGCCCTGAACGCCCCCGAAGTCCGACGACGTCACCGAACGCCCGGCGAGCCGCGACGGCAGCGGCACCTGGCTGTACGCACCGAGCGTGTCGGCAACATCCGGAGCGCTCGCCACGGTGAACCCGGACCCGAGCACCGGCCGCGGCGCCTCGACGACGGGAGCAGTCTGGTCGAGCTGCCCGAACTCGGTGACCAGAATCGGCGCGTCCTGCCCCCGAGCGGTGAGCTCGACCCGCACGGCCACCCCGGTGACCGGATCCGCCCAGACGTCGACGCGACCGATGGTGGTGTCCGGATCGGCGGGAACGAGCCGGAACCCCGAAGCGGCGACACCGGCGACGTTCCGCCCGGGAAGCGCACTCACCGGATCCCCCTGCGCGGCGCGCAGGACCCGCCGCGCAAGCTCGGGCGGCAACAGGTCCGCGCCCCGCGGCAGCCGGACACCGGGATCACCGATCAGCTCGGTGAGGGTGTTGTCCCCGTAGTCCCAGGTGTATTCCCCATCGGGCAGCCGGTAGACATCGTGCTCACCGGCGGTGCCGAGGATGTCGACCCGATACCGATCGGGCCCGGCGTACCACACACGCATCGGCGTCCGCATGGAGAAGAGCGCGGTGACGGCCCCGAGGTTGGGCAGTTCCGGCAGGGCAAGGGAGCCGGCGCTTTCGGCGTAACCCTGGTACGGCCGTCCGGCGGAGCCGAGCACGAGACTGCGCAGCCGGGAAGGATCGGAACCGGCCCCACCCGGAGCAAGCGCGGCAAAGACGGAAGGAGCGGAAACAAGAACGACGGCCAAGGCGGCAACGACCGCCCAGCGGCGCCGTCTTTCCCACCGCACGGGCGAGGGTGTCATCCGGCATCACCTCTTCCGTCCTTTGTACGCCATGGCAGGGGATCCGGCGCAGTGGCAACAACCCCCCAGCCCCTCATCCCACAGACGAACCGGCGGCCGGCAACGCAAGAAGACCACGACGTCACCAGACCCGCTGCTTGGCCGCGGCAGAGCTAACCTGCGGCAGCGTTTCTGCCGTGGCAAAAGACAAAAGCATGTCCTCGCCGGACGGGCAGGCTCCGGGATGACCACTCTCGCCGCTGTCATCTCCCGTTCGAGAGGTGGCCCGCAGGGTGGTCATCCCGTCGCCTGATCGAGGCCTATCACTTTGAGCCGGGCCCGCAATCTTGCGCCGCCCTCTCGCGTTGCGCTGTGTGTTGCGGGCCCGGCTCAAAGTGATTTGACGGCCTCAGGCGACGGGATGACCACCCTGCTCCTTCATTACAGCGCCGCTACCGCCTCCACGGCCTCCCGCGTCTCCCTGACATTGTGTGCCCGGAACGCCGCTGCGCCTGCGTGCGCCGCTATTGCCGTTGCCGCCAGGGTGCCCGCCAGGCGGTCGGGGGGTTCGACGTCCAGGGTTTCGCCGATCAGGTCCTTGTTCGACAGGGCCACCAGGACCGGCCAGCCCGTTGCCACCAGGCGGTCGAAGTGTCTCAGCAGTTCCAAGCCGTGGCGGGTGCTCTTGCCGAAGTCGAACGTCGGGTCGATCAGTACGCCGCCCCTCGGTACCCCCGCCTCGACCGTCCTCTCGGCCGCCGCTGTCAGCTCGGCCACCACGTCCGCGACGACGTCGTCGTAGTGCGGCCAGAACGGGCGCTCCGGTGTTGGTTCGGGGTACGGGTCCGTGCGGACCGGCATGCCTCCCACGTGGGAACACACGTAGCCCGCGCCGAACTCCGCGGCGATCTCCACCAGCTTCGGGTCCGCGCCCGCCCACGTGTCGTTCAGCAGGTCGGCGCCCGCTTCGCAGACCTGGCGGCCGACCTCGTGGCGCCACGTGTCGACGCTGATCACCAGGTCCGGGTGGCGGCGGCGGACCTCCGCCACGAACGGCACCACCCGGCGGCTCTCCTCCTCGACGTCGACCTCGGGGCCCTCGCCCGCCTTCACCCCGCCGATGTCCACGATGTCGGCGCCCGCGGCGACCGCCCGGTCCACCGCTTGCACGGCCGCCGTGTCGGCGAAGGTTGCGCCCTTGTCGTAGAACGAGTCCGGGGTGCGGTTGACGATGGCCATGACCAGGGCTCGGTCGCCGGGTATGCGGCGGCCGCGGAAGACCGTCTCCGGCCGGTGTGACGTCATGGGCCCAACACTGCCAGGTCACGGGTGGGTCCGGAACGCCGCGTCCGGGGCCCGCCGCCGGTTATCCTCGGGCGCGCGAACCGATCAGGGGGGACGAAATGAGCGAGGACGCGAGCCGCAGCGAAGCCGAAACGATGATCGCCGAGGCCAAGAAGGCCCTGTGGGTGATGGTGGGCCTGCTGGCCGTGCTGTGGCTGGTGCAGATCGTCAACGCCGTCGACGACTACGACATCGGCCGGGACCTCGGGATCATGCCGCGGGACCCGGCGTCGCTGCCGGACGTGCTGACCTCGCCGTTCATGCACTACGGCTGGGGCCACCTCGAAGCCAACTCGGGGCCGCTGTTCATCTTCGGCTTCCTCGCCGCCTACCGCGGCGTGAAGAAGTGGTTCGGCGTGAGCCTGCTGATCATCGTCGCCAGCGGCCTCGGCGTGTGGTTCACCGCGCCGTCGAACACGGTCACCGTCGGCGCCAGCGGCCTGCTGTTCGGCTACTTCGGCTACGTCATCGTGCGCGGGCTGTTCGACCGGCACCCGATCGACATCGTGATCGGGCTGGTGATGGCGTTGTGCTTCGCCTACCAGTTCACCTCGCTGCTGCCCACCGACGAGCGCGTCAGCTGGCAGGGTCACCTGTTCGGGTTCGCCGGCGGCATCATCGGCGGCTGGCTCTTCCGCGACCGGCGGCCGAAGGCGGTCGCCACCCCGGACCCCGCGACCGCCCTGCTGCCCAAGGACCTCGGCTAGGCGGGGCACGACGCCCGCCCAGCCGTCCGCCGCTGTGTGGACGCTGTGTATCCGGCCCGGCACTGTGAAGTCGCTGTGCATCCGGGTTCGTGCGCTGCGGATCCGGCAGTGCTGTGGTGATCTGAATGGGTGGCGATCAAGTTCCTCCGGCCCGCGCTGACGGCCGCGGCGACCATGCTGGTCCTCGGGACCGGCCTGGTCGTCGGCACCGACACGGCCGCCGACGACGCCTACGCCGCGGGCGCGCCGGTCGCCACCCCGGCCGCTCCCCCGGCGGCCGCCGCGCCGGCAGCGGCCGCGGCGGCGTCACCCGTTGGGGCGTTGTTCGCGAACGGCAGCCACTTCTGCACGGCGAGCGTCGTGCACTCCGGCGGCGGTGACCTCGTCCTGACCGCCGCGCACTGCGTCAAGGACGGCATGACCTTCGCCCCGGGCTACCACGACGGCGTCGCGCCGTTCGGCATGTGGACGGTGACCGGGGTGGCCGTCGCCGACGGCTGGACCACTTCGGCGGACCCGGACCTCGATTTCGCGTTCCTCACCGTCCAGCAGCCCGGGAACACCGCGTCGCTGGAAAGCCTCACCGGCGCGAACACGCTGGGCACCGACCGCGGATTCGTGCACCGGATCACCCTCACGGGCTACCCCGACACCGCCGATTCCCCGGTCGTCTGCGAAGGGAACACCACGCAGTCCGACAAGTACCAGCAACGCGTGGCGTGCCCCGGTTTCCCCGACGGAACCAGCGGCGGGCCGTGGGTGACCGGCGGCGAAGTCATCGGCGTGATCGGCGGCTTCGAGCTCGGCGGGGACACGCCGGACGTTTCCTACAGCGCGTATTTCGACGACGACATCGCGAAGCTGTACGCGTCGGTCGCCGGCTGAAAACGCGAATCGGGCCCGCGTCCCTGGCGGAGGACACGAGCCCGGTTCACCTCTCGCGAACCCTCAGCAGGTCACGATGAGCCCGGTGAGCGCCGAGCAGGTCTTCGACGCGCTGTCGTTGGCGGCGTTGGGATCCGTCGGCGAACTCGCCGTCCGCACCGCCGTCGTGGTGTACGAGCCGAGCGCGAGCAGGCCGCCGTTCACGGAGAACTTCGGCGTCACGGACGCGCCACTGGCCAGCGAAGCGACGTCGCAGTTCACGGTGCGGGTGGTGCCGACGCGGACGCAGCCACTACCGCTGGCGAACGTCAGGCCGGCCGGATACGTGGCCACGACCCGGATTCCGGTCGCCGCGGACGGGCCGCTGTTCGTCACGGTGAGCGTGTAGTCGATGCGCGCGTTCAGCCCGCCGTGCCCGGTGGCGCCGAGCCCGACCTTGACGTCGGCCTGCGCGGACGGGTCGGCGATGGTGATCACCGGGCCGTCGAGGATGTCGAAGGCGTAGTTGTCACCGACGAACTGGTGCTGCAGCGTGAACTGCCCCGGTGCCGCGGTGGCCTTGACGCGCAAGGTCCACACCGTGGTCCTCGTGCCGCCCGCTTCGAGATCGCCGAACGCGGCACGGTAACTGCTCCCGGCCTGGAAACAGCCGACCGCCGTGGTGTTGGTGCAGGACACGACGTCGACGACGTCGGTGATCGCGGTGGGCGAACCGTAAATGGCGCCCTTCGCGAAAGTCACCGTGAAATCGGTGGGATTGTGAATGGTTTGCGTGACCGTGAATGTCTGTCCCGGCAGCACGGTGGTGGGACTGACTTCGACGGCACTGGTCGGCGTGTCCGCCTGCGCGGCAGGGGAGATTGCGATGAAGGCCGTGGCCAGTGCGGCCACCGCGGACAGGATCGTGGTCCGTCGCCAGCTTCTTTGCATAGTCGTCATCTCGCTGTTCCAGTCCGGGGAATGCCGCTCTGACAGAGAGCGCGTGGTTTGGTGGGGACAGCCGACGTTGATCAGTCGTCGCACTCCCGGAATTCGTTACCGCCATCCGGACGCGCCGGGACACCGCCGTCAGGCCGGACGCCAGCGGCCGTTCATCTCACCCGGGCGCGGCGGCGGGCCCGGCAGCTCCGAGCCGTGCGCCGACAGCCCTTCGACGAGCAGCGCGAGGTACCGGTGACGCAGCTGCGCCGTGCGCTCCCGGTCTTCGACGCGGATCGCCGCGCAGCATTCGAGGATCATGCCGATGTCCTCGGCGACGGCGTCCGGGCGCAGGCGGCCGGTTTCGCGCGCGCGTTCGACGAGGTTCTTCGTCAGCTCGCCCGCTCGCCGCGCGTCCCGGCCCATCTCGTCGGTCGGGGTGAACGTGCCGGCGAGGTGGACGGTCAGGGAGTGGACGTCGAGCTCGACGACCCGGGCCAGGAACCGGGTCAGCGCCGCCCAGCCGTCCGGCTCCTCCGCGGCGCTCTCGGCTTCTTCGATGTAGGTGAGCAGCCCGTCGTGGCAGAGGCGGCAGAGCAGGGCCTCCTTGCTCGGGTACCGGCGGTAGAGCGCGCTGATGCCGACCCCGGCACGCTCGGCGACCTGCGAGATCGGCGCCTTCGGGTCGCCGAGGAAGACGTGGCGGGCGGCGTCGAGGATGACGACGTTGTTGCGGGCGGCTTGACCGCGGCGGCCGGGCAGGGCGACGACTTCGATCCCGTCTGTCTCACGCATGGACCGAGATTACCACTGGAACGGATCATTCCGGTCTGCTATTCTTCGGAACGAAGCATTCCGTTCCCGACCGAAGGAGCCAGCTATGACGGTCCCCGCCCTCCGCCCGTTCCGCGCCGAGATCCCGCAGCCCGCCCTCGACGACCTGCAGAACCGCCTGCGCGGGGCGCTGTGGCCGGAGGAGCTGCCCGCGGAGTACGGCGTCACGAACGAGCGGGTGCGTGCCCTGGCCGAGTACTGGCTGGAGAAGTTCGACTGGCGGGCGTTCGAGGCGCGGCTCAACGCGTATCCGCAGTTCCTGACGGAGATCGACGGCGAGACCGTCCACTTCCTGCACGTCCGGTCGTCCCGGGCGGACGCGACCCCGCTGGTGCTGACGCACGGCTGGCCGGGCTCGGTCGTGGAGTACCTCGACGTGATCGGCCCGCTGACCGAGCCGGAGTCGCTCGGCGACCCGGCCTTCCACCTGGTCATCCCGTCGCTGCCGGGCTTCGGCTTCTCGGGCCCGACGAAGTCGGCGGGCTGGGGCACGCACCGCACGGCGGCGGCGTTGGCCGAGCTGATGAGCCGCCTCGGTTACGAGTCGTACGGCGCGGTGGGCAACGACGCGGGGTCGATGATCTCGCCGGAGATCGGCCGGCTCGCGCCGGAGAAGGTCGTCGGCGTGCACGTGACGCAGCTGTTCTCGTTCCCGTCGGGCGACCCGGCCGAACTGGCGGACCTGAGCGAAGCCGACCAGGCGGCGCTCGCGCACCTGCAGTGGTTCTACGAGAACATGTTTTCGTTCAACACGCTGCACAGCCAGCAGCCGCACACGCTGGCGTTCGCGCTGGCGGACTCCCCGCTGGGCCTGCTGGCGTGGAACGCGCAGCTGTTCGGCGAGCACCTGGACCCGGAGTTCGTGCTGGCGAACGTGGCCCTGTACTGGCTGACCCGCACGGGCGGCTCGTCGATCCGCTTCTACTACGAGGATGCCCACACGACGTCGCACCCGGAGGGCCCGACAACGGTCCCGACGGCCCTGGCGATGTTCGCGGGCGACTTCCAGTCCATCAGGCGCTTCGCGGAGCGCGACCACGCGAACATCGTCAGCTGGAACTCCTACGACGCCACAACGGGCTCGGGCGGCCCCCGCGACGCGGCGGGCCACTACGCGGCGCACGAAGCCCCGGAGGTCCTGGTGGGGGACATCCGCCGGTTCTTCGCCGGCCTGACGTCCTGGCCCGTCCTGGCATCGGCTCACGAGGCTCTGCGCTCGGTGGTGGCGGGGGTACCGGACTGGTCCGTGCCGACACCGTGCTCGACCTGGAACGCAACGCAGGTCCTCCAGCACGCGGCGGGCGACCAGCTGGGCTACGCGGCCTTCATCACGGGTTCGGGTGGCCCGGACTTCGACCCGTTCGCCCCGTCGGGCGCCCTGTCGGGTTCACCGGCGGACTTCCTGGAGCCGACGTTGTCGGCGGCAGCGGCCGCGTTCGCCACGGTGCCCCGCACCGCAACGGAGGTCCCGACACCGTTGCCGCAGGGCGCGCTCCCGGCCCCGGTGGCGGCCGGAGCGGCAGCGCTGGACGCGGCGGTCCACGCATGGGACATCGCGGTGGCGACGGGCCGGCCATCGCCGGTGACCCCGAAACTGGCGGCGGAGCTGCTGCCGGTGGCCAAGCAGCTGGTGGAGCCCTTGCGCGGCTTCGCGTACGCCCCGGCCCTGGAGCCGGCCTCCGACGACGACGAGGTGTCGACGCTGCTGCGCTACCTGGGCCGCGACCCGAAGTGGACCGCATGAGGTGTGAGGGCGGCGGGTTCGTCGGGAGCCGCGGTGGCGGTGCTCCGGCGAGCTTGCCTGCGGCAGCCGCCGCAGGGTCGCCCCCGGCCACACCCGGCAGCGACCCGCGACCCGACCTCGTCGCAGGAGCCTTGACCTGGGGCACGCGCCATCCCAGCCGCCGGTCACTCCGCGACCTTCCCCTCGGCCGGCCTTCCGTCCCCGGCCGCCGGCGCCGAACCTCCGCATGGCCGAGCTGGACCGAGGGCACCGGCCCACCCCGCCTGAGCCTCGCCCGCAAACCGCCGGAAACCCGCTCCCACCTGCGATCCTGACTCTCCGCACAGGAAGATGCACCCACATTCGGCGCCTGCCGCCGCGGCCGACCGGTCGGTACGGTGGCCGGATGATGCGCAAGGCGGTGGCCGTGCGGCGGGAAGAAATCGTGGTGGCCGCGCTTGGGCAGATCCGGGTGCGGGGGATCTGCGGTGTCCGGGCCGCCGATGTCGCCGGCGCCCTCGATGTCAGCACCGCGCTGATCTTCTACCACTTCGGGACCCTCGAAACGCTGGTCATCGAAGCCTTCCGGCAGGCCGCCGAGAACGAACTCGGCAAGCTGAACCGCGAGCTCGGCAAGGGCGGCCCCGCCGACCAGCGGCTGCGGGCCGTGTTGAGCCTGTACGGGCCGTCGAACCACGACAACTGGCCGCTGTGGATCGAAGCCGGCGCTGCCGCGATGCGGGACTCCGCGCTGCGGGCCGTGCTGCAGCGGCTCGATCTGCGGTGGCGGGATGCCGTCGTCGCGCTGATCGTCGAGAGTGTCGGGGCGGGGCTGTTCCGCTGCCCCGATCCGCGCGGGGCCGCCTGGCGGCTGACCGCTCTGCTCGACGGGCTCGCCGTTCAGGTCGTTGCGCGGGACGGGACCGTCACCGCCGGGGACTGCGAGCGGTGGGTCGCGCAGGCGGTGGCGCACGAGCTCGGGTGCCGACCGGGGGATCAGGAGGGGCGATGACCGAAGCAGCCTTGCTCGAAGTGGCGTGGACCGACCCGGTCACCGGGTGCCGCGGCTACCTGGTGATCGACCGGCTCGTGCGCGGCGTCGCCAGCGGGGGCCTGCGGATGCGCCGCGGCTGCTCGCTCTTCGAGGTCCGCGGCCTGGCCAGGGGCATGACGCTCAAGGAGGGCCTCAACTACGACCCCGACGGCCGGTACGTCCCGCTCGGCGGCGCCAAGGGCGGCATCGACTTCGACCCCTACGACGAGCGCGCCCGGGACGTCGTCGCCCGGTACCTGCACGCCATGCGGCCGCTCATCGAGCAGTACTGGACCATGGGCGAGGACCTGGGCCTGCGGCGGGACGTCATCGACGGCGTCATCGCCGAAATCGGGCTGCTCAGCCCGGTGCAGGCGATCTACCCGCTGCTCGAAGACCGCGAGGCCGCGACCGCCCGGCTGGCCGAGGCGTTCCGGATCGAGGTCGGCGGGCTGGGGCTCGACGAACTCGTCGGCGGCCTCGGCGTCGCGCAGGCCACGCTCACCGGGCTCGAGATGCTGGGGCTCGAGCACCAGCCCAACCGGGTCGTGCTGCAGGGCTTCGGCGCGCTGGGGGGTGCCACCGCGCGGTTCCTCGCCGACGCCGGGCTGCTCGTCGTCGGTGTCTCGGACGTCCGGGGAGTCGTCGCCAACCCGGACGGCCTCGACGTCGAAAACCTGCTCCGGCACCGTGACCGCTTCGGCGGCATCGACCGCGACAACCTGAAACCCGGCGACGAGCTGCTGCCGCCGGAAGCGTGGCTGGACGTGCCGGCCGAGGTGCTGGTGCCGGCCGCGATCTCCTACTGCGTCGACGCCGACAACCAGGCCAAGATCGGCGCGAAGCTCATCGTCGAGGCCGCGAACCTGCCCCTCACCCCGGACGCCGGAGAGCTGCTCGACGCGCGGGGCATCCGCGTGGTGCCGGACTTCGTCGCCAACTCGGCGACCAACTCGTGGTGGTGGTGGACGCTGTTCGGCGACGTCGGCGCGGACGCCGAAGAAGCCTTCGGCAAGGTCCGGGCCCGGATGCGCGCCCTGGTGACCAGCATGTTCGAGGTCGCCACCCTGGACGGCCTGAGCCTGCGCGCCGCCGCGCTGCAGCTGTCGCAGAAGAACCTCGAAGCCATCCAGGCCCGGTTCGGCTGAGGGCCGGGGACACGGGGAACGAATCCGCCCCCGAGATAGTTGAACGTTGTATGAAACTCGGCATCTACAGCTTCGGGGACCGCGCGCCGGACCCGCACACCGGCGAGCAGCCCACCGTCGCGCAGACGCTGGCCGACACGCTGGAGCGGATCAAGCTCGCCGACGAGCTGGGCCTCGGCTTCTACGGCCTCGGCGAACACCACCTCGACCAGTACGCGATCTCCAACCCGGGCACGGTGCTGGCCGCCGCCGCGAGCGTCACGAACCAGATCACCCTCAGCTCCGCCGTCACCGTGCTGAGCACCGAGGACCCGGTCCGCGTCTACCAGCAGTTCACCACGCTCGACCAGCTCAGCCACGGCCGCGCCGAGCTGCTCGCAGGGCGCGGGTCGTTCACCGAGTCGTTCCCGCTGTTCGGCCACGACCTCGGCGACTACGACGAGCTCTTCGAGGAGAAGCTCGCCCTGCTCCTGCGGATCGACCGCGAGGACCCGCTGACGTGGTCCGGCAAGTTCCGCCCGCCGCTGGAGAACGCGCGGATCCTGCCCCGGCCGTACGGCAGGCGCCTGCGCATCTCGATCGGCACCGGCGGCAACCCCGAGTCGTCGATCCGCGCCGGGCTGCTCGGCCTGCCCGTGGTGTACGCCGTGATCGGCGGACAGCCCGAGCGCTTCGCCCCGCTCGTCGACCTCTACCGCCAAGCCGGCGAGGCGGGCGAACAGGACCCCGCGGACCTGCACGTCACCATGGGCGCAATCGGCTTCCTCGCCGAAAACTCCCAGGACGCCAAGGAAAAGTTCTACCCCTACTGGCTCGAGACGATGAAGTACGGCGCTCGCGCCCGCGGCTGGGCGGTCCCGACGCGCGCGGAGTACGACGAGTACACCCGCGACGCACAGGCGCTGTTCGTCGGCAGCCCCCAGCAGATCGCCGAGCGGCTGATCGAGGTCGGCAAGCTCACCGGCGCGGACCGGTACGCGATGCAGATGGACTGGTCCGGCGTCCCGCACGCCGACGTCATGCGGGCGATCGAGCTGCTCGGCACCGAGGTGCTCCCGTTGGTGGAAAAGGAGTTCTAGACGTCGTTGCCGGCGATGTAGCCGAACGTCATCGCCGGGCCGATGGTCGACCCGGCGCCGGCGTAGCTGTGGCCCATCACCGCCGCGCTCGCGTTGCCGGCCGCGTACAGGCCGGGGATCACGGACCCGTCCGGGCGGAGCACGCGCGCCCGGGCGTCCGTGCGCATGCCGCCCTTCGTGCCGAGGTCGCCGGGGACGAGCCGCAGCGCGTAGTACGGCGCCGCCCACAGCGGCGCCAGACAGGAGTTCGGCAGCACCGACGGGTCCGTGTAGTAGTGGTCGTACGCGCTGGCGCCGCGGTGGAACTCGGGATCGGTGCCGGAGCGGGCGAACCCGTTGAAGCGGTCCACAGTGGACTTCAACACCGCGGGCGGTACGCCGATCTTCGCGCCGAGGTCCTGGACGGTCGACGCCTTGAAGACCGCGCCGGCGGCGTACCAGGCGTCCGGGAACGACAGCAGCGGCGCGATGTCGCGGAACAGGTACCGGTTGCGGTAGTTCTGGTCGACGATCAGCCACGCCGGGATGTCCGGCGCCGACGGGTTCTTGTCGTACATCGTGTGCACGACGTCGCTGTAGGGCGCGGCTTCGTTGACGAACCGCTGCCCGGCCTGGTTGACGATCAGCCCGCCGGGCAACGTCCGTTCGGCCAGGCAGAAGTACGGGTCGCCGGGCGTCGGGATGGCCGGGCCCCACCACGCGTCGTCCATCAGGTCGAGTGCGGCCCCGGCGCGCTGCCCGGCACGGTGGCCGTCGCCGGTGTTCTCCTTCGCGCCGACCGTCCAGTCGGTGCCGATGGGCTGCCGCTGGTACTGCGCGCGCATCGCCGCGTTGTGTTCGAACCCGCCCGAGCCGACGATCACGCCGCGGCGCGCCCGCACCAGGCCGTTGGGCGTCAGAACCCCGGTCACCGCGCCGTTTTCGACGTTGAGGTCGACGAGCGGGGTGTTCAGCAACACCGGGACGTTCGCCCGCTGCAGGCCCACGCGCAGGCCGGCGGCGAGCGACTGCCCCATGGTGAGCGGCTTCTGCCCGGCCAGCGCGGCGGCGGTGCCGCGGGCGAGGCACTCGGCGGCCACGGCGGCGCCCTTGGCGTTCACCAAGGCGAGGTTCAGCCACTTGTAGTCGGCGCTGAACACGACGAGCCCGGGCGGCGTCGCCAGGTACGGCGGGTTGAGGTTCGCGAGCTCCGCGCCGAGCAGGTTGCCATCGAACTGGTCCGGTTCGATCGACCGGCCGTTCGGCAGGCCGCCCGGCAGCTCCGGGTAGTAGTCGCTGTAGCCCTCCATCCACCGGAACCGCAGCGGGCTGTTCGCCAGCACGAACGAGATCATCGCCGAGCCGTTGCGCAGGAAGGCTTCCTGCCGTGCCGCGGGCACGTCCGGGCCGACGACGGCGGCGAGGTACTGCGCGGCTTTCGCGGGCGTGTCCGGCACCCCGGCGGCGAGCAGCACCTGGTTGTTGGGGATCCAGATGCCGGCACCGGACCGGGCGGCGGACCCGCCGAAGGTCGGCGCCTTCTCGAGCACGACGACGCTCAGCCCGCGTTTGGCGGCGGTGAGCGCGGCGGTCATGCCCGCCGCACCGGAGCCGACCACGACGACGTCGTACTCCCCCGGCGCCGCCGCCGAGGCCGAGGCCGCGAGGCCGGCTGTGACGGCGAGGCCCACGCCGGCGGCGGTGCCGCGAAGGAGCTGACGGCGGGTCAGGTCGGCATCCATGGCGCACTCCTCGCTCGCGGAACGGCGAGGCCATGGTCTCCGCAGCGCCGCGAAACTGGAACAGGTTCTACCCGAGTGGAGCAGTGGCCGCCCACCCCGCTCGCCCGGTGGCGCCAACCGGACGCGGCATTCGGGCGCAGCCGACCCTCCCCTGTGGACACCGCGCAGAAGTTGACGACACCCTCAGTTTGAGACTAAGTTGAGGACAGCCTCAAGTTAATCCGAGAAGGAGATTCCCTTGCCGAAAGTGCTCGCCGTCCTGGGGGTCGGCCCCGGGCTCGGCCTGTCGATCGCCCGCCGCTTCGGCCGCGAAGGCTTCACCACCGCGCTGGTTTCCCGCTCCGACACCCGCCACGCGACGTACCGCGCGTCGCTGGCCGGGATCGACGCCCGCACCTACACGGCCGACGTCACCGACGAAGCCCAGCTCCACGACGTCCTCGCCCGCATCACCGCGGACGCGGGCGAGATCGACACGGTGTACTTCGGCCCGGCCGACGCGACGGCCGGGCCGGGTATCGCACCCCTCACCGAAGCCGGCGCGGAAGCACTGCGCGCGCCGTTCGAGTCCTTCGTGCTCCCGGCGGCGCGGCTCGCGGGAGCCGTGCTGCCGGACATGCTGGCACGCGGCTCGGGTTCCCTGCTGTTCGCGGGCGGCCTGAGCGGCAAGTACCCGATGCCGATGCTGGGCAGCCTCGCCCCGGCGTCGGCGGCGCTGCGCATGTACGTGCTGACACTGCACGCGGCCCTGCGCGAAACGGGCGTCTACGCCGGAATCCTGACGATCGGCGGCCTCATCGAGCGCGGCGACATCCACCGCGTGTTCACCGCGCAGGACCGCGGGTTCACACCGGGAACGCTCGACCCGGACGACATCGCGGAGCAGGCGTGGGCACTGCACGTCGAGCGGGACCGGGCCGAAGCGGAGTTCAACGCGATGGCCGCGGTCTAAGCGAGGTAGGCGAGTCCCGGGTGCGCGGCAACGTAGGCGTCCAGCAGCCGCCGGGCCACCAAAACCGAATCCACCAGCGGGTGCAGCGCGAACGCCCGCAACGCCGCCGCCCGCGAACCCGTCGTCGCCGCTTCGATCGTCGCCCGCTCGACCGCCTTCACCGCCGTCGCCAGGCCCAGTGCGTGGTCCGGCAGCGGCGCCGTCGCGATCGGGTGGGCGCCGTTCGTGTCGACCACGCACGGCACCTCGACGACCGCGTCGGCCGGCAGACCAGGGAGCGCCGAACCGTTGCGGACGTTGAGGATCAGCGTCGTTCGCTCGCCGTACGCGATCGCACGCATCAGGGCCAGCGCGATCTTCTCGTATCCGCCGCCCTCGAGGTCGTCTCGCTCGCGCGTCTCGGCCATGTACGTCGCTTCACGCTCCAGGCGCGTACGCTCCCAGGACTCCAGCGAAGGTTCCGCGTAGAAACCACGTTGCTGCTCCAGCAGGAACGCACCGCGTGACGCGGAACCCCTGGCCTCGCGGGCGAAGTAGTAATAGTGCAGGTACTCGTTCGGTACCGAGCCGAGGGCACGCAGCCAGTCCGCACCGAACAGCGCTCCCTCCTCGAACGACCCGCACGCCACCGGGTCGTCGAGCAGCCGTGGCAGGACGTCGGCGCCGCCGACCTCGACCGCGCGCAGCCAGCCCAGGTGGTTGAGCCCGGCGTAGTCGAACCGTGCCGTCGCCGGGTCGACGTCCAGGGCGCGGGCGACGCGGCGGCACAGCCCGGCCGGGGAGTCGCAGATGCCGATCACCCGGCCGCCGAGGTGCGTGGCCATCGCTTCGGTGACCATCCCGGCCGGGTTGGTGAAGTTGATGACCCACGCCCGCGGCGCCAGCTCGCCGATCGTCCGGGCGAGCCGGACGGCAACCGGGACCGTCCTCAGCCCGTAGGCGATCCCGCCCGCGCCGACGGTTTCCTGGCCCAGCACGCCTTCCGCGTGCGCGATCTGCTCGTCCAGCCGCCGCCCGGCCAGCCCGCCGACCCGGATGGCCGAGAACACGAAGTCCACATCGGACAGGGCGGTGGCCAGGTCGGTCGTCGTGCGCACCCGGGGACCTGTGCCCTGCTCGGCCAGGACCCGCTCGATCGCGGCGAGGCGGCCGGCGTCGACGTCGTGCAACACGAGCTCGGTGACGCCGCCGCCGTCCAGCAACGCGCCGTGCACGAGCGGCACGCGGAACCCGCCGCCGCCCAGGATCGCCAGCCGCATCCGCCGACCCTAGCAGCCGTCAGCACGCAATCCGCGGCCCGAACGGCGCCCCTCTTGCGGATCTCGCGCGGCTGACGCAGGCTCGGGCCGACCGCCCGAGTGATCGACGTGGAGGCGCCCGTGCCGGCTGAGCCCACCCCCGAAGTCGACGTCTTCCTGTCCGGCCTGC
The DNA here is from genome assembly GCF_040682815.1 of Amycolatopsis sp. NPDC051102. Classification (NCBI taxonomy): domain Bacteria; kingdom Bacillati; phylum Actinomycetota; class Actinomycetes; order Pseudonocardiales; family Pseudonocardiaceae; genus Amycolatopsis; species Amycolatopsis sp. NPDC051102. The sequence goes on from NZ_JBFBBT010000009.1 coordinate 223,132, forward strand.
TGTTCTTCGACCTGGTGTTCACCGGGCTCGAACACCCGCCGGCGCCGGGCACGGAGGTGTGGACGGGCGGCATGGGCTCGGGGCCGGGCGGGATCGCCAACTTCGCGGTCGCGCTGAGCCGCCTGGGCCTGCGGACGTCGCTGGCGGCGGCGTTCGGCACCGACGTCTACGGGCGCTACTGCTGGGACGTGCTGGCCCGCCAGGAGCACATCGACCTGTCCCGGTCGCGGCGGTTCCCGGAGTGGCACTCGCCCGTGACGGTCTCGCTGGCCTACGCCGGTGACCGCGCGATGGTGACCCACGGCCACCCGCCGCCCGTCCCGGTGGCGGAGCTGGCCGGCTCCCCGCCCCCGAGCCGAGCGACCGTCGCGCACATCGGCCTCGACACCGCCGAGTGGGTCCACACCGCGCACCAGGCCGGCAGCCTCGTCTTCGCCGACGTCGGCTGGGACCCGTCCGAAGCCTGGTCGGCGGCGTTGCTGGAGCAGCTGGCGTGCTGCCACGCGTTCCTGCCGAACGAGGTCGAAGCGATGCGCTACACCCGCACGGACACGCCCGAGGCGGCGCTGGCCCGGCTCGCGGAGCTGGTCCCGATCGCGGTGATCACCCGCGGCGGCGACGGCGTGCTGGCCGTCGACGAAACCACCGGCGAGACGGCGGCGGTGCCGGCGCTGCCGGTGGACGTGCTGGACGCGACCGGGGCGGGTGACGTGTTCGGCGCGGGTTTCGTGGCCGCGACGCTGACGGGCTGGCCGCTGATCGAACGCCTCCGCTTCGCCTGCCTGACGGCGAGCCTGTCGGTCCAGCACTTCGGCGGTGCGCTGGCGGCCCCGGGCTGGCACGAGATCGCCCAGTGGCACGCGCGAACCCGCAGCCCGGACTACGCGTTCCTCGACGAGGTCCTGCCGTCGGAGACCGTGGCGGGCATCCGCCGCGGCCCGGTGACGCTCGGCTTCGGCGACGACACCTGGCGCTGACCGGGGACCGGTCCCCGGTCAGCGCCCCCGGTCAGTGCGGTCTCACGCCACCGCCACCCGCAGGATCTTGTTGTGGCTGTTGTGCGGCGTGCTGTCCTTGTCACCGTCCACACTGGTCGCCAGCCACATCTGGCCGTCCGGCGCCGGTTCGACCGTGCGGAGCCGGCCGTACGTGCCGTTGAAGAACGTCTGGAAGTTCGTCAGCGAGCTGCCGCTGATCACCGCGCGGTACAGCCGCGTGCCGCGCTGGCACGCCACGTACAGCGCGTCGTGGATGATCGTGATGCCGCTGCACGAGCCCTGCGCCACCGGGTAGGTCTTCTTCGGCGCGATGAACCCGTCGCACGAACCCGACGTCCCTTCACACGAAGGCCAGCCGTAGTTGCCGCCCTTCACGATCAGGTTCGTCTCGTCCATGATGCTGTTGCCGAACTCCTGCTCCCACAGCCGGCCCTGCGAGTCGAACGCCAGGCCCTGGACGTTCCGGTGGCCGTAGCTCCACACCGCGTTGTGGAACGGGTTGTCCGCCGGGATCGAGCCGTCCGGGTTGATCCGCAGCACCTTCCCGTTGGGGCTGCTGGTGTTCGACGCGTTGGCGCCGTTCTGCGCGTCCCCGGTGCCCGCGAACAGGTACCGGCCGTCCGGGCTGAACCGCAGCCGGCCGCCGTTGTGGAACTTGTTGCGCGCGATGCCGGTCAGCAGGACCTGCTCGGTGCTCGTGGTCAGCGAGTCGCCGGCCGGGTCGTACTTGATCCGGACGATCCGGTTGTCGTTCGGCGAGGTGTGCATGATGTAGAGCCAGTGGTCGGAGGCGAACGACACCGGGTTGATCTCCAGCCCGGTCAGGCCGCCTTCGCCGTCGGTGCTCTGCACGTTCGGCACGGTCCCGATCGTCTTCTTCGCGCCGGTCTTCGGGTTCAGGTGGACGATGGCGTGCGCGTCGCGCTGGTTGTAGAGGATCGTGCCGTCGGGCAGGGTCACCAGGCCCCACACGACGTCGTCGTCGGTGCCGACCTGCGTGGCGCCGCAGACGCCCTGCGACGGCGTGCAGCTCGACCCGCCGGTGGTCGTGACGTCCAGGACCGGCGTGCTCGGGTCGCTCAGGTTGCCGTTCACGTCGAACGCACGCACCTGCAGGTGGTAGGCGGTGTTCGGGGTCAGGCCGCCGAGCGTGGTGCTCGCCGAATCGGACGTCCCGATCTGCGTGCCGGAGTTGTAGATCCGGTAGCCGGCGACGCCCACCTCGTCGGTCGAGGCGGTCCACGCCAGGCCGATCGACGTGCTGTTGACCGCGGTCGTGTGCACGTTCGACGGCGCGGACGGCGGCGTGTGGTCGTCGGACGGCGGCGTCTTCACGATCAGGGTGCCGCTGGCCTGCGACACGTTCCCGGCCGCGTCCCGCGCGTTGACGTAGAAGCCGTAGCTGCCGTTGGGGCTGAGGTTGCCGCAGGTCGCCGTCAGGGCACCGGTCGTGCTCGCGCAGAGCTGGCCGTCGCGGTAGACGTCGTAGCCCGCGACGCCGACGTCGTCGGTGGCCGCGGTCCACGCGATGGTCGCGCTGGTCGGGGTGACCCCGGTCAGGGTCGGCGTGCCGGGCGGCGACGGCGGCACGACGTCCCCGGCCGACCCGTACACGCCGAACTCCTGCAGCGAGTAGCCTTTCGACGCGTCGGTGCGGCAGCGTTTGGTGCCGTACACGCGGACGTACCGGCCGGTGCCGTCCAGCGAGGTCAGGTCTTCGACGCCGCCCTTGCCGGTGGTGGTCGCGTAGATCTTGGTCCAGGTGCCGTGGTCGGCGGAGGTGTCGATCTCGTAGGCCGTGGCGCACGACGCGTCCCACTGCAACCGGACCCGGCTGACGTGCACGGGCGCGCCGAGGTCGACGTAAATCCACTGTGGATCGACTCCGGCCGCGCTCGCCCAGCGGGTCGCCGGGTCGCCGTCGACCGCGTTCGCCGCCGGGCAGCAACCGCCCGACGACGAGGCAGTGACGGGTTTTCCCTGCGACAGCAGGGGATCCGCGGCCGCCGCCGGGGTGATCGTCCCGGCGGCGAGCAGGAGCGCGATCGCCCCCGCCCGAATCAGTCGACTCATACCGTCCTCCATGGCTGATGACGACGGCGGAGTTCGGACCGACCCTACGAGCGCGCCCGCCCGGTGGTCAACCGGCGTCCCGGTCAACGGGCAGGACCCGCCCGAGGAAGCCCCGGATGTACCCGGCGATGGCGTCAAGGTGCGTCTCCAGCGCGAAGTGCCCGGAATCCAGCAGGTGGATTTCGGCGTCGGGCAGGTCGCGGGCGTAGGCCCGGGCGCCGTCGGCGACGAAGATCTCGTCGTTGCCGCCCCAGACGGCCAGCAGCGGAACCTGGCTGGTCCGGAAGTACTCGTGGAACTTCGGGTACAGGCCGATGTTGTGGTGATAGTCGGCGAGCAGCGCCATCTGGATTTCGGCGGCACCGGGCCGGTCGAGCAGCGCCTGGTCGTGGATCCAGACGTCCGGGCTGACCAGCGTCGGGTCGGGCACGCCGTCGAGGTACTGCGCCTTGGTGGCTTCGAGGGTGACCATGCCGCGCAGGTCGTCGCCGGTCAGCGTGCCGGCGGCGAGCTTCTGCGGCAGCCCGGCGCCCAGGCCCTCGACGTAGGCGTTGCCGTTCTGGGTGACGATCGCGCTCACCCGTCCGGGGTTGGCGGAGGCGATGCGCAGGCCGACGGGCGCGCCGAAGTCCTGGATGTAGAGCGAAAAGCGGCCGACGCCGATCCGGTCGAGCAGGCCGAGGGTGAGTTCGGCGAGCGCGTCGAAGGTGTAGGTGAACTCGCCGACGGGCGGCGCGTCCGAGGCGCCCGAACCGAGGTAGTCCGGCGCGACGACGTGGTAGCGGTCGGCGAGCGCCGGGATGAGGTGCCGGAACATGTGCGAACTCGTCGGGAACCCGTGCAGCAGCACGACGGTGGGCGCGTCGGCGGGGCCGGCCTCCCGGTAGAAGAGCCGATGCCCGTCGACGGTGGCGTAGCGGTGGTGCATGATTTCTCCTCTCATGGTTATTTGGTCATTTATCCATGAGACGCGGTAGGCTGTCAACGTTCGGGGACACTGGGGGCCGGATTCCGGGAGGCAAGGGTGGTCACAGCAGCACCGGGCGAGGACCGGTCACCGGCATTGGCGCTGGTCAACACGTGGCGCCTGACGGCGGGCGGCCAGGTGGACGACCTGGCCTCACCGGCCGGGGCGGCCTCGTGGCTGAGGGTGGCTGCGGTCGACGCTCACGAGCTGGGTCGCTTGACGGAACTGCGTGCGGCGGTCCGCGAGCTGCTGGGCGCGCTGGCGGAGGAGCGGGCCCCGGAGGTGGGCGCGGTGGAGACGGTGAACGCGGCGGCTCGCGCCGATGCGGCGGCACCGCAGCTCGTCTGGGGGGATGGGCCGCTTGTCGAGTGGCAGAGCGCCCGGCCGGGGAGTTTCGACGCGGCTCTGGCGGCGCTGGCGCGTGACGCGATCGATGTGGTGGGCGGAGAGCTCGGGCTGTTGGTGCGGGCTTGCGAGGCGCACGGGTGTGTGCGGTATTTCGTCCGTGAGCACGCGAGACGCCGCTGGTGTTCGACGACCTGCGGGGATCGGGTCCGGGCGGCGCGGCATCAGCGGCTGGTGGTGGAACAACGCGATGGTTCGCGCTAACGGGTTCCGGCCGGTGCGCAAGGCCGGGCCGGAACCCCGCGGCCGCGCTAGTCGACCAGTGCGCCGCAGCTGACGTTGACCGTTGCCGCCGTCATCGTGCGGGCCTTGTCCGACGCCACGAAGGCCGCCACCTCGCCCACGTCCGACAACGTCGCCGCGCGGCCCAGCATTGTCTTGCCCGCGATGTTCTCCTCCAGCTCCGCCCGGCCCGGGAAGTCCGCCGGCAGCGTCTCCGGTACCCCGCCCGTCCGCAGCGTCACCGTGCGGATCCCGTGCGGCCCCAGCTCCGCCGCCAGCTGGCGGCGCATCGCCTCGAGCGCGTGGAACGCCACCTGCAGCCCGCCGACCGTGAACTCGCGCACCGGGTCGGCCGCGCCGCCGAAGAACAGGATCACCCCGGACCGCTGCCGGATCATGTGGCGAGCCGCCGCCCGGGCCGTCAGGAACTGGGTGCGGACCGCCGTCACCACCGGGCGCTCGTAGTCCGCGAGCGCCATCTCCACCAGCGGTGTGCCCTGGACGTCGCCGTGGGCGATCAGGTTGACCGAGATGTCCACGCCACCCTCGGCGGCGACCGCGTCCGCGTGCTCGTCCACCGCCCGCTCGTCCAGGGCGTCGACCTCCGCCGTCTCGGCGCGGCCGCCGGCCGCGCGGAGGCGGGCCGCCACCTCGTCCAGGCGCCCGCGCGTGCGGCCGGCCAGGAACACCCGCGCGCCTTCCGCCGCCAAACCGGCGGCCACCGCCGCGCCGATCCGCCCGCCTCCGCCGTAGATGATCGCGTTCTTGCCGTTGAGCAACGTCATGAAGTCCTCCCGAGTGCCGTTCACCCTTGCGTCGAACGGGCGCGCCCGGATTCGACACGGACCGCGGCCACAGTTGCCCCTGCCTTGGTTAGACTGGGCGGTGCGATTCAAGCCGTTCCACAACCAGCCCGAGTCCCAGCTGCATCGAGTGCTGAGCCGGGCGGTCAGCACCCGCCCGGACTATGTCATAGAGGACTACTGGATCAACAGCAAAACCCACCTGTCCGAGGTGTTCGAGACCGATCTGGACGATGAGCGAAACGACAAGGAAGCCGTCGATTTCCTGAGGTCACCGTTCGCGCACTTCGACTTCACCATTCACAGTCAGCGGCGCAGGCATCCGCTCTGCGCAGTCGAGTTCGACGGGCCTGGACACCAAGACCCGAAGCAGCGCGCCCGGGATATCAAGAAGAACCGCATCTGCGCGAAGGCAACGCTGGCCATCCTGCGGATCGATCAGGTCGAAAACCACTTCGTCGACGATCTCCACAAGATGCCGCTGATCGAGTGGCTCATCCGGCGCTGGATCCGCTACGAGAAGGAGATGCCACAGCTGCTCCGCGACGAAGAGGCATGGATTTCCTCGGTCCCTTCAGCGGAACGGCAGCAGGTCGCGACGTTCGAAGCAAGCGCGGAGCACCTGTTCTGGCTCAGTCACCCCTACCCGCTGCTGGTCGAGCTGGCCGAGTCGCTGCTCCAGAACCACGGCATCGCCGATTCCCTGGCGCTGGAACGAGGAGGTGTCCGTCGCGGCGAGATCGACAGCGCCCGGTGGCACGTCGTGCTGCGACACGGCGGCCCGATGCCCGACCTGCGCCCTTCCCCTGACGGATTTTCGCAGAGGACGATCTGCGGCGCCTACGTTGTCGATTCGCAGGCCGGTCCCCGACCGCCGGTGCTGTTCAGCGCCGAAGGCGAGTACATCAGTCAGTCTTTCTACCCGATCAAGGAAGGCCAGCAAGGGCCCGGGGATCTCAAGGACCCCGTGAGCGGCCGGCTGATCGCAGCTCCCGCCGGCCCGCCGTGGGCGGCCGCACCGAGCCGATTGGGGCCCGACCTCGCGTGGTACCACGCCCTCAAGCAAGTTGAAGCCTGGGCGCGAAAGAACTTGCGCCGCTGACTGTGCCTCGTCAACGCCTCGCCATTCCCGCAGTCGTCGACCGCTACGGCCGGGAGACCCCCATCGGGTTCGGCACCGGCACGGCACCCGCGTCGATCACGGCCCGGCTGAGCGGCTCCGCCAGCTCCAGCAGCCGCTCGAGCTCGCTGCCCAGTGCCTCCGCCGGTGCCGCCGCCAAGCGGTCCGTGTCCTCCTCGATGCGCCTGCGCACGGCCGTCCCGGACTCCGTCAGGCGGCCGTCGTCGTCGAGGAGGCCGCGGTCGCGCAGGCCCCCAGCCGCCGCCGTCCAGTCCGCCGCCGACCAGCCGCGATGAGGTTGGATGTCCGCCTGACCGAGCACTCCGTCACCGATGTGGGTGAGGGTGGTCTCCAGGCCGCCGAGGCCCGCGTGGACCGCCGCGAGGACGTGCCCGTCGCCGCGGTGCTCGCGCAGGATCGTGGCCGCCCGCCACAGCCGGGCGAGCGGGTCCGCGGGCTTCGGCACCGCCGCCCAGGCCGCGGCCAGCGGCCGGCCGTCGAACCGGCACGCGTCCGCCGCCCGCTCCAGGAGGGCGGCCGGCTCCTCGTGCCCGTCGCCCAGCACCCGCCGCAACGCCGCCGACACCGCCGCCAGCCGGGACGCGACGACGTCGGCCGGAGCAGCGAACGTCCACGCGTCCGGCAGGGCGCGCGCCACCATCGCCGGCGCGAACCCGAACAGCACCGCCGTCGCCGGCTCCGGGCCGATCGGGCCGAGCGGCGCCAGCCGTCCCGCGAAGTACCCCATCCAGTACCCGCGCAAGCCGACGGCCTTCGCCGCTTCGGCCGTCTCCGGCGCGAAGTAGACGACGGCGTGCAACGGTTCCACGGCCGCCCAGAGCCGGCGTTCGATCCTCACCGGTCCACATTAATCCCAGGCCACCGGCAGCTCCCGGAGCCCGTACACCAGCGTGTTGTGCTTGTACACCAACGTCTCCCGGGGCACCGCCAGCCGCAGCCTAGGCACCCGCCGGAACAACCGCGTCAACGCCTCCTGCAGCTCGACGCGGGCCAGCTGCTGCCCGATGCACTGGTGCGCCCCGAACCCGAAGGCGACGTGCGTGCGCGGTGACTCGCGGCCGAAGTCGAGCTTGTCCGCGCCCGGGAACACCTCCTCGTCGCGGTTGGCCGAGTTCAACGCCGCCACGAGCCACTCCCCCGCGCGCACCTCCTGCGTCCCGACCCGGACGTCCGCGGTCGCGTACCGCAGCACCCCGAACTGCACCACCGACAGGTACCGCAGCAGCTCCTCCACGGCCCGCTCGGGCGCCGCGAGCACCGCGTCCCGCTCCCCCGGGTGCTCCAGCAGGACCAGGGTGCTCAGCGCGATCATGTTCGCCGTCGTCTCGTGGCCCGCCACCAGCAGGCTGAGGCCGAGCACGACCAGCTCCTCCATCGTCAGCGGGTCGCCGGCCCCGGCCGAAATCAGCCTGCTGAACAGGTCGGACTGCGGATTCTGCTGCTTCTCCGCGAACAACTCCGCCAGGTACCCGGAAAGCTCGTCGTACGCCTGCTGCTTCTCCTCACGCGTGGCGTCGGTGCTGACCAGCGTGGTGCTCTGTGACTGGAACCGCCCGCGGTCCGCGTACGGGACGCCGAGCAGCTCGCAGATCACCAGCGACGGGATCGGCAACGCGAAGTCCGCCACCAGGTCCGCCCGGCCCGGCTTCGCGAGCATCGCGTCGAGGTGGCTCTCCACCAGCTCCTGGACGTACCCGCGCAGCGCTTCGACGCGCCGCACGGTGAACTCGGCCATCACCTTCTTCCGCAGCCGCGAATGGGCCGCGCCGTCGAGCTGGATGATCGAGCCGGGGCTGACCTCCTCGTCGAGGTCGGCGTCCGGGTTCACGTGCACCGACGACGCGCCGCGCGAGCTCATCGTGCGGTCGGCGAGCACCGCGCGGACGTCGGCGTAGCGCGTCACCAGGAGCGCGTCCATCCCCGCCGGGCACCGCACCTTCGACGTCGGCGCGGTTTCCCGGCGGGTGGCGTAGTCCTCGGGCGGGTCGAACGGGCAGCCGGCCGGTCGGGTCGTCGGGAGGGCCGGGGTTGCGGGTGCTGCCGTCACGGCGGATCACACTCTCTTTTCCGGTGGTGTGGACACTTCCACCTTGGAGACGACCGCCGCCGCGCGCCGCCCCTTCGACCCGGATGGCCTAGCGGGCGCCGTGCGCGCCGCCGTTGACCGGCACGACCTGGCCGGTGATGTGCCCCGCCCCCGGCTCGGCGAGGAACCGGACCGCGTCCGCGACCTCCTCCGGGCGGTCGGCACGCCGGTTGAACGCCACGGAGATCCGGGAGCTCAGCCATTCTTCGGTGAGCGTGCCGTGGAAGAACTCGGTGTCGAGGATGACGCCGGGCGCCACGACGTTGGCCGTTCCGCCGGCCGGGCCCAGCTGCCGCGCGAGGTCGGTGTTCCACGCCTCGATCGCCGCCTTCGCCGCGCCGTAGGAGCCCGAGCCCTGCTTCGCCGCGATCGAGCCGAGTGTCACGACACGCACGTCGTCCGCGAACCGCGGCTTCAGCGCCGCCGTGACGAGCACGGCGGACAGGACGTTGGCGTCGAAGTTCGCCCGCCACGCGTCGGCGAGGCCCGCCAGGTCGCCGGGCGCGGGCGCCTCGCGGACCCGGTCGGTGTTGCCGCCGGCGTTGTTGACCAGGACGTCGACCCGCCCGGGCAGCTCGGCCAGGGCCGCCTGCACGGCCGCCGGGTCGCTCGCGTCGAAGGCCACCGCCCGCGCGCCGATCTTCTCCGCCGCCGCTTCGAGGACGTCCTTGCGGCGGCCGGTGACGGTGACCCGCTCGCCCGCCGCCGTGAACCGGGCGGCGATCGCCAGCCCGATGCCCGTGCCGCCGCCGGTCACCACGATTTCCCGCTGTTCGCTCATGCCGCCATCCTGGCCGAGGGAAGCCTTGGCCAGGAGTGATTTCCCGCGCAGCGGAACATCCGACCCGGTTCGTTAGGAAACTTTACGAATAAGTCTTGACGGCGCGACGGCGCCCGGCGAACCTGGACCCACGCCGCAGTCATCGTCCGCCCGATCCCCCGGAGGCAGCATGACCCGGCGCGCGCTCGTGCTCGTCGTGACCCTGTTCCTCGCCGTGACCGCCGCGCTCGCCGGCGCGTCCGCGGCGAGCGCGGCCACCACGCAGCCGACCTTCCTCACCTTCTACGGCTGGTGGGACAACACCCCGCCCGGCGGGGACATCTCGTACCCGCAGATCCACGGCACGGCGGGCGGCAAGGGCAGCTACGCCGACCCGATCACCTTCGCCAGCAGCAGCGACGAACTCAAGCCCGGCACCAAGGTGTGGGTGCCGCGGGTGAAGAAGTACTTCATCATGGAGGACGGCTGCGACGAGTGTTCCGACGACTGGAACAGCCACGGCCCGAACGGCGGTCCCGGCCTGCGGCACATCGACCTCTGGCTCGGCGGCAAGGGCGGCAGCGCCTTCGACGCGATCGACTGCGAAGACGCGCTCACGCACTACAACCCCGACAACACCCCGGTCATGGAGCCGGTCGTCGTCGACCCGCCGTCCGACGAGCCCTACGACGCCACGCCGATCTTCAACACCAGCACCGGTGAGTGCTGGGGCGGCGCGCAGCCGAACACCACGGTCGGCCAGTACCGCAACGACTCCACCGGCACCTGCCTCGAAGCGCCGAGCAGCGGCACCACGCTGAAAGTCGCGGCCTGCACCGGCGGCGACGCGCAGCGGTTCACCTTCCACGGCGCCTTCCTCGTGATCAACGGCAAGTGCGCGGGCATCTCCGGCAGCTCGATCGTGCTGCAGACCTGCACCGGCGGGCCGGCCCAGCAGTGGTCGATCAACCCCGACGGCACCATCTCCGACATCCAGACGAGCAAGAAGTGCTTCCGCGCGTCGGGCAGCACGCTCACCGCGGGCAGCTGCTCGGGCACCGCCGCCCGCTGGACGTTCACCGCGGCGAGCGCGGCCGGCCTGAGCGTGACGCCGTCGTCGGTGTCGGTCGCGCCGGGTGCTTCGGCGACGGCCACGGTGACCTCGGCCGACGCCGTCACGCTGTCCGCGAGCGGCGCCCCGGCGGGGGTCACGGTGACCTTCGCTCCCGCGTCGGTCCCGGCCGGCGGGACGTCCACCGTCACCGTCAGCGCCGCCGCGACCGCGTCCCCCGGCACGGCGACGATCACCCTCACCGGCGGGACGAAGACGGCGTCGCTGGGCGTCACGGTGACCGGCACCGGCGACTCGGAAACCCTGCTCTCGCAGGGCAAGACCGCGACGGCGTCGTCGACCGAGTCGTCGTCCTACCCGGCGGGCGCGGCCTTCGACGGCAACCTGACGAGCACGCGCTGGGCGTCCAAGGAAGGGAGCAACGCGGAGTGGCTGCGCGTCGACCTCGGCGCCACGAAGTCCGTCTCGCACGTCAAGCTGAGCTGGGAAGCCGCGTACGGGAAGGCGTACAGCCTCCAGACGTCCGCCGACGGCACGAGCTGGACGACGATCTACAGCACGACGACCGGCAACGGCGGCACGGACGACCTCACCGGCCTGTCCGGCACCGGCCGGTACGTGCGGATGAACGGCGTCACGCGCGGCACGTCGTACGGCTACTCGCTGTATGAAATGCAGGTGTACGGCACGGCCTGAGTTGCCGAACCGGCAACGAAGTTTGCCTTCTCGGGGACGTCGTCCGCATGCTCGGAGGACGTCCCCGAGGAGGAACCATGCCCCACGACCACCCGATGACCGTCGACGCCATGCTCAAGCAGGACTTCTGGGAAGCGATGTACCAGCGTGACGAACACCGGATCTGGAGCGGGAACGTCAACGTCAACCTGCGCACCGAGGCCGAAGGGCTGAAACCCGGGCACGCCCTCGACCTCGGCAGCGGCGAGGGCGGCGACGCGATCTGGCTGGCCAAGCAGGGCTGGACGGTCGACGGCGTCGACATCTCGACCACCGCGCTCGCCCGCGCGGCGGAAGCCGCCGCCGAGGCGGGCGTGACGGTGAACTGGCTGCACCGCAACATCCTCGAATGGCAGCCGGAAGCGCAGTACGACCTGGTTTCGGCGCAGTACATGCACCTGCCGCCGGACCTTCGCCGCAAGGTGTTCACCGCGGCCGCGGCGGCGATCCGGCCCGGCGGTTCGCTGCTGGTCGTCGGGCACTCGCCGAAGGCCATGCGGCAGTTCGACGGCCAGAAGCCGCCGGAGGAGCTGTACTTCGAGCCCGAAGAGATCACCACCTACCTCGGTGACGCGTGGCAGTGGCTGGTCGAGACGTGCGAGACGCGCGGGGAGGGCCACCACACCGACGCCGTCTACCGCGCGCGGCGGCTCGAAGCGTGACGGAGCGAGGGCCCGCTCACCTCCCCCGACGGCGGTGAGCGGGCCCTCGCCCGGGCTCAGGCGAGCTCGAGGCCGTAGGCCTGCAGCTCGAGGGTGAGCGGGTAGAAGTAGCTGGTCACGGTGTCGCCGCCGGACAGCGTGCCCAGGCCGGTGGAGCCGTCGTACGCCGGGCCGCCGGAGTCACCGTGGTCGGTGTGCGCGGTGGTGCCGAACTCGTGGTTGAGCACGCCGACGTCGAAGTTGACCGACTCGTCGACCGAGGTGACCTCGCCGCTGCCGCCGCCGGTGGTCGAGCCCTGCTTCTGCATCTGCTCGCCGACGGTCGGGGCGGCCGCGCTCGTGATCGGCTGGCCGGTGTTGATCTCGCCCGGCCCGGTGCCGTTCGGGCGGGTCAGCAGGCCGGAGTCGGCGCCGGGGCAGTCGCTTTCGACGACCTGCGCGCCGGAGACGTCGCCGCCGGACCAGGTGCCGCCGAGGTTGGTGCAGTGACCCGCGGTGAGCAGGAACGGCGATCCGCCGCGCGTCACGTTGAAGCCGAGCGAGCAGCGGCCCTGGCTGTTCTGGATCGCGTCGCCGTCGGCGATGTACAGCGACAGCTTGCCGGTGCGGTGCTCGACGCGGACGCTGTCGCCGTACTTCGCGGCGGCCGCGGAGACCTTTTCGGCGGTTTCTTTGCTGGCCGCGTCGTAGACCTTCACCACGACCTGGTTGGTCCTGGTGTCGATGCCCCACGCGGTCTGCGGCACGTTCTTCACCGCGTCCAGCTGGTTCTTGACGCCGGTGAGCGCGGCGAAGGTGTGCTTGACCTTCTTCGCGGTCAGGCCGGCGGCCTGCACCCGCTGCAGCGCGGCGTCGTCGACGACGTTCACGACGGCCTTGCCGTTTTCCAGGTAGACGCCGCCGGACGCGTCGCCGAGCGCGTTCGCCACCTGGGTGGCGCTGGCGATCGCGCGGGCCTGCAGTCCGGCGAAGGCCAGGGGGGACGCGGTGGCCGCCGAGGCGCAAACGCCGCTGGTCAGCGCGGCGGCCGACAAGACGGCGAGGGTCTTGAGGGCGGTCTTCCGGGGAGTCATCAACTTCCTCCAGGGGTGCCGTTGAAGCCTGTGCCGACACTTTCGTTGCCAGGCAACCAACGCACCACCGACGAAGGTTGGTTAATAACCAAGGGAACCGGACATACCGCTCAGATCACCCGGACGGCCCAGTGCCGGTGCGGCTTCCGGCCTACTCCCGCGGCCAGCGGACGTGGTCCTCGTACCCCGGGTGCTTCTTCAGGTACCCGGCGATGAACGGGCAGACCGGCACGATCGTCCGGCCGTGGGCGACGACGTCGTCGAGCGCGCCCGCCGCCAGCACCTTGCCGAGGCCCTGCCCGGAGAACGCGTCGTCGATCTCCGTGTGGGTGAACACCGTGAGGTCGCCGCGCACGTCGTACTGCGCGATCCCGGCCAGCTTCTCCCCCGCCCACAGCTCGTAGCGGTCCTCGTCCGGGTTGTCGACCACCCGGTTTTCGTCGGTCATCAGCTCTCCTCGCTCGGGGACACCCACCATCGTGCGACGGCCCGCCACGGCGCGCCGATCGGGCCGGAACGCCGCTGGGCCGGCCGGGGGAAGCGGCCGTCCCGTTCGTGTGCTTCGCGGCTGTTCCCCTTGGCGGACACCGCGCCCGGCTGGTTGCCTCGCGGTGTGCCCGAGCAGCCGTTCCTCCTCCCCGAGTTCTACCTGCCCTACCCGGCGCGCCTGAACCCGCACCTGGACCGTGCCCGCGAGCACAGCAAGGCGTGGGCGCGCGAACTGGACATGATCGACGTGCCGCAGCACGGCACGGTGATCTGGACCGAGCGCGACCTCGACTCCCACGACTACGCGCTGCTCTGCGCGTACACCCACCCGGACGCCGGCGCCGACGAGCTCGACCTGATCACCGACTGGTACGTCTGGGTCTTCTACTTCGACGACCACTTCCTCGAGCTCTACAAGCGCACCGGCGACATCGACAGCGCACGCACCTACCTCGACCGGCTCGAGCAGTTCATGCCGGTCGAAGGGGAAATCACCGCGACGCCGGAGAACCCGGTGGAGCGCGGCCTCGCCGACCTGTGGAACCGGACGGTCCCGCACCGGTCGGCCGGCTGGCGGCGCCGGTTCGCCGACAGCACGAAGGCGCTGCTGGACGAGTCGCTGTGGGAGCTGGCCAACATCAACGAAGGCCGGCTGGCCAACCCGATCGAGTACGTCGAGATGCGGCGGAAGGTCGGCGGCGCGCCGTGGTCGGCGAACCTGGTCGAGCACTCGGTGCACGCCGAGGTGCCGGACGCGATCGCCGCGTCCCGGCCGATGGAGGTCCTGCGCGACTGCTTCGCCGACAGCGTCCACCTGCGCAACGACCTGTTCTCCTACCAGCGCGAAGTCCAAGACGAGGGCGAGCTGTCCAACGGTGTGCTCGTGTTCGAGAAGTTCCTCGGGCTGAGCACCCAGCAGGCGGCCGACGCGGTCAACGACCTGATCACCTCGCGGCTGCACCAGTTCGAGCACACGGCGCTCACCGAGGTGCCCGCGCTGTTCGACGAGCACTGCGTCGACGCGGCCGCCCGCGCGGCGACGTTCGCCTACGTGAAGGGTCTGCAGGACTGGCAGGCCGGCGGGCACGAATGGCACTTGCGGTCCAGCCGGTACATGAACGACGACGCCGTGACCGGCCGACAGGGGTTCGGCACCTCCGCGGCGCGGATCTTCGGGTCGGTGCTCGCGACCGCCCCGCAACGGCTGCGGGCCTACCACTCGACGCCGTTTTCCATGGCCGATGTGCCGCGGCCGTCGCTCGAACTGCCGGTGCCCCTGCGGCTCAGCCCGCACCTGGAGTCCTGCCGCCGCCGCAATGTCGACTGGGCGCGGCGCACCGGCCTGCTCGACGGCGTGGTGTGGGACGAGCGGAAGCTGCGGGCCGCCGACCTGCCGCTGTGCGCGGCGGGCACCCACCCGGACGCGACGGCCGACGCTCTCGACGTCACGAGCGACTGGCTGACTTGGCGCAGCTACGCCGACGACTACTACCCGCTGGTGTTCGGCGCGACCCGCGACCTCGCGGGCGCGAAGGCGGCCACCTTCCGCCTGCCGGCGTTCATGCCGGCGGAGGGCGCGCCGATGCCGGCGCCGGCGACACCGCTGGAAGCCGGCCTGGCCGACCTCTGGCCCCGGACCGCGGCGGAGCGCAGGCCCGCCGTGCGCCGGGCGGTCGAGACGATGACGTCGAGCTGGCTCTGGGAGCTGGCGAACCAGGCCCAGAACCGCATCCCGGACCCGATCGACTACGTCGGGATGCGACGCCACACGTCCGGCGCGGACCTCACGACGAGCCTTTCGCGCGGCCACGCGGTGCCACCCGAGCTGTACCGCACCCGGCCGGTGCAGACGATCGAGCACACGGCCACGGACGTGACCTGGCTGGTCAACGACCTGTACTCCTACCGCAAGGAGATCCAGTACGAGGGCGAGCTGCACAACGCGGTGCTGGTGGTGCGGAACTTCCTGAACTGCACGGAGGAGCGCGCCTTCGAGGTGGTGACGGACCTGGTCCACGCCCGCGTGGCGGAGTTCGAGCACTCGGTGGCGACCGAGCTGCCGGCCCTCTACCGCGACGACGCCACCGAGGAGGCGCTGCTCGGGTTCGTCCAAGGGCTGCGCGACCGGATGGCGGGAACGCTGCACTGGCACGAGAACTCGGCCCGCTACGCGGAACCGGAGCTGGGCTACCACCCGACCCCGGCCCCGGCCCCGGCCTTCGGAGGCCCGACCGGCATCGGCACTTCCTCGCTGCGCATCTCGGCCCTGCTGCCCACCCCCTGACCTGTGATCAGCAGGTCAACACACGTGATCCGGAAGCCGACACGCGTGATTAGAGGGTCGACACACCGCACGCCCGCCGTGTCGGCCCTTCAATCACGCGAGTTGACCCCTCGGGGTCGCTGAACGGCGTTGCCCTGGCCACTCCGCCGGGCGTCCGGCTCCGGCGAAGGTGATACTCGGGGCGTGAGCGGCTTCAACCTGCGTTTCCTCGGCCATTCGACCGTCCGCCTGGAACTCGGTGGCCGGGTCGTGCTGACCGATCCCGTGCTCACCGCGCGCGTCGGCGGGCTGGTCCGGGTCGTTCCGACGCCGGCGCCCGCGAGCTACGCCGGCGTCGACCTCGTCCTGCTCTCGCACCTGCACGGCGACCACCTGCACCTGCCGTCGCTGCGGCTGCTCGGCACGCGCACCCGGATCGTCGTGCCGCGCGGGGCCGGTTCCTGGCTGGCCAAGAAGGGCTTCGAGCGCGTCGAGGAGATCGCGCCCGGCGAGACGCTCACCGACGGCGGGCTCACCGTCACCGCCACCGAAGCCGTCCACTCCGGACACCGGTGGGGGCCGCGGCTCACCCACGGCCCGCAGAGTCCCGCCCTCGGGCACCTGCTGGAAGGCGACGGCCGGAAGGTCTACCACGCCGGCGACACCGACCTCTTCGACGGCATGGCCGGGTTCGGCCCGGTCGACGTCGCCCTGTTGCCCGTCTGGGGCTGGGGGCCGAACCTCGGCCCCGGGCACCTCGATCCCGCCCGCGCCGCCCAGGCCGCCGCGCTGGTCCGGGCCCGGGCGGCCGTCCCGGTCCACTGGGGCACGCTCGCCCTCCCCGGCGTCCGGCGCACCGCGCGGATGCGGCGGCTGCTGGCCGATCCGCCGCGGGTGTTCGCCGCCGAGGTGAAAGCCGCCGGGGGAACCACCGAAGTGCTGTTCACCGAGCCCGGCGACGGCGTCGTGCTCCCCGCTTCGACGGACCGCGCGTGAACTGGACGGACCCGGCCGCCGTCGGGTACCCGGCGGTGTTCGGCGGCGTGCTGCTCGGCTCGATCGTCCCGATCGTGCCCACCGGCGCGGTCGTCGGCGCCGGGGCCGCCGTCGCGACGACGACCGGCCACCTGTCCCTGCCGCTCGTGATCGTCCTCGCCACGCTCGGCGCGTACCTCGGCGACGTCGTGACGTTCGGGATCCCGCGCCTGGGCAGCGAAGCCGCGTTCCGCTGGATCAGCCGCCGCCAGCCGGCCGAACGCCTGGAGAAGGCCCGCGACCAGTTCGCCCGGCGCGGCTGGCAGCTCGTCGTGATCGGCAGGCTCGTCCCGGCCGGCCGCATCCCGGTGCTGCTCGCGGCGGCCGCGCTGAGCTACCCGTGGCGGCGCCTGCTGCCCGCCGCGCTCGGCGCGTGCCTGCTCTGGGCGTGCGCGTACGCCGTGCTCGGCATCGTCAGCGGCGGCATCTTCGACTCGCCGCTCGTCGCCACCCTGCTGGCGACGGTGCTGGTCCTGCTGGTCACCGTCCTGACGAACGTGATCGCCCGCTGGCGGCGCAAGACCAAGGAGCAGGTGTGACGGCGGCGGCGCCGAAGGGCCGGCTGCTGCGCGGCGGCCGGGCCGTCGCCCGCGCGCTGCTGGTGTGGGTGGCGGTGACCGGGGCGCTGCGCCTGCTCGACGTGCTCCTGCCCGGCTTCCGGATGACGCACTGGTGGCAGCCGACGGTCTGCGCGCTGCTGCTCGGCCTGCTCGCCGCCGTCGGCTGGCCGCTGGTCATGCGGATCGCCTACCCGCTGGCGTTCTTCACCTTCGGTCTCTTCGGGTTCCTGCTGCTCGGCGCCGGCACGCTGGCGGTGTTCCGCACGGTGCCCGGGGTCGAGGTCGCCGGCTTCCGGACGGCGGTGATCGTCACGCTCGGCATGGCCGCGGTCGGCGTGCTCATCTCCGGCCTGCTCGCCATCGACGAGGACGAAATCTTCTTCCGGCGGGCCGCGCGCCGCCGCCGTCGGCACGCCCCCGCCGCCGGTGCGGCGGACCAGCCGCCCGGCGTGCTGTTCCTGCAGATCGACGGCCTCGGCTTCGACACCGTCCGCCGCGCGATCCGCGACGGCGACATGCCGACGTTCGCCACGTGGCTCGCCGAAGGCAGTCACGCGCTGACCCGGTGGCACACCGACTGGAGCTCGCAGACCGGCGCGAGCGTCTGCGGTATCCTGCACGGCTCCAACCACGACATCCTCGGCTTCCGCTGGTACGAAAAGGACCGCGACCACGTGATGGCGTGCGCGCACCCGGCCGACGCGGCGGAGATCGAGCGGCGGCACTCGGACGGGCGCGGGCTGCTGTCCGGCGACGGCGCGAGCCGCGGCAACCTGTTCTCCGGCGACGCGGACCACGTCAGCCTCACCATGAGCTCGATCCCGGTGCTGGTGCCGAAGAAGCTGCTGCGCCGGCACCGCGACCGGCTCGGCGCGGGCTACTACGCCTACTTCGCGAACCCGGTCAACGCGCTGCGCACGTTCGCCGTCGCCCTGGCCGACGTCTTCCGCGAGATCAACGCGTCCGTGCGCCAGCGCCGCGCCGGTGTGGTGCCGCGAGTCCCGCGCGGCGGCTGGTACCCGCTGGCCCGGCCGGGCACGACGGTGATCGCGCGGGACGTCGTCGTGTCGGCGATCCTCGGCGACATGCTCGCCGGGCGGCCGGTGGTGTACGCGGACTTCCTCGGTTACGACGAAGTCGCGCACCACTCCGGCATCGAGCGGTTCGACACGCTGGCGGTGCTGCGCTCGATCGACCAGCAGATCGCGCGGCTGCACCGGGCGAGCCGGCTGGCGCCGCGCCGCTACCACGTGGTGGCGCTGTCGGACCACGGCCAGACCCAGGGGCAGGCGTTCTCGCAGCGGTTCGGCGAGACGATCGAGGCGTACGTCGGCCGGCTGTGCGGTGGCACGCCGTCGCCGTCGGCGGGCAAGCGCCGCCAAGCCGAAAGCTGGCAGATCAACGCGGCGCTGGCGGAGGCGACGACGAGCGGCGGCCCGATCGCGCGCCGGCTGCGCGCCCGGGTGGAGGACGCGGAGTGCGCCGAAGACCGGCCGCGCACGACGTCCGGCTCGCCCGGCGCGGTCACCCGGGTGGCGCCCGGCGTGGTGGTGGTCGTGTCGGGGCACATCGCGATGGTGTCGTTCACCGAGCACGAAGGCCGGGTCGAGCTGGAGACGATCGAGCGCGAGCACCCCGACCTGCTGCCGTCGCTGGTGGACCACCCGGGCGTCGGGTTCCTGCTGGTGCGCAGCCGCGAATTCGGCCCGGTGGTGCTGGGCCGCGACGGCCTGCACCGGCTGGCGACGGGGGTCGTCGTCGGCGAGGACCCGCTGACGCCGTACGGCCCGCACGCCGCGGACCTGATCCGGCGGGTCGACACGTTCCCGCACTGCGCGGATGTGATGATCAACAGCCGCTACGACCCGGATTCGGACCAGGCGTCCCCGTTCGAGACGCACGTGGGCTCGCACGGCGGGCTGGGCGGGCCGCAGCAGCGCGGCTTCGTCGTGCACCCGCGCGAGTTCGCGGTCCCGGGCGAGGTCGTCGGCGCGGAGGCCCTGCACCGGGTGTTCCGCGGCTGGCTGGCAGAGCTGGGGCACGCCCCGGCGGAAACCCCGGTTACGGAGGTAGTTTCGTGAAGCTGACGGTGTACGGCGCGAGCTGGTGCCCGGACGTGAAGCGCAGCCGCGCGCTGCTCGACCGCGAAGGCGTCGAATACTCCTATGTGGACGTCGAGGCGGACGAGGCCGCCGAGCGGCGGGTCCGCGAGCTGCAGGACGGCGCCCGCCGGATCCCGACGATCGTCTGGGAGGACGGAACGTTCCTGGTCGAGCCGTCGGACGACGAGCTGAGCGCGCGCCTGTGAAGCTGCTGCGGGAGCTGCCGCTCGGCACCCGGGTGGTGGTCCGCTACCGCATCGAGGACGGTTTCACCGACGCACTGGGCGACCTGGTGGCGCGCGACGACGTCTCCTGCACGGTGCAGACCCGGCGCGGGCCGGTCGTGGTGGCGTTCTCCGCGATCGCGCTCGCCAAGCCGGTGCCCCCGCCGCCGGCGCGGAAATCGGGTGGCGGCCCGCCGCCGGCTTTGTGACGATCGAAGCCATGTTCGACGCGTTGATGGCCGAAGCCTCGGCGGTCTCAGTCGACGGCTGGGACTTCTCGTGGCTGGACGGCCGCGCTACCGAGGCCCGGCCGTCGTGGGGCTACCAACGCCTGCTGGGCGAGCGCCTGCGTTCGGCGCAGGCGGCGCTCGATCTGGAGACCGGCGGCGGCGAAGTCCTCGACGGCTGCCCGTCCCTGCCACCGCTAATGGTGGCGACCGAGTCGTGGCCGCCGAACCTCGCGCGCGCCTCGGCCCGGCTCCGGCCGCGCGGAGCCGACGTCGTGGCCACCACAGGCTTCCCCTTTCGCGACGACGTCTTCGACCTGGTCTCCAGCCGCCACCCCGTGACGACCGATTGGCGCGAGATCGCCCGCGTCCTGCGGCCGGGCGGCACGTACTTCTCGCAGCAGGTCGGCCCGGCGAGCGTGTTCGAGCTGGTCGAGTTCTTCCTCGGCCCGCAGCCGGCGGAGGGACGCAACAGCCGGCACCCGGACCGAGCCGTCCGAGCAGCCGAAGCGGCGGGCTTGACGGTGGTCGACCTGCGCCACGAGAAGCTCCGCACCGAGTTCTCCGACATCGGCGCGGTGGTCTACTTCCTGCGCAAGGTCATCTGGATGGTCCCGGGGTTCACGGTCGCGCAGTACCGCGGCAAGCTGCGGGAGCTGCACGAGCGGATCGAGCGCGACGGCCCGTTCGTCGCCCACTCGACCCGGTTCCTCATCGAGGCCCGGAAGCCTTGACGATCGCCGCTTCGACGCCGTCCAGCAGCAGCTCCACGCCCGCTTCGAACGACAGCCGGGCTTCGCGCTCCAGGTAGGGCTCGTCGGATTCCTCGACCGAAGGGCCCAGCTTCGCCACCGTCGGGAACCGCGCGGCCAGATCCGGCACCAGCTCGCCGAGCAGCGCCGACCGCGCGAACCACCAGTCCTCTTCGGACTGTCCCGTCTCGGTGGCGGCCTGCCGGGACTCCGCCGCCGCCTGGACCGAGCCGCGGACGATGTTGAACAGCGCCGCCACCACCCAGCGGACCCGCCACAAGGGCAGGCCCGTTGCCGCCAGCACCGACAGCAGCGTCTCCTGGACGTGGAACTCCCCCGGCCCCAGCACCGGCCGGGCCGGTGAGACCTGCAGCAGCCAGGGGTGCCGCAGGTGCAGGTCCCACAACGCGTCGGCCAGGGCCAGCGCGGCCGGGCGCCACCCGTCCGAGGTGGAAAACGACGACGGCAGCTCGCCCAGCGTCCGGTCGTACATGAGGTCGACCAGCTCGGTCTTGCCCGGGACGTACGTGTAGAGCGCCATCGCCGTCCGGCCGAGGCGCTCGCCCACCGAACGCATCGACAGCGCCGCCATGCCCTCGGCGTCGGCGATGTCGACCGCCGCCGCGACGATCGCCTCGACGGACAGGCCCGGCTTGGGGCCCGGGCCCGTGCGCGGCGCGACCACGCGAGGCCCCCACAGCAGCTCCATGGACCGCCGGGCGTCGCCCTGACCCGCGAAGACGACCACCTTGCCGACTCCTTACACCCTAAAGTAATGTACGCTGGACAATCACTTTACAGCCTAAACTATCAAGAAGGACGGTATGACCTCACCCAGGCGGGCCGCCGACACCCACGACGTGATCCAGGTCCGGGGCGCCCGGGAGAACAACCTCACCGGTCTCGACCTGGACATCCCGAAGCGCCGGCTCACGGTGTTCACGGGTGTCTCCGGCTCCGGCAAGTCGTCCCTGGTCTTCGGCACCATCGCGGCCGAGTCGCAGCGGCTGATCAACGAGACCTACAGCGCCTTCCTCCAGTCGTTCATGCCGAGCCTGTCACGCCCGGACGTCGACCTGCTGGAGAACCTCAGCGCCGCCATCGTCGTCGACCAGGAGCGGATGGGCGCCAACTCGCGCTCCACGGTCGGCACCGCGACCGACGCCTACGCGATGCTGCGGATCGCCTTCTCGCGGCTCGGCGATCCGTACGTCGGCACGTCCGGCGCGTTCAGCTTCAACCTGCCCGAGGGCATGTGCCCGGCCTGCGAGGGCCTCGGCCGGGTGTCCGACCTGGACGTGCACGCGCTGCTCGACTTCGACCGCTCGCTCAGCGAAGGCGCGGTCCTCGTGCCCGGCTGGGCGCCCGACAACTGGTACGTCCAGATCTACGCGGCGTCCGGCTTCTTCGACCCCGACGCGAAGATCCGCGACTACAGCCCGGAACAGCTCGACGAACTGCTGCACAAGGGCCCCTGCAAGGTCAAGGTGGGCAAGCAGAACCTCACCTACGAGGGCCTGGCGGTGAAGGTCAAGCGGCTCTACCTGCAGAAGGACACCGAGTCGCTGCAGCCGCACATCCGGGGGTTCATCGAGCGGGCCGCCACCTTCGCCACCTGCGGCGAGTGCGGCGGCGCGCGGCTCAACCAGGCCGCGCTGTCGGCGAAGATCGACGGGAAGAACATCGCCGACTGCGCCGCCATGCAGATCAGCGACCTCGCCGAGTTCGTCCGGAACCTCGACGCGCCGTCGATCCGGCCGCTGCTGGGCACCCTGCGCGACACCCTGGACTCGCTCGTCGAGATCGGCCTCGGCTACCTGTCGCTCGACCGCGAATCCGCGACGCTCTCGGGCGGCGAGGCGCAGCGCGTGAAGATGGTGCGGCACCTGGGATCCAGCCTCACCGACGTCACCTACGTCTTCGACGAGCCGACCGTCGGGCTGCACCCGCACGACATCGAGCGGATGAACAACCTGCTGCTCTGCCTGCGGGACAAGGGGAACACGATCCTGGTGGTCGAGCACAAGCCGGAGACCATCCGGATCGCCGACCACGTCGTCGACCTCGGTCCCGGCGCGGGCACCGCGGGCGGGCGGCTCTGCTACACCGGCAGCGTCGACGGCCTGCGCGCGTCCGGCACGCTCACCGGCCGCCACCTCGACCACCGCGTGACCCTGCGGGAGGAGGTTCGCACGCCGACCGGGCACGTCTCGATCACCGGCGCTCGCCTGCACAACCTGCGGGACGTCAGCGTCGACGTCCCGCTCGGCGTGCTGACCGTGGTCACCGGGGTGGCCGGGTCCGGGAAGTCGTCGCTGATCCACGGCTCGCTGGGCAGGCGCGACGACGTCGTCGTGGTCGACCAGTCGGCGATCCGCGGGTCCCGGCGGTCCAACCCGGCGACCTACACCGGCCTGCTCGACCCGATCCGGACGGCGTTCGCCAAGGCCAACGGCGTCAAGGCGAGCCTGTTCAGCGCCAACTCCGAGGGTGCGTGCCCGCGCTGCAAGGGCCTCGGCGTGATCTACACCGACCTGGCGATGATGGCCGGGGTGGCGTCCGTCTGCGAGGAGTGCGAGGGCAGGCGGTTCACGCCGAAGGTGCTGACCTACGAGCTGCGCGGCAAGAACATCAGCGAAGTACTGGCGATGTCCGTCGCCGAAGCGCGCGAGTTCTTCCCAGGCGGCACCGCGCGGGCCGTGCTCGACCGCCTCGCCGACGTCGGCCTCGGCTACCTGACGCTCGGGCAGCCGCTGACGACGCTGTCCGGCGGCGAGCGGCAGCGGCTCAAGCTGGCGATCCGGATGGCCGAGAAGGGCTCGACGTACATCCTCGACGAACCGACGACCGGGCTGCACCTGGCCGACGTCGACCAGCTGCTGGCCCTGCTGGACCGGATCGTCGACGCGGGCAACACGGTGATCGTGATCGAGCACCACCAGGCCGTGATGGCCCACGCCGACTGGCTGATCGACCTCGGCCCGGGCGCCGGCCACGACGGCGGCCGCGTCGTCTTCGAAGGCACCCCGGCCGCGCTGGTCGCGGACGCCTCGACGTTGACGGCCCGGCACCTGCGCGAATACCTGGGGAAGCCGTGAACCCGGCCGGTCTGCTCGAAGTGACGGCGGTGCGGCGGGTGACGCCGCGGACGGTGCGGGTCACGTTCACCGGCGACGGGTTGGCCGAGCTGGAGCCGTGGCCCGACCAGCAGCTCAAGCTCCTGTTTCCGCCGCCGGGTCACCCGGTCCGGCTGCCGGCCGCCGAGGACGACGTGCTGCGCTGGTACCAGGCGTACCTCGCGATCCCCGAGGCCGAGCGCCCGGTGATGCGCAGCTACACCGTGCGCTCCCGGAATGGCGACACGATCGACGTGGACTTCGTGCTGCACACCGGCCCGGCGGGCCCGGCCACGGCGTGGGCGGCGCGGGCGGCGGTGGGTGACGTCCTCGGCCGGTACGGCCCGGACCCGGCCTACCGCCGTCCACTGCCCACAGCGGACACCCTGCTCTGCGCGGGCGACGAGACGGCGATCCCCGCCGTCGCCTCTCTTCTGTCCGAAGTGGACAATGCACTGGTGTTCCTCGAGGTCGCGGACGCGGCGGAGGAGCAGCCGCTGCCCGGGGTGCACTGGCTGCACCGGGACGGCGCCGAGCACGGCAGCCGTCTCCTGGAGGCGGTGCGCGGAGCGGCCCTGCCGGCCGGTTCGGTGGCGGCGTGGCTGGCCGGGGAGGCGTCGACGGTCCGCGCGTTGCGCCGTCACCTGGTCGGCGAGCGCGGGTTCGCCAAGAGCGACATCGAGTTCACCGGCTATTGGCGGCGGAAACTGGCCCAGGACGACGCCCCGACCCCGGAGGACCTGGCCGACGCGGCGGAAAAGCTGGGAGACTCGGCCGGGTGGAACGGGAGCTGACGGCATCGGGCATCGACCCGGCTTCGGTGGTGGCGGCCGAGGACCTCGGCGGCGGAACGTACAACCGGGCGGTCCGGGTGGAGCTCGCGGACGGGCGGCGGCTGGTGCTCAAGATCGCGCCGGCTGCCCCCGGCCTGACGTACGAACACGACCTGCTGGCCACGGAGGCGGAGTACTACCGCCTGGCGTCCGGGCCGCTGCCCTCGGTGGTCGGCGCCGGGCCGGGGTTCCTGCTGATGACGGAGGTGCCGGGAACGCCGTGGAACCGCGCGCCCGGCACCGGCCCGCACCTGCGCACGGAGCTCGGCAAGATCGTGGCGGACCTGCACGGGACGACCGGCGACGGGTTCGGCTACCTCCAGGACCCGCTGCACCCGACGTGGCCTGCGGCGTTCACGGCCATGGTGGACGCGATCCTGGCCGACGCGGTCCGCTATCGCGTGCGCCTGCCGCGCCCGGCGGCGGAGATCGCGCACCTGGTGCGCCGCCACGAGCCGCTGCTGGCGCTGGTCACGACGCCGGTCCTGGTCCACTTCGACCTGTGGCCGGGCAACATCCTGGTGCAGGACGGACGGGTGTCGGGCATCATCGACGCGGAACGGGCGTTCTGGGGCGACCCGGTGGCGGAGTTTGTCTCGCTGACCCTGTTCCACGACCTGGACGCACCCCTGCTGGAGGGTTACGGCCCGGCGCTCTTCGACGCCCCGGCCCGCCGCCGGCTGACGCTGTACCGGGTGTACCTGGGCTTGATCATGCTGGTGGAGATGGTGCCCCGGAAGGACACGAACGCGGACCGGCGGCGGTTCGTCTCGGCGTGGCTGGCGGAGCACCTGGACGCGGCCCAGCGGACGGTGTGATCACCACGTGACCGGCAGGCTGTGCACCCCGTACACCAGCATGTCGTCCTTGAACGCCAGCTCGCCCACCGGCACCGCGAGCCGCAGGCCCGGGATGCGGCGGTACAGCGTTCCGTACACCACCTGCAGCTCGACCCGGGCCAGTGTCTGGCCGAGGCACTGGTGCACGCCGTATCCGAACGCCACGTGGTGGCGGGCCTCGCGTGTCACGTCGAGGCGGTCGGGGTCCTCGAACGCCGCCGGGTCGCGGTTGGCCGCGTCGCCCGCCGCGATGATGCCCTCGCCCGCGCGGATGGTCTCGCCGCCGACCTCGATGTCCGCCGTGGCCACGCGGCGGCGGCCCGTGTGCGTGATGTTCAGGTAGCGCAACAGCTCCTCGACCGCGCGGCGCAGCAGGCCGGCGTCGCCGGTGCGCACCAGCTCCAGCTGCGCCGGGTGCTCCAGCAACGCCACCGTGCCGAGGGCGATCATGTTCGCCGTCGTTTCGTGGCCGGCCACCAGCAGCAGCTGGCCCATCGAAGCCACCTCTTCGGCGGTCAGCTTGCCGGTCGCGTACTGCATGACCGCCAGCTTGCTCAGCACGTCGTCACCCGGGTCGGACACCTTGCGCTCCACCAGGCCGCCGAGGTAGGCCAGCAGCTCTTCGGTGGCCTGCACCGCTTCTTCCGGCGTCGCCGTCCGGGACACCATCACCTTCGTGATGTCCTGGAACAGCGCACGGTCTTCGTACGGGACGCCGAGCAGCTCGCAGATCACCAGCGACGGCACCGGCAGCGCGAACGCCGTCACCAGGTCGACCGGCTTCGGACCGGCCAGCAGCGTGTCGACCAGGTCGTCGACGATGCGCTGGATCACCGGGCGCAGCGCCTCCATCTTCTTGACCAGGAAGTCGCCGGTCAGCAGCCGGCGCTGGGCGGCGTGCTCGGCGCCGTCCATGGTGATGAACGACTTCGCGCGGTGACGGCGGGCCGCCGAAGCCGCGCTCTGGTGCGGGTAGCCCGGGTGGTCCGAGTCGGCGCTGACCCGCGGGTCGCGCAGCAGCGCGCGGACGTCGCCGTAGCGCGTCACCAGCCACGGCGTGCTGCCGTTCCACAGCCGCACCCGGGACACCGGGGGCAGCTCGGCGAGTTCGGCGGGCGGGTCGAAGGGACACCGCCGGGTCATCGGAAACGCGGGCACGCCGTCCACCGGATACCTTTCGGAGCTGCCGGAAATTTACATAGCTATGCTAAGCATCGTCCGGCCGGCACGCCACCCCGCCGATCAGGCGAATACCAGCGACACGAGCTCGTCGACGAACGGCTCCACCAGCTCGGCCCCGGTCCGGTTCAGGGCGCTGTGGAACAGCGCGACCCGCCCGTGCGCGCCGACGAACACCACCGCCGCCGCGCGGCCCGGCGTCACGCGCAACCGGTGACCCGCCTCCACGCAACGCTCGAACCCCGCCGTCAGCCGGTCGATCACGTCCAGGAGCGGGCCTTCCGGCCGGCTGCCCGGCTCCAGATCGGACGCGCCGTTCGCGAGCATCAGCCGGTAATGCCCCGGATTCTGCATAGCGAAGGCGCAGTAGGCGTGAATCTGCGCGCGGATCCGGCCGACGACGTCGGTTTCGCCAAGCGACTCCTCCGCCGCGCGCATCGATTCGGCCAGCCGCGCGTATTCGTGGTCGAGCAGCCCGCGCACCAATTCCGCACGATCGGAAAAATGCTGGTAGATGCTCGCCGGGGCGATCCCGACGGCGCGGGCGACGCCGCGGATCGTCAGCCCGTCCTCGCCGCCGAGCTCGGCGAGCAGGCGGCCGGCCGCGGCCAGGATCTCGCCGCGCAACCGTTCACCTTCGCCCCAGCGGTTCCTCGTTCGGCCCATTCCCGCTTCGACGCGTTCCGCCACCCGCCCATTCATACGCCCGCGGCGATCACCCCGGTATTCCGGGGTCGGCGAAAGCGTCTTCAGGAAACCAGTGCGGGGTACAGCCCGGCGAGATCACCGGCGAGCCCGGCCCGCACGTTCCGGCTGACGTCGTCGGCGAGCACTTCGAACCGGCCCTGCTCGACACCGTCGAGCGCGAGCCCGGCCACGACCGCCGGGTCGATCTTCGGGCCGTCGACGTCCTTGGCCATGTCGGTGTCCATGTACCCGACGTGCAGCGCGGTCACCTGGGTCTTCTGCGGCGCCAGTTCCAGGCGCAGCGCGTTGGTCAGCGACCAGGCCGCCGACTTCGCCGCGGAGTACGCCGCCACCCGCGGGGCGGTGAACCAGGACAGCACCGACAGGACGTTGAGCACGGCGCCGCCGCCGTTGCGCTCGAGGACCGGCGCGAACTCGCGCGTGACCGCCAGGGTGCCGAAGTAGTGCGTGTCCATCTCCAGCCGGATGTCCTCGAGGGACCCGCCGAGCAGGGACGCCCCGGTCGACGAGCCGGCGTTGTTGACCAGCAGCGTGACGTCGCCCGCCTGCGCGGCCGCCGCCCGGATCGACTCCGGGTCGGTCACGTCCAGCCGCAGCGGGACGACCCCCGGCAGGTCGACGGCGACATCCGGGGCTGCGCCCCGGGCCGGGGGCTCCGCCACCCGGACCCCCGCAAGAATCGAGTCGGGGTTGCGCGCCGCGGCGTAGACCTTGGCCGCACCCCGCGCCAGCAGTTCCGCGGCGAACCGCCGGCCGAGGCCCCGGTTCGCTCCGGTGACCAGCGCCACCGCACCCGTGATGTCCATGACGAACTCCTCTCGCACCTGGCTTGCTCGTTGCAAGCTAGCTGAGGACGACGGTACGGCGTAAACTTTCTCCTAGCAAGTCAGCTCGAAGGGATCACACGATGAGCCGTCGCATCACCTGGGCGGACGCCGCCTGCCCGATCGCCCGCGCCGCCGACGTCCTCGGCGAGCCGTGGACGTTGCTGATCCTGCGCAACGCCACCGCCGGCACCACCCGGTTCGAGGACTTCCGCGCCCAGCTC
This sequence comes from Amycolatopsis sp. NPDC051102, assembly GCF_040682815.1. Lineage (NCBI taxonomy): Bacteria > Bacillati > Actinomycetota > Actinomycetes > Pseudonocardiales > Pseudonocardiaceae > Amycolatopsis > Amycolatopsis sp. NPDC051102. Next base: position 251,504 of record NZ_JBFBBT010000009.1, read on the forward strand.
GGCATCGCCGACAACGTGCTGACCACCCGGCTGGCCAAGCTGGTCGACCGCGGCCTGCTGACGAAGCTCCCCTACCGCGACGGCGGCCGCACCCGCCACGAGTACCGCCTGACGCAGGCCGGCTCGGACGCGCTGCCGGTGCTGCACGCCCTCGGCGCGTGGGGCGACGCCCACACTTCGTCGGAAGCCGGGCCCGGCCCGATGACGCTGGTCCACACCCGCTGCGGCCGGCTCACCCGGCCCGGCGCGAAGTGCGACGCCTGCGGGAAGCCGCTGGTCAGGGGCGATCTGGCGTGGCGCGGATCATGGCTCGGCGAGGGCGAGATCCCGCTGGCCGATCCGGTCGGCTGACCCGGCGCGCGCAGACCTGGAAATTCCGGCAGGCAGGACCGTCAGAGCCGGTCGAGCAGACGGTCCCGGGCCACCTCGAGGTGGTCGGTCATCGCCTGGCGGGCGCCCGCCGGGTTGCCCGCGATGAGGGCGTCCACGATCGCCCGGTGCTCGGTGATCGTCTGCTCGCCGAACGGCTGGTTGTAGTTCAACCGGAAGAAGTGCAGGTGGCAGTGGGTGCGGGCGAACGCCTGCTCGACCGCCGCGTTGCCCGCCAGGCGCAGGATCAGCTCGTGCAGGCGGGCGTCGTGCGCGGTCAACGCCTTGTAGTCGCTGTAGGCGTCCTCCGCCGGGGCCGCCGGGCACGTCGCCAGCTCGGCCTCCAGCAGCGCCACGTTCGCCTCCGACATCGCCGCGGCCGCCAGCGCCGCGGACGGCGGCTCCAGCAGCAGCCGCAGCGCGTACATGTCGTCGACTTCCTTGCGGTCGAGCAGTTCCGTGACGCGGTAGCCGCGCAGCGGCAGCCGGCTGACGAGCTCCTCCGACTCCAGCCGCGCCAGCGCCTCGCGCACCGGCGTGCCCGAGACGCCGAGCTCGCGGGCGATCTCGTCGATGTTCATCCGCGCACCGGGGGCGATGCCGTCGTTCATGATCAGCGCCCGGATCTGCTCGTAGACGCCGTCGGCGAGCACCTGCCTGCCCGGCAGGGCCTCGAGGCGCCGTCCGCCTGTCATCGGTCCCCTCTCGGTTCGTCCCTCCAGGCTACTGCTCGGCCAGCACCGGGCCGAACGCGTCGAGCACCGCACGCAGGTCGTCTTCCCCGCCGGCCTCGTGGGCGCTGTAGTCCCAGACGGCGATCTCCTTCGGCCCGCGGTAGGCGTGGTAGGCACCGAAGACCGTCGACGGCGGCACGATATCGTCCATCAGCCCCACCGAGAACCACGCGGGCGCCGCCGCGCGGCTCGCGAACCCGACACCGTCGAAATAGGACAGCACGGTGAAGACGCTCCGCGACTGGGTCCGGTGCATGGCCAGGTAACCGGTCAGTTCCGTGTACGGCCGCTGCCCCGCGACGAGGCTCGCGCGCCGGAAGTCGCAGAGGAACGGCGCCTGGGCGTGCACCGCGGCGACGTCCGGGACCAGGGCCGCCGCGGCCAGCGCGATCCCGCCGCCCTGGCTGTTGCCCACCACGGCCACCCGGGCGGGGTCGACGCAGCTGATCGCCCGGACCGCGTCGACCGCCCTGGCCGCGTCGGTGAAGATCCGCCGGTAGACGTAGGTTTCGCGGCTCTCGATGCCCCGGGTGAGGTGGCCGGGATACGCCGGTCCGCTGCCGGCCGGGTCGGGTGTCACGCCACCCTGGCCACGCACGTCGACCTGCAGGTGCGCGTAACCCGCGGCCGCCCAGTGCAGCTGCTCGAGCTCGCTGCCCCGGCTGCCGCCGTAGCCGTGGAACTGGACGATCGCCGGCAGCGGCCCCTCGACACCCCGGGGCAGTTTCAGCCAGCCGCGGACCGGATGGCCGCCGAAGCCCGCGAACGTGACGTCGAAGACGTCGATCAGGCGCAACGGGGTTTCGACGGGGGTGAGCCGGACGCCGATCTCGTGCGCCCGCGCTTCGGTCAGCGTCGACGCCCAGAAGGTGTCGAAGTCGGCCGGCGCCGCGTAATCGCTGCGGTACTCCCACAGCGCGTCCCGGCCGAGGTCCGTCAGCATCACAGTCCTTTCAGGACGGTGGACTCCCCCACCGCGAGCCGGGCTTCCGCGGTGGCGCAGCGGAACCGGACGCGGACGGGCTCGTGCGGGTCCCCGCCGGTCCGCTTCAGCCGGACGAGGTCCGGTTCGCCGTCGCGCCACACCAGGTCCACGGTGACGCCGCCGCGGCAGCGCAGCCCGCGCAACTCGCCGTCCGGCCAGGCCACGGGCAGCGCCGGGAGCAGCACGATCGTGCCGGAATGACTCTGCACCAGCAGTTCCGCGATGCCGGCCGGGAAACCGAGGTTGCCGTCGATCTGGAACGGCGGGTGCGTGCTGAACAGGTTGGGCAGCAGGCCACCCCACTCCGAGCCGTCGACCGGGGCGTCGCGGTGGCGGTCGCCGGTGAACGGCTGGGACGCCTCACGCAGGAGGGAGCGCGCGGCCTCGCCGTCGCCGAGACGGGCGCGCAGCGCGATCTTCCACGCCCAGGACCAGCCCATCGCGCCCGGGCCGCGCCGGTCGAGCGTCCGCTCGGCGGCGACGGCGAGCGGGCCCGGGGCCGGCAAGCCGACCTGGCCGAGCGGGTAGACGGCGACCAGGGGCGAGAGGTGCCGGTGGAGCGGGTCCTCCTCGGGCAGGTCCTCGGCCCACTCCCCCAGCCGGCCGTCCGGCAGGACGGGCAGCGGACGCAGCTTCGGCAGCGCGGCCGCGATCTCGGCGCACAGCGGGTCGTCGACGCCGAGCGCGGCCGCCGCGGCGAGGCTGCGCTCGAACACCGCCCGGATCAACGAGACGTCCATTGTGGACGAGTACGTCAGCGACTCCTTGCTCCCCGTTTCGGAGCGGAAGAGGTTCTCCGGTGACGTCGACGGGCACGTGTCGAGGTGGCCGTCCCGTTCGACCAGCCAGTCCAGGCAGAACTCGGCGCAGCCGCGCAGCAGCGGCCAGGCCGTCGACGCGAGGAAACCGCGGTCGCGGGTGAAGTCGTAGTGCTCCCAGGCGTGCTGGACCAGCCACGCGCCGCCCATCGGCCAGCTCGCCCACGACGGGTTGCCGTGCCCCATCCCGGCCGGCAGCGCCCAGCCCCACGGGTCGGTGTTGTGGTGGGTGACCCACCCGCGGGCGCCGTACAGTTCGCGCGCCACGTCCGTGCCGGTGACCGCGAGCTTGCCGAGCAGGTCGAACAGCGGCTCGTGGCACTCGCCGAGCCCGGTCGTCTCGGCGGCCCAGTAGTTCATCTGCGTGTTGATGTTGATCGTGTAGTTCGACGACCAGGCCGGGCGCGGGTCGTCGTTCCAGATGCCCTGCAGGTTCGCCGGGGGCGCGCCGGGCCGGGACGCGCTCGCCAGCAGGTACCGGCCGTACTGGAAGAGCACCGTCGCCATCAGCCGTTCGTCGGTTCCGGCCGGCAGCCCGGCGACGTCGTGGGTGCCGCCGCGGCGGTCGCCGATCCGGAGGCTGCAGGTGCTGAGCAGCGGCCGCAGGTCTGCCTCGTGCGCCCGCCGCAGCTCCTCGGCACCGGCCGCGACAGCCCGTTCGGCGAGGTCGGCCGCGCGTCGCCGGTGCTCGTCGCGGGTGCGCGGCCGCTCGCCGGTCCAGGCGTCGTGTGCGCCGGTCGAACTGGCCAGCACGATCAGGGTCCGCGTGCCGTTGCGCGCGACACGGACGGCGACCGCCCCGAACGGGTCGTACCCGTCCGCGGTCCCGTACCGCAGCGGCTCTTCGACCTGCGGCTCGTGCCGCGGGGCGCCGTCGACCGGGAGCTCGATGCCCAGGTCCAAGCCGTTCCGCCCCACTTCCCGCAGCGGTGTCGTTATGTCGACACCGACGTCGAGCGGGCCGGACGACGTCACGGCGACGCAGACGACCTGCGCGGGCCGGCTCACCCAGGTCGTCCGCTCGACGTCGTGGCCGCCGATGGTCAGCCGCTCGGTGACGACCCCGTTGTCCAGGTTGAGCGTGCGGCCGTGCGAGGTGCCCTCGGGCAGCGTCAGCCAGAGGTCCACGTAGGGCAGGAACTCCTGGCTGTACGGGCCTTCGAACGTCATCAGCAGGGCTTCGGCACGCCGGAAGTCCTTGGCGAACACCGCCTCGCGCACCTCGGCGAGCCGGTCCGGGCCGGCGTCGATGCCGGCCAGGGCGGCGGCCGGGCCGTCCGGGGTGCCGGACCAGACGGACGCGTCGTTGACCTGGAGCCGGGTGCGGCCGGCGCCGCCGAAGACCATCGCGCCGAGCCGGCCGTTGCCGACCGGCAGGGCCTCGGTCCAGTCGGCCGCCGGGCGCGGCCAGGAGAGCAGGAGATCCGCCACTAGACCGTGATCTTGTCGACGTCGTAGACGTAACCGGCCTGGTTGCCGACCTGGACGGTGTTCGCCCCGGCCTGCAGGTACACCGGGACGGTCACCGTCTGCGGGGTGTTCCAGTCATCGTCGTTGCTCCCGGCGACCGGCAGCGGGAACGACGTCCCGTTGACCGTGACGATGCCGGTCCGGCTGGAATCGCCGTCCACATAGGACAGCTGCATGAGGTAGGTGCCCGCCTTGGCCGCCGTCACGGTGGGCAGCACCACGTAACCGCTGCCGCCGAGGTAGCCGACCTTCTTGCCGCCCGAGCACGCGCAGTCGTAGACCGTCGCCCCGCCCTGCGGGCTGCCGTTCTCGGCTTCGTACGTCCGGGGACCGTCGGCCGCGGGGGTCGTCAGGCTGATCTTCCGGCTCGGGGCGGACGGGCGGCCGGAGCGCTGGTTCGCCACCACGGTGAAGTCGTACGACGTCGACGGCTTGAGACCGGTGACCGTCACGGTGCTTCCACCGGTGCCGGCGACCTTGCGGCCGTTCGCGTAGACGTCGTAGCTCTGCGCGCCCTTCGAGGCGTCCCAGGCCAGGGAGACGCTGGTGCCGGTGGCCGCGGTGCCGTGCACGACAGCGGGCGCGGCGAGGGCGTTGCGGTCACGCGGGGTGACCCTGAACAGCCGCGAGCCGTGCACCGGCAGGTCCGCCGTCGTGTCGCCGACGTCCTTGTGGGCCCAGAGGTCGCGGATCTGCACCGGGCCGGCGATGCCGAGCTGCGCGAGGTCCGCGGTCACGCGGGCGGGGACGGCGGCGAGGTTGAACAGGGCGACGGTGTAGCTGCCGTCGGCGTTGCGGTTGTACCAGACCTGCTGGTCGGTCGTCTGGCTCACCGGCTTGGCCGGGATCCCGGCCTGGTCGAGGGCGATGACCTCGTCGTTGGTCAGCAGCTTGACGCCGTAGTCGTCGAGCCGGGTCAGGTCGTCGCCGAGGTAGAGCGGCGCGGCTTCGATCGCCCACAGCGTCATGTAACTCTGCCGTTCGGCTTCGGTGAGGCCGTCCATCTTGCCGCTGCCGACGTCGAGGGAGTCGAGGTTGTTCCAGTGGCCGGGGCCGGCGTCGGGGATCCACTGCACGACGTCGTTCCAGCGCTGCTTGACCGAGGCGTTCCAGGTGACGAGGGTGTCGCAGTAGCACTCGACGTCGGTGTCGACGCGCCAGCCGTTCGTGTTGGCCTTCCAGACGCCGGCTTGGCGGTGGCTCAGCGCCCAGGAGACGACGAACTCCATCGGGCGGCCGGTCTTGGCGATCGCCCGGTGCCACGCCTCGACGTCGGCGGTGTTGGTGTGGTCGTCGCCGCCCTTGAAGGAGCCGGGGCCGACGCCGTCGAGCTTGAGGAAGTCGACGCCCCAGCCGGCCAGCAGCCGCGCCAGCGAGTCCACATAGGACTGGGCGCAGGGGTTGGCGAAGTCGATCTTGTAAGCGGAGTCCCAGCCGTTGGTCTTGCGCAGGTCGGGGTAGACGAGGTCCCGGGTGTGGCAGCCCGTGGTGCCCGCGATGGGCGAATTGCCGTCGTTGTAGGCCTTGACGTCCAGGCCGACGGCGAGGTAGGAGCCCAGCTTGAGGCCCTTGCGGTGGACGTAGTCGGCGACGTACTCCATGCCGTCCGGGAAGGTCGCCGGGTTGACCACGGGGCGGGCGTATTCATCGAATGAATTCGCCCAGCCGGCGTCGATGTTGACGTAGGTGTAGCCGTGCTGCTTGAACTTCGCGGCGAGCACGTCGGCCTGCTGGAGGACGTGTTGCTCGGTGAGCCAGCTGGCCGTGCCCGTGGGGTTGACGCCGGGGTAGTTGGTCGACTCGAGGCTCCAGCTGCTCCAGCCCATGTAGGGTTTCTGCGCTATGAGCTGGGGTTCTTCCGCCGCCGCCACCGGGGCGGTGAGCAGGCCCGCGACGACCGCGAGCCCGGCGAGGGCACCGAGAGCCCGTGCTGCCATGACCACTCCTTCGAGGTCCGGACAAACCGTGGATCCTATAGGATTTGCTGATCCTGACTGCTGCGGCTCGACGGTGTCAACGACTTGGACCGGACAGAGATCGGACGAATTTGCGGCGACTAGGTTCTGGCCATGCTCACCACGCTGGCCGTCGAGAACTACCGTTCGCTGCGCGACCTGGTGTTGCCGCTGTCCGGGCTGACCGTCGTCACCGGCCCGAACGGGAGCGGCAAGTCGAGCCTGTACCGGGCGCTGCGGCTCCTGGCGGACGCGTCACGCAACGGCGCCGTGGCGGCGCTGGCGCGGGAGGGCGGCCTGCCGTCGACGCTGTGGGCCGGCCCGGAGAACGGCGTGCGGCGGGGCACCACGCGGGTTCAGGGCAAGGTGCACACGAAAGCCGTCGGGCTGCGGCTCGGCTTCGCGGGCGACGAGTTCGGCTACGCGCTCGACCTGGGACTGCCGGTACCGGGCGCGACGCTGTTCAACCTCGACCCGGAGTTCAAGCGGGAAGCGGTGTGGTCGGGGCCCTACCTGCGGCCGGCCGCCCTGCTGGCGGACCGGGCGGGCCCGTCGGTCCGCACGCGCGTCTCGTCCGGGGCCTGGGGCGAGGACCGGTTCAAGATCCGGTCGACGGACAGCATGCTGAGCGAGTTCGCGGACCCGCGGGCGTGCCCGGAGCTGGTGGTGCTGCGCGAGCGCATCCGGTCGTGGCGGTTCTACGACCACTTCCGCACCGACGCCGGCGCCCCGGCCCGCCAGTCCCGCATCGGCACCCGCACGCCGGTGCTGTCCCACGACGGCGCCGACCTGGCGGCGGCCCTGCAGACGATCATCGAGGTGGGCCACGCTGCGGAACTCGCGGACGTGGTCGACGCGGCGTTCCCGGGCTCGACCGTGGAGGTGCGGCGCTCCGAGGACGGCCTGCTGTCGGTCGAGTTCCGCCAGCACGGCCTGCTGCGGCCGTTGTCGGCGGCGGAGCTGTCGGACGGGACGCTGCGCTTCCTGCTGTGGGTGGCGGCCCTGCTGACCCCGCGCCCGCCGGAGCTGCTGGTGCTGAACGAGCCGGAGACGAGCCTCCACCCGGACCTCCTCCCGGCCCTGGCGACGCTGATCGCGACGGCGGCCAAGGAAACCCAGCTGGTGGTCGTCTCCCACGCCCAGCCCCTGATCCGCGCCCTGGCCGCGGTGACCGATGTGGGCACGGTGGAACTGGAGAAGGAGTACGGCGAGACGAAGGTCGCCGGCCAGGGCCGACTGGACCGCCCGTCCTGGCACTGGCCCGCCCGCTGACCGGTACCCAGCCGGGTGAGTCAGCGGCCGCGGGTGCTTTCGCGGATCTCCAAGGCGAACGGGGTCTGGATGTCCTGCGGGGGTGACGTCGTGTCGCCTGTGATGCGGCGGTGGACGAGGTCCACCGCCGCCTCGGCCAGTGCCGTCTTGTCCGGGGCGATCGTCGTCAGCGACGGCAGGGAGAATGCGCTCTCTTCGTTGTTGTCGAACCCGACGATCGCCACGTCCTCCGGGACCCGCAGGCCCAGCTCGGCCACCGCGCGCAGCGCGCCGATGGCCAGCAGGTCGTTGAAGCAGAACACCGCGTCCGGCGGCGACGGCAGGGCCAGCAACGACTTCATCGCCGCCGCCCCGACCGACCGGTGCCACTTCTCCGCCGGCGCCACCAAAGCGTCCGAATAGGACAAACCGGCTTCGGTCAGCGCCGACCGGTACCCCGCCAGGCGCTGCGACGACGTCCCGCGCGCCGGGTTCCGCCCGATCGCCGCGATCCGCTTCCGGCCCAGTGCGGTCAGGTGGGACACCGCCGTGCGCGCCGCCAGGACGTTGTCGATCGCCACGTGGTCGATCGGCACGTCCACCGCGTGCTCGCCCAGCATGACCAGCGGGATCCCGCCCGGCTCGGCCGGGAAGTCCGCCGCCTCCAACGCTTCCGGGTGCACCAGGGCGCCGTCGACCAGGTGCGGCCCCAGCGACGACAGCGTCTCCCGCTCCCGCGGCCGCGTGCCCTGCGTCTGTTCGATCAGGACGCTCCAGCCGCGCTTCTGCGCCGCCGTGATCACCAGGCCGGCCAGCTCGCCGAAGTACGGGATCGACAGTTCCGGCACCATCAGCGCCAGGAAGCCGGTGCGGCCGCGGCGGAGGTTGCGCGCCCCGACGTTCGGCCGGTACCCGGTCGCCGCCAGGGCTTCCTCGACGCGCCGGCGGTTCTCCGGCTTGACGAAGGCGTAGCCGTTCACGACGTTCGACACCGTCTTCACCGACACTCCGGCGAGCGTGGCGACGTCTTTGAGCGTCACGGTCACGGGCGGTCCCTTCAGAGAGTGAGCACGAAGTGTAGCGAGCCGCTGCCGGTTTACAACGTTGTTCCAACGATGTAAAAAGTACCCCAAGGCTCCCGCGGTGACTCCGATCACCCCGGCGAGCGGGCCACCAACGACGCTGCCCTTGGAGTCGCCGTGCTCTTGTCCTCCCGTCCCCGACTGGTTCTGGTCACCGCGGCCGCCGCCGCACTGACCCTCACCTCCTGCACGAGCAGGGAGGAATCCCCCGCGGCCCCGTCGAGCGGCGGCGGACCGGCCGCCAGCGCGCAGTCCGCCGCCCCGTCCGCCGACGGCTGCACGCTCGAGAAAACCGGTTACCCCAAGGTCGACCTCAAGACCGCGGTGGTCGGTTTCTCACAGTCCGAAAAGGAGGCCAACCCCTTCCGGATCACCGAGACGCAGTCCATTCGCGACGAAGCCGCCAAGCTCGGCATCGCGAGTGACAAACTGCTGGTCACCAACGCCCAGAGCGACCTGAACCGGCAGATCAGCGACATCAAGTCGATGCTCGACCGCGGCGCCCAGCTGCTGATCGTCGCGCCGCTGAACTCCGACGGCCTCCAGCCCGCCCTCGACGCGGCGAAGGCCAAGAAGGTCCCGGTCGTCACCATCGACCGCAAGGTGACGTCGCAGCCGTGCAGCGACTACCTGACCTTCATCGGCTCCAACTTCGTCGAACAGGGCAAGCGTGCCGCCCAGGAGACCGCGCGGGTCACCGGCGGCACCGGCAAGGTCGCGATCCTGCTCGGCTCGTCCGGCAACAACGTGACAACCGACCGCACCAAGGGCTTCAAGGACGAGCTCGCGAAAACCCCGGGGCTGTCCGTGGTCGCCGAGCAGACCGGCGAGTTCGACCGCTCCAAGGGCCAGGCCGTGATGGAGCAGCTCATCCAGAGCCACCCCGACATCACCGCCGTCTACGCCGAGAACGACGAAATGGGCGTCGGCGCGGTCAACGCGCTCAAGACGGCAGGCAAGGCGCCGGGCAAGGACGTCAAGATCATCTCCATCGACGGCACCCGCAACGCCGTGCAGCTCATCGTCGACGGCAGCTACAACGCCGTGGTCGAGTCGAACCCGCGCTTCGGCCCGCTGGCCTTCCAGACGCTGCAGAAGTTCGAGAACGGCGAGCCGATCCCGGCGAGCATCGTGATCACCGACGACCAGTACGACGAGACCAACGCCGCGCAGAAGGTCGGGAACTCCTACAAATGACCGCAGCCACCGAAGAGGACGTCGCCATGACGACCGCACCGGTGCTCGAGGTGGCCGGGGTGACCAAGCGGTTCCCCGGCACCCTCGCGCTCGACGACGTCAGCTTCGCGCTGGCCCCGGGTGAAGTGCACGCGCTGGTCGGCGAGAACGGGGCCGGCAAGTCCACGCTGATCAAGGTGCTCACCGGCGTCTACCAGCCCGACGAAGGCGAAGTCCGCCACCTCGGCGAGCCGGTGACGTTCAAGCGGCCGATCGACGCGCAGCGCGCCGGGATCTCCACGATCTACCAGGAGGTCAACCTCGTCCCGCTGATGAGCATCGCCGGCAACGTCTTCCTCGGCCGCGAACCCCGCACGAAGGCCGGCCTCGTCGACTGGTCGAAGATGTACGCCGACGCCCGCGAGCTGCTCAAGGGCTACGGCATCGACGACGACGTCAAGCGCCCGCTGCACACCCTCGGCGTGGGCGCGCAGCAGATGGTCGCCCTGGCCCGCGCGGTCTCGACCGACGCCAAGGTCGTCATCATGGACGAACCGACGTCGTCGCTCGAGCCGCGCGAGGTCGAGACGCTGTTCGAGGTGCTGAACCGGCTGCACGCCGAAGGCATCGCGATCGTCTACGTCAGCCACCGGATGGACGAGCTGTACCGGGTGTGCGACAGCGTCACCGTGCTGCGCGACGGCCGGGTCGTCCACAGTGGACCGCTGAAGGCCCTGCCGCGCATCGAACTGGTGTCGAAGATGCTCGGCCGGGAGATCAAGCAGATCCGCGAGGAGGGCGTCACGGCGTTCGGCGAGGAGCACGACGTCGAGCGCGAGCCGCTGCTCAAGGCGGAAAACCTGAGCGGCCTGCGGAGGCTGCACGACGTCTCGGTGAGCATCCGGCCCGGCGAGGTCGTCGGCCTGGCCGGCCTGCTCGGCTCGGGCCGCAGCGAGACCGCGCGGGCCATCGTCGGGGCCTTTCCCCTGGACGGCGGATCGGTGCTGCTGGCCGGGAAACCGCTGAAGAAAGGCAAGATCAAGGCAGCCATGCGGGCGGGGATCGCGCTGCTGGCCGAGGACCGCAAGACCGACGGGATCATCCCGAACCTGTCGGTCCGCGAGAACATCGTGCTGGCCGCACTGCCGACGCTCTCGCCGTTCGGCCTGGTCAGCAAGGCCAAGCAGGACAAGGTCGTCAAGATCTTCATGGAGCGCCTGCGGATCAAGGCCTCGAGCCCCGAGCAGAAGGTGTCCGAGCTCTCGGGCGGCAACCAGCAGAAGGTGCTGCTCGCCCGCTGGCTCGCCACCGGCCCGAAGATCCTGCTCCTGGACGAACCCACCCGCGGCATCGACGTCGGCGCGAAGGCCGAGGTGCAGTCGCTGATCGACGAACTCGCGCAGGAGGGGCTCGGCGTGCTGCTCATCTCGTCCGAGCTGGAAGAGCTGATCGACGGGTCCGACCGCGTGGTCGTGCTGCGCGACGGCTCGGTCGTCGGCGAGCTGACCGGCGACCGCATCACCGAGGAGAACGTCTTGACCGCGATCGCAGCCGAAGCACCCGGGGGTGACAACGATGTCTAGCGCCACCCTGACCAAGACCCCGGACCGCGCGAAAGTCACCGCGTGGCTGCAGAACTACGGCGTCTACCTGGCCGTCGTCGTGCTGCTGCTGTTCAACATCGCGTTCACCGAGAACTTCCTGTCCGCGGCCAACTTCCGCACCCAGCTGGTGCAGGCGGCGCCGGTCTGCATCGTCGCGCTCGGCATGGCGCTGGTGATCGGCACCGAGGGCATCGACCTGTCGGTCGGCTCGGTGATGGCGATCGCCGCCGCGCTCATCCCGCTCTACCTGGGCGCGGGCCCGCTGATGGCGATCATCGTCGCCGTCATCGCCGGCGTGGTTTCCGGCCTGTTCAGCGGATACCTGGTGGCCTATCTGGGGATCCAGCCGATCATCGCGACGCTGGCGCTGCTCGTCGGCGGGCGCGGGCTCGCGCTGGTCATCGCCCACGGCCAGCTCGTCCAGCTGCACAACCAGGAGTTCCTGGAGCTGGGTACCGGCGACTTCCTGGGCGTGCCGATCATGGTCATCGTCGCGGGCGTGCTCGCGGTGCTGGCCGGGCTGGTCGTGCAGCGCACGACGTTCGGCCGGCACCTGGTGGCGGTCGGCGGCAACCGCGCCGCGAGCACGCTGGCCGGCCTGCCGGTCAAGCGCGTGCTCATCAGTGTCTACGTCATCTCCGGGGCACTGGCCGCGGTGGCCGGCGTACTGGCGACGTCCCGGCTGGCCGCCAGCGACCCGAGCGACGTCGGCCTGCTCATGGAGCTGTCCGCGATCACCGCGGTCGTCGTCGGCGGCACCCCGCTGACCGGCGGCCGGGTCCGGGTGCTCGGCACGGTCTTCGGCGCCCTGCTCATGCAGCTCGTCCAGGCGACCCTGATCAAGCACAACCTGCCGGACTCCACCGCGCAGATGGTCCAGGCGGCCATCATCATCGTCGCGGTGTACGTCGCGCGCGAGCGGAGCAGCCGATGACAGCCACCCAGACCACAGCGCGCAACGCCGCGTTCGCCGGCGTGTTGCAGCGCCAGGGTGCGGCCGTCGTGCTCGTGCTCGGCATCTTCGCTTCGTGGTTCGCGTTCCCGCACTTCGGCAGCGCGGACAACCTGCGCAGCCTGGTGCTGCAGGGCTCGTTCCTCGCGGTGATCGCGCTCGGCATGACGTTCGTGATCATCTCCGGCGGCATCGACCTCTCGGTCGGCTCGAACTACGCGCTCGGCGGTGTCCTCGCCGCGTACGGCGCCCAGTACGGCCTGGTCGTGGCGATCCTGTTGCCCCTGGCGGTGTGTTCGCTGATCGGGTTCGTCAACGGCGTGCTCATCGCGCGCACCGGGATGGCCCCGTTCATCGTGACGCTCGCGTCGCTGCTGTTCGCCAGGGGCCTGCTGCTGGCCCTGACGTCCGAAGGGGCGACGACGTACAAAGTGGACCCCGGCTCGGCGTTCCTCTGGCTCGGCCAGGGCACGATCTTCGGCGTCGGCGTCCCGGTGTACCTGACGCTGGTCCTGTTCGCGCTCGGCGGGCTGCTGCTGCGCCGCACGCGGTTCGGCCAGTCGGTGTTCGCCATCGGCGGTGCCGAGCAGTCCGCGCTGCTCATGGGACTTCCGGTGGCCCGCACCAAGATCAGCCTCTACACGCTCAGCGGCGCGCTGGCCGGGTTCGCCGGTGTCCTGACCGCCGCGTACCTGCAGTCCGGCGTCACGGTGATCGGCGTCGGCACCGAACTCGACGCGATCTCCGTCGTCGTCATCGGCGGCACACTGCTCACCGGCGGCGCCGGCACCATCATCGGCACCCTCGTCGGCGTGCTGCTGCGCACGCTGATCCAGAACGTCATCAACCAGATCGGCACCCTCGACTCCAACTACCAGACGGTGGTGAGCGGCGCCTTCCTGCTCGTCGTCGTGGTCATCCAGCGCCTGCTCGCGCGCTCTCGTACCCGCTGAACCCTGCTCCCCCACCAGGAGGTTCAACGATGTTCCGCCCCGCCCGGCTGGCCGCCGTACTGGCGCTGGCCCTCACCGGACTCGCGGTCCCCGCCGCGCACGCCGAGTCCCCGCCCCAGTGGCAGCGGCTCACCCCGCCGCTGTCCACCCCGTGGACGAACGACGTCTCCCCCGCCAATGCCCTGCCGGACTACCCGAGACCGCAGCTGACCCGCGACAAGTGGCAGAACCTCAACGGCGTCTGGGAGTTCTCCTCGGCCAAGCCCGGTGAGGCCGCCCCGATCGGCCGTTCCCTGGGAGAGCGCATTCTCGTGCCGTACCCGGTCGAGTCCGCGCTGTCCGGGATCATGCGCCACGAGACGAACATGTGGTACCGGCGGACGTTCCAGCTGCCGCGCGACTGGCGGGGGCAGCGCATCCTGCTGCACTTCCAGGCCGTCGACTACGACACGACGGTCATCGTCAACGGCAAGACCGTCAGCCGCCACACCGGCGGCTACGACGCCTTCTCGGTCGACGTCACCGATGCGCTGACCACCGCGCGCGACCAGGAACTGATCGTCGGCGTCGCCGACCCGAACGACCAGGGCGGGCAACCGATCGGCAAGCAGCGCCAACCCGGTGACGGCATCTTCTACACGCCGACGTCGGGCATCTGGCAGACCGTCTGGATGGAGCCGGTGGCGTCCGCGCGCATCGACCGCCTGGACATCACGCCGGACGTGGCGAGCGGTTCGGTCACGGTGAACGCCGTGGTCGGCGGGCCGGTGAAGCAGCGCGTCGAAGCCGTCGCCTACGACCACGGCCGCCCGGTCGGGCGCGTGTCCGGGGACGCGAACAAGCCGTTGAAGCTGAAGGTCGACCGGCCGCACCTGTGGTCGCCGGACGACCCGTTCCTCTACGACCTGCGCGTGCGGCTCGTCCCCTCGGGCGACGAGGTCGGCTCCTACTTCGGCATCCGGTCGATCAGCGTCGGCAAGACCGCCGACGGCAAGCAGCGGATGCTGCTCAACGGCAAGTTCGTCATGCAGGTCGGCCCGCTCGACCAGGGCTTCTGGCCGGACGGCATCTACACCGCGCCGACCGACGCGGCCCTGAAGTTCGACCTGGAGCAGGAGAAGGCGCTCGGCTTCAACATGGTCCGCAAGCACATCAAGGTCGAGCCGGACCGCTGGTACTACTACGCCGACAAGCTCGGGCTCATGGTCTGGCAGGACATGCCGGCGATGAAGGACGACGTCGAGCCGTCCGCGGCTTCGCGCGTCAACTTCGAGTCCGAGCTGCACCGGATGATCGACCAGCACCGCAGCTTCCCGTCGATCGTCACCTGGGTGCCGTTCAACGAGGGCTGGGGCGACTACGAAGTCGGCCGGATCGCCGACGAGGTCAAGGCGTGGGATCCCTCCCGGCTGGTGAACGCCGAGTCGGGCGTCAACTGCTGCCGGTCCGAACCGGACAGCGGCCGCGGTGACATCTACGACGACCACTCCTACACCGGGCCGGGCACGCCGGCGCAGACCGGCACCCGCGCGGCCGTCGACGGCGAGTACGGCGGCCTCGGCCTCAAGGTCGACGGCCACCAGTTCGACCCGGCAGGCAGCTTCGCGTACGAAATGGAGCCCGACAGCGCGACGCTGACCCGGCGCTACGGCGAACTCCAGCAGCGCCTGCTGCTGGTCGCCCAGCGGTGCGGCGTCTCGGCCGGCGTCTACACGCAGACCACCGACGTCGAGAAGGAGGTCAACGGCTTCTTCACCTACGACCGGCAGGTGAAGAAGATGGACTTCGCGGCGGTCCGCGCGGCGAACCTCGCGGTGATCAAGGGCGCCACCGGCGTCCCGGTGTCCGGTCCGTCCGTTCCCGCCGGAACGCCCGGAATCGACGGCATCGCGGCGTACCCGTTCGACGAGAACGCGGGCACGGTGGCGAAGGACGTCGCCGGCAGCCACGACGCCACCCTCGTCGGCGGCGCGTCCTGGACCGCGGGCAAGAGCGGTTCGGCGTTGGCCACCAACGGTTCCGGCCAGTTCGCCGACACCGGCGCGGCGCTGCTGAACACCGAAGGCAGCTACAGCGCGGCGGCGTGGGTGAAGTTCAACGCCGTCGGTGACGGCTTCCAGACCGTGGTGAGCCAGGACGGCGACAGCAACAGCGCGTTCTTCCTGCAGTACTCGGGCGCGGACCACCGGCTGGCGATGAGCTTCGTGGGCACGCGGGCCCTGGCGCCCACGGCTCCGGAAGCGAACCGCTGGTACCACGTGGTCGGCGTCCGTGACGCGGCCGCGGGGACGCTCAAGCTCTATGTGGACGGCCAGCTGGCCGCGACGAAGAGCGTCTGCCTCGGCGAAGCGTCCACCGGGCACACGGTGATCGGCCGCGGCAAGTACGGCGGCGGCCCGGTCGACTACCTGAACGGAGCCGTCGACCAGGTGCACGTCTACGACCGCGCTCTGTCCGATGCGGACGTGAGCGCGCTGTATTCCAGCGGTAAGTAGGGCAACCGGTAACACCCCCTGTGCGTGTGCGATAGCGGTATGGCCGTACTCCACGGCCATCGGGTGCACACGCACAGGGGGTGAGCCGTTTTGGGCTCCGGAAGATCGAACCTGCCCGCGAGAGCGGGCGTTCTCACACTCGTCACGGCCGTGGTCGCGGCCGGCACCGCGGTCCTCACCGCGGCCCCGGCCGCGGCGGAATCGAGCACC
Source organism: Amycolatopsis sp. NPDC051102 (assembly GCF_040682815.1). NCBI lineage: Bacteria > Bacillati > Actinomycetota > Actinomycetes > Pseudonocardiales > Pseudonocardiaceae > Amycolatopsis > Amycolatopsis sp. NPDC051102. The sequence continues at coordinate 267,558 of NZ_JBFBBT010000009.1, forward strand.
GAGATCGCGGCCTCGTCGTGGGCCTACATCGACTCGGCCGTGCCGAAGGCCAGCTTCGTCGACCAGGCCGGGGACGCGCCGGTCGGCGCGCACACCTACGCCGGCGGCACGAACCACGTGTCCAAGTCCTACGTCACGTTCGACCTCTCGGCGGTGCGCGGGAACCGCCTGCAGTCGGCGTACGTGAGCACCGGCGAAACCGCCGTCACCGACTGCGCCAACGCGCGCTCGACGGAACTCTGGCTGACCGCCCCGGCGAAGAAGCCGACGTGGAACACCCAGCCGGCCGAGCTGCTCAAGGTCAACGGGCCGTACCTCGACTCGTCGTGCCCGTCGGACCGGCTGACCTGGACGGCCACCGCGGCGATCCAGAACGCGCTCGACGCCGGGCGCACGACGGCGACGTTCGTCCTGCGGCTGCCGGAGGACCAGCTAAGCGACCCGGAGTTCGGCCGCGAGTACGACCCGAAGGCGAAGCTGTTCCTCAACTACGACCGGCCGCCGGCCAAGCCGACCGGGCTGAAGGTCACGTACCAGGCGTGCACCGCGAAGCCGCTCGTGGTGTCCCGGCAGGTGGTGCTGGGCGCCGACGTCACGGACCCCGACGACGACTACCCCGGCACGGAGTTCGCGTTCTGGCCCGCCGACCACCCGGACCAGCGCACGACCCTGGCCGGCACCGGCCTGACGTGGGTCGAGATCACTTCGCGCGTCAGCGAAGGCGTCACCTACGCCTGGCAGGCGCGGGGCAAGGACGACAGCGGCCTCTTCGGACCGTGGAGCGCGACCTGCAAGTTCACCACCGACTTCACCGCGCCCAAGGCGGAGCCGGCGATCACCTCCCCCGACTACACCGCCGAAGCGCCGCCCGGGTCCGGCGGCACCGGCGTGCCGGGGACGTTCGTCTTCGACGCGAAGGGTGACACGGACGTCGTCGGCTTCAAGTGGGACGGCGGCTACGCGGCGGCCGACCGCCGCGGCGGCAAGGCGACCGTGCGGTACGCGCCGACGTGGAACGGTCCGGTGAGCATCAGCGCGACACCCGTCGACGCGGCGGGCAACCAGGGGCCGACCGGCTCCTACCGGTTCTGGGTCGCGGACAACCAGCCCGGGGTGACCTGCACGCCGTTCGACGACTACGTCGGCGTGACCCGGACGTGCACCTTCACGCCGTACGGCACCACCCCGGTCACCGGCTACGTCTACCACCTGACCAACCAGCCGGACGAGACCGTGCCGGCCGGCCCGGACGGGACGGCGACGGTGACGGTGACGCCGTCCGACCCGCAGCTCGGCTACGTCCAGGTGGCCGTGCGGTCCCGGCTCGCGACCGGGTACCTGACCGCGGAGCACTCGACCGAGCTGATCAGCGAGCCCGGCGAGCCCGAGGTCGAGCAGCTCACCGCGAACCCGACGCAGAGCCTGCCGGTGCAGTTCCGGGTGCACGCCGTGCTGCCCGGCTCGGTCTCGTTCACCTACCACTGGAACCAGGAGGACCTGATCACGGTGCCGCTCGACGCGGACGGCACGGCGATCGTCACGGTCACGCCTGCGACGTCGTCGTACGGTTCGCTGTACGGCTACACGACGACCGCGTCGGGCGTGCAGTCCGGCTGGGGCGGCCTCAACGTCCCGGTGGCGTCGAACAAGCCGAAGGTGACCAGCGCGGAGTACCCCGAGGGCCAGACCAGCGGCGCGGTGGGCACGCCGGGCACGTTCGTGTTCTCCTCGCCGGTCCCGGGTGCGGTCAGCTACACCTACGACTTCGGCGCCGGCGTGCACGGCACGGTGCCCGCGGGCCCGGACGGCACGGCGAGCGTGGTCTTCACCCCGACGCAGAGCTACATCAACGGCATCTCGGTGACGACGAAGTTCGCCGACGGAACGACGTCCGAACAGGGCGGCTACACGTTCTACGTGGCGTACTCGTCGCCGCGCCTGGCGTGTGACGCGACCGGCTGGTCGGTGGCACCGGGGCAGCACATCCAGTGCACCCTGTCGCCGGTCCAGGCGAACCTGGCGGCCTACGGCTACCGGGTGGACTCCGGCCCGGAGACGACGTTGGCGCCGGGCCCGGACGGCACGGCGACGTTCGGCTTCGACGTGCCCGCGGACCGGAACAGCGGCTCGTACGTCCAGCTGCGGGCGTGGAGCACGAACACGGCCGGCACCAGGTCGGACGAGGCGGGCACGAGCTTCTACGTCTACGTGAACACGGGCGCGTCGGCCCGCGGCACGGCGACGGCGGTCTGAGTTCCGGCGTGACGGCCACCGCGGCAGCCCGCCGTGGTGGCCGTCACGGTTGCCCTGGAGCGCGCTCCAGCCCCTAGCGTCGGATTCCGGACGCACTGGGGAAAGGACCCGCAATGACCGACGAACGCTTCGAACGTGGCCTGAAGACCCTGACCGGGATCGACAGCGACGGCGGCCGCGTGCTCGAGAGCCTCGCCGACGTCTCGCCCGCGCTGGCCGAAGCGGTCGTCTCGTGGGGCTACGGCGAGGTCTACGCGCGGCCGGAACTGCCGCCGCGCGACCGCCAGCTCGTCACCCTGGGCATGCTCACCGCGCTCGGCGGGTGCGAGCCGCAGCTGGAGTGGCACGTCAACGCGTCGCTGAACGTCGGGCTGACCCCGGCGGAGATCGTCGAGGCCCTGCTGCACTCGGCTGTCTACTGTGGATTCCCGAAGGCGCTCAACGCGACCTCGGCGGCCAAGAAGGTCTTCGCCGAGCGCGGTCTGCTCCCGGTCACAGCTGCCGCGCGACCAGCCCCGCCAGCAGGTTCGTGAGGCTCTCCGCCAGCCCCGCCGCGAACGACGGCGGCTCCCCCGCGGCCGCGACGGCCGCCGTCGGGTTCGCGGCCGGCCACGAGCCCGCCACCAGCGCCAGCACGTCACCCGCGAAGTGCCGGACCGCCTCCGGCGGCAGCTCCGGCACCCGGCCCCGGACCAGCTCGGCGAGCCGTCCGGTGTTCGCCGAAGCGCGGCGGTGGAAGCTGCGGGCGTAGTCCGCGGAGATGTTGCGTTCCAGCACCGGCGCCCGCACGCTGATCAGTTCGCACAGCTCTCGCCGTCCGGCGAGCGTCGCCGCGATCGTGCCGGCGACGTCTTCCTCGCGCGCGGATCCGAGCGCTTCCTCCAGGTCGTCGAGCCAGGCCGTCCACGCGCTGTCGAGGACCTCGAGGAAGACCGCCTCGCGGCTGTCGAAGTAGCGGAGCACATTGGACTTCGCCAGCCCGACCCGGCAGCTGAGCTCCCGGAGGCTGATTTCGGCGACCGGCCGTTGCGCGAGCAGTTCGCGCGCGGCGGCGAGGATCGCGCTCCGGCGCGCCTCGACCTGCTCGGGACGGCGGGCGCGCTGGAATCCAGCGCTCATGGCGCCGAGGCTACCGATCCGTGGACGCCTTCGTCCCGGACTCGCGGCGCGACCGGACCCGGTGGTAGCTCCAGCCCAGCAGCGCGAACAGCACCACCGACGACAGGATCAGGCTCGACCCGGTGCTCCAGCCGCTGAACGGCAGCGACTTCACCGTGCCCCAGACGATCCCCGCGGCCAGCAGCGCCAGCCCGGCCAGCACCGAGCCGGCGATCCGCAGCGGCGACGACACGCTTTCCTCGGCCGCCTTCATCGCGCGGTCGCGCACCGGGTCGACGTACTTCTCGAGCGCCGGGAACTCCGACGCCAGCAGCAGCAACCCGGCGAGCACGAGCAGCAGCCCGGGGCCGGGCAGGACGAGCAGCAGCACCCCGACCACCAGCAAGATGGCACCGGCCACCGTGATCAGGATCCGCTTCGCCTGTTTGCCGAGGCCCACTGGGCGTCTCCCCTCGTTTCGTCCGATTCTTCCCGGTCACGCCCTCGCGTGCCACTCGCGAGCGCCCGCGCCCTGGCCACGGTCACCGTCAGGCCGGCCAGCGCGGCCACGCCGAGCGCGGCCACGAGCCCCGGCCAGACGTAGAGCACCTGGCCGTAGGTACCCCGCCGTCCGGCGAATACCCACCCGAGCAGCTGCGGCAGGAACACCAGCGGCAGGAGCGGCAGCAGCGGCGGCCCGATCCGCCACCACCGCGGCTTCCGGCGGGCTCGCCGGACACCGAGGATCGCCAGGCCCACCGCGACCAGCGCCAGCGCGCCGAGCACCCAGTCCGCGACCACCCCGGCGGACCGGGCCGGCTCGGGCGTACCGCCCTCCAGCAGGCTCGCGAGGTCCTGAGCCAGCAGCTCGGCGTCGTTGTCCAGCGCCATCCCGGTGTTCGCCAGCACGGCGACGCCGTAGCCGCCGGGCAGCAGCACCTGCGCCGCGGTGTGGGTGAACAGCTCGCCGGTGTGCGACGTCCGCCCGTCCCGGACGCGCCAGCCCAGCGCGTAGTCACGTCCGGGCGCGGGCGTGTGCGCCTGCCGGACCGACGCCGGGGACAGCACGCCGCCGCCGTCCTGCTGGGCTCGCAGCCACCTCGCCAGGTCTTCCGCGGTGCTGAGGACGCCGTGGCTGCCGCCGGTGAACCAGTCCGGTTCGGACACCGGCACCTCGATCCCGAAGGCCCGGACGTACCCCTCGGTCCCGGCAGGCGGGGTGTCCACGGTGGTGCTCGCGGTCATCCCGAGCGGGGTGAACAGCTTCGCCTTCAGATATTCGGCGAACGGCTGCCCGGCCACGACTTCGACGATCCGCGCGGCCACTTCGTAGTTCGGGTTGTGGTAGTGGAATTCGGTGCCGGGCTCGCTCGCCAGCGGCGCGTCCCGCAGCCGGGTGACGGCCTCGGCGAGGGTGTGCGGCTGCGGCAGCTTCAGATCGGGGAACGCCGAATCGGCCATCCCGGACGTCTGGTCCAGCAGCATCCGGACGGTGATCCGCGTGCCGCGGGGGTCCGCGAGCCGGAAGCCGGGCAGGTACCGCGTCACCGGCTCGTCGAGCCCGATCCGGCCGGCTTCGGTGAGCTGCAGCAGGGCGAAGGCGGTCATGGACTTGCTCAGCGACGCGATCGGCAGCCGGCTCGACGCGGTGAGGGGCCGGCCCGCGGCGTCGTGGCCGTAGCCGGCGACGCGGACGACGTCGTCGCCGTGGGTGATCGCGACGGCCGCACCGGGCAGGCCGGTGCGGTCGAGGAAGGCACGGACGTAGCCGTCGACGTCCCGCGGCGCCGCGTGCGCCGGCGTCGCCGTGGCGAGCAGCAGGGCCGCGAGGAGGAGGAAAAGCCTGGTCATGCCGGTGAAAGTAGGCGGCGGGCACGCTCGGTGACTGCTGCCGGACGACGGGTGCCACCCCCTACTTTCGGCACCGTGTCGACAAGGCGCCCTTCACTTTCTGCCCCGACGTGGGGAGCGCGATCGAGCAGGCCAAGGCGGCCGGAGACGGCACCGTGGGCGTCTCCGGGCCGGCCGTCGCCCAGCAGTGCCTGAACCTCGGCCTGCTGGACGAGGTGCGGATCGACCTGGTGCCGGTCTTCCTCGGGGAAGGCGTGCGGTACTTCGACGACCTCGGTGCCTGCTCAGCCGAACTGGAACAGGCGGAGGTCGTCGCCGGGGCCGGCGTGACCCACCTGCGGTACCGCGTTCACTACCGCTGACGAGGGACTACTGCGCCAGCAGCTGTTCGAACGGCACGAACGCCGGTCCCCCGGACGCGGCGGGCCGGCCCGCCGTCAGCGAAGCCAGTTCCGCGCCCGCCTTCTCGATCCGCCGCTGCAACGCCCCCGAAGCCTCACCACTGCCCCAGTCGGACGAAGCCGCGTACACGCCCGTCGCGACCGGATCCGCCTTCAGGTACCCGAACAGCGGCCGCAGCTGGTAGTCGAGGACCAGGGAGTGCCGCTCGGTGCCGCCGGTCGCGGCGAGCAGCACCGGCTTGCCCGCCAGCGAATCCGTGTCGAGCACGTCGAAGAACGACTTGAACAGCCCGCTGTAGCCCGCGGTGAACACCGGGGTCACCGCGATCAGCGCGTCCGCACCGGTCACCGTCTCGATGGCCGCGCGTAGCTCCGGGCCGGGGAAGCCGGTCAGCAGGTTCTTCGTGACGTCCAACGCGATGTCCCGCAGCTCCACCACGGAGACTTCGACCGGTTCCCCGGCCGCGGCGACGGTCGCCGCGGCCAGCCGGTCGGCCAGCAGGCGGGTCGACGAAGGAACCGACAACCCCGCTGTCACCACTGCGAGTTTCATGCTTCACTCCCGACCAGCGCCGCGGCCTTCAGGGATTCGTGGGTCGGCGCGTCCGGCACGTGCGCCGGGCGCAGCGCGTCGAGTTCCTTGCGCAGCACCGGGATCACCTGCTCGCCGAGCAGGTCGAGCTGCTCCAGCACCGTCTTCAGCGGCAGGCCGGCGTGGTCCATCAGGAACAGCTGGCGCTGGTAGTCGCCGAAGTGCTCGCGGAAGGTCAGCGTCTTGTCGATGACCTCCTGCGGGCTGCCGACGGTCAGCGGCGTCTGCTCGGTGAACTCCTCCAGCGACGGGCCGTGCCCGTACACCGGCGCGTTGTCGAAGTACGGCCGGAACTCGTTCCACGCGTCCTGCGACTTCGGCCGGATGAACGCCTGGCCGCCGAGGCCGACGATCGCCTGGTCGGCCGATCCGTGGCCGTAGTGCTCGAACCGCTGGCGGTAGAAGGAGATCAGCTGCTGGAAGTGCTCCTTGGGCCAGAAGATGTGGTTGGCGAAGAAGCCGTCGCCGTAGTACGCGGCCTGCTCGGCGATCTCCGGGCTGCGGATGGAACCGTGCCAGACGAACGGCGGGACGCCGTCCAGGGGCCGCGGGGTCGACGTGAAGCCCTGCAGCGGGGTGCGGAACTTGCCGGACCAGTCGACGACGTCCTCGCGCCACAGCTTGTGCAGCAGCGCGTAGTTCTCGATCGCCAGCGGGATGCCCTGGCGGATGTCCTGGCCGAACCACGGGTAGACCGGGCCGGTGTTGCCGCGGCCCATCATCAGGTCGACCCGGCCGTCGGCGAGGTGCTGCAGCATCGCGAAGTCCTCGGCGATCTTCACCGGGTCGTTCGTGGTGATCAGCGTCGTCGACGTCGACAGGATCAGCTTCGACGTCCGCGCCGCGATGTGACCCAGCATCGTCGTGGGCGACGACGGGACGAACGGCGGGTTGTGGTGCTCGCCGGTCGCGAAGACGTCGAGGCCGACCTCTTCGGCCTTGAGCGCGATCCGGACCATCGCCTTGATCCGCTCGTGTTCCGTCGGCGTGGTTCCGTTCGTGGGATCGGTCGTGACGTCGCCCACCGTGAAGATTCCGAACTGCATGACCTGCTCCCTTCGCGAGCACCATCTTACATGCGCGTTCAACTACTTCCAAGCAAGAGATATTCCGGCCGTCAGGCCCCTCAGGGGCACCGGCTAAGGTTTTGGGCATGGACGCGGAGCTCGCTCGGCTGGGTTTGGCAGAACGTTCGGTACGACTACTCGCCGGTCGCGACATCTGGGCCTCGATCACCCCCCTGCTCGCCCCGCGCCGGAACCTGGTGGCCGCCTTCGGCCACGTCGGTCCCGGCGCGGCTGCCCTGCTGCCGCTGGAACCCGGCGACACGCTGATCACGGACGCGAGCCTGGACACCGTGCTGTCCGGGGCGACGAGCCCGCACGCACTGCTGCACTGGGTGAAGGCCGGCGTGATCGTGCACTCGCTGCGCGGCCTGAACGCGAAGCTGGTGATCGCCGAGGACGACCCGTCGTTCGTGGTGGTCGGCTCGGCCGACGTCACCGCCGCCGGCCCGCGGCAGCTGTTCGAGGCAGTCACGCTCTCCCACGAGCGGCACACCGTCGAAGAGGCTCAGGAAGCCTGGCTCGAGTGGTGTGACCTCGCGGGCCCGTCGCTGACCGCCGGTGACCTGGAGCCGCTGCTGGAGCAGTACGGCGCCGGCAAGCCGGTCACGGCCCGCCCGCCGGCGCCCGCCCGGCCCGCCGCCGCGCCCGCCCGGCCGGTGGTGACCAGCCGCCCGCCGACACCGGTGCGGCCCGCGGCCGTGGCGCCGCCGCCGTCCCCGGTGCGGCCCGCGGCCCCCGCGCCGTCGCCGGTCCGCCCGGCCACCCCGGCCCCGGCGCCCGTGCCTGCCGCGGCTCCGGAGCGCCCGGCGGAGGCCGCCGCACCCGCGGAGCAGCCCGAGACCCCGGAGACGACCACGCCGGCCGCCACCGTGGCAGCGGAAACCCCGGAACCGGTTGCGGCCGAGCCCGAAGCCACCGAAGCGTCGGAAGCCACCGAGGCCACCGACGTGCCCCGCCCGTCCTGGCCGCGGCCGGCCGAGCTGTACCTGGTCAGCCTCGTCGAAGGCGGCGAACCGAACGCCGAAGCCGCGTACCGGCTCGAAGAGCTGCAGCGCGAGTACACCCACCCCGGCGAGAACGGCGAATCACCGTTCCGCGTCGAGCTGTTGTGGGCCGACGACGGCCAGGGCCAGGACCCGCCGCGCACGCTCCGCCAGGGCGTGCACGTGATCCCCGTCTACAGCCAGAAGCAGGGCCGGCCCCTCGTCGGATCGCGGATCGAGGCCCCCGGCCTGGTCCTGCAGGCGTACATCGACGAGTTCGCCTACCCCCGGCGCACCTACTGCTACGTCCTGACCCGGCAGTCGGCCGCCCGGCCGTCCTTCGGCGACCTCCGCAAGGCCCTCGCCGCGATCGGCGAGAAGCCGAACTTCCGGAACAGCTTCCAGGTCCCGCGGAAGATCGAAGCCCTGCTGGGCCTGTGGCCCGACCTGGGCTACGACCCCCGCTAGGGGGCGGTGCTCGCCACTCCGGGGAGGGCAGCGCGCGAAAGTTGTCGGGGTCGGCGGATATCCTGCACTACGGTGCAGGCGAGTCCGCACCACCACCAGCACTTTCGCGAGCCACGATCCGGGAGAACGACCCTGTGACTGCCGAGACCTTGTACGGGGCCGACGACCTGACGCATCTCGAGGGTCTCGAAGCCGTCCGCAAACGACCCGGGATGTACATCGGCTCCACCGACAGCCGGGGCATCAACCACCTCTTCTCCGAAGTCGTGGACAACTCCACGGACGAGGGTGTCGCCGGCTACGCGACGAAGATCGTCGTCACGCTGCACGCCGACGGCAGCGTCCAGGTGGACGACGACGGCCGCGGCATCCCGACCGGCACCCACGCCAAGTCCGGTTTGTCCGGCGTCGAGCTGGTGCTGACGCGCCTGCACGCCGGCGGCAAGTTCGGCGGCTCCGGCTACAAGACCTCCGGCGGCCTGCACGGCGTCGGCGCTTCGGCGGTCAACGCCCTGTCACACCGCTTCGACGTCACGGTGAAGCAAGAGGGCAAAGTCCACCAGATGTCGTTCAAGCACGGCATCCCCGGCACGTTCGACGCGCCCGGCCCCAAGGCGAAGTTCACCCGCCGCTCCGGGCTGAACGTCACCGGCAAGATGAAGCGCGGCGAGCGCAGCGGCACCTCGATCCGCTACTGGTACGACGCGCGCTACTTCGAGTCCGGCGCGGCGCTCGACGTCGAAGGCGTCCGGACGAAGCTGCGCAACACCGCGTTCCTCGTCCCGGGCGTCACGTACGTGCTGCGCACGGCGATCGAAGACACGATCAACGAAGAGACGTTCCACTTCCCGAACGGCCTCGTCGACATGGTCGACTTCCTGACGCCCTCGGGCGAGAAGCCGGTCTGCGGCACCCTGCTGATCACCGGCGAAGGCACGTACAAGGAGAACGCGGCCGACGCCGCCGGCGTCATGCAGTCCAATGTGGAGCGCCACGCCGAGGTCGAGGTGGCGATGCGCTGGGGCACCGGCTACGAGCGCACGGTCGAGTGCTTCACCAACACGATCCGCAACGTCCACGGGGGCACCCACCGCCGCGGCTTCGACCGCGCGGTGACGAAGGCGTTGCAGGAGGCCATCTCCAAGACCCGCGGGCTGCTCAAGCCCAAGGAGGACATGCCGACGATCGAGGACGTCCTCGAGGGCATGACGGCCGTGGTGCACGTCCGGCTGCCGGAGCCGCAGTTCACCTCGCAGACGAAGGACGAGCTGTCCACCGCCGGGATCACCCGCGTCCTGCAGGGCATCGTCGACAAGCACGTCAAGGCGTGGACCGAGGACCGCAAGACGAAGTCCGAGGCCAAGGTCGTGCTGCAGAAGGTGGTCGACGCCTCCCGCGTCCGGCTCACCCAGAAGCAGCAGAAGGACGCCGCCCGGCGCAAGACCGCGCTGGAGGGCGCGGCGATGCCGCCGAAGCTGGTCGACTGCCGCACCACCGGCGTCGCCCGCAGCGAACTGTTCCTCGTCGAGGGCGACAGCGCGCTGGGGTCGGCGCGGATGGCGCGCGTCTCGGAGTACCAGGCGCTGCTCCCGCTGCGCGGCAAGATCCTGAACGTCCAGAAGGCGTCGCTCGGCGACACCCTGAAGAACGCCGAGATCGCGTCGATCGTGCAGGTGCTGGGCGCGGGCACCGGGCGCACGTTCGACCTGACGACCATGCGCTACGGCCGGGTGATCCTGATGGCGGACGCGGACGTCGACGGTTCGCACATCCGCACGCTGCTGATCACGCTGTTCGCGAAGTACATGCGCCCGGTGATCGAGGACGGCCGGCTGTACGCGGCGATGCCGCCGCTGCACAAGCTCGTCACCAAGGGCCGCAACTCGGAGACGTACTTCACGTACACCCAGCAGGAGATGGAGACGAAGTTCGCCGAGCTGGAGCGGGCGGGCAAGAGCATCGTCACGCCGGTGCCGCGGTTCAAGGGTCTCGGCGAGATGGACGCCGACGAGCTGTGGGAGACCACGATGAACCCGGCCACGCGCTCGGTCCGCCGGATCACCATGGACGACGCCGAGGCCGCCGAGGGCGCGCTGGAGCTGCTGATGGGCGAGAAGGTCGAGCCCCGGCGGAACTGGCTGGTCGCCTCTTCGGACCGGATCGACCGCGACGCCATCGACGCTTAATTTTCTCAGCTACCAAGGAGTTCTGCCGTGGCACGCCGCAAGGGCACCACCACCAAGGTCGATCCCAGCGCGTTCGACCGCGCCGGCGCGAACGTCTTCGACAACTCGCTGAAGACGGAGATCGAAGACTCGTACCTGGAGTACGCGTATTCGGTCATCCACTCGCGCGCCCTCCCGGACGCGCGGGACGGGCTGAAGCCGGTGCACCGCCGGATCCTGTTTTCCATGCACGAGCAGGGTTACCGGCCCACGCACGCGTATGTGAAGTCGTCCCGCGTCGTCGGTGACTGCTTCGTCCGCGGGGCGCTGGTCTCGACCCCGGAGGGGCTGCGGCCGATCGAAGAGATCGAGGTCGGCGACCGCGTGCTCGACCGTCGCGGTGCCTCCGTGCCGGTCACCGAGGTCTACGAGAACCCGGTCTCCGAACTGGTGCGCGTCACCTGGGCCAACGGGCACACCATGCTCGTGACGCCGGGCCAGCGGTTCCGGACCGTGGCGGAAGACTCGAGTCTGACGTGGACGGACGCCCGCGACCTCACCGGGCGCCGGACCGTCGCCTACGGGGCAGCCCGCCGCGAGAACCGGCCGGCGGGCGGAGACCGCTACGCCTACCTTCTCGGCCTGATCACGGCCGAAGGCTTCGCGGTCGACCGCAACCGCGACGCGGACGGCCGGGTCCGGATCCACATGTGCGACGTGGAGCCGCTCGACTCGGTGTACGAATGGGCAACGGCCCACGGCTTGGGCGTGTCCCGGGGAACCCGTACCGCGGCGAAGCCGGGTTGGCGTGATCAGCACATCCTCACCTTCGCCCGGCACGACGGCCTTCTCGCGGCGGGAAGCCCGCTCAGCGACGCGAAGGTCGTCCCGGCGGAGGTTCTCGCGGACCGTTCGAGCTGGGCGCCGTTCCTCGCGGGCATCTTCGACGGCGACGGCCACATCCGCAAGAACCACCGCGAGCTCGTTTACGTGAGCACGAGCGAGGCTTTGATCCGGCAGGTCTACGCGATGCTCGCGGACCTCGGGATCCACGGTCACCACTGGACCAATCCGAAGCCGGACGGCCACAAGAACCTGCTCGGTCTCTCGGTCAGCGGAGCCGACGCCGCGGCTCTGGCCGCCATCCTGGCGCCGTGGATCACCATCGGCTACAAGAAGAGCGATCTCGAAAAGCTCTCGGCGATCACCTACGCCTACGGCGGCAAGCAAGGCAACGACCGGTTGCCCGCCAAGGGCGTCATGGCCGAGTTCTCGGCCGCCCACGCCGGCGGCGGTTGGTTCCGCGACACCGAGGGAACTCCTTTCCGCGCCTCGTTGTCCGCGGTGAGCGGGGCGAAGGTGCGCTACGGCAAGGACCGGCACGGCACCGCGCTGGCCGATCGCTCGTTCCCGCTCGCGCGGGCGCACCAGGACGGCTGGATCGAAAAGCTGCGGCGGATCGGCTCACCGCTCGCCGATCGGCTCGACGCGCTGAAGGGATTCTCGTTCCTCGAAGTGGTGTCGGTCGAGCGCGTCGCGCCGGACGTCACCTACGACATCCAGGTCGGCTCCGACGCCCACGAATTCGTGGTCGAAGGGTTCGCAGTCCACAACTGCATGGGCAAGTACCACCCGCACGGCGACACCGCGATCTACGACGCAATGGTCCGCTTGGCGCAGGACTTCTCCCTGAACGCACCCCTGATCGACGGCCACGGCAACTTCGGCAGCCCAGACGACGGACCGGCCGCCTCGCGGTACACCGAAGCCCGGATGTCCCCCGAGGCGATGCAGCTGGTCGGCGAGCTCGGCGAGGACACCGTCGACTTCCGCCCCAACTACGACGGCTCGCTCGAAGAGCCCTCCGTGCTGCCCGCCGCGTTCCCGAACCTGCTGGTCAACGGCACGTCCGGGATCGCGGTCGGGATGGCGACCAACATGATCCCGCACAACCTCGGCGAGGTCGTCGCCGCGGCGCGGTGGCTGATCACGCACCCGTCCGCGACGCTCGACAAGCTGATGGAGTTCGTCCCGGGTCCCGACCTGCCCACCGGCGGCAGCCTGCTGGGCCTGGACGAGGTCCGCCGCGCGTACGAGACCGGCCGCGGCGTCGTCCGGATGCGGGCGAACTGCGAGACCGGGCCGCTGGAAGGCAGCCGCGGGCGGCAGGCGATCACCGTCACCGAGCTGCCCTACGGCGTCGGGCCGGAGAAGGTGATCGAGAAGATCACCGACGAGGTCAACAAGTCCAAGCGGCTCACCGGCATCGCCGACGTCAAGGACCTCACCGACCGCGAGAACGGCACCCGGCTGGTCATCGAGTGCAAGGTCGGCGTCAACCCGCAGGCCCTGCTGGCCGACCTCTACCGGCTCACGCCGCTGGAGCAGTCGTTCGGCATCAACAACCTGGTGCTCGTCGACGGCCAGCCGCAGACCCTGGGCCTCAAGGAGCTGCTCGAGGTCTTCCTCCGGCACCGCTACGACGTCGTCACCCGCCGGACGAAGTACCGCCGCCGCAAGCGCGAAGAGCGGCTGCACCTGGTCGACGGCCTGCTGGTCGCGCTGCTGAACATCGACAAGGTGATCAAGCTCATCCGCGAGAGCGAGAACGCGCAGGCCGCGAAGGACGGCCTGATGACGCGCTTCAAGCTGTCGGAGATCCAGGCGACGTACATCCTGGACACGCCGCTGCGCCGGCTGACCAAGTACGACCGCCTCGAACTCGAGGCGGAGCAGGATCGGCTGCGCGAGGAGATCGCGGAGCTGTCCAAGATCCTCGACGACGAGTCGGTGCTGAAGAAGCTCGTCTCGTCCGAGCTGGCGAAGATCGCGAAGGACTTCCCGACCGAGCGCCGCACCGCGCTGATCGACGGCGACCTGAAGGAGGTCCTGGCCGCGTCGAAGCCTTCAGGCCCGCTCGAAGTCGCGGACGACCCGTGCCAGGTGATCCTGTCGGCGACCGGGCTGGTGGCCCGCACCGCGGCCGAGTCCGAGGAGGCGACGGAGACGCGTCGCCGCAACGGACGCGTGAAACACGACGCCGTGGCGGCCGTGGTCCACACGACCGCGCGCGGGCAGGTGCTGCTGGTGACCAGCCGCGGGCGGGCGTTCAAGACGGACGTGCTGCCGTTGCCGGTGCTGCCGGAGCAGGCCGGCACGGTGTCGCTGCGCGGCGGCATGGCGGCGAAGGAACTGGTGCCGCTGGAGAAGGGCGAGACGGTCGTCGGGATCGCCCCGCTGGGCGAGCAGGCGGCGGGCTCCCCGGGCCTGGCGCTCGGCACCCGGGCCGGCGTCGTCAAGATCTGTTCGCCGGAGTGGCCGGTCCGCTCGGACGAGTTCGAGGTGATCAGCCTCAAGGACGGCGACGAGGTCGTCGGCGCGACCTGGCTGACCGACGGTTCGGAGACGCTGGCGTTCGTGTCGTCGGAGGCGTCGCTGCTGAAGTACGCGGCGTCCCTGGTCCGCCCGCAGGGTCTCAAGGGCGGCGGCATGGCGGGCATCAACGTGGGCGCGGGCTCGGTGGTGTTCTTCGGCGCGGTCCGCACGGACGACGACGAGCACGGCGAGCCGATGGTGATCACGTCGACGGGCCAGAGCGTGAAGGTGACGCCGTTCAGCGAGTACCCGGCGAAGGGCCGCGCGACGGGCGGCGTCCGGGCCCAGCGGTTCCTCAAGGGCGAGACGGCGTTGCGCGTGGCCTGGATCGGTCCCCGCCCGGCCGGGGCGGCGCGCAACGGCGACCCGGTGGAGCTGCCCGAGATCGACGTCCGCCGCGACGGCTCGGGGCACGCGCACCCGGGCCCGGACGTGGTGGGTCACCTCATCGAGCGCGACTGACACCGGCCGGGAGCGGAAGCGTCACTGACGCTTCCGCTCCCGCCGGATCAGCCAACGGAAGACGGCGGCGAAGAACAGCCAGGTCAGCACCCCTCGGACGGCCGCGCTGATCAGGTGTTCCGCGGCGAAGGTCCACCGGTGGAGACCGATCTTCACGAGCAGATCGACGCCGAACGAGATGACCAGCACCAGGAGGAACGGCCACCACAGCAGGGTGCGCCAGTAGCCGCGCCGCTTGATCTTTTCGGCATCGATCCTCACGCACCCATTGTCCCCGGTCGTGGGGGGGGGGGGGGGGGGGGTGGGGGGGGGGGGGGGGGGGCGCGCCGGGGGGGCGGGGATGTGTTTTGGGGGGCGCCGCGGCGGGGCCGCCGGGCCCCCGCACCCCACGCA
>NZ_JBFBBT010000009.1:282675-354673 GCF_040682815.1 Amycolatopsis sp. NPDC051102
TATAGTTTCTCCCATCCCACCACCCCCCCCCATGGCCCGGTGGGCTTTTGTGACGCGGTTGTACACCCCCCCCCCCACCCCCCACGACTCGTCAGGCGACCTTGAACGACTGAGCGGCGCTGCCGCTGCAGGCCGCCTGGACCAGCTGCACACTGTCCGCGGTGGACGATCCCGGCACGGTCAGGCACTTGCCGCTGTGGCGGGCGACGAAGTGGTAGTAACCGCCGCCCTCGGACACCGGCTGCCACTGCTGGTTGCCGCCGCCGCTGTAGGACCACAGCTGCAGCCCGGCGTTGTCCGCCGTCGAGACGTCGGTGACGTCGATGACCTCGGCGGTGTTCGTCCGGTTGTTGATCCGGTCGTAGCCGCCGCTGGTCGGGGCGAACTGGTACTGCTGGGCCGCGGTGCCGTTGCACGTGTACTGCTGGATGACCGTGCCGTTGGCGCTGCCGGCCGCGCGGGCGTCGACGCACTTGCCGGACGCCTTGTTCGTCACGGCGTAGAAGGCCGCGGGGTCGATCGTGCCCGGGTCGGTCGGCCCGGTCGAGCCGCCGCCGAGCCACTTCAGCCCGTCGAGCACGAACCGGTTCTGGTCGGCGCTTTCGAACGTCGACGACAGCGCCGTGTTCGTCTCGTAGTTCATCGCGTTGTGGCCGAAGTTGGCGTAGAGCATCTTGTAGTTCTTGTTCGTCCACGCGATCGGGTAGTAGCCGCTGTACCAGGTCTGGTTCGGGTCGGTGCCGATCGGGAACGTGGCGGAGTCCATCGACGCCAGGATGGTGATGTTGCTGTTCTGGCGCAGGTCGTTCTGCCAGGCGTACCACTCGGACGTCGACGACCGGATCGTCGCCGGCAGGTTCGCCGTCGACGGGTGGGTGCGGTTCTCGATCTTCAGCGTCTCCGGCGTCGGGCCCCACGTGTTCGAGGTGAACCGGCCGGTGCCGAGGAAGTCGTTGTGGAACCAGTTGGCGTACGACGGCGTGGAGCTGTCGTTGTAGGCGGTGACGTGGAAGCCGAAGAACCCGCCGCCGTTCTGCATGTAGTTCTGGAAGCCCTGGAACTGGGCGGCCGACTGCGGCTGGTCGTCGAGGAACAGCACGACGTCGGCGGTGGCCTTGGTGAGGCTCGTCAGCCGGTTCCAGTCGGTCGTCGCGGTGTAGGTGAAGCCGTTGGCCGCCGCTTGCTGCGGGAACCAGACGTTGGCCTCCTTTTCGAAGCTGATGTGCGCGGCGTCGTACGTGCCGCTGTAGAAGGCCAGGACCTTGAACGGCGTGGCGGCCTGCACGGCCGGGGCACCGAGCGAAAGCCCCAGGCAGGCAGCGAAGAAGGCCAGGATTCTGACCAGGTGACGGCGGGGCATGCGGGTTCCTTCCGGTGGGGGACGGGGATCACCAGTGGCGCGAGTAGCGCAGGCCGAAGCCGAACGGGAACAGCGCGGGCTGGCCGTCGCCGGCGTTGATCGGCTGCTGATCGGCGCTGCGCATCCAGGTCACCGGCAGCTTGCCGGTGGGGTTGTAGTCGCCGAAGAGGACGTCGGCCACGCCCTGGCCTTCGCTGCCCGGCAGCCACGACTCGACGAGCCCGGCCCAGTCCGGCAGCTGCGCGGCGATGTCGAGCGGCCGCCCGGACACCAGCACGACGACCGTCGGCACCCCGGAGTCCTTCAGCTTCTGCAGCGTGGCGAGGTCGGTGGCGTCCAGGCCCATGCCCTGCGGCCGGTCGCCCTTGCCTTCGGCGTACGGCGTCTCCCCCACGACCGCGACGGCGACGTCGTAGCTGCGGTCGATCCCCGTGCCGTCCTCGGCGTAGGTCACCGTCGAGGACTTCTGCCGGATGCCCTGGAGGATGGTCGTGCCCGGGATGACCGGACCGCTGGTGCCCTGCCAGCCGACCGTCCAGCCGCCGGCCTGGTTGCCGAGGTCGTCGGCGTTCTTGCCGGCCACGAAGATCCTGCTGCCGCGCTTCGGGAGCGGCAGGACGTGGTTTTCGTTCTTCAGCAGCACCTGCGATTCCCGCACGGCCTGGCGCGCGAGGTCGCGGTGGGGCTTGCTGCCGATGGTGTTCAGGAACCGCCGGTCGGTCAGCGGGTGTTCGAACAGGCCGAGCTCGAACTTCTTGGTGAGGATGCGGCGGTTGGCGTCGTCGATCCGCGACATCGGCACGCGGCCGTCCTGGACGAGGGTGCGCAGCGTGTCGATGAACTTCTGCCACGCGTAGGGCACCATCACCATGTCGATGCCGGCGTTGATCGCGGCCTCGACCTCGTCGGGGGTGAACCCGCTCTTGCCGTCGATCTTGTCGACGCCGTTGTAGTCGGAGACGACGATCCCGGTGAAGCCGAGTTCCTTCTTGAGGACGTCGTTGATCAGGTAGGAGCCGGCGTGCATCTTGACGCCGTTCCAGCTGCTGTAGGAGATCATCACCGAGCCGACCCCGCGCTGCACGGCGGCCTTGAACGGCGGCAGGTGGATCGCGCGCAGTTCCTGCTCGCTGATCTCGGTGTTGCCTTCGTTGACGCCGCCGGTGGTGCCGCCGTCGCCGACGTAGTGCTTGGCGGTGGCCATGACCGAACCGGGCCGGTCCAGCGCTTTCCCTTGCAGGCCGGTGATGATCGACGTCATCTGGGTGGCCAGCTGCGGGACCTCGCCGAAGGACTCGTAGGTGCGGCCCCAGCGGTCGTTGCGGGCGACGCACAGGCAGGGCGCGAAGTCCCAGTCGATGCCGGTGCCGGAGACCTCTTCGGCGGTGGCGCGGCCGATCTTCTCGACCAGCCGCGGATCGCGCGTCGCGCCGAGGCCGATGTTGTGCGGGAAGACGGTGGCGCCGTAGAGGCCATTGTGGCCGTGAACGGCGTCGACGCCGTAGATCAGCGGGATGCCCAGCGGCGTGGCGAGCGCGGCCTTCTGGAAGCCGTCGTACATGTCGGCCCAGGTGACGGGCGTGTTCGGGGTCGGCTGCGAGCTGCCGCCGGAGAGCAGCGAGCCGAGCCGTCCGGTGGTGACGTCGGCCGGGCTCTGCACGCCGAGGCGTTCGGCCTGCATCATCTGCCCGAGCTTGTCGTCGAGGGACATCCGGGAGAGCAGATCGGCGACCCGGACCTTCACCGGCCGCCAGGAATCCTTGTAGGCCGGGCCGTTCCCGGCGAGCGCGGGCGTTTCGGAAGCCAGCAGCAACCCCACGGCCAGCGCGCCGATGCCCAGCCTGCGTCCGAGGCGCATCCGGGTCCTCCTCGTCGAGAGACCAAAATTCACGCCTTGGATTAAGACACAGCGATAGGCGGCTGGTCCAGACCTCTGAGCGAACTCGGGTGCCGGTCAGCGGGATTGTGCGTTCCGGCCAGTATCTGACCTAATTGATTCCTACGGTGTCCGCATGACCCGCGAACAAGAGGACCTGTTGGCCGTGCTGGCCGAAGTCCGCAAGCGCTTGCTGATCCCGGCCCGCGACGTTTCGGACGCGGACGCAGGCCGCCGCACGACGGTCAGCGAACTGACACTGGGCGGCCTGATCCGCCACCTGGCCACGGGCGAGCGCCTGTGGCTCGAGATCCTCCGCACGGCCGACGGCTCCCTCCCGGAGGGCATGCTGGACACCGGCCAGTACGCGATGAGCGAGACGCTTTCCCACTGGCTGTCGGCTTACGCGGAAGCGGCCGCCGCGACGGACGAGTACGTGGCTTCGCTGCCGTCGCTGGACATCGAGGTCCAGCTCCCGGCGACCCCGTGGTCACCCCCGGAACCGCGGTTCTGGTCGGCCCGCCGGATACTGCTGCACCTGATCCACGAGACGGCCCAGCACGCCGGCCATGCGGACCTCATCCGCGAGTCGTTGGACGGCGCCAACTCGACGGCCCAGCTGGCCTGACCAGCCGGCCGCGAAGGGCACTGAGTTCACCATCGGTGACGCCGGCATCCAGCAGGTACTGCTCGACGTCGAACCCGTCGAGGGTCGCCAGCACGGCATCTTCGGCCGTGGTGCCGCGCTTCGCGAGGGCGGCCCGGATGATCGGCCCCTGGTCGGCGGCGCCCATCGCGGCGACGAGCGGCCCGAGGGCTTCGGCCGACAGGGCGTAGTCCGCGGCGATCGCGCGGGGTTCGACGTCGGCCAGCGCGAGCAGCAGGAGCGTGACCAGGCCCGTCCGGTCCCGGCCCGAACCGCAGTGGAACAGGACGCCACCGGAACCGGCGTCGGCGATCGCCTTGACGACCGCGGCGCACCGGCCGGGCTTCTGCCGGAGGAAGCCGGGGTAGTAGAGCGGGGTGCCGTTGAGCCCGGCCCGGTTGACGTGCTGCCAGAAGGCGGTGTCGCCGATGTCGTCGAGCGGGACCTCGAGCCGGTCGATCCCGGCCGGGGTGGCCGGCCCCGCGGGGTCCGCGGCGAACTGCGCCGAACCCGCCCGCGCGGTCCGGGACTCCGGCCCGGGCCGGATTTCGTCCGCGTTCCGAAGGTCGACGACGGTGCGGACACCCGCTTCGCGCGCCCGGGCCCACCCGGCCTCGGTGACGAACCGCAGATCCGCCGCCCGGTAGAAGGCACCGAACGCGGTCGTCCGCCCGGACTTCGTCGGCAGGCCGCCGAGATCCCGGGTGTTGAAGAAACCCGGCCAGGAAACCACTCTGCGCGCAGTCACGACTTGTCGGTCCCCTCCGGTAGCGTGGAAAACGGGGGCTGCTCAGCGATCCGAGCGCAGCGAAGCCGGGTCGAAGGACTCCCAGTAAGCGTCCTCGTCCTCGACGCTAGAAGCCGGTTCCGCTTCCGGTTCCGCTGAAGCTTCCCCCAGCCGCTCCGCCCGCAGCCGCTGGAACTCCTCCACCGTCATGCCCGGGTCGTCGTCCTCGGCACGCGCCGGCGCCGGGACCCCCGTCATCTGCTCGATCATGGCCGTCATGTCCTCGCCCAGCAGCAGCGCGACCTTGTTGTACCCGTCCTGGGTCGCCTCGCGCATCGCCGCCTGGGCGACCGCCACCACCCGCGGCCCCAGGCCCTCGCCCAGGTTGACCGCCGACGGGGCCAGCCACAGCCGCAGCAGTTTACCGCGCGCGTCGACGGTGACCTCGACCTGGCCGTCGACGTCGTGGGCCGTCCCGGAGGCCGACGCGAGCAGCTCCTCCACCCGGGCCATCGCCTCTTCGCGGGCGCGGGCCTGGGCGATCAGCTCGCGGGTCGTGATCACCTGGGTCACCTTCCGTACGTGGTGGTCTCGGCGTCCGGGTCGTCGTCCGGGATCGGTTCGTAGCCCAGGGTTTTCAGCTGTTCGGCGTCCACGACGGACGACAGCGCGTGGTACATCCGGTCGCCCGCGCGGCGGGTCGCGCGCTGTGCCAGCTCGAAGATCTGGTCGGTGAGGACCGCGGACCCGTGCCGCAGCGCCGACCGGTGGATCGTGACGCCGGTCAGCAGCCCGCCCGGCGCCACCTGGACCTCGATCGTGCCGGACGACGCCGTGCCCACCACCGGGCCGGAACGGGCCAGGCGCGCGGAAACGTCCGCGCCCGCGCGTTCGGCCTGCTCGGCGATCCGCGCGGAAGCCAGCTCGATGTCGAATTCAGCCACCGCTCACCCCGTCGGCCGGTAGAAGCCGATGAACGACTGCCCCGCGTTCGTCGTGCGGATGTTGCTGATGTGCACCGGGTCGCCGGCCTCGATCATCTGGCCGTCGCCGATCACCATCGCCACGTGGCCGGACCAGACGACCAGGTCGCCCGGCAGCAGCTGGTCGATCGAGGGCACCTCGGCCCCGACCGTCTGCTGCGCCGCCGTCCGCGGCAGCTGCAGCCCCGCGTCCTGGTACGACGTCATGGTCAGCCCGCTGCAGTCGAGGCCGACACCGCGCGCGGTGCCACCCCAGACGTAGGGCACGCCGAGCTGCGAAAGCGCGTTGCGCACGGCTTTCGCCGCGGTCTCGTTCGGCGCCATGACCTGCTTGCCGCCGGGCAGGTTGATCGCGACGCCGGTGCCGGGCTGCGGCGGGATCGCGACCGGCAGCCGCGGCTTGTGCACGGCACCACCGCCGCCACCACCGCCTCCGCCTCCGCCGCCGTCCGAACCGCCGGAGTAGCCGCTGTTGCTGTTGAACGACGACCCGACCTTCGTCGAGGAAACCGAGGACGCCGACGTCGACTGCTCTCCGCCGCCGAGCCGGGTGCCGATCGCGGTCAGGTCGTTGATCGTCTGCTCGCTGAACGTCGCGGCCTGGCCGGTCAGCCGGCTGATCTTGGTCTGCAGCTTCAGCAGGATGTCGCGCGACGCGGCACCGCGGCTCTCCGGCGGCTGGATCGTCTTCACCGCTTCGAGAGCCTTCATCGACGCCGAGATCTCTTTGATGATCTGGTCGCGCACCTGGTCGTTCTTGATTTCGCCGACGTGCAGCGTCTCGGCGGCCTCGGCGACGGCCTGTTCGATCTCGGCGCTCTCGTCGAGGAGGTCCTGGATCTCCTTCTCCAGGCTCTGCGACGTCGCCGTGGCGCGGTCGGCCGTGGCACCGGAACTGGCGGAGGCCAGCGAAACGCGTTGGTCCGAAGCGACGTCGCCGGTGCGGCCCACCGACGTCCGGAGCGCGATGTGCGCGTCCCGGGCGCCGCCGATGGCCGCCGGGTCGTGGCGCAGCTTCTGCGCGAACTGGTTGGTCGTGTCCAGGCCGTGCCGGACGAGCAGGTCGGCGTGCCCGGTCACGCGTCACCGCCGAGCCGCCGGACGACGTCGCCGTGCTCGCCCTCGACCGCCGCGAAGTTGCGGTCGGTCTGCCGGGCGGCGGCGCCGACCTGCTGCCAGCTGCCGCCGACACGGTGCAGGCGCTCCTGCAGCGCGCGCATCCGGCCGCTGTAGGCCCCGGAGAACCCGGATTCGCCGCCCATTTCCGAGAAGCCGTGGCCGCCGAGCGTCACGTGCGGGCCGACGTGCTTCTCGGCCGCGCCTTTGACGTCTTCACCGAGCGGGTCGACTTCGCGCGCGTACCGCGTGTACGCGCCTTCGTCGACGTGAAACCCCGAACCGTCCACTGGCCCTCCCTGTCACCGGAGGTGCGACGTGCGCGCGGCACCCCCGGTTCCCCTGATGCGCGAGCCAGCCTAGTCGACGTTCCGTACCCGGGTGGGCGAATTGCCCCGGTCAGCCGGTGATCTTCTTGAGCCAGTCCGGGTCCTGCCAGGAGACGATCGAACCGTTCGCGGTGACCGTCGGCGTGCCGAACCCGCTCTGGCCGCCGCCGAAGTCCTGCACGAGCTTCGGGTCGTTCTCGATCTGCTGGAACGCGGCGTTGATCTGCTGGTCGTAGGTGCCCGCGTTGATCGTCTGGGCGAACGCCGGATCGGTGATCCCGACGTTCCGGCCGAGCTCGATCAGTTGCTCCTTGTCGTAGCCGCGCTTGCCTTCCTCGGGCTGGTTGGCGAACAGCGCGTCGTGGAACTGGACGAACTTGCCGGCGTCGGCCGCGGCCAGCGCCGCGTTCGCCGAGTCGAGCGAGTAGCCGGGCGGGCTCGAGCGGTCGTTGAGCAGCGGCACCATGTGGTAGCGGACCTGCAGCTTGCCGTCGTTGACCGCCTGCTCGATCTCGCTCTTGTACGTCGTCTCGAACTTGCCGCAGATCGGGCAGAGGAAGTCGGCGTAGACGTCGATCGAGGCCTTGGCGCCGGTCTTGCCGACGGTGACGACCACGCCGTCACGCTTCTGGGTGACATCGCCGGTCAGCGCGCTGGTCGTCTGGCCCGGGTCGATCACTTTGCCCTTGGTCTGGTTCCGGTCCGCGATCGTCCAGATCACCCCGCCGATGACGAGCGCGGCCACGACGACCACCGCCCCGATCCCGATGAACAGTTTCCGCCGGTCACCGGAGGTCCCCCGGGCCTGCGCGACCACGTTCGGACCGGCCTGCGCCGCCTGACGACGCTTCCGAGCGGTCCGCTCAGCTCCACCCACCGTGTATCAGTTCCCTTCCGCGATACCCGAGTAGTCGTGCCCGGGTTCGCCCGAGTTCCCGCGACCTCGCGCGAGCCAGCCGTCGATCGACAGCCAGGTGCGGGGACGCGCCAGCAGCCAGGCGGCGAGCAGCGCGAATCCCGTGTCGCGGAGGATTTCCTGCGGGTACTCCGTCTGCCCCGCCGCCACCTGGCCGCCGCCGCCGAAACACCCGCAGTCGATGCTCAGCCCGCGGGCCCACGACTGGGCGATGCCGGCGACGAGCACGACGAGCAGCCCCAGCGCGATCCCGGCGGCCCAGCGGGTCGCCAGGCCGGCGAGCAGGAACAGCCCGAGCACGAGTTCGACGAGCGGCAGCGCGATGGCCACCACGTTTTCGAGTGCGTCCGGCAGCACGTCGTACGCCTGCACGGCGATCAGCGTCTGGCCGGGATCCGCCAGCTTCAGCGCACCGGAAACGAGCCAGACGGCCGCCAGCCCGAGCCGGGCGAGCGTGCCGACGGTGTTCAGCACGGGTTGGGACGGTCGCACCACGGACTTAGGCTAACGGGGGGACCTGAGAACAACGTGAGGCAGGACGGCGGCGGAGGGAGCGGCTGGATGCGGTGGCGCATGCTCGTCGGCTCGGCGTTGCTCCTGGTCACCGCGTCGGCGTGCGGCCCGCGCAGCGTCTCGCCGACGGACTCGCTCGTCACCCGGGCGAGTGCCACGGATCACCTGACCATCGGCATCCGGTTCGACGCGCCGGGGCTTTCGGAGCACACCGTCGACGGCCGGTTCGTCGGGTTCGACGTCGATGTCGCGACTTTCGTCGCATCGGAACTGGGTGTCGCCGCGAAGGACATCACCTGGCACGAGACGACGCCGGCGACGCGCGAGACGGACCTCACCTCGGGCACGGTCGACCTGGTCGTGGCGACCTATTCGATCACCGAAAAGCGCAAGCAGGTCGTGTCGTTCGCCGGCCCGTACTTCACCACCGGCCAGGACCTGCTGGTGCGCCGGACGTCGGCCGACATCGCCGGGCCGGAGGCGCTCAACGGGCGGCGGCTGTGCTCGGTCACCGGGTCCACGCCGGCGCAGCAGGTGAAGGACAAGTACGCCCAGGCCGTCCAGCTGGTCGAGTACCCGCGGTACCCCGACTGCGTGACCGCGCTGCTGGCCGGGCAGATCGACGCGGTGACCACGGACGCGGTGATCCTGGCCGGGTACGTGGCGCGCGACCCGGAGCTGCTGAAGCTCGTCGGGAAGCCGTTCTCGAAGGAGGACTACGGCGTCGGCCTGCGCAAGGGCGACACGCAGGGGGTGGCCGCGGTCGACGACGCGATCCGGAAGATGATCTCCTCCGGCGAATGGCTGCGCTCGCTCAACGCGAACATCGGCCCGTCCGGTTACCAGCTGCCCCCGCCTCCCGAGGTCACGTCGAAGTGAAGCTGCCCGACCTGCCGGTCCGGTCCGTGCTGCCCGACGTCGTCGCCGCGCTGGCGGCGCACGGCACCGCGGTGCTGGTCGCGCCGCCGGGCACGGGGAAGACGACGCTGGTCCCGCTCGCCCTGGCGGAGGCGGCCGAGGGGCGGGTCGTGGTCGCCGAGCCCCGGCGGCTGGCGGCGCGCGCGGCGGCGGCCCGGATGGCCGCGCTGCTGGGTGAGCCGGTCGGCGAGACGGTGGGCTACGCCGTGCGCGGCGACCGGAAGGTGTCGGCGCGGACCCGGATCGAGGTCGTGACGTCGGGGCTGCTGGTGCGGCGCGTGCAGGGCGACCCGGAGCTGCCCGGCGTCTCGACGGTGCTGCTCGACGAGTGCCACGAGCGGCACCTGGACGCCGACCTGCTGCTCGCGCTGCTCCTGGACGTCCGCGCCGGGCTGCGCGAGGACCTGCGGCTGCTGGCGACGTCGGCGACGGTCGCGTCCGGGCGGCTCGCGGCCCTGCTCGGCGACGCCCCCGTGGTGACGGCCACGGCCCGGACCTACCCGGTGGAGTTCTCCTACGTCCCGCCCGCTCGCGGTGAGCGCGCCGAGGCCTGTGTCGCCCGGGCGGTGCGGACCGCGTTGTCCGACGGAGACGGTGACGTGCTCGCCTTCCTCCCCGGCGCCGGGGAGATCACCCGGACAGCGGGTCTGCTGCGGCTGTCCGATGTGGACGTTCTTCCGCTGCACGGCCGGTTGTCGGCGGCGCACCAGGACGACGCGCTGCGGCCGCGCGACCGGCGACGGGTGGTGCTGGCGACGGCCGTGGCCGAGTCGAGCCTGACGGTCCCGGGCGTGCGCTCGGTGGTGGACTCGGGGCTGGCGCGCGTGCCGCGCGTCGACCACCGGCGCGGGCTGCCGGGGCTGGCGACGGTCCGGGTGTCGGCGGCGGTGGCCGCGCAGCGGTCCGGCCGCGCGGGCCGCGAGGCACCCGGGCGGGCGTACCGCTGCTGGGCCGAGCACGAGCAGGCGACGCTGCCGGCGTACCCCGAGCCGGAGATCCGCACGGCCGAGCTGGCCCGGCTGGCGCTGGAGCTGGCGTGCTGGTCGACGCCCGACGGCAGCGGGCTGGCCTGGTGGGACCCACCGGGCGAAGGCGCGCTGGCGGCGGGCCGGGCCCTGCTGGCGACGCTGGGCGCGACGTCCGCGGACGGGACGGTGACCCAGCGCGGACGGCGGATGGCCGAGCTCGGCCTGCACCCGCGGCTGGCCCGCGCGCTCCTGGACGGCTCTTCCGAAGTCGGCGCCCGCAACGCGGCGGAGGTCGTGGCGCTGCTGGACGCGGGCGCGACGCTGACGGACGTGACCGCGGAGCTGCGCCGCCTCCGCTCGGCGGGCGACGAAGGAGCGCGGCGCTGGAAGCGGGAAGCACGGCGGCTGGAGAGCCTGGTCCCGGGACGACGGGCCGAGCGTCCGGCCCCGGCCGACCCCGCGCTGGTCGTCGCCCTCGCCCATCCCGAGCGGCTCGCCAAGCGACGTCCCGGCGGCGCCCCCGTCTACCTCATGGCCGGTGGCACCGCCGCCGAGCTCCCGCCCGGCAGCGGCCTTGACTCCGAGTGGCTGGCGATCGCCGAAGCCACCCGCGATCCCGGCCGCGTCCACGGCACCATCCGCCTGGCCGCGGCCGCCGACGAAACCCTCGCCGTCCGCGCCGGCACGGTGTCCGAAGTGGACGAAGTCACCTGGGACGGTGACGTCGTCGCCCGGCGGGTCCGCAAGCTCGGTGCCATCGTGCTGTCCGAGAAGCCGCTGAAGAACGCCGACGTCCGCGCCGCCCTGATCGCCGGCCTGAAGTCCGAGGGGCTCGGCCTCCTGAAGTGGAGCCAGGACGCCACCCGCCTCCGTGAACGGATGGCCTTCCTGCACCGCGTCCTCGGGCCGCCGTGGCCCCCGGTCGGCGACGACGCCCTGCTGTCCGATGTGGACAGATGGCTCGACCTCGGCACCGCCCGCCGGAAAGCCGACCTGGCGAACATCAACGCGGGCACCGCCCTGAAGGCCCTCCTCCCCTGGCCGGAAGCGGCGAAGCTCGACGACCTCGCCCCGGACCGCCTCGAAGTGCCGTCGGGGTCGCACATCCGCGTCGACTACCGCGGTGACCAGCCGGTGCTCGCCGTCAAACTCCAGGAAACCTTCGGCTGGACCGAAACCCCGGTGATCGCCGGCGTCCCGGTGGTGCTGCACCTGCTCTCCCCCGCCGGCCGACCGGCGGCGATCACCGCCGACCTCGCGTCCTTCTGGACGTCCGGCTACCCGGCCGTCCGCGCCGACCTGCGCGGCCGCTACCCCAAGCACCCCTGGCCGGAGGACCCGGCCGGCGCCGTCCCGACCCGGCACACCCGCCGCCGCTCCTGAACCCCGCCGAAAGTCGGGGGCGGTCCGCGACCGTCGTCCGATGCCCGCGCACCCCCGCCGA
Organism: Amycolatopsis sp. NPDC051102; assembly: GCF_040682815.1. Lineage (NCBI taxonomy): Bacteria > Bacillati > Actinomycetota > Actinomycetes > Pseudonocardiales > Pseudonocardiaceae > Amycolatopsis > Amycolatopsis sp. NPDC051102. The sequence continues at coordinate 294,472 of NZ_JBFBBT010000009.1, forward strand.
CCGCAGACTTCGGGGCATGATCACACTCAGGGGACTCACGAAGCGGTACCGGGAAAAGACCGTCGTCGACGCGCTGACCTGCGACGTCGCGCCGGGCCGCGTGACCGGCTTCCTCGGCCCGAACGGCGCCGGGAAGTCGACGACCATGCGGATGACCGTCGGGCTCGACCACCCGCAGGCGGGCGAGGTCCTGGTCGGCGGCCGGCGCTACGCCGAGCTGCGGCACCCGCTGCGCGAGGTCGGCGCGCTGCTCGACGCCAAGGCCCTGCACCCCGGCCGCAGTGCCGGGAAGCACCTGCTGGCCATGGCGCGCAGCAACGGCATCGCGGCGAGCCGCGTCGAAGAGGTGCTGGCGACCGTCGGGCTGTCGGACGTCGCCGGCAAGCGGGCGGGCCAGTTCTCGCTCGGCATGGGCCAGCGGCTGGGGATCGCGGGCGCGCTGCTCGGCGACCCGGCGGTGCTGCTGTTCGACGAGCCGGTCAACGGCCTGGACCCGGACGGCGTCCGCTGGGTCCGGCAGCTGATGCGCTCGCTGGCGGCGGAGGGGCGGACGGTCTTCGTCTCGAGCCACCTGATGAGCGAAATGCAGCTGACCGCCGACCACTTGGTGGTGATCGGCAAGGGCCGCCTGCTGGCCGACGCCCCGGTGGCGGAGTTCATCGCGGGCCATTCCCGCACAACGGTCGCGGTCCGCATCCCGGCGGACGGCGACCGCCGCACGCTGGAGGCGAAGTTGCGCGCGGAGGGCGGCGTGACTCACCCAGGCGAGGCGGGCGAACTGGTGGTGGACGGCATCGACGTCACCCGCGTGGGCGACCTCGTGCACGAGCTCGGAATCCGCGTGCACGGCCTGGCCGAGCGGCGGGCGTCCCTCGAGCAGGCGTACATGGAGCTGACGGCTTCATCGGTGGAATACGGGGTGTCGGCATGAAGATCGATACGCGCGGCGCCTTGCCGGGCGCGGTGGCGGCGGAGTGGACGAAGCTCTGGTCGGTCCGGGCCACGTGGTGGTGCCTCGCCACGGGAACGGCACTGATGCTGGGGTACGGCACGCTGTCGGCAATAGCCCAGCACTACGACAACGACCCGCAGAGCGCCCCGGCGATCACCCTCGGCGGCGCGGTGTACCTAACCCAGTTCGCGGTGATCGCCCTGGCAACGTTGTTCGTGACAAGCGAGTACGCGGGCGGCGGAATCCGCTCGACGCTGCTGTGGACACCGGTCCGTCCCCGGGTGGCCCTGGCGAAGGCGGCAGTACTCCTGCCGGTGCTGTTCGCGTACGGAGTGGTGCTGTCATGCGCGAGCATGGCCCTGACGGAGGCGGTGAAGCACGGCCACGGCCTGCCGACATCCTTCCCGGCAGCATTCACAACGGCATCGGGCACGGGCGGCTATTTCGCACTGCTCGGCGTGCTGTGCACGGGAATCGGCTGGTCCCTGCGCAGCGCGGCCGGGACGTTGGTGTCGGTGATCGTGCTGCTGGTGCCGTTGCCGCTGATCGTGGCGTCGTTGGGCTGGGCGGAGGCGATGCCGTACTTCCCGGGCATCGCGGGCATCAACGCGATGGCGGAGCCGGGAAAGCCGAACCCGGTGACGACGGCGGTGGCACCGTACGCACCATGGGTGGGCCTGCTGATCTGCGCGGCCTGGGCAACAGCAGCTCTCCTGACAGGCACGACGGTGTTGCGCCGCCGCGACACCTGATCACGGGGCGGGAACCACCAAGCCTGCTTCGTAAGCCGTGATCGCTGCCTGGACGCGGTTCTTCACGCCGAGGCGGTTCAGGATCGTGCTCACGTGGGCCTTCACCGTGCCCTCCACGACGAACATCTTCGCCGCTATGTCCGCATTGGACAGTCCAGACCCGAGCAGGGCAAGCACCTCACGCTCGCGCGGCGTCAACGCCAGGATCCGCTCCCGGGCCGCAGCCGCGCGGGCCAGCTGCCCGCCGGACAGCCGGGCGATCACGCGCTGCGCCACCTTCGGCGAGAGGAACGCCGCCCCGTCGGCGACCGCGTGGATTCCCGCGAGGAGCTCGCGCGGGTCGCCCGACTTCAGCAGGAAGCCGCCCGCGCCCAGGGCCAGTGCGCGCTCGATGTAGTCGTCCTCGCCGAACGTCGTCAGCATGATCACGCCGGTCGCCGGCAGCAGGCGGCGGATCTCGGCCGCCGCGCCGAGGCCGTCCAGGCCCGGCATCCGGATGTCCAGCAGCACCACGTCCGGGTGCGTGGCGAGGACCTGCGAGACGGCCGCACGGCCGTCGGCGGCCTCGGCGACGACCTCGATGGCCGGGTCCGCGCCGAGGATCGCCGCCACTCCCGCCCGCATCAACGCTTCGTCGTCGGCCAGCACGACCCTGATCACGATGCCCCCTCGGCGAACCTGTCCTTGGCGACCAGTTTCCCATCGGCGAAACACAACCGATAGGCGGCGTAGTCGTTGTCGAGCCACGAGCGGCCCGTGCCGTAGTACTCGCACGCGACGCCGGGCGCCGGCGGCAGCGGCGGCTCGCCCCGCACCGGCCGGGCCGAACGCTGGTGCTCGGGCAGCCGCGGCGCCACGTCGGCCCGGGACTGCCCGACCCGCAGCCCGTCGTAGACCGGCCCGGGCAGCTCCGAGGAGTTCCACTGGTAGAGGAAGACGATGCCGCTGACCGCGAGCACCACACCGAACAGTCCACACGGGACGGTGATCGCCTGGACGAGGCTGCGCCGGACGTCCCGGCGCGCCAGCTCCAGGGCCCGCGCCGACGTCGGCTCCACGAGCTCGTCGTCGTCGGCCTCCCGCAGTTCGGCCGGCTCGGCACCGTGCGGCAGCACCGCGGTCACGGCGAAGCCGCCCTCGTGCGGGCCGGCCCGCAGCGTGCCGCCGACCAGCCGGACGCGCTCGCGCAGGCCGATCAGCCCGACGTGCCCGGACGCCGCCCCGGGCAGCGGCCCGGCGGGCGGCCGCGCGTTGACCACGCTGACGTCGGTCCGCGCGCCGGCGCTGCTCACCCGGACCGTCACGGCGGCGCCCGGCGCGTGCTTCGCCACGTTCGTCAGGGCTTCCTGGACCACGCGGTAGGCAGCGCGGGCCACCATCGGGGGCGCCGCATCGATGTCCACAGTGGAGTCAATGACCAAGCCCGACGCCCGCGCCCGCGCGATCAGCTCGCCGAGGTCGCCCTGCACCGGTTCCACCGGGGCGGAGTCCTCGCGCAGCACGCCGATGATCTCGCGCAGCCGCTCGGTCGCCGCCGCGGCGCTGGTCCGCAGCTGCCCGGCCGCGTCGCGCTGGGCGTCGTCGAGCCCGCCCGCGACCTCCAGCGCGGCGGCCCGGACGGCGATCAGGCTCAGTTCGTGGCCCAGTGAGTCGTGCATGTCGCCGGCGATCCGCGCGCGCTCGCGCAGCCGCGCCTGCTCGGCGACCAGCCGCTGCCGGCTCTCCATCTCCTCGGCACGGCGCCAGCCGGTGCGGGCGAGCTCGCCGCGGACCCGGACGTACCGGCCGAGCAGCCACGGCGACAGCCCGGCGAACACCAGGATCGCCACCATCGCCGCCCAGTCGCCGAGACCGTCGGGCCCGGCGATCAGCGCCACCGGCAGGCCACCGGCCGTGACGGCGCCGCCGATCAGCACCCCCGGCCGGGCCCGCGCCATCCGCAGCCCGGCTTGGTAGCACATCGCGACCAGCACGAACACCACCCACACGGGCAAGTGGTGGCCGAACGGAAACGACACCGCAAGCGCCCCGGCCAGCGCGACACCGAGCGAGACGACGGGGTACCGCCGCGCCGTGGCCACCGAGCCGGCGACGACGGCGAGACCGCCGACGGTCTCCCACGCCGACCGCGTGTTCACGGTGTCGGCCACGACGGTGAACGCGAGGAACAGCCCGAGCAGCACGTCGAACACCACGCGCCACCGGCGCTTCACCACCTCCCGCACGGGTTCGAAGCTACAAGCCGCACCGGCGGGCGGGCCACTGCCGAAAGTCAACCTTCCCGCACGAGTTCGAAGCCGCGAGCCGCGCCAGCAACCCGCCCCCGTGAGCACCGCTCTCGACTCTGATCATCGCTCCGGAGAGCAGTGCTCTCGCTTTGGAGCAGCGCATCGGAAAGGTCGAGAGCAGCGCTCTCGCGCCATCCAGCGCGCGCCGCGGTGCGCGAGCAGTGTTCTCGCGCGCGATTCGACGTGCATCGCGGTGCGCGAGCAGCGTTCTCGCGCACGACTCGACGTGCACCGCGGTGCGCGAGCAGTGCTCTCCGTAGCGAGCACCGCTCGCCGCCTCGCGTGAGCACTGCTCTCAAAGGTGAGCACTGCCCAACGCCCAACGAGAGCAGTGCTCACAACAGAGCGCACTGCTCCAGAGGTGAAACCCAAGGTCAGCGAAGTGATCCCCGCACCCCGGCGAGCTCATCCACCCAGGCCCGGACCCGCGCGCCGACCCCGGCGACCCCCGACAGCAGCATCCCAAAACGCCGACCCACCACCCAGCAAGCGGAGCGTCCGCCGACACGGACGGCGGACGTCTCGATGCGCATATCCGCACGGTGACGCCCCCGGTGTTGCATGATGATCCATCATGGCCGAGCGCACACTCGCCGACCAGTTGGGCGGCTACCTCCCCGAAGGCATCGAGGCCCTCGAAGAGCACGAGCGGCAGGACCTCGCCGACGCCCTGCGCGACGCGCGCAGGCGGCAGGCGAAAGCGCTCGCCGAAGCGGGCGAAGAAGGTCTCCGGTACGTCCCCGCGTTGCTGCGCGGTGCGGTCCGGAAGGCGGTCGGCCTGTGACCGCCGAAAACCACGCGGCCGAGGCGGAGATCCTCAAGCTCGCCCGCGTCCTCCACGTCGAGCCGGCGCGTCTCGAGTACCTCGCGCGCGTCGACGCCGACGATCTGCGGGCCTTCCGCGAGCAGGTCACCGACACGCTGTTCGACGCCAACGCCGCCGCCCTGCAGCGGATGGCCCTGGCCGCGCGGGTGGTGCCGGTCGGGGTGCTCGCCAAGATCGCCGAGAAGGTGTTCGGCCCGCTGTTGTGCGCGCGGATCGCCGGGCTGGTCGACGTCTCGCGGGGCGTCGACGTCGCCAAGCGGCTGAGCCCGCGGTTCCTCGCCGAGGTGGCGGCGGAGCTCGACCCGCGGCGCGCGAGTGCGATCATCAGCCGGATCCCGCTGGACACCGTTCTCGCGGTCGCCGCCGAACTGGCGGTCAAGCAGGACTGGATCACCCTCGGCCGGTTCGTCGGCCACCTGCCCGACCCGACCGTGCGGCGGGCACTGGAGGGGATCGACGACCCGGCGCTGCTGCGGATCGCGTTCGTGCTCGACGACAAACACCGCATCGACCACGTCGTCGGCCTGCTCCCGGCCCACCGGCTGGGCCGGCTGGTCACCGCGGCGGCCGCCGACGAGGACCTCTGGACGCCGGCCCTGGACCTGCTGACGCACCTCGCCGAAGCCCGCCGGGCGACCCTGGTGCCGATGCTCGGCGGGCTGCCCGGCGGGTTCCGGGAACGCGTTCAGGCGACGATCAGGTAGATCCCGTAGCCGACGATCGCGGCGCAGGCGGCGAAGCAGACGACCGCGCCGGCCAGTGGCCCGCTGCCCGAGCCGCCCGCCTCCCGGGCCGATTCGCGCTGCGAAAGCCCGACCACGCCGAAGGAGAAAAGGCTCGTCAGCACGACGACCGAAGCCAGCGCGACGACGAAAACGAGTCCGAGGGAACCCCAATTGATGTGCACGGCGCTCCTCAGGCGTTGGCCGGCTGCGCGACGCCGGGCTCGTGGATGGAGTTCGCGTTGACCGGGTTCCGCTTCGACGCGAGGTAGATGCCCAGCGCGACGACGACCCCGGCCAGGCCGACCAGCACCGTGCCCCAGGTCCCGAGCGTCGAAACCTCGGCGGCGAGCGCGCCGACGATCGCGGCGGCGGGCAGCGTCAGCGCCCAGGCGAGGACCATCCTGCCCGCGACGCCCCAGCGGACTTCGGCGAGCTTGCGGCCGAGCCCGGAGCCGATGATGCCGCCCGAGCAGACGTGCGTGGTGGACAACGCGAACCCGAGGTGCGCCGACGTCAGGATGACCGCGGCCGCGCTGGTTTCCGCGGCGAACCCCTGCGGTGTCTGGATTTCGGTGAGCTTCTTGCCCATCGTCTGGATGATCCGCCAGCCGCCGAGGTAGGTGCCGAGCGCGATCGCGGTGCCCGCGGTCAGGATCACCCACAGCGGCGGTCCCGAGTTCGGCGCGAGCGAGCCGGACGCGATCAGCGTCAGCGTGATGACGCCCATGGTCTTCTGCGCGTCGTTCGTGCCGTGCGCGAGCGACACCAGGGACGCCGAGGCGATCTGGCCGGCCTTGAACGTGCGGCCCACCGTGTCCTGCTTCGCGCGGGCGGTGATCCGGTAGACGAGGAAGGTGCCCAGCGTCGCGACGATCCCGGCGACGATCGGCGAGGCCAGCGCGGGGATCAGGACCTTCTCGACGACCTTCCCGAAGTGGACGGCGTCCGCGCCCGAGGCGATCCAGGTGGCGCCGATCAGCCCGCCGAACAGCGCGTGCGAGGAGCTCGACGGCAATCCGATCAGCCAGGTCACCAGGTTCCACACGATGGCACCCACCAGCCCGGCGAAGATGATCACCGGCGTCACCTTCGTGTCGTCGACGATCCCGCCGGAGATCGTCTTCGCGACCTCGACCGAGAGGAAGGCGCCGACGAGGTTCAGCACGGCGGACACGCCGACCGCGACCTTCGGCTTGAGCGCCCCGGTGGCGATGGAGGTGGCCATCGCGTTGGCGGTGTCGTGGAAGCCGTTGGTGAAGTCGAAGGCGAGCGCCGCGACGATCACCACCAGCACGATGAGGGAGAAGTCCATGCGTGGCTCTCTTCCGTAGCTGTTCGTTGGCAACGCTACTGATCAACAGCACGGACTCCGATCCCCGTCGTGTGACGGCTCCCTGAACTCTCGATGAACCGCGGTGGGGACAACCCCACCCGGGATCCGGTGGTCTGGCCCAGTGCGTTCGCCGTCCTCGTCTGGAACCTTCGGAACCTGGCGAAAGGGGACACCGTGAAAGCGCTTTTCGCGACGGTGGCGTCGGCAGTGTTGTTTTTCTTCGGCACGGGTCTGGACCCGCTGCCCGAGCTCGCGTGGCTGGCGCCGCTGCCAGTCCTGCTGCTCGCGCCCCGCGTGCACGGCGGGATCGCGCTGGTCTGCGCGTTCACCGCGTACCTCGCGGGCAGTATCGGCAGCTGGAGTTACTTCTGGCACTCCCAGTCGGTCCCGCGGCCGGCCGCGCTCGCGATCCTCGGCGGGAGCGCGCTGCTGTTCGCGCTGTCGGTGACGCTGTTCCGGCTGCTGGTCCGGCGTGGCCACGGCTTCCTGGCCGCGCTCGCCGCGCCCGCGTTGTGGACCGTCGCGCTCTACGGCGTCTCGCTGCTCAACCCGACCGGCGTCATGGATACCCTGATGACGACGCAGGCCGACCGGCCGGCGGTGCTGCGGATCGCGGCCGTCACCGGGGGCTGGGGCGTGGAGTTCCTCGTGCTGTTCGTCCCGGCCGCCGTCGCCGCCGCGCTCGCGCCCGGCCTGCGCGGCCGCACCCGGCTCGTCCCCGTCGTCGCGCTCGCCGCGGTCGCCGGCGGGCTCGTGTTCTGGAGCGTCCCGCCGCCGACCGGGCCGTCGGCCCGGATCGCGTTGATCGCGCCGGGTCAGCACCGCTGGGCGTCCGACGTCGCCACGCCGGACGGCCAGGCGCTGCTGCAGTCCTATGTGGACGAAATCCGCCGGCTGCCGGACGGCGTCCGGGCCGTCGTGCTGCCCGAAGGGACGTTCGCGGTCGGCCAGGCCACCCGTCCGCGGCTCGTCGAGGCCTTCGCGCAAGTCGCCCGCACCAGGAACCTCGACGTCGTCACCGGCATCATCGACACCACGCCGGAAGGCCGATTCAATGCCGCGCTCGCCATTCCGCCGTCCGGCGCCCCGCTCGAGTACCGCAAGTGGCACAACGGGGATTCGCCCGGCATCACGTCCGGCACCCAGCTCACCCGCTTCGCCGCGACCGGCCTGATGGTCTGCATGGACGTCAACTTCGCCGATCCCAGCAGCGAATACGGCGAAGCGGGCACCGGCCTGGTCCTCATCCCGGCGTCCGACGAGGACGCCGACGGCTGGGCGCACAGCCGCACGGCACTGATCCGCGGCGTCGAGAACGGCTTCTCGGTGGCGTGGAGCGCCGCCCGCGGCACGCCGATGCTGGCCGACGCGCAGGGGCACGTCCTGGCCGAAACCCGCACCGGCGACCGCCCGTTCTCGGTGGTCGTCGCCGACGTCCCGGCCGGCGCCGGAAAGACCCCGTACGCCCGCTTCGGCGACTGGTTCGCCTGGCTCTGCGGCCTGCTCGCCCTGGCCGGGACCGTGGTGGCCGCCCGCACCCCGTCGTTGTCACCCGTCACAACGAACGCCGCGCAAGTCTGAGCGTTGTCCCAGGTCGTCTCCCCCGCTCTGTGACCCATCATGAGCTGCGTCACCTACTGACGGGTAATCGGAGGCAGTCTGATGCGGGTCACCAACGGCGGTGCCAAGCGAATCCTGACCGCGGTCGTCGCGGCGATCACCCTGGGGGCCGCCGCGCCGGCGGTCGCCGAGGCGGCGCCGGCCGGCGGCTGGAACGACTGGGCCTGCCGCCCCACCGCGGCGCACCCCCAGCCCGTCGTGCTGGTGCACGGCCTCGGCGCGAACGACTCGGTCAACTGGTTCTTCCACGCGCCGAAGATCGCCGCCGAGGGCTACTGCGTGTTCTCGCTGACCTACGGCACCGGCGTCCTCGGCCCGGGCGTCGGCGGCCTCGCGTCGATGCGCGACAGCGCCGCGCAGCTGGGCCGGTTCGTCGACCAGGTCCGGGCCACGACAGGTGCGGCGAAGGTCGACATCGTCGGCCACTCCGAAGGCAGCACGATGCCCGCGTACTACCTGAAGTACGACGGCGGCGCGGCGAACGTGGCCCAATTCGTCGGCTTCGGCGCGAACTACCGCGGCACCACCCTCGGCGGCCTCGACGCGCTCGCCAAGGCGCTCCTCTCGACGGTGCCCGGCCTCGGCGCGATCCTGCGGACGGCGTGCGGCGCCTGCACCGAATACCTGGCCCCGTCGGCGTTCCTGGACGACCTCGCCCGCGGCGGTGTCCACGTGGCAGGCCCGGCGTACACGAGCATCGTGAGCAAGTACGACGAGGTCGTGACGCCGTACACGAGCGGCATCCTGAACGAGCCGGGCGCGACGGACATCGTGCTGCAGGACTTCTGCCCGTCCGACGCCGCGGGCCACCTGAGCCAGGCGATCGACCCGAACGTCACCGGGCTGATCCTGCACGCGCTCGACGCGGGCTACCGGCCGTCGTGCACGCCGTTCACCCTGCCGCTGTGAACGGCACCGCGGCGACGTGCTCCCACGGGCCGCCGCGGTAGCGCCAGATCGCCAGCCCCGTCGCGGTCGCCGCGGCGGGGCCGGGGTCGCGGCGCACGGCTTCGAGCGTGGCGGCCGCGACGTCCGGGCTGATCTTGTTCTGCACCGTCACGTGGGGTTTGAACGGCTGGGCGTCCTGGCGGGTGAGCCACGGCGACCAGCGTGCCCGCAACGCCGCGTGCAGCCGGAGCAGCGCGCCGGATTCGACGTCGAGCGCGACCCCGCGGCCGAGCGACCGGACCCGCGCGAGCGTCAGCTCGAACGGCGCGCCCGCCACCTCGGCGCAGTCGGCGAGCACGGCCGCCAGGTGCTCGCCCGGGAGGGCGTGGAACAGGGTGAGGTGGGCGTCGACGAGCTGCCGCGCCGGCGGGAACCACCGGCGCCGCAGGGCGTTCCACGCCGTCTGCGCGTGCTCGTCGACGGTGAGGGTCACGACCAGCGGCAGCACGGGATTCAGCGTACGCGCTCGCCGGCGCGCCACACGATGTTCGTGAGCGGCACGCCAGGCCGGTAGGCCAGGTGCGTCACCGAAGGCGCGTCGAGGACGTGGACGTCCGCCCGGGCACCGGGTCGCAGGAAGCCCACGTCCTCCCGGCGCAACGCCTTCGCGCCGCCCGCGGTCGCCGACCAGACCGCTTCCTCGATCGTCATCCGCATCTGCAGCACCGCTGTGGCGACGCAGAACGCCATCGACGTCGTGTACGAGCTGCCGGGATTGGCGTTGCTGGCCAGCGCGACCGTCGCGCCCGCGTCGAGCAGCCGCCGCGCCGGGGCGAGGGGCTGGCGGGTCGACAAGTCGCACGCGGGCAGCAGCGTCGCCACCGTCTCGGAAGCCGCCAGCGCTTCGACGTCCGCGTCCGAGAGGTAGGTGCAGTGGTCGACGCTCGCCGCGCCCAGCTCGACCGCGAGCCGGACGCCGGGCCCCTCGCCGAGCTGGTTGCCGTGCACGCGCAGACCGAGCCCGCGTCCGGCCGCGGCCTGCAAGACCCGCGCCGACTGGGCCTCGTCGAAGGCGCCCGTCTCGCAGAAGACGTCCGCCCAGCGCACGCTTTCCGCCACCGCGTCCAGCATCTCACCGCAAACCAGATCCACATAGGACTCGGCGTCGGCGCCGGGCGGCACCAGGTGCGCACCGAGGAACGTGACCTCGTCGGCCACCTCGCCGGCGATCCGGGCGCTTCGGGCCTCGTCCGCGACGGTCAGGCCGTAGCCGGTCTTCGTCTCCAGGCAGGTCGTTCCCTGACGGGCCGCTTCGTCGACGTGGTGACGCAGGTTCGCCGCCAGCTGCTCGTCCGACGCTTCCCGCGTCGCGCCGACGGTCGTCGCGATTCCCCCTGCGGTGTAGGGCTTTCCGGCCATCCGCGCCTCGAACTCGGCGGTGCGGTCGCCGGCGAAGACGAGGTGCGTGTGGCTGTCGACCCAGCCGGGCAGGACCGCGCGGCCTCCGACGTCGACGCGCTCGTCGGCGTCCGGGGCCTGCGCGGCGGATCCCACCCAGGCGATCTTCCCGTCCTCGACGACCAGGGCCGCCTCGGTCAGCCGGCCCAGCTCCGGGTCGTTGGTGGTGAGTTCGCCGATACCCGTGATCAGGACCGCCACAGTGCCTCGATCTCCTTCGCCAGTACGGTTTCCGGTCGTTCGACGAGCTGGTGCTCGCCGTCGCGCACCACCTCGCGGCCCGCGACGACGACGTGCCGGACGTCGGCCCCGGACGCGGCGAACACCACCCCCGACGGCTCGATCCCGGCCGTCCGGACCGAGTCCAAGCCGACGGTGACGAAGTCCGCGCCCGCCCCCTCGGCGAGCGCGCCGACTTCGTCCCACCCGATCGCCGCGTGGTCCGTGCCCGCTTCGAGGAGCTCCTCGGCGCTGAACCGGCCGCGTTCCTCGCTGGCCAGCCGGTCGTCCAGCTCCAGCGCCCGGGTCTCTTCGAACGCGTCGACGACGGCGTTGCTGTCGCTGCCGATGCTCAGCCGCACACCGGCGTCCCGCAGAGCGCGGGCCGGGCCGATGCCGTCGCCGAGGTCGCGTTCGGTGGTCGGGCAGAAGCACGCGCGCGCCCCGCTCAGCCGGTCGATGTCCGACGCCGTCAAGTGCGTGGCGTGCACGGCGACCAGCCGTTCGGTCAGCACCCCGCGGTCGGCCAGCAGCTCGGTGGGGGTGCGTCCGTAGGCGGCCTGGCACTGCTCGTTCTCGGCCCGCTGCTCCGACAGGTGGACGTGCACCACACGAGCACTGTCCACAAGCGACAGCTGGTCGGCCGGAACCGCGCGTACCGAATGGATCGCGGCGCCGACGCGGAAGAGGTCGTCTTCCTTCAGCTCGGCGACCCGCGAAGCCCAAGCCGACGCCGAGCCGTCGGAGAACCGCCGCTGGACCTCGTCGGGCTCGACACCGATGCCGCCCGCGAGGTAGCACGTGTCCAGCAGCGTCAGCCGGATCCCGGCGTCGGCCGCGGCCCGCCGCAGTGCCTCCCCCATCGCGTTCGGGTCGGCGTACGGCTTCCCGCCGGGCGCGTGGTGCAGGTAGTGGAACTCCCCGACGCTCGTGTACCCGCCCAGCACCATCTCCGCGTAGACCCCGCGCGCCAGCCGGTAGTAGCTGTCGGGGTCGAGCCGGGCCGCCAGCGCGTACATCCGCTCGCGCCACGTCCAGAAGGTGCCGCGCTCGTGGTGCGTCCGGCCCCGCAGCGCCCGGTGGAAGGCGTGCGAATGCCCGTTCGCGAACCCCGGCAGGGTGAGTCCGCTCAGCACCGTGCCGGAGCGCGGCGAGCCGGGTGCCACGCCGGTGATCCGGCCGTCGGCGACGTCGACGCGCACCGCGGACGCGATCCCGGCCGGCAGCCAAGCCTGTTCGCACCAGAAAACTGTCGGTGCCGAGCGATAGACTGGAAACGGGGGGCGCCCCCGCGGGCCGGAGGTCATCGCGCCAGCCGCTCCAGAACCGTGGCCAGTGCCGCAGCGCCCGCGTCGACGTCCTCGGCCTCGGCGAACTCCTCCGGCGAGTGGCTGATGCCGGTCGGGTTGCGGACGTAGAGCATCCCGGCCGGGACGAACCCGGCGAGGACGGCCGCGTCGTGCCCCGCGCCGGTCGGCAGCTCCGGCGGCGCGCCGAGCCAGCCGCCGAGGTCGCGCCGGAGGCCGTCGTCGAACACGACGTCGTCCGAATAGGACTCTCGCGTCACCGTCACCCGGCAGCCCTCTTCCTTCGCCGCGTCCGAGGCCGCGCGGGCGATGTCCTCGACCAGCGCCGGAGTGGCCGCGCCCGGCACCCGAGCGTCCAGCCATAGGTCCACTGTGGACGCGATGACGTTGGTGCCGCCTGGCGTCGGCACCAGGCGGCCGACGGTCGCCCGCGCGTCGGGCACGCCCGCGGCCAGCCGCCGGACGGCGGTGACCGTCGCGGCGGCGGGCAGCATCGGGTCGGCCCGATCGGCCAGCAGTGTCGCCCCCGCGTGGTTTCCCTGGCCGGTGAACGAGAACCGCCACCGCCCGTGCGCGATCACCGTGCTGCCGACGGCGACCGGCGAGCCGAGGTCGATCAGCCCCCGCCCCTGCTCGACGTGCAGCTCCAGGAACTTCCCGACCAGCCCGAGCCGGCCCAGGTCCGCACCCATCCGCGCGGGGTCGAAGCCGGCCTTCGCGGCGGCTTCGGCGAACGTCACGCCGTCGGCGTCCCGCAGCGCGCGTGCCTTGTCGGCGTCGATCGTGCCGGTGAGCAGCCGCGAGCCCAGGCACGGGACGCCGAACCGGCCGCCTTCCTCTTCGGAGAACACGACGACGGCGAACGGCTTTCCCGGCCGGAAACCCCGCTCCTGCAGCGATTCCACGGCGGAAAGCGCGCTCGCGACGCCGAGCGGGCCGTCGAAGGCACCGCCGCCGGGGACGGAGTCGAGGTGGCTGCCGGTCACGACGGCGTCCGGTCCCGGCGGTCCCCACCAGGCCCAGATGTTGCCGTTGTGGTCGGTGTCGACGTCGAGCCCGAGGCCCAGCGCGCGCTCGCCGAACCACGCACGCAGGTCTTGCTCGGGCGCGTCGAAGGCGTGCCGCGAGTAGCCGCCGCGCTTCCGGTCGCGTCCGACGTCGGCGATCTCGCCCAGCAGCCCGGAGGCGCTCACTCGGCGTCCCGCATCGGCACCCGCACACCCCGCTCGTCGGCGACGTCGGCCGCGCGCTCGTAACCGGCGTCGACGTGCCGGATGACACCCATGCCCGGGTCGTTGGTGAGCACCCGCTCCAGCTTCTGCGCGGCCAGGAGCGTCCCGTCGGCGACGCTGACCTGCCCGGCGTGGATGGACCGGCCCATGCCGACGCCGCCGCCGTGGTGGATCGACACCCAGCTGGCCCCCGAGGACGTGTTGACCAGCGCGTTCAGCAGCGGCCAGTCGGCGATGGCGTCGGACCCGTCGGCCATGCCTTCGGTCTCGCGGTACGGCGAAGCGACGCTGCCGGAGTCGAGGTGGTCTCGGCCGATGACGACCGGCGCCTTGAGCTCGCCGCTGGCCACCATCTCGTTGAAGCGCAGGCCGGCCAGGTGCCGCTCGCCGTAGCCGAGCCAGCAGATGCGGGCCGGCAGCCCCTGGAACGCCACGCGCTCGCCGGCCAGCCGGATCCAACGGGCGAGAGATTCGTTCTCCGGGAACAGGTCCAGCATCGCGCGGTCGGTGGCGGCGATGTCCTCGGGGTCGCCCGAGAGCGCCGCCCAGCGGAACGGGCCGTTGCCCTCGCAGAACAGCGGGCGGATGTAGGCGGGCACGAAGCCGGGGAAGTCGAACGCGCGCTCGCAGCCGCCGAGCTTGGCCTCACCGCGCAGGGAGTTGCCGTAGTCGAAGACCTCGGCGCCCTTGTCGAGGAACCCCAGCATGGCGTCGACGTGGTCGGCCATCGACTCGCGCGAGCGGTCGGTGAACTCGTCGGGCTTCTTGGCCGCGTAGTCGTGCCAGTCGTCGACGCTGACGCCCTTGGGCAGGTACGAAAGCGGGTCGTGCGCGGACGTCTGGTCGGTGACGATGTCGACCTCGACGCCGCGGCGCAGCAGCTCCGGCAGCACCTCGGCGGCGTTGCCGACGACACCGACGGACAGCGCGCGCTTCTCCTGCTTGGCCTTCGTCACGCGGGCGATCGCGTCGTCGAGGTCGTCGGCCACCTCGTCGAGGTAGCGGGTCTCGACGCGGCGGTGCGCGCGCTGCGGGTCGCACTCGATGACCAGCGCGACACCGTCGTTCATGGTCACGGCCAGCGGCTGCGCGCCACCCATGCCGCCGAGGCCCGCGGTCACGGTCAGGGTTCCGCGAAGGGAGCCGCCGAACTTCTTCTTCGCGACGGCGGCGAAGGTCTCGTAGGTGCCCTGGAGGATGCCCTGGGTGCCGATGTAGATCCACGAGCCGGCGGTCATCTGGCCGTACATGGTCAGGCCCTGCTGCTCGAGGCGGCGGAACTCCGGCCAGGTCGCCCAGTCGCCGACCAGGTTCGAGTTCGCGATCAGCACGCGCGGCGCCCACTCGTGGGTGCGGAACACGCCGACCGGCTTGCCCGACTGCACCAGCAGCGTCTCGTCGATATCCAAAGTGGTCAGTTCGCGGGTGATCGCGTCGAAGCTGGCCCAGTTGCGCGCGGCCTTGCCGGTGCCGCCGTAGACGACGAGGTCTTCGGGCCGCTCGGCGACGTCGGGGTCGAGGTTGTTGTGGAACATCCGCAGCGCGGCTTCGGTCTGCCACGACTTGGCGGTGAGCTGGGTGCCGCGGGCGGCACGGACGACGCGGGGCATCAGACCTCCAGACGGGCGGCGTCGAGGACGGCGCCGGAGCGGACGAGTTCTTCGGCGGCCGCGATCTCGGGCGCCAGGTGCCGGTCCGGGCCGGGGCCCGCGACCTTCGTGCGGAGCAGGTCGCGCACCGCGCCGGTGACCGGCGACGGCTCCAGCGGCGCGCGGAAGTCCAGCGCCCGGGCCGCCGTCAGTAGCTCGATGGCGAGGACGGTCGTCAGGCCGTCGACGGCCTTGCGCAGCTTCCGCGCGGCCGACCAGCCCATGGAGACGTGGTCCTCCTGCATGGCGCTGCTCGGGATGGAGTCGACGGACGCCGGCACGGCGAGCCGCTTGAGCTCGCTGACCACGGCGGCCTGGGTGTACTGGGCGATCATGTGCCCGGAGTCGACGCCGGGGTCGTCGGCGAGGAACGGCGGCAGGCCGTGCGAACGCGCCTTGTCGAGCATCCGGTCGGTGCGGCGCTCGGCGATGCTGGCGACGTCGGCGACCGGGATGGCCAGGAAGTCGAGCACGTAGGCGACCGGCGCGCCGTGGAAGTTGCCGTTGGACTCGACGCGGCCGTCGGCGAGGACGACCGGGTTGTCCACAGCGGACATCAGCTCGCGCTCCCCGACGAGCTCGGCGTGCGCGAGGCTGTCCCGCGCGGCGCCGTGGACCTGCGGGGCGCAACGCAGCGAGTAGGCGTCCTGGACGCGGTTGCAGTCCGGGCCGCGGTGGCTTTCGACGATCTTCGAGCCCTGCAGCGCCTGCCACATCCGCGCCGCGGACGTCGCCTGCCCGGGATGCGGCCGCAGGGCCTGGAGGTCGGCGGCGAAGGCGCGGTCGGTGCCGAGCAGGGCCTCGACGCTCATCGCGGCCGTCAGGTCGGCGACGTCGAAGAGCCGGTGCAGGTCGGCGGCGGCGAGCAGCAGCATGCCGAGCATGCCGTCGGTGCCGTTGGTGAGGGCGAGCCCCTCCTTCTCGGCGAGCACGACCGGCTCGATGCCGGCGTGCTTCAGCGCGTCTGCCGCCTTCATCACTTCGCCGCGGTACGTCACTTCGCCCTCCCCCATGAGCGCGAGCGCGACGGCGGCGAGGGGCGCGAGGTCGCCGGAGCAGCCAAGCGAGCCGTACTCGTGGACGATCGGGGTGATGTCGGCGTTCAGCAGGGCCGCAAGCGCTTGCGCGGTCCCCGGCCGGACACCGGTGTACCCGCTGGCGAGGGTCCGCAGCCGCAGCAGCATCAGCGCCCGGACGACCTCGGGCTCGACCGCGGGCCCGGCGCCGGCGGCGTGCGAGCGGATGAGGCTCCGCTGCAGCGCGGTCCGGCTCTCGACGGGGATGTGACGGGTGGCGAGCGCGCCGAAGCCGGTCGAGACGCCGTAGGTGGGCGTGACGGCGTGGGCGAGGTTCTCGATGTGCTGACGGGTCGCGGCGAGGTTCTTCTCGGCGGCGTCCGCGAGCCCGACGGGCGCGTGGCCGCGGACGACGTCGACGACCTGGGCGGCGGTCAGCGGTTCCGGCCCCAGAAGCACTTTTTCCGGCATGGGCTCATTGCACCCCTTCGGAACCGCTGGTGGGATGCCCCACCGAGTGGTTCTGTCTGGTATCCCAGACGTAGGCTCGGTGCATGGGCGAGAGCAGCGAAGTCCCGGCGCTGCGCCGCGGGCTGGCGGTGCTGCGCCTGCTGGCCACGCGCCCGGGCCCGGTCACCGCGGCGGCGATCGCCCGCGAAGCCGGCCTCCCCCGGTCCACGACCTACCACCTGCTCAACGAGCTGGAGGCCGCCGGCTTCGTCGTCCACCTCCCCGCCGAACGCCGTTACGGCCTGGGCATCGCCGCCTTCGAGCTGGGCTCGGCCTACCTGCGCCACGACCCGCTGGAGCGGCTGGCCGGCCCGTTGCTGCGCAAGCTGGTCGACCGCGTCGGGCACACCGCCCACCTGGGCGTCCTGCACGGCAACGAGTCGCTGTACCTGATCAAGGAGCGCCCGGCACGCCCGGAGACGCTGGTGACGGAGGTCGGCGTCCGGTTGCCGGGTCAGCTGACCGCGTCCGGCCGGGCGATCCTGCGGCACCTGCCGGCGCCGCACGTCCGCGCGCTGTTCCCGTCGGCGACGGCGTTCGTCCTCCGCACCGGCCGCGGCCCGCGGACCCTGGCCGAGCTGCGCCGCACCCTCACCGCGGAACGCCGTCTCGGCTGGTCGGTCGAGGACGGCCACGTCACGGCGGGTTTCGCCTCGGTGGCCTGCCCGGTCTTCGACCACGGCGCCCGCCCGCTGGCCGCGATCAGCGTGACCCTCCGCCACCACTGCGCGGCCGAGCCGTGCCGGGAGACGTGGCCGGACCTGGCGGCGGAAGTGGCGGCCACGGCGGCCGAGCTGACCACCCGGATCGGCGGCCACCCGGGTTGACCCGCTGGTGCGATCGGGGCAACTGGAACGTGGACGCCTCGATTCCGCTCCGTCAGCTCTCTACCGTGGCTGAGCAGCGGTTCCGAGGGATACCAGCGATGGATGACGCGCGTGCGGCGAAGGTGCGGCTGGGCCGTGCCCTCGTTCCACCCGCGCGGTGGGGGTTGTGGCGGCAGGGTCCGCGGGTGGTCGGTTACTGCCTGCTGACGGAGGCCGTGGCGGTGGTGCTGGCGCTGCGACCGGTCCCGCAGCCGGCCGACCGCCGGATGCTGCTGGTGCTGGGGGCGCTGCTGCTGCTCGGGGTGGCCCAGGCGGAGACCGGCCGGCGGGTGGAGCGCAACCAGCGCCGGATGTCGGCGGCACCGCACATCAACATGACGTCGGCGTGGACGTTCGCCGGAGTGCTGCTGCTCCCGCCGCTGCTGCTGGCGGCACTGGTCGGCGGCCTGTACTTGCACCTGGCCCTGCGCAGCTGGTTCCGCCTGCGGCGGGTACCGGCGTGGCGCACGGTGAGCAACGCGGCGATCATCCTGCTGTCCTGCTACGCGGCGCAGGGGGTGTTGCGGCTGACCGGCGTCGAGGACGTCCGGGCGGCGATCGCACGCGGCTGGGGTGGCGCTTCGGCGGTGGTGGCGGCGGCGTTGACGTTCTTCTTGGTGAACGCGCTGCTGGTGCTCCCGGCCCGCCGCGAGGTGGGCCGGACACCGCTGGCGTTGTTCGGCACGTGGTCGGACAACGGCCTGGAACTGACCACGCTCTGCCTGGGCGCACTCAACGCGGTGACGCTGGTGACGTTGCCGGGGTTGACGGCGCTCGTGCTGCCGCCGGTCCTGCTGCTGCACCGGACGGTGCTGGTGAAGCAGCTGGAGGTGGCGGCACACCGCGACGAGAAGACTGGGCTGTACAACGCCGGGGGCTGGCGCGAACTGGCCGAGCGAACGCTCAGGGACGCCCGCCGCCGCGCCACCTCGTTCGGTCTGCTGATGCTGGACCTGGACCACTTCAAGCAGGTCAACGACACCTACGGCCACCTGGCGGGCGACGCGGTCCTCCACGCGGTGGCGCACACGATCACGTCGGCGGTCCGCGGCCGGGCGGACGCGGTGGGCCGATTCGGCGGCGAGGAGTTCGTGGTCCTCCTGCCGGGCCTGGCCCACCCGGAGACGGCGGCGGTGGCCGAGCGCATCCGCAACGCCGTGAGCACGCTGACGGTCCCGGTGGGCCAGTTGCCGATAACGGGCCTGTCGGTCTCGATCGGCATAGCGACCTACCCGAAGGCAGGCACGTCCCTGAAGCGTCTACTGGACGCAGCGGACACGGCGCTCTACCACGCAAAGGCAACGGGCCGGAACAAGGTGGTCCACGCAGCGGACCTGACGTGACTCAGGCGGTCTTGTGTCGCCGCTCGACATCGAGCCCGAGCATGGCAAGCAGCTCGGTGCAGTCCCGGACATCCGAGGAGTGCCCGGCAACGGTGAGAACGGCCCGATCGTTCTGTTCGGCAAGCCGAACAGCCTCTTCGGCCCGGATAACCCCCATCCGGCTGTCATCATCATTGGCAAGAGAGCTGCCACTACGCCGGGCCCAGGTCATCTGGCCACCTACTTCCGACCCCACGGGTGCGGAGCCATGGTCGGACCCTAAGCATGACACTCACAAAAACTTCACTCGCAAGTGGGTTCGGCCACAGGCCCCTGGTCGCTCTTCGTAGCGATGTTCTCTGGGGCCTTCCGGCACCCCGAAGCTGTCATTGTGACTACGGCCGGCAGCGCCGCGTCAAGGCGGGAAAGCGTGCCTTGACCCGGCGCTGCCGGCCGTGTTCTGGCTTCGGATCGGGGTGCGGGGGAGGTCTGGGTCCTCGTCGGCGCCGGTTCTCGTGACCCCTCGCGTCAGGCGGGGGTGGGCGCGGCTGGGGCGGGGGCTGGGTGCGGGAGCCGCGCAGCGGGTGCGGGAGGGGTTGGCAGGAGCCTGCCCGGCTTTGGGGAGAGGCCGCCGGGACGCGGGCTCCGAGGCCGAGGCTGCCTCGGGGCTTCGCCCCGAGGCGAGGCGGGGCCCGGGCGAAGCCCGGAGAGCTGCGAGGGCAGGGCGAAACCCGGAAGGGGTTAGGGCGAAGCCCGAAGGCGAAGCGGGGGCCGGGCGAAGCCCGGAGGGGCAAGGGGCGAAGCCCCAAGGTCAGGCAGGGGCGAAGCCCCGACGCCAGAGAGGGCCCGGGGCGAAGCCTCGGAGAAGGGGGTCCAGGGGGCGAAGCCCGCCTGGCGGGGGTCTGGGGGTTCGACCCCCAGAGAACACGAACGAAACGAGAGAAGGCCCAGCCCCGAAGGGGCGTGGGCCTTCTCGAAGTGGAGGTGCCGGGAATTGAACCCGGGTCCTCTGGCGTCTTGACAGGGCTTCTCCGTGCGCAGTCCGCTACGTCTCTGCTTGGCTCCCTCAATCACGCGAACAAGCTGAGGTGACGAGCCCAGCCACTGTTTGCTTCACGACTGTTCCCCGTGGCCGGGACAGTCGCTGAGCCTCCTAGCTGATGCCGGTACCCGGGTCGGAGGCGAACCCGGGCCGACAGAGTCGCACTCGCTCAGGCGGCGAGGGCGAACTCGCGCTGACTGGAGTCGGCGCTTATTGGTTTGCGATGACGCTTACGGTGGTCTCTCGCCTGCACCGGCACGCTTCCCCTGACTCGACGTCCAAAGTCGAAACCGTTCACCCCCTTGTCGGGATCACAACCTGTTCATCATAACGCCCGGCGCCAGCTCTTTAGTCCGGGTGGGGTGGGGTCAGCCCTACCGCGGGGATGCCCGCTCGCACCATGTCGCCGATCTCGGGGAACCGCGATGCTGGTTCTCGGTGAAGGGAGCGCGGTCATGGTGAGCGACAGGCGGGATCCGCCGTTCGGTGGTTCGGTGGTGTTCTTGCTGATGAACCTGCCGTTGGGGGTGCTGGCGTTCGGGTTCCTCGCCGCGTTCGTGTCGGCCGGTGTGGGGACGGCGGTGGTGTGGGTGGGTGTCGGTCTGCTCGCTCTGGTCGTGCTTGCCGTGCGTGGGGGTGCTCGGCTGGAGCGGGCGCGGGTCTATGCGCTGCTGGATCGCTACATCGACCTTCCTTACCTGCCGTTGCCGGCCGGGAAGCAGGCCGCGCGGTGGAAGGCTCGGCTGAAGGACCCTTCGACCTGGCGGGACTTCACGTACTTCGCGCTCCTGTTCCCGGTTGGTCTCGTCGAGTTCGTGCTGGTGACGGCGTTCTGGTCGACGAGCCTGGCGTTGGCGGGGCTGCCGATCTACTTCCGGTGGCTGCCGGGCGGTGCCTATCACTTCCCGGCGTGGGACGTGCCCTGGCTGACCGTGGACTCGACCGTCGAGGCGCTACCGTGGGCGGCACTGGGGGTGTTGTTCGTCGCCTTGTCGGTCGCGCTGACGAAGGCGCTGGCGGGGACGCACGCCCGGCTGGCGAACGCGCTGCTGGGGCCGACCGTGGCGCAGCGTCACCGGATGGAGCGCTGGTGGGAAGACGCGGAAGAGAAGAACCTGGTGGCGGGATGACCGACGTACGTGCACTGGACCACCCGCGGCCGCACCCGGCTCGCACGATTCTCTACATGATCGTCAGCTTCGTCTTCCGGCTCCTGCAGTTCGTGCTGATCGTGGTCGGCGTCGGGGTGGGTGTCTCCACGGCGGTGATCTGGGTCGGGTTCCCGATCCTGCTGGCGACGACGAGCTTCGTCCGCTGGTCGGGTGACCGTGAGCGCGGCTGGGCGGGCCGGATGCTGAGCGTGCCGCTGCCGCGGGTGGAGCGCCGGCCCGTCGAAGGGCTCCCCCTGCTGCGGCGGTGGGTCACCCGGTTGAGCGACCCGACGACGTGGCGTGACCTCGCCTACCTGATGGCGGCGTTCCCGCTGGCGTGCGCGGAGCTCGCGATCGCGCTGGCGTCGATCGTGCTGCTGCCGATGGCGATCTGGGTGACGCCGTGGCTGGGGTACCTGCACGGCGAGCTGGCCCTGGCGCTGCTGGGCCCGGACCGCACGAAGCGGCTGGAGCAGAAGGCCGAGCGGCTGCAGGCGTCGCGGGCCCGTGGTGTCGACGCGGCCGAAGCCGAACGCCGGCGCATCGAGCGTGACCTGCACGACGGTGCCCAGCAGCGGCTGGTGGCCGTCGCGATGAGCCTGGGGCGGGCGAAGTCGAAGTTCGACCACGACCCGCAGGCGGTGCGGGAGCTGATCGACGAGGCGCACTCGGACGCGAAGCTCGCCGTCTCGGAACTGCGGGACCTCGCCCGCGGCATCTATCCCGCCGTCCTCGGCGACCGGGGGCTGGACGCGGCGCTGTCGGCGCAGGCGGCGAAGTCGCCGATCCCGGTCGACGTGCGGGTGGACGTCGAGCCGCGGCCGCCGGCCGCGGTGGAGACGACGGCGTACTTCATCGTCGGCGAGACCTTGACCAACATCGCGAAGCACTCCGGAGCGTCCGAAGCGGGCGTGAAGGTGTGGCGGACCGACGACCACGTCGTCGTCGAGATCACCGACAACGGCCACGGCGGCGCGGAGGTGCGGCCCGGCGGCGGGCTGGCCGGGCTGGCGGACCGCGCGGCGACGATCGACGGCGTGATCACCGTGGTCAGCCCGGTCGGCGGGCCGACCGTGATCCGGGCTGACCTGCCCTGCCAGTGGTGAATAGGCTGGACCCCGTTCAACCACGAACCTGGGGGCCGGATGCGGGTAGTCATCGCCGAGGACGCCGTCCTGCTGCGGGCGGGGGTCACGCGCCTGCTCGCCGATGAGGGGATCGAGACGGTCGCGGCCGTCGACAACGGGGACGACCTGCTCGGCGCGGTCACCGAGCACCGTCCCGACCTCGCGATCGTCGACGTCCGGATGCCGCCGACGTTCACCGACGAGGGGCTGCGCGCCGCGCTGGCGGCGCGCAAGGAGGTGCCGGGGCTGCCGGTGCTGGTGCTGTCGCAGTACGTCGAGGAGTCCTACGCGGTGGAGCTGCTCTCCGGCGGTGCCGGCGGGGTCGGCTACCTGCTGAAGGAGCGCGTGGCCGACGTCGTGGACTTCGTGGACGCGGTCCGCCGGGTGGCCGGCGGCGGCACGGCGATCGACCCCGACGTCATCGCGCAGCTGATGGCTCGCGGCCGCCGCAACCCGCTGGACGCGCTGACCGCCCGCGAGTCCGAGGTCCTCGGCCTGATGGCGCAGGGCCTGTCGAACACCGCGATCGCGAACTCGCTGGTGGTCTCGCACGGCGCGGTGGAGAAGCACATCGGCAACATCTTCTCGAAGCTCGGGCTGGAAGCCAGCGCGGAGGAACACCGCCGCGTGCGGGCGGTGTTGACCTACCTGGGCCGCTGAGCCCGCCACCGTTCGACGGCGACCTGCACCGCCTCCTCGTCCTCGCGGGCGTGCGCGCCGGAGGCTCCGGCGGCGCCGAGGACCACCTCGCCGTCGGTGACGAGAACCCCGCCGGCGTACGGGACGTAGTCGCCGTGGAAGAGGTGCTGGATGCCGTCGACGATCGGACCGGGCAGCTCCAGCCCGCCGGAAGGCTTCAGCGTGAGCAGCGCGGTGCGAGCCTTGGCCACGGCGATCCGGCTGGTCATCGGCATCCCGCCGTCGGCGCGGCGCAGCGCGATGACTTCGCCGGTGACGTCGAGCACGGCCACGGCCAGCGGCGGGAACCCGCGCTCCGCCCCGGCCGCCAGGGCGGCGTCCACCAGCCGGTCGGCGTCCGCCAGCGTGAGTCCCGGGAGGCGTGGCGATCCGATCACGGGCTCGAGCCTAGTGCCGCCACCCCGGCTCGCGGCGACGGACCGTGACCGCAGGTCCCGTAGGGTGGACGCGGGGTCACCCGTTCCGCGGGCGGCACCACTGTGAGCGCTCACCTACCATGAGCGGACTGTCGGCGAGAGGAGCGCGCAGATGTCCGACGAGACCCGCTGCGTCCGCTTCTTCGGCGGCCCGCTCGACGGCCGCGTCCAGGAGCTCGGGGACGCCGAGCCGGTGCCCGGCACCGTCATCCGGCACATCCACCTGCACGGCGGCCCGAAGATCGAAACCCGCTACGAGCTCGGCCTGACCGAGACGGGCTGGGAGTACCGGGTCGCGGCGGCGCAGCACGAACCGGAGCCCGACGGCTCGAGGTAGGGAGAACCCCCGGAGCCACCGGGGGTGAACAGCACCCCGGAAAGACCGGTCAGCACCGCTGTTCCGCCAGGTCGGAACGGCCAGGCTGAACGGCATGCAGACAAGCCAGGGGATCGCGAGCGGCGGCCGGGACAGGTTCCTCGACGTCGTCCGGGCGGGGGCCATCCTCGCCGTCATCGCCCAGCACTGGACCATGCCGGTGCTGTCCTACTCCGACGGCCACCTCGCCACCGGCAACGCGCTCGCCACACCCGGCTGGTGGGTCGTCACCTGGCTCAGTCAGGTCATGCCGCTGGTCTTCTTCGCCGGGGGCGCGGCGAACCTGATCTCCTTCCGGCGCGCGGACTCTGCGCGCCAGTGGCTGGGCGCGCGGCTCAAGCGCCTGATGGTGCCGGTGCTGCCGCTGATGGCCGTCTGGCTCGTCATGCCGGACTTCCTGCGCGGGCTCGGCGTGCCGCAGCAGCCGTTGCAGGTCGCCAGTGCGATCGCCGCGCAGCTGCTGTGGTTCCTCGCCGTGTACGTGCTCGTCGTGCTGCTCACGCCCCTCATGGTCGCCGCGCACCGGCGCTGGGGGCTGAAGGTCCCGCTGGTCATGGGGGTGGCCGGCGTCCTCGTCGACGTCGCGCGCTTCAACGACCTCGGCTACGTCGGGTACGCCAACGCCGTCTTCGTCTGGGTCGCGGTGCACCAGCTGGGCTTCCACTACGTCGAAGGCCGCCTCGGCTCGCTGACCCGCCGCGCCGCGCTGACGCTCTCGGCCGCCGGCTTCGGCGTCACCGCGCTGATGGTCGCCTTCGGGCCGTACCCGGCCAGCATGATCGGCATGCCGGGGGCGCCGGTGTCGAACATGAGCCCGCCGACCGTGCTGCTCGCCTTCCTCGCCGTCGGCCAGATCGGGCTGCTGCTGGCCTTCCGCCCGCAGCTCAACGCGTTCGCGGCCCGGCCGGGCGTGGGCCACGCCCTCGGCTGGCTCGGAGCCCGGTTCATGAGCGTCTACCTCTGGCACATGCCGGCGCTGATCGTCGTGGCGGGGGTGACGGTCTACGGCCTCGGCTACGAGACCCCGGCGCCGGGCTCGGTGTTCTGGCTGGTCATGGCGCCCGCGTGGTTCGCGGTGTGCGGCCTGGTGCTGCTCGGCCTGCTGCGGCTGTTCGCCCAGTTCGAGATGCAGCGCGACACCGCCGGCGTCGCCGCCGGGATCCCGCAGCTGGTCGCGGCGGGCGTGCTGATCGCCGGCGGCCTGCTCGGCCTGGCGGCCCACGGGTTCGCCCCGCTGTCCGACGGCATCGCGCACGGCCCGGTGCCGTGGGTGGTCCTGGCGACGGCCGGGTTCCTGCTGGCGAGTAAGCCGCTCCCGGTCGCCGTCGTCGGCACCCGGCTGCTGGGCCGCGCGGTCGCGGTCAGCGAGCGAGCCGCCCTCAAGCGCTGACCCGGTCGTGAGTGGTAAGGCGAGTTCTAACTCGCCTTACCACTCACGAGGCGCCGAGCAGCCGGAGCGGGGTGTCGTGCAGGACCGCCCGCAGGAACGGCTCACCCAGGCGATCGTCGGCTGCCGCCCAGCCGGCGATCGCCTGCAGCTGCGTCGCGTAGGAGTACGGGATGTTCGGGAAGTCCGTGCCGAGCACCACGCGATCGGGGAACTCCGCCAGCCGCGCCGTCCAGTCCGGCGGCAGCGGCGACATCGCCTCGGAGAACGGGACGCCCACCATCGTGGTGTCCAGGTGCACCCGCGGGTACTTCGCCAGCAGCTCGAAGGCCGTCGCGAACTCTGGCATCGCCGCGTGCGCGAGCACCGCCGTCAGGTTCGGGTGCTGCGCCAGCACCTCTTCGAAGACCGACAACCCGGTGAAGTCGCCCCGCAACGGACCGTGTCCACAGTGGACGACGACGGGAACGCCGGCGTCGGCGAGCGCGCCCCACACCGGCTTGAGCAGGTCGTCACGCGGGTCGTACGCGCCCACCTGCACGTGCGCCTTGAACACGCGGGCGCCGGCTCGCAGCGCACCGTCCACAGCGGACCCCGCGCCCGGTTCGGGGTAGAACGTCCCGGTCGGCACGGCGTCCGGCACCCGCGCGGCGAACTCGAGCGCCCAGTCCGTGAGCCACTGGGCCATCCCCGGCTTGTGCGGGTAGACCAGCGGCGCGAAGCGGGTCACGCCGAGCGAGCGCAGCGTCTCCAGCCGCTCCTCTTCGGACGTCCGGTAGAACACCGGCCACTCGGTGCCGTAGTGCGTCGAGGCCCGGTCGAAGTACGCCCAGACCTTGTCCATCACCGGCTTGGGCAGGAAGTGGACGTGCAGGTCGACCAGGCCGGGCAGGCCCAGCGAAGCCGCCCACCGCGCGACGTCGGAATCGGAAGCCGGGCCGGCCGTCACTCCGTGAACCGGCCCTTCAGCGCGCGGCCCATGGCCTTCCTGATGTCGCGCTCGGCGTCGCGCTTGGCGAGCGTCTGCCGCTTGTCGTAGGCCTTCTTGCCCTGGGCCAGCGCGATCTCGACCTTGACCTTGCCGTCCTTGAAGTACATCGACAGCGGCACCAGCGAGAGCCCGCTCTCCTTGGTCTTGCCGATGAGCTTCTCGATCTCCCGCTTGTGCAGCAGCAGCTTCCGGGTCCGCCGCGGCATGTGGTTGGTCCACGTGCCCTGCGTGTACTCCGGGATGTGCACGTTGCGCAGCCAGACTTCGCCGTCGTCGACGGTCGCGAACGCGTCCGCCAGCGACGCCTTGCCCTCGCGCAGGCTCTTGACCTCGGTGCCGACGAGCACGAGACCGCACTCGTAGGTGTCGAGGATGGAGTAATCGTGCCGCGCCTTGCGGTTCGACACGATCACCTTCTGGCCACGTTCCTTGGGCATACGACCACTCTACGTGATTCTCCGGGCGGCAAGCAGCCGGTTTGACCTAGTGCCGGACGTACAGCCGCAGCGTGACGTACCCGGTGATGGCGGAGATCACCACGGACACCGCCAGCAGGATCGGCGCGACCGGGAACAGCAGTTCCAGCATGGTGATCTTCGGGAACACGTCCCCGGTGAACACCGAGTCGAGGAAGCCGGCCTTGGTGATGATCAGCATGATGATCCCGAGGATCGCACCGACCGCGCCGGCGACCACCGCCTCCAGGAGGAACGGCAGCTGCGTGTACCACCGCGTCGCGCCGACGAGCCGCATGATGCCGACCTCGGTGCGGCGGGTGAACGCCGACACCTGGATCGTGTTCGCGATCAGCAGCAGCGCGGCGATGGCCATGATGAGCGCGGCGCCGAAGGCCATGTTGCGGACGCCGTTGAAGGCGTTGAACACGCGGTCGAGGAACTTCTTCTGGTCGTCGACCTTCCGCACGCCCGGCTTGCTCGCGTACTCCTGGACGATCGCGTCACTGCGGTCCGGGTCCTTCAGCTTCACGTGCAGCGACGCGGGCAGCGACTCGGGACCGGTGAGCGCGATCAGCTCCGGCTGGCTCTCGAAGATCTTCTTGAACCGGTCGAAGGCCTGTTCGCGGTTCTCGAACACGACCGACTCGACACCGTTGTTGCTCTGCAACGACGTCCGCAGCGACTGGCACAGGGCCTGCGTGCAGTTCTTGTCGCCCGCGCTGATGTCGTCGGTGAGGTAGACCGAAACCTCGACGTCGGCGAGGAAGTTGGCCTTCATCTTGTCGATCGTCCGCACGGCGAGGAGGCCGCCGCCGAGCATGGCGAGCGACACGGCCGTGGTCAGCATCATCGCGATGGTCATCGTGACGTTCCGGCGCAGGCCGGTGACTACCTCACTGAAGACGAAACTGGCGCGCATGGCGGGTGCAGGTCCTTGGGGTCGGGGTCGGTGCGGGGTGGACGGGTCTCAGCGACCGATGCCGTAGACGCCACGGGCGTCGTCGCGGATCACCCGGCCGAGCTGCAGCTCGACCACTCGGCGCCGCATGGAGTCCACGATGGAGTGATCGTGGGTCGCCATCAGGACGGTCGTGCCGGTGCGGTTGATCCGCTCCAGCAGCAGCATGATGTCCTGGCTGGTGTCGGGGTCCAGGTTCCCGGTCGGTTCGTCGGCGAGCAGCACCAGCGGCCGGTTCACGAACGCGCGCGCGATCGCGACGCGCTGCTGCTCACCACCGGAGAGCTCGTTGGGGAGCCGGTCCGCCTTGCCGTCGAGGCCGACGAGCTCCAGCACCTCGGGGACGACCTTCTTGATGGTCGGGCCCGGCTTGCCGATGACCTCGAGGGCGAACGCGACGTTCTCCGCGACGGTCTTGTTCGCCAGCAGGCGGAAGTCCTGGAAGACGCAGCCGATGGTCTGCCGCAGGCGG
The DNA here is from genome assembly GCF_040682815.1 of Amycolatopsis sp. NPDC051102. Lineage (NCBI taxonomy): Bacteria > Bacillati > Actinomycetota > Actinomycetes > Pseudonocardiales > Pseudonocardiaceae > Amycolatopsis > Amycolatopsis sp. NPDC051102. The sequence continues at coordinate 322,512 of NZ_JBFBBT010000009.1, forward strand.
GGGACCCGGCGGCGGGCCAGCTTGGCGACGTCGAAGTTGGACACCATCACGCGCCCCTTGCTGGGCACCTCTTCGCGCAGCAGGAGCCGGAGGAAGGTCGACTTCCCCGATCCCGAGGGACCGATGAGGAAGACGAACTCACCCTTTTCGATGTCGACGGACACCCGCTCGAGCGCGGGCCGCGTCGAGGTCTTGTAGACCTTGGAAACCTCTTCGAGCCGGATCACGATTCGGCATACTACCCACCGGTCTCGTGAAGCCCCGGTTGCCCGGTGCACCCGGGTGGAGCAGCGGGTGTTTGCGTACGGTGAGCGGTCACGCCAACACCCGCCGCGCCGATCAAGCGCTCTGCACCCGCCAGCGGATGCCGGCGTCGAGGAAGCCGTCGATGTCGCCGTCGAGCACCGCGGTCGGGTTGCCGACCTCGAACTCGGTCCGCAGGTCCTTCACCATCTGGTACGGGTGCAGCACGTAGGAGCGCATCTGGTTGCCCCAGCTGGAGCCGCCGTCCTTGAGCGCGTCCATCTCCTTGCGCTCTTCTTCCTTCTTGCGCTGCAGCAGCCGCGACTGGAGGACCTTCATCGCGGCCGCCTTGTTCTGCAGCTGCGACTTCTCGTTCTGGCAGGAGACGACGATGTTCGTCGGCAGGTGGGTGATGCGGACGGCGGAGTCGGTCGTGTTGACGCTCTGCCCACCGGGGCCCGACGAGCGGTAGACGTCGACCCGGATGTCCTTTTCCGGGATGTCGACGTGGTCGACCTCTTCGACCTCGGGCAGCACCTCGACGTGCGCGAACGACGTCTGGCGGCGGCTCTGGTTGTCGAACGGCGAGATCCGGACGAGCCGGTGGGTGCCCTGCTCGACGGACAGGGTGCCGTAGACGTAGGGGGCGCTGACCTTGAACGTCGCCGACTTGATGCCCGCCTCTTCGGCGTAGGAGATGTCGTAGACGTCGGTCGGGTAGCCGTGGCGTTCCGCCCAGCGCAGGTACATGCGCAGCAGCATCTCGGCGAAGTCGGCCGCGTCGACGCCGCCGGCTTCGGAGCGGATGGTGACGACGGCGTTGCGGTCGTCGTACTCGCCGGAGAGCAGGGTGCGGACCTCGAGGCCGTCGATGGCCTTGCCGAGGTCGGCGAGCTCGCTCTCGGCCTCGGCCATGCTGCCGGAGTCGCCCTCGGCCTCGGCGAGCTCGTACAGCACGCCGAGGTCGTCGAGCCGCTGGCGCAGGTCGGAGACCCGGCGCAGCTCGCCCTGCCGGTGGGACAGCTGGCTGGTGACCTGCTGGGCCGCCTCCGGGTTGTCCCAGAGGGTGGGGCTCGATGCCTGCTGCTCCAGGTCGGCCACCTGGGCACGCAGTGCAGCCAGGTCCATCACCGACTCGATCTGCGTCAGCTTGCCGGTCAGGTCCCTCAGTGCCGCGTCGAACTCATCACTCACGTTTGTCAAGGTTACGGCAAAACCCACGACCGGTTGCGAGGACCGGTCGTGGGCGCGCGAACCTCAGGCCGCGGGGATGGCGTCGAGCAGCTTGAGCGCGGCCTTGGCCTGCGCTTGGGCGAACTCGGCGACGGCCTTTTCGTACGGCCCTTCGGCCGCCTTGGTGGCCGCCCGCGCGTCGTCGAGCTGCTGGCTGTAGCTCGTCCGGGCCGACTCGAGCAGCGACTGGCGCTGCTTCGCCGTCAACGACCCGGCGTGCACGAGCCGCAGGATGAGCGGGCTGCGCAGGTGGTCGGGGCCGGCTTCGGACGTCAGCCAGGCCTTGAAGGCCTTCTTGCCGGCGGCGGTGATCAGGTACTGCTGACTGGAGCGCGGGCCCTGCTTGCCGAGCCGGACGAGGCCTTCCTTGGACAGCGCCGGGAGCTCCCGGTACACCTGGCTGCGGGTGACGCTGAAGAAGGCGCCGAAACGCTCACCCGCTCCCGCGACGAGCTGCCCGCCGGTGGCGGGACCGTCGTGGAGCAGACCGAGCAGGGCGGCGGCTGTTGCATTCAATTCGGACACGCCCCCTAGATTCCCACTTATCGGCCGCTGTGTCCACAGTGGTCAGCGGATCTGTCCATTGTGGCTAGTGAGATCCCCTCGTTCGGCCCAATGCGAGCCGGTCCACTGTGGACCTGAATACGCTCTGCAACCGCTCCCAGGTTTTTTTGGTCCAACCAGACGCACGCGAACCGCTCCGGCACCTCCAGGCAGGTGAGTTCGCCGGGCGGTACTCCCCGGCTTGGCGCACCGCGGACACGCACCGCAACCGCGTGCCCGGTGCGTCCACATCGTGGGATCCGCAGTTTTTCGCGGATCAGGCGGAAAAGTCCGCAGCGAAAGCCGTTCCGGCATGAAAAAAGAGGCACGTTCCCGGATTTCCCGAGAACGTGCCTCTTGGTGGTAGCGGGGACAGGATTTGAACCTGCGACCTCTGGGTTATGAGCCCAGCGAGCTACCGAGCTGCTCCACCCCGCGCCGTTGTGGTACTTGAATAGATTACATGGCGTCGCCATGGGCCGAACACCGGGGTACCCAAACGCCCTGACCTGCCCTTACGCCGTCTCGAGCCACTGCCGGGCTCCACTCAGGACCATCGCCAGCCCGTCCTCGAACCGCGCGTCGGCGTCGCCCAGCACGGCCTCGCCGGCCGACTCGCGGTACCGCTCGTCGAACTCCCCGGCCATGGGCCGGACAGCTTGCTCTTCGATGACGTAGCCGACGACGTAGCAGTAGACGGTGAAAGTTGCCCGGCTGGCAAGCCTCTCGTCGAGCCCGGCTTCGATGCTCCGGCGCAACGGGTGCGGACCGATGAGATCGGTGTCGGCGAGGTAGGTACCAGCGAAAACCTTTCCGCCATCGCGATAGGCGAGCATCATCCGCCGCAGCGCCCGCGCGCCGTGCGCGACGCCTTCCCACTCCCCCAGCGACGCCGGCGGCTCACGATCGGCCGCGGAATCGCGGTACATCTGCGTGGCCATCTCGTCGAGCAGTTCCTGCTTGTTCTTCATGTGCCAGTACAGCGCGGGCGCCTTGACGCCGAGATCACCGGCGATCAGCCGGAGCGTGAGCCCGTTGAGACCGACGTCGTTGAGCAGCTTCAGCCCGGATCGGGCGATGTCCTGCCTGGTCAGGGCCATGTTTCGCAGTCTCCTCGAGCACCGGGGTTGACACCTTAACGATGTTAAGGGCATCCTCGGAGCAGGTCAATTTAACGTTGTTAAGGAGCTGGGGAGATGGCGGAGCTGACGACCGAGGTGGTGATCGCCGGCGCGGGCCCGACGGGCCTGATGCTGGCGAACGAGCTGGCACTGGCCGGAGTGGACACCTCGGTGCTTGAGCGGATGCACGAGCGAACGGGCTTGTCGAAGGCCTTGAACCTGCAACCGAGGACCGCGGAAGTCCTGGATCTGCGCGGGTTGCTGGGCCGGGCGCAGGACCGCTCGTTCGCGACTGTCGCGGACGGACACTTCGCGGTGATCCCGGTGAGCTACGCGGGCTGGAACACCCGCCACCCATACCAGTTGGGTATCCCCCAGGCCGAGGTCGAAGCGGCTCTGGAGGAGCGCTTGGCCGAGCAGGGCGTGAAGGTGAGGCGAGGTCACGAGCTGACCAGCGTCACGCAGAACGCAACCGGCGTCACAGTCGAAGCAGGAGACCTGCTCATAAGAGCGAAGTACCTGGTGGGCTGCGACGGCGGCCGCAGCACGGTGCGAAAGGCCCTGAAGATGCCGTTCGAGGGCATAGAGGGTCAGGGCCACGGCGTAGCAGCGGACGTCCTGTTCGCCCGAACCCCACCGGGAGCCCCGACACAGTGGCGCTCGATGGCCGACATGGTGACGTCAGGAAGCCCGGGCAAGTTCATCGGCGTAATCCCCTTGGCCGAGCCGAACCTGTACCGCATCACGTTCGGAGACCGCCTGAACCGCCCCCGAAACCTCCGAGCCGAGGTAACCCCCGACGAAGTCGCCAAAGCGGTCACCGAACGCTTCGGCCCGGAAGCAAAGATCGCGGAGATCCGCTGGGCATCCCGTTTCTCGGACGACAGCCGCTTGGCCCAGAACTACAGGGTGGGCCGAATCTTCCTGGCCGGCGACGCAGCACACACGCACTTCCCGGCAGGAGGCCAGGGCCTCAACATGGGCATCCAGGACGCAATGAACCTGGGCTGGAAACTGGCAGCAACCCTCCACAACCAGGCCCCCACAACCCTCCTGGACACCTACGAGCAGGAGCGCCGCCCCGTAGCCAAGCAGGTCCTGGACAACATAGCGGCCCAAAACGCCCTGATCCCCACAACCCCCAACCAACTGGCGCTGCGAGCCCTCTTCCGAGACCTGACAGAAATCCCCGAGGTCCAGCACCACTTATCAGGCCTGATATCAGGCCTGAACATCAAGTACGAAACACAAGACCCCCACCCAGCAGCAGGAACCCGCCTACCAGACATCAAAACCCCAAAGGCCACGCAAGCACCCTATTCCACAAAGGAAACTGGGTCCTACTAACAAAAACCCCCACAAAAAGCCCCCACCCACACGTACTAGTAGCCGAAACCCCAAACCTCCCCTACCCCGACGCAACAAGACTCCTGGTCCGCCCAGACGGCTACATAGCAAACACAACAGGAGAAACAAAAGACTGGCTAACCCCATAACCCAACCACGCGCAGGGGGGTCCAGGGGCGGCGAAGCCCCCCTGGCGGGGGTCTGGGGGTTCGACCCCCAGAGCAAATGCGAAAGAGGGGTGCGCGGACGTTCTCCGTCCGCACACCCCTCCCAACCTCTGTAGCGGGGACAGGATTTGAACCTGCGACCTCTGGGTTATGAGCCCAGCGAGCTACCGAGCTGCTCCACCCCGCGTCGTGACACCCACCTTACGCCCTCGTTTCGCGGGGGTGCAAAGCAGGTGCCGTTCCCGTTACCGACGTCACCCTCCGGGCTGGGTGCTGGGCGGTGGCGTGGTGGTTCCGGGGGCTGCCGTTTTGGCGGCTTCGTAGGCTCGGGCCGCCGCGTCGAGGGCGGCGAGTGCCGCGCCCTGGTCGGCGAAGTTGCCGGATTGCTGGGCCGCTTTGAGCTTGGCGATGGCGGCTTGGATGTCCGTGACGGCCTTGTCGAGGGCTGCGTTGCCGCCGCCGTTGGTGGCGGGCGGGGTGGTGGTCGGGTTGGGGTTGGTGGACGACGGCGGGGTCGTGGTCGGCTGGCCGGCCTGGGGTGGTGTGGTGGTGGCTTCGCCGGTGCCGGCGCCGAAGACCTGGTCGAGGGCTTCCTGGAGGGTGGCGCCGTAGCCGACCTTGGGTCCGTAGGAGACGAGGACGCGGGCCAGCTGCGGGTAGCTGTTCTGGTTGCGCTGCCGGATGTAGACGGGTTCGACGTAGAGGAAGCCGTCGGCGACCGGCAGCGTGATCAGGTTGCCGTAGATGGGGGTGACGTTGGGGTTGTTGAACAGGGTGCGGTCCTGGGCGACGCGGGAGTCGCTCTGGAACCGGTTCTGGACCTGGACGGGCCCGTCGACCTGGGTGGCTCCGGTGGCCGCGCTGGGCAGCTGGAGGACCCGGATCTTGCCGTAGTCGACGGGGTCGGACGACACGGACATCCAGGACGCGAGGTACTGGCGCTGGAGGCCGGTGAGGGAGCTGGTCAGCTGGAACGTCGCCTTGGTCTGGCCGGGGGTGTTGGCGAGGACGTAGTAGCCGGGCTGGTTGGCCGCGCCGGCCGCGGCCGGGTTGGAGCCGCCTTCGGCCGTCGGGTCCTGCGGGACGCTCCAGAACGCCTGCTGGGAGTAGAACTCCTGCGGGTTGCTGACGTGGTAGCGCGACAGCAGTTCACGCTGGATCTTGAAGAGGTCCTCGGGGTAGCGGAAGTGGGCGCGCAGGTCCGGGGAGATCTCGGAGCTGGGCTTCACGAGCCCGGGGAAGACCTTCTCCCAGGCGTTGAGGACCGGTTCCTTGTCGTCGATCGAGTACAGCGTCACGGTGCCGTTGAAGGCGTCGACGGTGGCCTTGACCGAGTTGCGGATGTAGTTGATGGAGCTGTTGGCCTGCCGGGCGACGCCGTTGAGGGAGTCGTTGGTGGCCGCGCCGAGCTGGGTCTGCTGGGCGTACGGGAAGTTGTTGAGGGTGGTGTAGCCGTCGATGATCCACTGGATCTTGCCGTCGACGACCGCCGGGTACGGGTCGCCGTCGAGGGTCAGCCACGGCGCGACCTTGCTGACGCGGTCGCGCGGGTCGCGGTTGTACATGATCTTCGAGTTGTCGCCGATGGCGTCGGAGAACAGGATGTTCCGCTCGCCGTACTCGGCGGCGAAGGCGAGGCGGTTGAACCAGTTGTCGACGGAGACGCCGCCGGTGCCCGTGTACTTGTAGCGGTCGGTGGCGGTGTCGTATTCGCCGGGCGCGTTGCCGGACGTGCCGCCGACGATGGCGTAGTCGGATTCCGCGGCGGACAGCTCGCCGTAGTAGATGCGGGGTTCCTTGACCTCGATGCCGGGCTGGCCGGTGGCGGGCGCGCCGGCGCCGGTGGGGTTCTGGGTGTCGCTGGTGGTGGCGATCGGGTAGCCGCCGTCGGAGTTGGCGTCCTTGACCGCGCGGTCGATGGTGTTGGCTGGCGCGACGACGAAGCCGTTGCCGTGGGTGTAGACGAGGTGCTTGTTGATCCAGCTGGTCTGGTTGCCGGTCAGGCCCTCGGTCTTGATCTCCTTGGCGGCGACGATGTAGTCCTGGGTCACGCCGCCGACGGTGTACCGGTCGATGTCGAGCTTGGCCGGGAAGCCGTAGAAGTTCTCGCGGCCGACGCGCTGGGTGAAGGTGTCGGAGAGGATGTTCGGGTCGAGCAGCCGGATGTTCGACATCGTCCCGTTGTCGGCCTTGATCTGGTCCGGCGTGGCGGCGGAACTGCCGGTGTAGGGCTGGTACCGGACGTCGGTGAGCCCGTACGCGCGGCGGGTGGCGTCCATGTTGCGCTGGATGGACGTCGCTTCCTTCTCGTTCGCGTTCGGCTTGACCGAGAACTGGTCGAGGATCGCGGGCCACGCGACGCCGACGAGGATGCTCGACAGGATCAGCAGCACCAGGGCGATGGCCGGGAGCTGCAGGTTGCGCAGGAACGCGCCGGCGAAGAACGCGATCGCGCAGATCACCGAGATGCACAGCAGGATCAGCTTGGCCGGCAGCACCGCGTTGAGGTCGGTGTAGGTGGCACCGACGAACAGCGGCATGTCGCGGTCGGACAGCAGCAGGTTGTAGCGGTCGAAGAAGTACTCGACCGCCTTCAGCAGCACGAAGAGCCCGACGGTGATGGCGAGCTGCGCGCGGGTCGGGCCGGCGAGCTGGCCGCCCTTGCCGGCCAGCCGGATGCCGCCGAAGACGTAGTGCGAGATCAGCGCGCCGAAGAAGGAGATGACGACGGCGATGAACAGCCAGCCGAGCAGCCAGTTGTAGAACGGCAGGTCGAAGGCGTAGAAGCCGACGTCGTTGCCGAACTCGGGGTCGGTCTGGCCGAACGAGGTGCCGTTCAGGAACAGCTGCACGACCTGCCAGTCGCCCTGGGCGGACAGGCCGGCGATGAGGCCGGTGAGCACCGGGATGCCGACGCCGAACAGGCGGATCCGGGCGACGATCGCGGAGCGGTAGCGCGCCAGCGGGTCGTCGGCGCCGGAGATCGGCACGAACACCGGACGGGTCCGGTAGGCGATCATCAGGCTGATCGCCAGCGCGCCGCCGACGAGCAGCCCGACGGCGAAGAAGAGGATCACTCTCGTGATCAGCTGGGTGGTGAACACCGGCCGCGCCCCGACTTCGCCGAACCACAGCCAATCGACGTACGTGTCGAGGAGGCGGGCCCCGAGCAGCAGCGCCAGCACGATCACCGCGGCGATGATGAGGAGGATCCGGCTCCGCCGGGACAGCTTCGGCAGGCTCACCGGGGGCCGAGTCGCCACGGCACACGCTCCTGTCTTCGTCAACACTTGAGCAGGGGCGCGTGCGCCCCCTGATTCCCTAACTCTACGGATGCCCGGTGAAGTTCCCGGGACCCGCCCAAACCGGACTCGCGGCGTCGCCGCGCCGGCCGACCTGACACGATGGGCGCATGGCAGCGAACGAAGCGCGACAGGCCGGCGTGGCCGCGCTCGCCCGTGAAATCGAGGAGTTCATGGCCGCGGGCGGCTGGGACCAGCCGCCGCAGCTGTTCGCGCTCGTGCCGACGGCGGCGCTGCTGGACGAGCAGCCGGAGCTGGCCGGCCAGCTGGACCGGTCGAACCCGCTGACGCCGGTGGCCCAGGAGGCGCTGCCCGACGGCGACCTGGCCGAGGCGCTGGGCCGGATCGCCTGGCCCGACCTGGTCATCGGGTGCGCGCTGGCCCAGGAGATCATCGTGCTCCCGCCGGGCTCGGAGTCGGAGCTGCCGGACGTCGCCGAAGCGGACGCGGAGAGCCTCCGCCGCGCGGCCGCCGACCACCCGCAGCGCACGGAGGCCCGCTTGGTGGCCGCGGTCCTGCGCGACGGCGAAGGCGCCTGCGTGATGCGGCTGCGCGGGATCGGCACCGACGAACCGGTCGACGAGATCGTGGAAAGCCCCGACCTGGCCCCGAATCTGGTCGAGGCGTTGAAGGCCACGCTGCTGCCCTAGCAGGAGGCGGTCGCCCGGCCCGCCTTCAGGTTGGCCAGCTGCGCGAGCGCGTCGTCCAGTGTGGACACCTTGATGAGGTTGAGCCCGTCGGGCGCGGCGGTCTTGGCCTCGGCGCAGTTGTGCTCGGGGACCAGGAAGTCGGTGGCGCCCGCCTCACGGGCGCCGACGACCTTGAACGAGATCCCCCCGATCGGGTCGACCTCGCCGGTCTCGGTGATCTCGCCGGTGCCGGCGATGTGCCGGCCGCCCGCCAGGTCGCCGGACTGCAGCCGGTCGATGATGGCGAGGGTGAACATCAGGCCGGCCGACGGCCCGCCGACGTCCTGCAGGGAGATGTTGACGGTGAACGGCGCGTCGGCCCGGTCGACCGCGGTGAGGCCGATGAAGCCCTCCTTGCGGTCCGGGCGCGCGGCGAGCGTCAGCGGCACGGTCCGCTCGGGCTGGCCGTCGGACTGGAAGGTGATCTGGACGGTCTGGCCGGGCAGGGTGCCGGTGAGCGCGGCCCGCACGTCGGCGGCCTCGACGATCTTCTTGCCGTTGACGGTGATCAGCTTGTCGCCGGGCGAGAGCACGTGGTCGGCCGGGCTGCCGGAGACGATCTGCTTCGCCAGCACCTTGATCGGGTAGCCGAGCTTGCGCAGGGCGGCGACCTGGGCGTTGGTCTGCGAGTCCTGCAGCTGTTGGATGTTCTCCTGCTTGACCTGCTCGTTCGTCTCGCCCGGCTTGAAGTACTCCTCGCGCGGCGCGAGCGCGTACCGCCCGCTCGCCCAGAAGCCGAGGCCCTGGAAGAGGGTGACGCCGTCGTGCAGGGAGACGGTCGTCATCCGCAGCTCGCCGGTGGTCGGGAAGGTCTGGTGACCGGTGACCTGGATGACGGAGTTGCCCGCGGCGTCGCGACCGAGCGTGTCGTAGGTCGGGCCCGGGCTGATCGCCACGAACGGCACCGGCACCACCGAGCCGAGCACCACGAAGATCAGGAACAGCGCGCCGCTGACCACCAGTGTCCAGCCGCGGCGGGTCATCCGCCGGGCCTCGCCGGCCGGCTCCGCCGCCGGTTCCGGAGCGCTCTTCGCGGGGGCGGTTTCCTCGGAAGACTTGGTCACGACCGACAGCGTACGGTGACCGCGTTCGCTTCTCGGTGAAGGCCACGCACATGGGTCCGGTTGACGCGCTCGACGGCCCTCGACCCGCGTACGGTGGACACATGAGCAAACCCCCGTTCGGCTTCGGACCTTCCGATCCCGACAAACGAGGTGAGAACGACCCCTCGGAAGGCGGGCAGCAGTCCGGCGCCGAGGCCTTCAACCAGCTCGGGCAGATGCTGAGCCAGCTGGGCCAGATGCTCAGCCAGGCCGGCAGCTCCAGCGGGCCGGTGAACTACGACCTCGCCAAGCAGATCGCCCTGCAGACCCTCGGCAGCGAGGGCAACACCGGAGAGAGCAAGCTCGGCTTCCGCGGCGGCGACGACGCGAACGCCGCGGTCCGCGACGCCGCCCACCTCGCCGAGCTCTGGCTCGACGCGGCGACGGTGTACCCGGCCGGCGCGACGTCGACGGTGGCCTGGTCCCCGCGGTCCTGGGTGGAGAAGACGCTCCCGACGTGGCAGCGGCTGTGCGACCCGGTGGCGCGGCAGATCTCGGGTGCCTGGATGCAGGCGCTGCCCGAGGAGGCCAAGCAGGCCGCGGGCCCGCTGCTGCAGATGATGGGCCAGATGGGCGGGATGGCCTTCGGCTCCCAGCTCGGCAACGCGCTGGCCCAGCTCGCCTCGGAGATGCTGACGTCGTCGGAAATCGGCCTGCCCCTGGCCCCGGCCGGCACGTCGGCCCTGCTGCCGGCGAACATCGAGAAGTTCGCCGAGGGCCTGGAGCTGCCGAACAGCGAGATCCTGGTGTTCCTGGCCGCCCGCGAGGCGGCGCACCAGCGCCTGTTCACGCACGTGCCGTGGCTGCGCCAGCGGCTGCTGGCGACGGTCGAGGAGTTCGCGCACGGGATTTCGGTCGACACGTCGGCCCTGGAGTCCCTGGCCGGCCAGATCGACCCGTCGAACCCGGCGAGCATCGAGGAAGCGATGTCGTCGGGGCTGCTGGAGCCCCAGACGACGGAGGAGCAGAAGGCGGCGCTGCGGCGCCTGGAGACGCTGCTGGCCCTGGTCGAAGGCTGGGTCGACGTGGTGGTGGCCGAAGCGGTGGGCGATCGCCTCCCGGGAGCGGACGCACTGCGCGAGACGCTGCGCCGCCGCCGCGCCACGGGCGGCCCGGCCGAGCAGACGTTCGCCACCCTGGTGGGCCTGGAGCTGCGCCCCCGCCGGATGAGGGACGCATCGAACCTGTGGAAGCTGGTGGGCGACCGCCACGGAACGGAAAAGCGCGACGGCCTCTGGTCCCACCCGGACCTGATGCCGACGGCGGAGGACCTGGACGAGCCGATCGACTTCGCCGACCGAGTGGGCGAAGCGGGTTCGATCGACGACCTCGACCCGATCGCCGAGCTGGAGCGCACGGAGCAGGCCGAGCGCGACGAGCGTTCGGAGCGTGCCGGGCAAGAGGAGAAGAGCAAGGACACCCCGCCCGAGGAGGGCGAGGGCCCGGCGTAAGCCCCGGGAGGTCTTTCGAGAGGCCGGTGGTCCGCATCGCGGGTCACCGGCCTTTCTGCTGCCGCAAGCGTCCGGCTACCGGGCGAACCGGTGTCCAAGGCCCTCTCCGGCCAGCCGGGGCGAGCCGGGCCGGAAGGAGCCTGCGTCCGGCTACCGGGCGAACCGGGTGTCCAAGGCCCACTCCGGCCAGCCGGGGCGCGCCCGGGCCGGCAGGAGCCTGCGTCCGGTTACTGCCCGGACCGGGCTCCAGGGCTTCCACGGCCGGGCCCCGGCCTGCCCGGGCCCGGCGGCAACACCGCCCGAACCGGCACGCGGAGTCCCCTCCCGGCAGCCGTCACCCAAACCGGCGCCCGAAGCAACCGGGGCGACCCGCGAACCACAAACCCGCAGGCCACCCCGGTCAGCTCACCGGCTCAACACTCCGTATCGATCCCCCATCCGGCGGCAGCCGCCAGCCCCTCGAGGTATCCCATCGCCCGTTCCGTCTTCGGGTACCGCCGCACCAGGGCCCAGAACGCCGCGTCGTGCCCCGGCTCCCGCAGGTGCGCCAGCTCGTGCACCAGCACGTAGTCGAGCACCCAGGGGGGCACCTTCCGCAGCCGGTCGCTGACCCGGATGGTCGCGTCGACCGGTGTGCAGGACGCCCACCGCGTGCGCATCGGTGGCACCCAGCGGACGCTCGCCGGCGTCGCGGTGCCGTTCAGGTACTTGCCCGACAGCAGGGCGCAGCGCGCCAGCAGGGCTTCGTCCGACGTCTTCGGGGGCGCCGGGCGACGTGGTTCCGCGCGCTGCAGCTTGCGCTCCATCTCGGCGACCCAGTGTTTCTCCTCCGCCCTGGTCATCCGCGCGGGGATGAGCACGACGAGCGTGTCGTCCTTCCAGTACGCGGTGACCGTCCGGTGCCGGCGCTGGCTGCGCCGCACTTCGACCTTGTGTCCAGGTGTGTCCGACGGGGGGTTCGTCTCCCCCGTGCCTCTCAGCGAGTGCGTCCGTGCTTCGACCACCCGACAACGGTAAGGCCAGGCACCGACAACTCCGAGCGCCTTGAGGTCACAGACGCGAGTTGTCCACAGCCGGTTCCACTTGTGGACAACTCGGCCGCGCGGGCGCCTTCCCGGGCTTCCCGGTCGCCGGCGGGTGCCATCCTGCGGACATGCTCCTCTCCACCGCGGACATGCCCCCGGTCCTCCTGCCCGCCCATCCCGCCCTGCTCCCGGGCCTCACCGTGCTGGAACGCGGCCCGCGCGAGATCCAGATCGGCCTCGATCCGCGCCACGGCGTGATCGTCGAAAACCTCACCCCGGATCTCGCCGCGAGAGTGCGCGCCCTCGACGGCAGCAAGCCCGTCGAGCGGCTTCTGCTCGCCGAGAGCGAACACCGCGACCAGCTGCGGACGCTCCTGCAGCAGCTGACCGCGCTCGGCCTGGTCACCGACGCCGGCCGGCCCGACGGCCCGGGTCTCCGCGGCGAGTCCGGTCTCTGGTCGCTGCGCGCCCGCCACCACCAGGCCGCACTCGCGAGCCGCAGGCGCGCCGCCGCGGTCACGGTCCACGGCGACGGCCGGGTGGCGGTCGCCGTCGCCGTGCTGCTGGCCAACGCCGGCATCGGGCACGTCGAGCTGCGGGCGTCCGGCACGGTGACCGAGCACGACCTCGGCTCCGGCCTCACCGACGCCGATCTGGGCCGGCCCCGGCGACAGGCCCTCGCCGACCTGCTCCGCCGGGTCGACCCCGACGTCCGGGTCACCCGCCTGCACGACCGGTACCCGGACCTGGCCCTGCTCACCGACGCCGTCGTACCGGCCCCCGAGCACGTCGCCGAGCTGATGGCGGACGGCGTCCCGCACCTGGCGGCACGCGTCCGCGACGGCACGGCCATCGTCGGGCCGCTGGTGGTGCCGGGCCGCAGTTCGTGCCTGCGCTGCGCCGACCTGCACCGGACGGACCGCGACCCGTGCTGGCCCCGCGTCGCCGGGCAGCTCGCCGGCCGGCACCAGCGGCCCGACCTCGGCGCGGTCCACGCCTGCGCGTCGCTGGCGGTCGCCCAGGCCATGCGGCTGCTCTCCCCCGCCGCGCCGGCGCCGCCGGCGTGGAACGCCACCCTCGAGATCGACGCCTTCGCCGGCCGCATCCGCCACCGCGGCTGGCCGCCCCACCCGCGGTGCGGCTGTGGCGCCCAGGAGGTGCTGCGGGAGACGTAGACCACTAAGTCGTCGCGCGCAGGCTGCGCGCCATCGTCGCCGCAAGGCAGAATCGCCGGTGTGACCGACTTCCGCGACCCGGGCGATCGCGACACCGCGATGCCGCGCAAGGGTGCCGCCCGCACCGCCAAGCTCGCCAGTCTCCCGCTGGGCATCGCCGGCCGGGCGGTGGGCGGCTGGGGCAAGAGGCTCGCGGGCCAGAGCGCGGAGCAGGTGAACGCGACGCTGTCGGCCAAGGCCGCCGAGCAGCTGTTCGAGGTGCTCGGCACGCTCAAGGGCGGGGCGATGAAGTTCGGCCAGGCGCTGAGCGTGTTCGAGGCGGCGGTGCCGGACGACATGGCGAAGCCCTACCGCGAGGCCCTGACGAAGCTGCAGGCCGCGGCGCCGCCGATGCCGGCCCGGCAGACCCACCGGGTGCTCGCCGAGCAGCTGGGCCGCACCTGGACCAGCCGGTTCGCCTCGTTCGACGACGAGCCGGCGGCGGCCGCGAGCATCGGCCAGGTGCACCGCGCGGTCTGGCACGACGGCCGCGCGGTCGCGGTCAAGGTGCAGTACCCGGGCGCCGACGAGGCGCTGCGCAGCGACCTGCGGCAGCTGCAGCGGTTCAGCCGGCTGTTCCAGGCGTTCGTGCCCGGCACCGAGGTCAAGCCGCTGCTGGCCGAGCTCGCCGAGCGGATGAACGAGGAGCTCGACTACCAGGCCGAGGCGCAGCACCAGCGGGCCTTCGCGAAGGCGTTCGACGGCGATCCCGGCATCCTGGTGCCGCGGGTGGTGGCCAGCGCGCCGAAGGTCGTCGTGACCGAGTGGGCGACAGGCACCCCGTTGTCCAAGGTGATCGCGGACGGCGATCGCGAGACCCGGAACCTGGCGGGCCGGCTGCTGGCGGAGTTCCACTACTCCTCACCCGAGCGCGTCCACCTGCTGCACTCCGACCCGCACCCGGGCAATTTCATGATCACCGAAGACGACAGGCTCTGCGTGATCGACTTCGGCGGCGTCGCCCGGCTGCCCGACGGCATCCCCCGCCACCTGGGCGAGATGACGCGGCTGGCCCTCGACGGCGAGTCCACCGGGCTGATGCGCCTGCTGCGGGAGAACCGGTTCATCCGGCCGGACAGCGACCTCAAGGCGGAGGAGGTGCTCGCGTACCTCGCGCCGTTCACCGAGCCGCTCGCCGCGCCGACGTTCCACTTCACCCGCCGGTGGATGCAGAAACAGGCCGGCCGGGTCGGCGACAGCCGCGGCAACGACTTCCGGGTCGGCCGGTCGCTGAACCTGCCGCCCGAGTACCTGATGATCCACCGGGTGACGGCGGGGTCGACGGGGATCCTCTGCCAGCTCGACGCCGAGATCCCCGCCCGCGGCATCGTGGAGCGTTGGCAGCCCGGGTTCGCCGCCTGAGTTGTCCACAGGCGGGGCCGCGAACGGACGGATTCCGCCGAGTTGTCCACAGACGGCGCGGACGGGGTTCCACCCGGTTGGCCGAGCCGCCATGCTCGGAGCATGACTGCTACACAGTGCACCGACCCCCTGTCCCTCAGTAATCCCGACGCCGGCGAGGTGATGAACCTCGAACAGTTGCGAAGGGCCGGGGTATCGGATCGAAGAACCCGGCGGCTCTGCGGCCCCGGCGGGCCGTGGCGCCGCCTGCACCCCGGTGTCGTCCTGCTGCGCAACACCGCCCCGACGCGGCAGCAGCTGCTGCGCGCGCTGCTGGTGCGGTACGGCACGAAGGTGGTGATCACCGGCGCCGACGCCCTCCAGGCCCACGGCGTCAAGTGCGAGGCGGGCGACATCCGCCTGCTGGTACCCGACCACTGCCGGGTGGCGGCGTGCGAAGGGGTGCGGCTGGCGCGAACGGCCCGGTTACCGGAACCGGTCCTGGTCGACGATCTGCCGTTCGCCCCACCGGCCCGCGCCACGCTGGACCTGGCCCGCACCGAACCCGACCCGGCCCGCATCCGCCACCTGCTGACGTTGCCGTTGTACTGGGGCCTCTGCAGCCGTCAGGAGCTGCTGATCGAGCTGGACGAGGGCCCCCAACGCGGCACGGCGGCGGTCCGCAAGGTGCTGCGCGAGCTCGACGAGGGCCCGATCCAGGCCCACGGCCTCGCCGCGCAGATCCTGCAGCTGGCGCCCCTCCCGCCCCCGAGCTGGGACCAGACGATCTGCGACCGCCGCGGCCGCCCCCTCGGCGAGGCGGACGCATGGTGGGACGAGATCGGCCTGGCCTGGCAGTACCGCTGCTCCCCCGGCGTAGGAGGCAGCTTCAGCCACCTCGCCCTGGCAGCGACGGGCATAGTCCTGGTCCGCTGCACGGTCCGCCAGCTCCGCCAGGTCCCCCACGAGGTGGCTCAGGAGCTGGCCCGAGCCTTCGGCGAGGCATCCCGCACCCCCCGCCCCAAGGTCCGAGCAATCCCCCTGACAACGGAAGGAGACGCAGCCTGACCCACCCACCCGCCCCTCCCGGTACACGACCCGACCCTCTCGCTACGCGAACCGACCGTCCGAGTACGCGAGCCGACCCTCCAATCACGCGAGATGACCCTCCAATCACGCGAGATGACCCTCCAATCACGCGAGATGACCCTCCAATCACGCGAGATGTCCCTGCAATCACACGTGATGCCCCTCCAGACACGCGAGTTCCGCGTCCAATCACGCGAGTTACGGCTCCAATCACGCGAGTCACGGTCCCGACCACGCCGGTTACGGGCCTGACTCGCGTGCAGCGAGGGGCAGTTCGCAGCACCGAGCGGTCGGCGTGCGCCGGGAGGGTCGGCTCGTAACCCGGTGGTCGGCTCGCGCACAACCCCGGACCCCACCGCTCCAACCCATCCGCGGCGAAACTCCGCCCTTACCGTTCAGGAGCGCGCTTTGATCACCAGTACTCGTCCGGCAGCTTGCCCTCGATGTCCCGCACATGCTGGCGCGCGCAGTCGGGGCACAGCCATCGCACCGTCCCTCGCTCGCGGGTGGATACCCAGGCGAGGGCCGTGACCGGGTCGTCGTCGGCCGTTCGGGTGTGGCCGCAGCGGGTGCACACCTGCGGCTCCGGCGCGGTCACCGCAACCGTCCACTGTGGATTGCCTTGGCGCCGAAGAGGTACAGATCGTCGCGGTGGCCGAGGAAGTGCGGGCTTTGCGGATCGGTGAGGGTCGCGACCGCGGCGCGGTCGTCGGCGTCGAGCCACTCGGCCGCCCAGTCGGCGAGCCAGCCGATGCGGTGCACCACGTACTCGCGCAGGAGGTCCGAACCGGGCATGGGGTGGTCGATGAGCGCACCGAACGACTCAACATCCGAGAGACCGGCTTCGCGAAGGGCGCGCGTCCACCCGTACGGCATCGCGACGCTGCCCGGAAGCCCGCCACGCATCCGGGCGAACCAAGCGGCCCGCGCGGCGTGCAGCCGCTGCTCCAGCCCAGGCCGGCCGACCCCGAGCTCCCACGGGAGGCAACGCAGCTCAAGTCCACCCTCGGCAATGGCCAACACCCCACCCGGCCGCAACAACCCGGCGAGCGTGCGCAGCGCAGCCTGCTGATCGCCGACATGGTGCACAACGCCGGACGCCCACACGAGGTCAGCAGCAGGCACGTCCAGCCCAGGATCGGCGAGGTCCCCCAGCAAGCCGACGACCTCGACAGCCCCAGCGGCCGGCCCACCGGAACCAGCTGCCGCCTCCGCCACCGCCCGTTGGGCCTCCGCGAGCAGCTTCGGCGTGGCGTCGACCAGCACCACCGTGCCTCCGCCGCGGCGGGCCAGCTCGCGTGCGAACAGCACGCTCATCCCGCCCGCGCCGCACCCCACGTCGACCACCGTCGGGTGTTCCGGCAGGCCGCTCACCAACCGTCGGGCGATCGGCGTCAACGCCTCCGCGTCGAGCGTGTCGGCCATGCGCAGCTGGGACAGGCGGTCCGCCCAGTCGATGTCGTCGTGGGTGTGTCCGGACATCACCCCATTCAACACCAGGGAAGGCCGGAAAAACGCCGGGCAGGGCCCCTGCCACCCGGAGGCGGCAGGGGCCCTGCTCTCAGCTCTGGTCCTGGTAGCGCTCCGCCCGGCGAGCCGCCCAGTGGGCTACTCGCGTCCAGCGGCGGACCGCTCGTGCGCTACCTCGGGCCCGCTGGGCGCGGACCCCCTCCTCCAGGTCCCGTATTCGGGCCCTCGACAGTTCTTCGTAAAGCAACATCTCGCTGATCTCCTCGATCTCGGTCTTCGTCAGTTGCAGCTGCGGACTGCACATCCGCGCTTCGTAGTCCTTCGCGGTAACCGGTTCGACGCTCATGCGGCGGCGCTCCGGTGATCGCCGCGGGCCTTGGCCGCGGCGGGTTCGACGGCTGCGTTCTTGCGCGGGCGGCCGCGGGGCCGCTTGCGCGCGATCACGACGCCGCGCTCGAAGATCTCGCCGCCCCAGACGCCCCACGGCTCGCGCCGGGCCAGTGCGCCGGCCAGGCAGGCCTCGCGCACCGGGCAGTCGGCGCACTGCGCCTTGGCGCGCTCGAGCTCGGCCGGGGACTCCGCGAACCACAGGTCCGCGTCGCCCGACCGGCAGGGCAGCGCGACGTCGGGCACGGCGATCGGGTCGAGCAAGTCGGCGAATATTGCCTCACCCGAGGTGTAGGCGATGGCCGAAGACATGGTGGTTCCTCCTTGTGTCGTACGGGTTTTCGGTTGGGTGACGGAGCTGGGCAACGCTGGTTCCTCTTGGGTTGTGCAGCCAAAAAGCACGAAGGCCGCGGATCCGGGTTTTCCGGTTCCGCGGCCTTCGTGAGCCTCTGTCCTGACTAGGTCAGGAACTTCGCTCCCGTATCGACAACGGAACACGGAACTGCTTGATGGTCGGCAGATCGGCCTGCGGGTACGCGGCGAGAACGCCCTGCGTCCCGAAGACGACGACACCGGTGGCCCAACGACGCTCGATGCGCCGCATGCCACGGATCGCGTGCGCGCTCACGGACACATCGGTGCCCGGGCGCGAAGCAGCCGCGACTTCCGCGGCGCAGGACAGACGGGTGCCTGGATTCGTGAGCGTCAAGTTGATGGTCATTTCACCGGCACCTCCTTCTGTACTCTGCACACACGGCCGCCGAGCGGCGCTGCAACGTGGATCCCCAGCCGAGCCCTTCGGGCTCGGTACTGGCAGGTTATTGCTCCGCCCCACACCGAGGCAACTCAATTAACGGGAAAATCCTCGAAGTTACGAAGATCGCCCCTGAGCAGCGGGTTCGCCGCGTCGATCATGGTCCGGACGCGGTCAAGACCCCGTCGACGCCCGGACGACGCCGAGAATCTCCGCGCCGAACCGTTCGAGCTTCGTCGCGCCGATGCCGGAGATCGACACCAGTGCCGCCTCGTCGGCCGGGCGCTGCTCGGCGATGGCCATCAGGGTCGCGTCCGTGAAGACGACGAACGTCGGCACCTTCAGCTCGCGCGCCCGGTCGCCGCGCCACGTCTTCAGCCGCTCCAGCAGGTCCTCATCCACTGTGGACGGGCACCGCCCGCACCGGCCCAGCTTGACGTCGATGGTCTCCAGCAGCGGCCCGCCGCAGACGCGGCAGCGCGTCGTCTTCACCGGCGTCGCCGTCTTCTGCTGGGCCGAGCGCGCCACCCGGGCGGCCGGGTGGTCCTCCGGGATCAGGCCGTACAGGAACCGGCTGCGCCGCCGGTTGCGGCGCCCGCCCGGCGTCCGGGCCAGCGCCCAGGACAGCCACAGGTGCTCGCGGGCCCGGGTGACGCCGACGTAGAACAGCCGCCGCTCCTCCTCGATCGCCGCCTCGTCGTCGCCGGCGTGCAGGATCGGCACCGTGCCCTCGGCGAGGCCGACGAGGAACACCGCGTCCCACTCCAGGCCCTTCGCCGCGTGCAGCGACGCGAGCGTCACGCCCTCGACCGTCGGCGGGTGCTGGGCCGCGGCGCGCTGGTCGAGCTCGGCGCAGAAGCGCGGCAGGTCCGCGTCCGCGACCGTCGAAGCGAGCTCTTCGGCCAGTTCGACGATCGCGAGGAGGGCATCCCAGCGCTCCTTCGCCGCGCCACCCGCGGGCGGCGACTCGGTCAGGCCGACCCGCGCGAGCACCGAACGCACCGTGGTGACCAGGTCGGAGCTGACGTCGCCGCTCGCCGCCCGCAGCGCGGACATCGCCTGCCGGACCTCCGTCCGGTTGAAGAACCGCTCGCCGCCGCGGACCAGGTACGGGACGCCAGCGTCGGCCAGCGCCGACTCGTAGGCCTCGGACTGCGCGTTCACCCGGTAGAGGATCGCGATCTCGCTCGCCGCGACCCCGCCGTCCAGCAGCTCGCGAACCCGCCGGGCGACGGCTTCGGCCTCGACCGCCTCGTCGTCGAACTCGGCGAAGCGCGGCTCCGGTCCCGGCGGCCGCTGGCCGATCAGCTTCAGCCGCGAGCCCGCCGGCCGTCCCCGCGCGGCGCCGATCACCCGGTTCGCCAGCGCGACGACCTCGGGCGTCGACCGGTAGTCGCGCTCGAGCCGGACGACGGTGGCGCCCGGGAAGCGGCGCGTGAACTCCAGCAGCGGCCGCGGCGACGCGCCGCCGAAGGAGTAGATGGTCTGGTTGGCGTCGCCGACGACGGTCAGGTCGTCACGGCCGCCGAGCCACGCGTCGAGCAGGCGCTGCTGCAGCGGCGTCACGTCCTGGTACTCGTCGACGACGAAGCAGCGGTAGCGCTCGCGGAACTCCTCGGCGACCGTGCCGTGCTCCTCGAGCACCGCCGTCGTGTGCAGCAGCAGGTCGTCGAAGTCGAGGACCTGCGCGGCGGTCTTCAGCTCTTCGTAGGTCCGGTAGACCTCGGCGACCTGCGCCGCCGGCGCCGGGATGTCGCGCTGGGCGCGGGCGGTGACGGCCGGGTAGTCGTCCGGGCTGACCAGCGACGCCTTGGCCCACTCGATCTCGCTCGCGAGGTCGCGCAGGACCTCGACTTCGGTGCCGAGCCGGGCCCGGTTGGCGGCCTGGCCGACGAACCGCAGCTTGTTGTCCATCAGGTCCCACGGCCGGTCGCCGACCACGCGCGGCCAGAAGTACCGGAGCTGGCGGCGGGCGGCGGCGTGGAAGGTCAGCGCCTGCGCAGCTTCGACGCCGAGGCCGCGCAGCCGGGTCCGCATCTCGCCCGCGGCCCGCGTCGTGAACGTGACGGCAAGCACCTGACCAGCGGAAACGTGCCCCGATCGGACCAGGTGCGCGATGCGGTGGGTGATCGTCCGCGTCTTGCCCGTGCCGGCGCCGGCGAGCACGCAGACCGGCCCCCGCGGGGCGCTGGCGGCGGCGCGCTGCTCGGGGTCGAGACCATCGAGCAAACGGTTCAGGCTCTTGGGGGAAAGTACGCCGGTCACGTCCGGCATCCTCGCAGAGGGGGACGGGGAATCGGGGCAGGGGCACGCGGCCGTATCCTGGTCATATGGCGGGACAGCAGGACAAGGAAGCGGCCAAGCAGGCCAAGAAGGAGAAGCGCGCGGCGAGCAAGGCACGCCGTGGCCAGCTCTTCGAGGCCTTCAAGATGCAGCGCAAGGAAGACCCGTGGCTCATCCCGTGGATGGCGGGCGCGATCGTCGTCGTTGCCGGCGTCCTGTTCGGGGTCGGGTTCTTCTTCAACGCGCAGTGGGTGCTGCTGCCGCTGGGCCTGGTGCTCGGCGCCCTGCTCGCGATGATCATCTTCGGCCGGCGTGTCCAGCGCACGGTCTACTCGAAGGCCGACGGCCAGCCCGGCGCGGCGGCCTGGGCGCTGGAGAACCTGCGCGGCCGCTGGAAGGTGACGCCGACGGTCGCAGCGACGACCCAGCTCGACGCCGTGCACCGGGTCCTCGGCGGCCCGGGCGTGGTGCTGGTCGCCGAGGGCGCGCCGCACCGCGTCAAGACCCTGCTCGCCCAGGAGAAGAAGCGCGTCTCCCGCCTGATCGGTGACACGCCGATCTACGACGTGACGATCGGCCACGAAGACGGCCAGCTCCCGCTGAAGAAGCTCCAGGGCTACCTGATGAAGCTGCCCCGCAACCTGAAGCCGGCCCAGGTCGACGCCCTCGAGGCGAAGCTGGCCGCCCTCGGCAATCGCGGCGCGGCGCTCCCGAAGGGCCCGATGCCGGCCGGCGCGAAGATGCGCAACGTCCAGCGGACGATCCGCCGCCGCTGACCCCCGCGTAGGAGAAAGGCCCCCGTCCGAACCCGGACGGGGGCCTTTCTCTGTGCGCGTGTCAGCGCATCCGGATGACGACGGTGCCGGTCAGCCGGTCGAGCCAGCTGCGGCCGTCGGCGTTGCGGACCGCCGCGGGGATGATCACGAACGTCAGGACCGCCCGGACCAGCGCGCGCACCGGGCCGACCAGCGCGGCGCCGTCGAGGCGGGCGACGCGGATGCCGACGACCGCCATCCCGGGCGTGAAGCCGAAGAAGCCGGCGGAGATGACCGAGATGATCGCCCAGACGCCACCGGACCAGAGGTTGAACTGCTGCATCGCGGCCGGGTCCTGCAGGCTGGGGTGTAGGAAGATGGCCGTCACCAGGGCCGCGACGACCAGGTCGACGAGCAGCCCGAGCAGCCGCGCGCCCCCGCTCGCCGCCGCGCCGACGCCCGATTCGGGCAAACCGAACTTCTCGCCGGGCCAGCGCCCGCCCTGTTGATCAGTGCCCTGGCCGCCGTCGCCGGTGCCGGGTAGCCATTCACCGGTCCATCTCGCCACCCGTCTAGGGTATGCCGGTGGCGTAGAGCACATCCGACCTGGTCGGATACCCGATATCGACCACCCGTTAACACCGGCGAAACATACGGGTGACGGTCGGGCAACACCGCACTTTTAGCGTGAGCCGAAGAGAGCACTGCCGTACGAGCTCGAACGAGAAGGAGTCACCGAGGGTGCCCACTACTCCAGACGACATCCAGCGCCTCATCGCCGACGAGGACGTCGAGGTCATCGACGTCCAGTTCTGCGACCTGCCCGGCGTGATGCAGCACTTCACGGTCCCCGCGAAGGCCTTCACCGAAGAGGCCTACGAAGAGGGTCTCGCGTTCGACGGCTCCTCGGTGCGCGGCTTCCAGTCCATCCACGAGTCCGACATGCTGCTGCTGCCGGACCCGGCGACCGCGCGGATCGACCCGTTCCGCAAGGCGAAGACGCTGGCGCTCAACTTCTTCGTGCACGACCCGTTCACCCGTGAGGCGTACAGCCGCGACCCGCGCAACATCGCGCGCAAGGCCGAGCAGTACATCTCCGAGTACGGCGTCGCCGACAACGTCTACTTCGGCCCCGAAGCCGAGTTCTACATCTTCGACTCGGTCCGCTTCGACTCCGCCGAGCACGCCTCCTTCCACGAGATCGACTCGATCGAGGGCTGGTGGAACACCGGCGCCGACGAGGTCGGTGGCAACCAGGGCTACAAGACGAAGTTCAAGGGCGGCTACTTCCCCGTCCCGCCGGTCGACCACTTCGCCGACCTGCGCGACGACATCGTCCGCAACCTGACGAACACCGGTTTCGAGATCGAGCGCGCGCACCACGAGGTGGGCACCGCCGGCCAGACCGAGATCAACTACAAGTTCAACACGCTGCTGCACGCGGCCGACGACCTGCAGCTGTTCAAGTACATCGTGAAGAACACGGTGTTCGCGGCGGGCAAGACGGCGACGTTCATGCCGAAGCCGCTCGCGGGCGACAACGGCTCGGGCATGCACTGCCACCAGTCGCTGTGGAAGGACGGCCAGCCGCTGTTCCACGACGAGTCGGGCTACGCCGGCCTGTCGGACACCGCGCGCCACTACATCGGCGGCCTGCTCAAGCACGCCCCGAGCCTGCTGGCCTTCACGAACCCGACGGTGAACTCCTACCACCGCCTGGTCCCGGGCTTCGAGGCGCCGGTTTCGCTGGTCTACTCGCAGCGCAACCGCTCGGCGTGCGTCCGCATCCCGATCACGGGCAACAACCCGAAGGCGAAGCGCGCCGAGTTCCGCTGCCCGGACTCCTCGGGCAACCCGTACCTGGCGTTCTCGGCGATGATGATGGCCGGCCTCGACGGCATCCGGAACAAGATCGAGCCGCCGGACCCGATCGACAAGGACCTGTACGAGCTCCCGCCGGAGGAGGCCAAGGACGTCAAGCTCGTTCCGGGCGACCTGGGCACGGTGCTGGACACGCTGGAAGCCGACCACGAGTACCTCCTCGAGGGCGGCGTCTTCACCCCGGACGTGATCGAGACGTGGATCTCGTACAAGCGCGAGAACGAAATCGACCCGCTGCGGCTGCGCCCGCACCCGTACGAGTTCGCTCTGTACTACGACGTGTGATCGGCGCGGGGCTTTGACCAGGCGTTTCACTGGTCGGAGCCCCGGCCAGGCCGTGGTGACGGCCCATTAGACACGGGACGGCGGTCGCGGGGAACACCCCGACCGCCGTCCCGTTTTTTCCGACCGCCGAGCGTGCTCAGACAGCCTCGACCCGGCTGATCAACGTCGTCGCGAGCAACTGCGTGCTTCGGCGCAACGACTCGCTGACCATGTGCCAGCACTCGGTGGAGTCTCCGCAGATTTCCTTGATCTTCGCCGCCAGCAGCGGCCCGTACCGCGGGTGCCCCTCAAGATCCTGGACCGGCAATCGCCAAGCCAGCTCATCGGTCATGTAGGCAGACCGCAGAGCGTGGTCCACCACCCGATCCCGGTCCCGGCCGCGGTACTTGAGCAGCTCGCGGAGGGTGGCCGCGGGGTCGGCGACGGCGGACAGGGTCTCGTCGGTCGGCAGGTCGGGCGGCGGTGGCTCCACCCACCCCGAAGAGGGGCGCACTCCGGCCGCGCGCTCCTTGCCATGTCGAAGACCGCCGCTTGGACCAGCGCTTCGATCAGCTCCGGCGATTCGGCCAGTTCCGCCACGGTGATCAAGGCGTCCCACCGGCCGGCGCGCGCCGCTCGCGTCGGCACCCACCCGTCGGCGACCAGGCGTACGAAGACCTGCCGTATCTCGTTCACGGCCACCTCGAGCAGCTTGGGGAACCGCTGGACGTACTCGACGAGAACGGGAACGGCGTCAGCCCCGACAGCGCTCGCGGATTCCATGATCTCGGGCAGGCACGCCACGAATTCGGCGTCGGACAGCTCCTCGCTCGTCAACACAGCTTGCTGGACGACCCGCCCGTGGCGGGGATCGTTCAGCAATCCAAGTCGTTTCGGCGGCGGGAGCACCCCGACGAGAGAACTGATCATCGCCGGCTTTTCGTAACGCTCCACGCCGTAGCCCTGCGTCGGCAGGTCGAGAGGTTCGGCATCGAGCACAACCGGCAGAATCGCCTCGGCCAGGTGCGGCGACTTGGTGCTCGACCAGCTTTGGCCTTCCAGCCAGAGCTTCGCAGCTTCCCGATAGGACAACCGCGACAACGCACGTTCGACTTCCGCTTTGGTGTCCGGTCGGCGCAGAGCCGCGTCGACGACGTCCGCACATTCGAGGAAACGGGTGGTCAAGGCCAACGCTTCCGCGGTACTGGTGTGTTCGCCGGATACCAGCTCCAACGCTTGCCCTCGCGGTGCCTCGGCGAACAGCCGCTCCCTGCTGCGGGCATCGAAATCGGAGCGTTCGAGCAGCCGCAGGGCCAGGTCTGCCGACCACCGGCCGGCAGCGTGGTCGAGAACCTCGCGCCGTCCGGCCTCGGGGAGCCGCGAGCACCAGGTCGCGCTCGTCCGCTTCGGCGAGCAGACTCGCTTCTCGCCATCCGTCTTGGCCTGGATCACCGAACCGTTCCGGTGAAGCCAGCCCTTCTACTCCGACGTCGACAGCAGCTTCAGGTCCGCGCCCGCCGCTTCGAACCTGCCGCGCGGGTTCTCGACCAGCTTGCGGCGCTCCAAGTCCATCAGCCCCAGCGTGCAGGTGATCTCCGCTGCCAACGTTCCGTCGAGCTTGATGATGTTCGAATCCATCCTGAACGTCTTGCCGCTGCCGAACTTGACGTCGCATGTCACGTCGACTTCGTCGCCTGCCCGGAGCTCGCGGCGGAACACCACGTGGGTCTCCAGCAGCACCGAGGCCACGCCCGGGAGGCCCTTCAGCGCGCCCGCTGCTTCGAGCAGCTCCAGGCGGGAGACTTCGCCGTACGAGTGGTACACGGCGTGGTTCAGGTGGCCCAGGGTGTCCAGCTCGTAGTGGCGGACCTTGATCCGGGTGCGGAACGGCTCGCGATCGGTCACCGCCCCACTGTAGGTCAGGCTTCGTAGAACAAGTGCTCCACCACCGTGTGCGCCCGGCGGGTGATGCGGCGGTAGGTGTCCAGGAACTCGCCCGGGTCGTCGGCCGCCGGGTGGCCGAACACACGGGCCACCGCCGCCAGGTCGCGGCCCGAACCCGGGACCTCGTCCACCGCCTTGCCGCGCACCAGCATGCCCGCGTTGCGCACCCGGGTCGCCAGGAGCCACGCTTCGCGCAACGAGTCCGCTTCGGCCTGCTCGGCCAGTCCCGCTTCCGGCAGGCACGCCAGCGCGTCCAGCGTCGACGTCGTCCGCAGATCCGGCACCGCGTGCGCGTGCTGCAGCTGCAACAGCTGCACCGTCCATTCGACGTCGGCGAGGCCGCCGCGGCCCAGTTTCGTGTGACGTGTCGGGTCGGCGCCGCGCGGCATGCGCTCGGTCTCGACGCGGGCCTTGATGCGGCGGATCTCCCGCGCGTCCGTCGCGCTCAGACCGCCCTCGGGGTAGCGGATCGGGTCGATCATCGTGATGAACCGCGTGCCGAGGTCGTCGTCGCCGGCGATGAACCGGGCGCGCAGCAGCGCCTGCGCCTCCCACACCTCGCCCCACCGGGCGTAGTAGGCGCGGTACGAATCCAGGGTGCGGACCAGCGGGCCGCTGCGCCCCTCCGGCCGCAGGTCGGCGTCGACCTCCAGGGCCG
Organism: Amycolatopsis sp. NPDC051102; assembly: GCF_040682815.1. NCBI lineage: Bacteria > Bacillati > Actinomycetota > Actinomycetes > Pseudonocardiales > Pseudonocardiaceae > Amycolatopsis > Amycolatopsis sp. NPDC051102. Next base: position 348,776 of record NZ_JBFBBT010000009.1, read on the forward strand.
GGTCCGAGCTCGGCGCACCCAGCATCTTCCGGACCGTCTCCGCGACCGACGAAGCGAACTTCACCGCGTCAGCGTCCGAAACCCCTTCGGACGGCTCGCAGACGAAGAGCACGTCGGCGTCGGAGCCGTAGCCGAGTTCCGCGCCGCCGAGCCGGCCCATGCCGATGACGGCGATGCGTGCCGGCGTGCGGCCGAGCTCCGCCTGGCGCTGCCGGAACGCGGCGGCCAGCGCGCCCTGCAGCACCGCGACCCAAACCGAAGACAGCGCCTCGCAGACCGTGGGCACGTCGAGCAGCCCGAGCAGGTCCGCGCACGCGACGCGCAGGAGTTCGTGCCGCCGCAAGGAACGCGCGGCGGCGACCGCGGCGTTCAGCCCCGGCTGACGCCGGACGGCGGCCCGCAGCGACTTCGCCACCTCCGCCGGCGTCCGGCCCACCAGGCGGGCCGGGTCGCCGAGCAGCTGCAGCACTTCCGGCGCGCGGACCAGCAGGTCCGGTACCAGCCTTGACGTGCCCAGCAGGAGCGCCAGGTTCTCCACGACCGTGCCCTCGTCGCGCAGCACCCGCAGGTACCACGGGGTGTCTTCGAGCGCCTCGGACACCTTCCGGTACGACAGCAGCCCGCCGTCGGGGTCGGGCGTGTCCGCGAAGAGGTCGAGCAGCACCGGCAGCAGCGCCTGCTGGATCGCCGCGCGCCGCGAGACTCCCGACGTGAGGGCCTTGATGTGCTGGAGCGCGCCGTCGGGCGCGGTGTAGCCGAGCGCCGCCAGACGGCTGGCGGCCTGCTTGGTGGTCAGGCGCAGCCCCTCGGTCGGCACGTTCGCGACCGACTGGAGCAGCGGCCGGTAGAAGATCTTTTCGTGCAGGCGCCGGATGCCCTTGCCGTGCCGGCGGAACTCCGCGAGCAGCGACTCGCCCTGGCTCTTGCCGCCACTCGCCTTGATCCCGCTGGCCCGGGCCAGGATGCGCAGCTCGGCGGTTTCCGTCGCCGCTGGGAACAGGTGCGTCCGGCGCAGCCGCCGCAGCTGCAGCCGGTGCTCGATCATCCGCAGGAATTCGTACGACGCCCCCAGCTCGGCGGCGTCCTGACGACCGACGTACCCGCCGTCGCCAAGGGCCGCCAGCGCGTCCATAGTGGAGGGTGAGCGCAGATCCGCGTCGACCCGGCCGTGCACGAGCTGCAGCAGCTGCACGGCGAACTCGACGTCGCGCAGGCCGCCGCGGCCCAGCTTCAGCTCGCGTTCGGCGTGCTCGGACGGCACGTGTCCCTCGACTCGGCGTCGCATCTGCTGCACTTCGGCGACGAAGTTCTCGCGGTCGGCGGCCGACCACACCAGCGGCGCGACCATCTCGGCGTACTGCCGGCCGAGCTCGGCGTCGCCGGCCACCGGACGCGCCTTCAACAAGGCCTGGAACTCCCAGGTCTTGGCCCACTTCTGGTAGTAGCCGTGGTGCCCGTCGAGAGTGCGGACGAGCGCGCCGGCCTTGCCTTCGGGCCGCAGCGCCGCGTCGACCTCGAAGCACGCCTTCCCGACGACGCGCATCATCGTGCTCGCCAGCCGCGTGGCGAGGCCGAGGTCGCCCTCGCCGACGAAGATGACGTCGACGTCGCTGACGTAGTTGAGCTCCCGGCCGCCGCACTTGCCCATCGCGATGATCGCGAGGGTGCCTTCGGCCGACGCGCCGGCTTCGGCCTCGGCGACGACCAGCCCGGCGGCCAGCGCGGCTTCGGCGAGCTCGGTCAGCTGTGCCGCGACTTCGGCGTAGCTCGGGTGCTCGAGCCCGTCCTCGACGAGATGGCCGAGATCGGCGGCGGCGATGCCGAGCAGCTGACCACGGTAGGCGACCTTGAGCGCCTGCTCGGCCCTAGGTCCGGTGAGCACCGAGCCGTCGTCACGCAGGAGCGCCGTACGCAGGGCTTCGCGGTAGCAGGCGGAGTCGGTGCACTTGTCGGCGGTGAGCGCGTGCCACTGGCCGGGGTTGGCGGCGAGGAAGTCGGCGAGCGCGCTCGACGTGCCCAGCACGCTGAGGAGCCGGCCGCGGAAGGTCCGGTGGGCGCGCAGCTGCTCGTCGAGTGCGGCCCACCCGCCGGCGTCGGCCTCGCGGATCCGGTCCAGGCCGCGCAGCGCGAGGTCGGGGTCGGCGGTGCGCGACAACGCCGTGAGCACGTCCGTGGCCGTGGCGGCCGGGCCGCCATCGGCCCACCAGCCGGCCGCGCGCAACTGTCCCTCGGCACGGGCATCGGTGAAGCCGTACCTCGCCGCCGAAGCGGTCGTTCGCGCGCGGTCTGCCATCACCGACCACCGTAGCCGGGGAACACGGCTCAGGCGGCGAGCCGGCCCGGCTCGGCTCCGGCAGGCGTCGGCTCGGGCACGTGGAAGCTGTGCGCGGTGACGGGGTGGCGGCGCGAAAGCAGGTAGATGCCGGCACCCACGCCGATCCCGACGACGCCGACGGCGATCGTGCCGGCGGTGCCGAGGGACGCGACCTTGCCGGAGATCGCGCCGACGATCGCGGCCGCGGGCAGCGTGAACAGCCACGCGACGACCATCCGGCCCGCCATCCGCCAGCGGACCGGCGCGTCGCGGCGGCCGACGCCGGAGCCGACGATGCCGCCGGAGCACACGTGGGTCGTCGACAGCGGGAAACCCAGCCGCGACGAAACCAGGATGACCAGCGCCGAGCTCGTCTGCGCGGCGAAGCCCTGCGGGCCCTCGATGTCGGTGAGGCCCTTGCCGAGGGTGTGGGTGATGCGCCAGCCGCCGAGGTAGGTGCCGGCCGCGAGCGCGCACGCAGCACTGATGATCACCCAGACGGGGGGTGCGGCGCCCGACGGGAGGCTGCCGGCGGTGACGAGGGTGAGCGTGATGACGCCCATGGTCTTCTGCGCGTCGTTGGTGCCGTGGGCGAGGGAGACCAGCGACGCCGAGACGATCTGGCCGACCTTGAACCCGCGCGTGGCCGGACGGCCCCGCACCAGGAAGCGGTAGACGAGGTAGGTGGCGGCCATCGCGACGAGGCCGGCGATGACCGGGCTGACCGCCGCCGGGACCAGGACCTTCTCGACGATCTTTCCGAAGTGGACCGAGCCGGTGCCCGCGGAGATCCAGGTGGCGCCGATCAGGCCGCCGAACAGCGCGTGCGACGAGCTCGACGGCAGGCCGACGAACCACGTCACGAGGTTCCAGACGATCGCGCCGATCAGCCCGCCGAAGACGATCGACGGGCCGATCTTCGTGTCGTCCACCAGACCGCTGGAGATCGTCTTGGCGACCTCGACCGACAGGAACGCCCCCACCAGGTTCAACACCGCCGAGATCGCGACGGCCACGCGAGGTCTGAGAGCCCCGGTGGCGATCGACGTGGCCATCGAGTTCGCGGTGTCGTGGAACCCGTTCGTGAAATCGAATACCAGGGCCGTGACGACGACGACCACGACCAGCAACGAGGGCTGCACCCCGACCTCCGCACCCTTGTGGGGACTCTTTCCGCAAGGTACCTGACGAGTGCGCCCGCCGTTAACAGCGTGTTGCTGGTTGTGACTTCCGTCGTTAAGCCATCGGCAATGTGCGGTGACTTCCCGCGGCGGGCTCGAGTTCCCCGGCGGCGAGCTTGACGAACCGCTGCGCGAAGGGCCGCCAGGTTTCCTCGATGTCGGCGTGCACGGCGACCAGCTTGTCGTGTTCGAGAGCGCCGGGCCGCGCGAACGCCGCCTCGTCGGGGCATTCGACGGCCCAGCTCTCGACGACTTCCGGGGTCGTCTCGATGTGGAACTGGACACCGTAGACACACCGGCCGAGCCGGTAGGCCTGGTGCGCGTAACGCGGCGAGGACGCGAGCAGCTCGGCGCCGGGCGGGAGCCGGGTGATCGCGTCGGTGTGGAACTGGAGGACGTCCTGCACGAGCGGCAGGTCGGCGAACAGCGGGTCGGTCCACGCCGCGTCCTTCTTGCTGACGAGGTACGGACCGACCTCGGGCCCGTCGGGACCGGCCTCGACGCGGCCACCGGTCGCGACGGCCAGCAGCTGCGCGCCGAGGCAGATCCCAAGCGTGGGAAGGCTCTTGGAAACCGCCTTGGCCAGCAGCCGCCGGACGTCGGCGAGCCAGGGGTGCGTGGCGTCTGCCTCCGCGGCCATGCTGCCGCCCAGGCAGACGACCCCCTGGTAGCCGTCGAGGTCGTCGGGCAGGCCGTCTCGCGGGAGCAACCGGACGTCGAGTTCGGCGCCGGCGCCGGTGAACCAGTCACCGAGGGGACCGGCCGGGTCCGACGCGTCCGGCTGGATGATCAGCAGTCGTGTCACGTGGTCCAGGGTAGGTCAGCAGGCGCAGCGGATTCCGGCGGTCGTGGTTCCTTCGACGGGGTAGCCGGCGGCGATCCAGCTGGTGATGCCGCCGGAGAGCCGTTTCACCTTGAAGCCGAGCTGGGCGAGCTTGAGCGCGCCCTTCGTGGCGGCGTTGCACTGGGCGCTTTCGCAGTAGCAGACGTACACGAGGTCGCGGTCGAGGTGTTTCGTGCTTTCGGCCGTCATGTCCCGGTAGGGCAGGTTGATCGCGCCGGGGATGCGGGCGTGGGCGAAGGCTTCGGGCGCCCGGGTCTCGACAACGACGTAGCCGTCGGTGTGCCCGGCTTGGAGGTCCCGGGAGAGATCGTCGGGATCGACCTCGAAGCCGAGCTCGGCACCGAAGTACGCAACGGCGGCCGCGGGAGCCGCGGCGGGGAAGGCGAGCGTGCGTGTCATGGGGTAAATCCTGCTGGGGCAGGCGGTTTCCGGACAGGGCAGAATCGGCGTGGAAGCCCGGATCGGCCGGGGATTTCCGTGTTCTGGCCCTGCGAGCCCGGGAGAGTTGCGGTGGACCACCTCGACGACGTCGACTGGCAGCTGCTCGACCTCCTGCAGGCCGACGGCCGCCTGAGTTTCACGGAGCTGGGCCGCCGGGTGTCGCTGTCCGGCTCGGCGGTGACGGAACGCGTCCGCCGTCTCGAGGAGCGCGGGGTGATCACCGGCTACGCAGCGAGTGTGGACACGACGAAGCTGGGGTTGCCGATCGAGGCGTTGGTCCGGGCGCGGGTGCGCAGCCTGGACACGCCCCGGTTCCGGACGGCGGTGTTGCCGCTGCCCCAGGTCGTCGCGGCGGATCACGTGACCGGCGACGAGTGCTGGGTGCTGCGGGTGCTCTGCCGGGACACCGCGGAGCTGGAGACGTTGGTCGAGAAGGTGCAGAGGTACGGGGAGACGACGACGTCGCTGGTGCTGTCGTCGCCGTTGCGACGTCGGCCGCCGGCCCGGCCGGGGTCGGTTTGAGGCATCGCGTGTGATCCGGGAGGCATCACGCGTGATTGAAGGGGCATCACTCGTGATTGGAGGGACATCACGATGCCGGCGTGAGGTACCGGCAGGGTCGGGTCGCGTACCCAGGCGGTCGGTTCGTGCGCCGGTGGGGGGTGGGTATGAGAAAAGGGGCCTGGGCCGGGAGACTGTGTCTCGACCGGGCCCAAGCCCCTCTTCCAAGTAAGTTCGGCGGTGTCCTACTCTCCCACAACCCTTCGGTTGCAGTACCATCGGCGCTGTCAGGCTTAGCTTCCGGGTTCGGAATGGGACCGGGCGTTTCCCTGACGCTATAACCACCGAAACACTACGAAACAACACACCCTGAGGTGGTGTTTCAGAGCTGTAGAGTGGATGCGTAACATCTTCGTAGGCAAGTCCTCGGCCTATTAGTACCAGTCAACTCGACAACACATTACTGTGCTTCCATTTCTGGCCTATCAACCCAATGGTCTGTTGGGGGCCTTAACCCACATGGGGTGGGATACCTCATCTTGGAACAGGCTTCCCGCTTAGATGCCTTCAGCGGTTATCCCTTCCGAACGTGGCCAACCAGCCATGCCCCTGGCGGG
>NZ_JBFBBT010000010.1:0-4155 GCF_040682815.1 Amycolatopsis sp. NPDC051102
GTCGGTCAAGACCTGCTCACGCATCCTGCAATGCTGGAACATCCGACCCTGCAACCGAAGCCGACACGCCAGCTCATTCTGAACTGACCTCTTAGCCGAACGCGGCCAGCGCGACCGGTTCCCACTTGCGCCAGCCTTCGAGCCGGTCCTGGTACTCGGCTTCGACCGCGGCGAACGACTTGCCGAAGAACATCCGCTGCGGCGGGTCGTCGGTGTCGGCGAGCTCCAGCATGGGCGCGCGGGTCGCCCGCGGATCGCCGAGGTCCCACTCGATCCGCGTCGCCTCGCGAACCGCGTCGTAGGCCGGGTCCGGCTCGCTCTGCCGGACGCTGGCGCCCCCGAAGTCCGTCCGGTACGGGCCGGGCTCCAGGCAGATCACGTCGATGCCGAACGCCGCGACCTCCTGCCGCAGGGACTCGGAAAGCCCTTCCACGGCCCACTTCGACGCGTGGTAGGCCCCGATGCCGGGGAACGCGCGGATGCCGCCCTCGCTGGTGACCTGGATGATCCGGCCGTGGCCCTGGCGGCGCATGACCGGCAGGGCCGCCTGGGTCAGCCAGAGCGCGCCGAAGAAGTTCGTCTCCAGTTCCGCGCGGACCTCCTCCTCGGTGAGTTCCTCGACCATCCCGAAGTGGCCGTACCCGGCGTTGTTGACCAGCACGTCCAGCGAGCCGAACACGGCCGCCGCCTGTCCCACCGCCTCGGCCGCGGCCGCCCGGTCGGTGACGTCGAGCTGCAGCGGCAGCACGGCTTCGCCGTAGCGCTCGACGAGCGGACGCAGGCTTCCGACGTCCCGGGCGGTGGCCGCGACCCGGTCGCCGCGGTCGAGCGCCGCTTCGGTCCACTCCCGGCCGAAGCCCTTGGAGGTCCCGGTGATGAGCCAGTTCTTCGTCACGACACAACCTTCCTCTCTACATCTCAAGCTAATAGTAGCATGGACTGCATTAATGCGTCAGATGCTAGAGTACCGGCCATGATCGCGAGTGACGGCCGCCGTGAGCGCAAGAAGGCCCAGACCCGGTCCCGCATCCAGGAAGCGGCCCTGGACCTCTTCGCGAGCCAGGGCTACCGGGAAACGACGATCGCGCAGATCGCCGCCCGGGCCGACGTCGCGACGCGCACGGTGACGCTGCACTTCCCGGCCAAGGAGGACCTGCTGTTCGCCGACGACCCGTTCACCCCGGAGTCCCTGGGAGCGCGCCTTCGCGACCGGCAGGGGCAAAGCACCCTCGGCGCGGTCCGCGACTGGATGCACGCGACCATGCGCGAGCTCGACGAGCGCGACTCCGGGCTGGATCCCGCGCACGTCTGGCAGCGCCGCGCGTTGCGGGCTCGCCTGCTCATGGCCGACGACGACCTCCGCGGCCGCGCCCGCGCCGGCTACCGCGACCTGGAAGTCCTGGTGGCCGGCGGAATCGGCGAGGACATCGGCCTGCCCGCGGACGCGCTGCTCCCCCGGCTCGCCGCCGTCACGGTCGTCACCGGCCTGCGCGAGATCTACGTGACGCGCGAAGGCCAGGCCCAGTCGGCGACGAGTGATCTGGCGCCGCTGGTCGACGAAGTGCTCGCCTTCGCCGAGGCGGGCTTGACCCGCGGCGGCCCGGCGGCAGGGGATTTCTGCCCGGCTTGACCTCGCTCGGACGGTCCCGCGATCCTGTTGTCGCCGTACATCAGCTGCTGAGAGTGGTGGGGTGCTGAAGAAAACATGGTGGTCCCGCATCCGGCGACGGGTACGGGTACGGGTACGGGACTGGTGGTTGCGCAGTAACCCACCGGGACGGGCGAAGGAGTTCCGCCCTTCCCTCGAGAAGGGCTACCGCAGGGGGGATGTGGTCCGCGGGGTGGTCGCCGAGCTGGGCATGCCGGTCGATCTGGATCTCGTGCGGTACCGGAGGTTTCGTCGCTGGATCGTCCGGGAGGAGGTCAGGTCGGCCCGCTGGGTGGCCTTCGGCGGGTTGACGGGTGTCGCGGCATTTTTCACCGGTGCCTACCTGGTGGCTCGGCATTTCACGGCAACGGACACCGCGTTCTGGGCGGGAGTCGGCGTGTTCGTGACCTGCTTGCTCACCTGGCCGCCGATCGCCGTGCTCAGGTGGGGGATGCGGCGCTTCCCGAGGGTGGGGACGCTCGCGTCGATGCTGTTCTTCGTCGCGATGGAGACAGCTGCCGCCTTGATCGTGTACGGCGAGGTGGTGGGCAAAGGCCCGATCCACGCCGTCGCCGGGAATTTCGTCGAACACTCCCTGATCTATGACGTGGCACAGGCCATCCTCATTTTCTCGTTCCTACTGACCGGCTACCTCGTGCTGGCACCGATCGTCGTGTGGACGGGCAAGCGGCGCCGGGTGCGTCACCACCCGGACGCGAGGGCGGTGGATACCGTCTTCCGCTGCATCGAACTGGCGCATGACCGCGGAAAGTTCCGGCAACCGGGGACGAGATACCAGCTCGTCACCCACACGCACGAAGTCGCCCACCTCCTCCAGCACGGGCTGTGGCGGACGATGCCGGTCCGCAGCCCGCTCGCCGCCGCGGAACTCAGACGGCGGTGCCTGCACGCCGGGCAGTCGATCGAAATCCTGTGCGCCGCCCTGGTCCTGCCGGAGGCGGCCACCCGCGAGCGGTATCTCCTCAAGATGGTCCGTCTTGCCGAAACCCTGTTGTCCGGCAATCTCGGCGATCTCCCGGACGATCCCGACCGAGCCGCCTACACGATCCGAAACCGCATTGCCTCGGCGAGACGCCTCGCCACGAAGGTGGTGGTCGCGGCCGGTCCGCTGGCAGTGTTCCTGCTGCTCCAGAAGCAGAGCGTCTTCACGACCCCAGCGAACGTTCCCTACCTGACCGCGTCCCTCGCGTGGCTGGTCACCTTCGGCTTGACCGCCGTCAACCGGTTCTATCCGGGCGAAATCTCGCGGCTCCCCCTTGCGCTCGACCTCGCGAAGGGCGGCCAGTGAAAACCCGCCGGGTCACCCAGCTCCTCACCGGCCTCGTCCTCTACGGCTTCAGCGACGCCCTCGTGGTCGCCGCAGGCCTCGGCGTCGAACCCTGGGATGCCCTCGCCCAAGGACTCACCCGGACCATCGGCCTCAGCATCGGGGTCTGGACCAACCTCATCGGCGCCGCCGTCCTCCTCCTGTGGATCCCGTTGCGGCAGAAACCCGGGATCGGCACCCTCTGCAACGTCCTGCTCGTCGGCACCTCGATGGACCTCACCCTCGCCGTCCTGCCGCCGCTGGGGGAACTCTGGCTGCGCTGGGTCGTGCTCGTCGGCGGCATCGTCCTCAACGGCTTCGCCACCGGCTGCTACATCGGCGCCCAAGCCGGCCCTGGGCCGCGGGACGGGCTGATGACCGGGCTCGCCGCGCGCGGGCACCCCATCTGGGCCGTGCGGTGGGGCATCGAACTCGCCGTGCTGCTCATCGGGTTCCTGCTCGGCGCCACCGTCGGGATCGGGACCGTCCTCTACGCCTGCGCCATCGGGCCGCTCGCCCAGCTGTTCATGCCGATGCTCGACACGGACCGGGCGAAAGCCTGACGGCCGAACTCGCGGAACAGCGCCGTCGAGACCGGGTCCCGGCCCGCGTACCACTCCGGGTGCCACTGCACCGCCAGGCAGCACGAATCCGTCGAGACCGCCTCGATCACCCCGTCAGCCGACACCGCCTCCACCCTCAACCCCGGCGCGAGCCGGTCGATCGCCTGGTGGTGCAGCGAGTTGACCCGGACCGCCGAGGCGCCCAGCAGCCGTCGCAGCACGCCACCCTCGCGGAGGCGGACCTCGTGGGCGGGCAGGTACTGCCGGTCCCGGGGCTGCGAGAGGTCCTCGCGGTGGTCGTCGCCGGGGAGATCGCGCAGGGTGCCGCCCAACGCGACGTTCAGCTCCTGCAGGCCGCGGCAGATCCCGAGCACCGGCAGCCCCGCCCGCAGCGCCGCGGGCAGCACGCCGAGCGCCAGTTCGTCGCGGGCCGGGTCCGCCGGGGCGCGCCGGGGCCGGCCGCCGTAGCGGGCGGGGTGCACGTCGATCTGGTGGCCGCCGAACACCACGCCGTCGAACCGGTCGAGCAGGTCCGTCAGGTACGGTGCCGGACCGCCGACCACCGCCACCGCACAGCCGGAAATCCGTTCCAGCGCCCGGACGTAGACCTCGCGCAC
>NZ_JBFBBT010000010.1:4254-331777 GCF_040682815.1 Amycolatopsis sp. NPDC051102
CGTCGTCGAGCGGTTCGGCCGACGCGGCCAGCGCGACCAGCGGCCGGGCGCTCACCGGGCCCGCTCCAGCGCCTGGGCGAGATCTTCGAGCAGGTCCGTCAGGTACGGTGCCGGACCGCCGACCACCGCCACCGCACAGCCGGAAATCCGTTCCAGCGCCCGGACGTAGACCTCGCGCACGGCGATGTGCGACACGTCGTCGAGCGGTTCGGCCGACGCGGCCAGCGCGACCAGCGGCCGGGCGCTCACCGGGCCCGCTCCAGCGCCTGGGCGAGATCTTCGAGCAGGTCGCCGGGGTGTTCCAGGCCCAGTGACAACCGGATCGAGCCCGGGGTGACGCCCGCCGCGCGCTGGTCGGCCTCCGGCAGCTGGGCGTGCGTGGTCGACGCCGGGTGCGTCGCCAGGGACCGGACGTCGCCGATGTTCGTCACGTGCGCGAACAGGCGGAGGGCTTCGATGAACCGGCGGCCCGCCGCCTGCCCGCCGGTGAGCTCGAACTGCACCAGCGGCCCGCCGTTGCCGCCGAGGTAGCGCCACAGCAGCTCCTCCTGCCCGGCCAGGCTCGGGTGGCTGACCGAGGCCACCGCCGGGTGCGTGGCGAGGAACCGCGCCACCGTGCCCGCGTTCTCCCCGTGGGCCCGCATCCGCAGCGGCAGCGTCTCGATGCCCTGGATGAGCAGGAAGGCGTTGAACGGGCTCAGGCACGACCCGAGGTCGCGCAGCAGCGTCTCCCGCGCCTTCAGCAGGTACGGGCTGCGGCCCAGCGCGCTGCCGAGCCCGCCGCCGGCCTCGGTCCAGACGACGCCGCCGTGCGCGGGATCGGGTTCGGTCAGCAGCGGGTGCCGCGCCGCGTGGCGCGTCCAGTCGAACCTGCCGCCGTCCACGATGAGCCCGCCGAGGGCGCTGCCGTGGCCGCCGATGTACTTCGTCGCCGAGTACACCAGGATGTCCGCGCCGAACTCCAGCGGCCGGCAGACCATCGGGAGCAGCGTGTTGTCCAGCACCAGCGGGATCCCGGCCTGGTGCGCGAGCCCGGCGACGTCCTCGATCGGGAAGATCCGCAGCTTCGGGTTCGGCAGCGTCTCGCCGAACCAGCAGCGGGTGCGGTCGTCGCTGGCGGTGGCGAAGTTCTTCGGGTCCTCCGGGCTGACGAACCGCGTCTCGATGCCGAACCGGGCGAAGGTGTTGGCCAGCAGGTTCCACGTGCCGCCGTAGAGCTCGTCGGAGCTGACGATGTTGTCCCCGGCCTGGCACAGGTTGAGCAGCGCGATGGTGATCGCGGCCTGGCCGGAGGCGACGGCCAGCGCCGCCGGGGCGCCGTCCACCGCGGCGATCCGCGCTTCGAGGACGTCGCAAGTGGGGTTGTTGAGGCGGGTGTAGGCGTGGCCGTCCTCGGTGAGGTCGAAGATGGCCGCCGCGGTCGCGGTGCCGGGCAGTTCGTAGGCGGCGGTCTGGAAGATCGGCGTGACCACCGGGGCGGTCGGCCCGGTGCGCAGTTCGGCGCCCGCGTGCAGCACCGCGGACTCCGGGCGCCGGTACTCCTTCGGCGCGGGTCGGTCACTGGCCGGCATGAGCGTGCTCCCTCGGTTCCGACATGGACGTGACGATCGCGCTGACGGCGCTGGGCTGGCCCTGCGGCCCGCGCGTGAACAGCCCGCCGAGCACGGCGTCGACCGCGGCGTAGTCCGGATCGGCCAGCCGCACCCGCCGCGCCTTCCCGAGGTTCCAGAACGGCGTGCGCGGGTCGAGGTGGTGTTCCAGGTGGTAGTTGTCGTTGTGGATGCCGGTGAGGAACTTCTCCCAGCCGCGGCTCTTGCGGTTGCGCGTCATGTGCAGGTCGACGCGGGCGTCCCGGACGAGCGGGGTGTGCTCGGACAGCTCGATGTACCAGCCCAGGATCTGGAAGCTGGTCAGGTAGGGCACGAACCAGCACAGCAGCAGCTCCGCCAGCCAGCCCTGCGACCAGCACACGCCGAAGACAGCGGCCCAGAACAGCCAGAACCCGGCGCGGTCGAGCGCCCGCCTGCCGCGCCGGACCGGCGGCGATTCGCGGTCACGGCCGCCGCGCAGCACCTGGTACCGGTTGCGCACCAGGTACCGCAGGTAGGCCCAGGTCTGGCTGCCGAGCAGCGGCACCAGCACCACCCGGCGGACGTAGGCCCGCGGCGAGGCGGCCCGGTAGGCGCCCTGCTCGATGAAGAACCGCAGGTCCGGGTCGCGGTCCGGATCGCCCAGCCGCGGGTGGTGGGTGAACACGTGCGAAACCTTGTACGCGTAGTGCTGCTGGAAGATCGGGTACGCGGTCAGCACGGTGCCCAGCAGCATCCGCAGCCGGTGGTCGGCCGCGCCGACGCCGTGGGCGCAGTCGTGCAGGATCGTGGACAGCCCCCGCTGGCGGGCGCCGATCACCAGCACCGCCAGCGGGTAGCACCACCACGAAACCGCGACGCACAGCGTCACGCACGCCGCGATCCAGGCGACGTCCTCGAGCCAGGCCAGCCCGGCGTGCCAGTTGTCGCTGCGGTTGAGGGGTTTCATCCCGGCCCGGACTTCGGCCGGGAAGCGGTGCGTCCGGTACCGCTTCCCGTCGTAGGCCCACTCTTCGCCCGGCATCAGACGAGGGCGGTCAGCGGCACGCCGATCAGGGTCGGGTCGAACCGGCTGACGCCGTCCAGCAGCTCGTCGATCTTGCCCAGCACGGCGGGTTCGAGCACGACGTCGGCCGCCTTGATGTTGTCGGTGAGCTGCTCGGGCCGCGACGCCCCGGTGATCGCGGTGGCGACGTTGGGGTTCTGCAGCACCCAGGCCAGCGCCAGCTGCGCCATGGTCAGGCCGAGCTGCTCGGCGATCGGGCGCAGTTCCTGCACGCGGCGCAGCACGTCGTCCTGCAGCCAGCGGACCATGTAACCGCTGCCCTCGCCGTCGGTGGCGCGGGAGCCGGCCGGCGGCTGCTTGCCGGGCAGGTACTTCCCGGTCAGCACGCCCTGGGCCATCGGCGACCAGACGAGCTGGCCCATGCCTTCGCGCTCGCAGGCCGGGATGACCTGGGCCTCGATGACCCGCCACAGCATCGAATACTGCGTCTGGCTGGAGATCAGCGGCACGCGCAGCTCCCGGGCCAGCGCGGCGCCGCGGGTGATCTGCTCGGCGGTCCACTCCGACACCCCGACGTAGAGCACCTTGCCCTGGCGCACCAGGTCGGCGAAGGCCAGCATGGTCTCCTCCAGCTCGACCGTCGGGTCGAACTGGTGGGCCTGGTAGAGGTCGAGGTAGTCGGTCCCGAGCCGGCGCAGGGAACCGTGCGCGGACTCCATGATGTGCTTGCGGCCGAGGCCCTGGTCGTTCGGCCCGCCCGGGCCGGTCGGCCAGTACACCTTGGTGCAGATCTCCAGGCTCTCCCGGCGAAGGCCCGCCAGCGCGCGGCCCAGCACCTCTTCGGCGCGGGTGTTCGCGTACATGTCGGCGGTGTCGAACGTGGTGATCCCGGCGTCCAGCGCCGCTTCCACGCATTTCTTCGCTTGTTCCTCGGCCACCTGGGACCCGTGGGTGATCCAGTTCCCGTAGGAAATCCTGCTGACTGAGAGGCCGCTGCGGCCCAATCGACGATGTTCCATGTCCCCGACCCTCCAAGGAAATTTCCGCACAGTCAATGTTTGGAATCGCGAAACAAGGGGCCGTCGATGAGGTCATAGAAAGTGTTGATGAGCCGATCAACTCGGCCATGATCACGTTTGCCACGATCATTTTCCGCTGAGAGCGTGAGGTATCTGCCGGGGGAAATCGAGACGGGGACAACAATGACCGACAAGCTCATCGACGCCGCTCGTGCGGCGACCGTGGCGGCACCGCCGCTCGGCGACGAGGCGTACGGGCGGTTCTGCACCGCACTGGCGCGCCGGCTTTCCGCGGCGTGGCCGCGGATCCGCGCGGCGAACGACACCGACGTCGGCCGGGCGCGGGAACAAGGACTTCCGGACGTGCTCGTCGAGCGGCTCCGGCTGACCGAGGACCACCTCACCGACCTGGTGACGCTGACCTCGACGGTCGCCGGGGAAATGCGGGAGCTCACCGACCGCCCGCCGGGCACGCCGATCGGCGACTGGGGTGTGCGGCACCGGGTACCGCGGCCGCTGGGCGTGGTCCTGATGATCTTCGAAGCCCGCCCGACGGTCACCGTCGAGGGCGCACTGCTCAACGTCGCCGCCGGCAACGCCGTGCTTCTGCGTGGTGGCAAGGAAATCGCGCGGACCAACACCGAACTCGGCGCCGCCGTCACCGCCGCGCTGGAGGACGCCGGGCTGCCCACGGGCCTGGTCACCGTGCTGGACGACCCCAGCCGCGCGTTGCTGCGGGAACTGCTGCGCCGTCCCGACGCGATCGACGTGCTCATCCCCCGCGGCAGCCCGTCGCTGGTCGACTACTGCCACCGGGCGAGCACGATCCCGGTGCTGGCCAGCGGCGGCGGCGTCAACCACCTGTACGTGCACTCGAGCGCCGACCTGGCCCAGGCGGTCGCGATCGCGCTGGACAGCAAGCTTCCCGCCCCGGCCGGGTGCACGTCGCTGGAGATCGCGCTGGTCGACCGGCCGGTCGCCGACGAGTTCGTCGCCGGGCTGCTCGAAGGGGCCCGCCGCGACGGGCGGCCGCTGACCGTGCGGGTCGGCGAAGGCATCCGGCAGCCGGAGACCACCGGGCAGTGGCGGGTGGAAGCCCTGGGCGAGCACGACTACGGCCGGGAGTTCCTCGACAGCACGATCGGCGTGGTGGCCGTCGACTCGCCCGAGGAGGCGGTGGCGTTCATCCAGCGGTACGGCTCCGGGCACAGCGAGGCGATCGCCGCCACCGACCCGGCGGTCACGGCCGCGTTCACCGGCCGGGTCGACGCGGCCACCATCGTCGTCAACGGATCGCTGCGGCTCAACGACGGCCCCACCCTCGAACTGGGCTCGGAGATCGCGATTAGCACCAGCAGGCTGCACGCCCGCGGGCCGATCACGCTCGCCGCGCTGGTGAACCACTGCTGGGTGGTCGAGGCGCACGGCCGGCTGCGCGAGGCGAGCTGATGACCGCCCCCGCACGGCCGCCGCTGCTGATCCCGCTCAGCCGGCGTCCGCAGGCTCCGCAGGCGGTGCTCGTGCACCCCGGCGGTGGCGGCCTGAGCCCATACACGCCGCTGGCCGTGCGGCTGGCCCGCCGCGGCGGGGTGAGCGGGATCCGCGCCCGCGGCCTGTTCGCCGGCGAGCGGCCCGACGCGGCGATCGACGTCATGGCGCAGCGGTACCTGCCGCTGCTGGCCGGCCTGCCGCGCCGCCCGGACCTGCTGGTGGGCTGGTCCATGGGCGGGGTGCTCGCCTGGGAGCTCGGGGCGCGGCTCGCCGCGACCGGGCCGGCCCCGGCGGTGGTGATGATCGACAGCTTCACCCGCCGCGACGAGTTCCGCTCCGCGGCCCAGCGGGACGCCGTCGTCGACCGGATCATGCGGTCGGTGCACGCCAGGGTCGCCCGCCGCGACCAGCCGTGGGCCGAAGCCACCGCGCACGCCCACGTCACCGCGTCCGGCCGGCACCGGGTGACCACCGCCCACCCCGGCCCCGCGCTGCTGATGGCCTGCGCGAGCCCGCACCGGCGCACCCAGGTCGAGCGCTGGAGCCGGCTGTCCGCCCGGCTGCACACCCGCGAACTGGACTGCGGCCACTTCGACGTGTTCGGCCGGAAAGCGCTTCCGGCCGTGCTGGCCCACCTCGACGAGTTCCTGAACCGAACCCCGAAACCCCTTGGAGGGAAACGATGACGACCGGACCAGATCGCCCCACGGTCTCCGACTCGGTCAAGCGCGTGGTGATCGCCGAATCCCGGCTTTCCCTGACGCCGGAGGAGATCCCCGGCAGCGAGCCGCTCAACGGCGACCTGCTGCGCATCAACTCGCTCGGCTTCGTCGGCATGCTCGTGCACCTGGAGGACGCCCTCGACGTCACCCTGCCCGACGACCTGTTCGTCGGCCGCACCTTCCGGACGGTCGACGACCTCGTCGACGTCGTCGCCGAAGGCGCCGGCGAAACGGAGGAGACGCGATGAGCACCGTTTCCCTGCCCACGAGCTGGCGCAGCGTGCTGCCGCACCTGGACGAGCCGCTGCCGCCCGACCGCAGCCCCGAGGTCGCCGCCGGCGGCTCGGACTCCGGCGTGTCGGTCAACCTGCCGTTCGCCCTGGTGCGCCAGTCCACCCAGAACCGCGAGTTCTGGGACATCCCCGCCGAGGTGCTCGACACCTACCGCAGCTTCCGGCCCACCCCGCTGTGGCGGGCACGCCGGTTCGAGGACGCCGTCGGCGCCCGGGTGCCGATCTACGTCAAGTACGAGGGCGGCAACATCTCCGGCAGCCACAAGCTGAACACCGCGCTGGCGCAGGCATACTACTACGCCAAGGCCGGGGTGAAGGAACTGGTCACCGGTACCGGGGCCGGGCAGTGGGGCACCGCGCTCGCCGCCGCCTGCGCCATGTTCGGGCTGCGCTGCCGGGTGTTCATGGTCGGCACGAGCCTGCAGAAGAAGCCGTACCGGGGCACGCTGATGCGGGCCCTCGGCGCCACCGTGCACGCCAGCCCGAGCGACCTGACCGACGTCGCCGCCCACACCGGCGGCGGGGTGAACAGCCTCGCGCTGGCCATCGGCGAAGCCGTCGAGTACGCCGGGCGCACCGAAGGGGCCGCGTTCTGCATCGGCAGCGGCGAAACCTACAGCATCCTGCACCAGTCCGTGATCGGCCTGGAGGCCATCGAGCAGCTCGCCGGGCTGGAGGCCACTGTGGACAGTGTGGTCGGCTGCGTCGGTGCCGGCTCGAACTTCGGCGGGATCGCGCTGCCGTTCTTCGCCGAGGCCGCCGCGACCGGGACCGAGTGCCCGCAGCTGGTGGCCGCGGAATCCAGCACCACCCCGAAGCTCACCCGCGGTGTCTACGCCTACGACAAGACCGACGCCACCGGCGTCAGCCCGATGGAGGCGATGTACACGATCGGCAGCTCCTACCCGATCCCCGACTCGCACTCCGCCGGCCTGCGCTTCCACGGCGCCGCGAAGCTCATCTCCGCCCTGCGGCACCGGGACCAGGTGGCCGCCCAGGCCGTCGGGCAGGTCGAGGCCCTGGAAGCCGGGCAGGCGTTCACCCGCTCGGAGATGGTGCTGCCGGCACCGGAGTCCGGGCACGCGCTGGCCGTCGCCGCCCGGCTGGCCGCCGGCGGCGGATCCACCCGCGGCGTCGTCGCCTGCGTGAGCGGGCACGGCTACCTGGACCTGGCCGCCTACCAGCAGCTGCTCGACGGCGAGCTCAGCAGCGAGCCGCCGGTCGAAGAGGCGCTGGTGACGGCGATGGACCGGCTGCAGCCGGTGCCCGGGCTGGCGGTCGCGGGGAGTGGTCGTCATGTCTGAGGCGCTGGATCACCGCCTGTTCGACTGCGTCCAGGTGAACCTGGCCGAACTCGCCGACCGTCTGCACGGCGCCGGCACGCACCTGGCGATGGGCCGCGTCCTGCGCTTCTGGCCCCGGCCGGGCGCGGACGGGCTGCCCACCGTCGAGCCGCAGGTCGACTCGCAGGTCGCCGAATGCGCCGACCTGCTGGGCCTGCGCGTCACCCGGCGGGCGCGGATCGCCGCCGCGGACGAGCTCGAACCCGGCCCCGGCTGCTACGCCGTGGCGGACGCCTACCACCTGCCCTGGGTCCCCTACCACCGCAAGGAACACCTGCAGCACAGCTTCCTGGTGGAGCCGGACGGCGACGGCGTCACGGTCGTCGACGGCTACCACAACGACACGCAGTGGGGTGCGGCCCGGCCGGGCCGGTGGACGCTCGGCCGCGCGGAACTCGCCGAAGCCCTGCCCGAAGGCGCGCTGACGTACGAACTCACCGCCGGCGACCGCCCGGCCGAGCGGACGCCGCTCGTGCAGCTGGCCGACGCGGACAGGTACGTCGCGGCGTACGCCGACTTCCCGGACCGGGTGCGGGCGTTGCGGGACCTGACGCTGCAGACCTGGCTGCTCACCCGCAGCCGCCGGCTGCACGCCGCCGCGATGGGCACCACCACCGAGGCGGTCCGGGCGCACCTGGCCGAGTGGGACACCCTCGCCAAGCAGGTCTACCTGGCGAGCCGCCGGGTCAGCGCGGGCCGGGAGGAGCCGCGCGCGCTGTTCGGCAGGCTCGCCGACTGCCTCGCCGCCGACCACACGGCGTTCGACACCGTCGTCGCCCCCACGGAGTCCACAGTGGACTCGGGCGAGGTGCCGCCGGAGGTGCGCGAGTCCGTCTCCGCGGTGATCCGGACCGTCCTGGGCGCCGGGCCCGCGGCCGGCGACCGCACGCTCGGCGACATCCCCGGCTTCAGCTCCTTCCGCATGATGGAGATCGTCGAGCGGCTGGAAAGCGATCTGGGCGTCGAATTCGCCGCCGAGGACCTGGTCCCGGAAAAACTCACCCACGTCGACGGCCTCTGCCGCGCCGTCCTGGACGCAGGAGGATCACGATGACCTACTCGCCCCGCGTGCTCCACGAACTGCTCGACCACGCCGCCCGGCTGTGGCCGAACCGGACCGCCATGACCTGCCGGGACACCTCGGTGACCTACGGCGAACTCGCCGCCGCCGCGCGGCGCGTCGCCGAGTCGCTCACCGCCCGCGGCGCCCGCCGCGGCGACCGGCTGCTGGTCAACGCCCCGGCGAGCCCGCTGCTGCCCGCCGTCGTCTTCGGCGCCGCCCGCGCCGGTGTCGCGTTTTCCCTGCTGCACGAACAGGTTCGCGGCAGCAGTCTCGACCACGTGCTGGCCGACTCCGAGCCGGTGCTGGTGGTGACCGCCGACGAAGACGTGCGACGCTCGGCCGACGCGGCCGGCGTGCCTTCGGCCTCGGTCGAGGACCTCGCCGCCGGGCCCGGCGAAGACGTCACGCTGCCCGCTCCCCCGCTGCCGGTCGACCCGGTGTGCCTGATCTACACCTCGGGCACGACGTCCCTGCCCAAGGCCGTGGTCAGCACCCACCAGCAGCTGCTGTTCGCCACCGCGGCGATCGCGTCGGTGCTGGTGTACCGCACCGAGGACGTCGTCTACAGCCCGCTGCCGCTGTCCTTCGACTACGGCCTGTACCAGGTGTTCCTGTCGGTCACGGCGGGATCGAACCTGGTGCTGGGCGCGCCCACCGAGGTGGGGCCGTCGCTGGTGCGCAACCTGGTCCGCGCGAACGCGACCGTGCTGCCCGCCGTCCCGGCCGTCGCCGAGGCGCTCAGCGCGCTGCTGCGGCGGCGCCCGAAGCCCGCCCCCGCCCTGCGGCTGCTCACCAACACCGGCGCGGCGATGCCCACCGGCACGCTGGAATCCCTGCGCGAGGCCATCCCCGGCCTGCGGGTGCAGCTGATGTTCGGGCTCACCGAGTGCAAGCGCGCCACCATCATGCCGGTCGACGGCGACCTCGAGCGGCCCGGCTCCAGCGGCCGCGCGCTGCCCGGCACGGAGGTGTTCGTCATCGACGAAGCCGGCGAGCGGCTGCCGGCCGGCGAGATCGGCGAGATCGTGGTCCGCGGCCCGAACGTGATGGCCGGGTACTGGCGCCGCCCGGAGCTGACCGCGCAGAAGTTCCCGCGCGTGGACGGGCTGTTCCCGGAACTGCGCACCGGCGACTACGGCCGGCTCGACGAGGAGGGCTACCTCTACTTCGACGGCCGCCGCGACGACATCTACAAGGAGCGCGGCTTCCGGGTCAGCGCCACGGAAGTCGAGACCGCCGCCCGCGGGGTGCCCGGAGTCCGCGAAGCCGCGGTGCTGGTGCCGAAGGACACCCGCCCGGCGTGGCTGTTCGTCACCGGCGAGCTGGCCGCCGAGGGCGTGCTCGACGGGATGCGCACCCGGATCGAGGAGTTCAAGATCCCGGCGAGCTGCCTGCGCGTGGAGGCGCTTCCGCTGACAGGTAACGGGAAGGTCGACCGCAAGGCACTGGCCTCCCTGGCGGAGGAGGTCTCCAGTGGCACTGCTCGCTGAGCGTCCCGCGGCCACCGCGGACCTGCCCGGCGACCTCACCGGGCTGCCCACCCCCGCCTACGTCTACGACCTGGCCGAGGTCCGCCGCAACCACCGGCGGCTCGACGCCGCGCTGCCCCCGGGCACCGGGCTGCTGTACTCGCTCAAGGCCAACCCGCACCCGGACGTGCTGGGTGCGCTGCGCGAAGCCGGGGCACGCCCGGAGGTCTGCTCCTCCGGCGAGCTGCGGGCCGCGCTCGACGCCGGCTGGCCCGGCGCCCAGGTGCTCTACACCGGCCCGGCCAAGCGCGACGCCGAGATCGCGGCCGCGCTGCGGGCCGGGGTGCGCGAGTTCTCCGTGGACTCCCCGCACGCCGTCGCCCAGCTCGACCGGCTCGCCGGCGAGGCCGGCGTCCGGGCCCGCTACCTGCTGCGCGTCAACGACGACCAGCCGGTGCCGGGCCAGGGCCTGGCGATGACCGGCGTGCCGTCGCAGTTCGGCGCCGACACCGGCTGGATCCTCGCCGAGCCCGAGCGGTTCGCCGGGGGCGAGCACGCCGAGGCGTCCGGGCTGCACCTGTACATGGGCACCAACCTCACCGCGGTCGACGACCTGCTCGGGCAGTTCGGCCGCGCGCTGAACACCGCCACCCGGCTGCGGGACGCCCTGGCCCCGTACGGCGTCCGCCTCCGGACCTTCGACCTCGGCGGCGGTTTCGGTGCCCCGTTCGCGAAGGAAGGCACCGCGGGCGAGCTGCCCGGCC
The DNA here is from genome assembly GCF_040682815.1 of Amycolatopsis sp. NPDC051102. Classification (NCBI taxonomy): domain Bacteria; kingdom Bacillati; phylum Actinomycetota; class Actinomycetes; order Pseudonocardiales; family Pseudonocardiaceae; genus Amycolatopsis; species Amycolatopsis sp. NPDC051102. The sequence goes on from NZ_JBFBBT010000010.1 coordinate 15,014, forward strand.
TGCGCGAGGGGCTCGAAGAGCTGCTCGCCGAGCAGCTGCCCGGCTGGCGCGAGCGGGACCTCGAAGTGGTGTTCGAGTCCGGCCGGTACCTGGTCGGCACCGCGGGCACCCTCGTCACCGCGGTGCTGGACGTCAAGCGTTCACAGGGCAAGGACATCGTCGTGCTCGAATCCGGCATCAACCACCTCGGCGGCATGTCGGGGATGCGGCGGCTGCCCCCGCTCTCGCCGCACGTGCTCGGCCCGGCCGGCCCGCCCGCGCTGGACGCGCTCGTCGCCGGCCCGCTGTGCACCCCGCTGGACACCTGGACCCGCAACGCGCAGCTGCCCGAGCTGAGCCCCGGCGACCTGGTGGCGGTGCCGAACGTCGGCGCCTACGGGCTGTGCGCCAGCCTCGTCGCCTTCCTGGGACACCCCCTGCCGGCCGAAGTCGTCGTCGACGGCGACCGCCCCGGCACCCCCGCGCGGACCTCCCGCGTGGAACTGGTCAGGACCACCGACCCCGCAACCGAGGAGTGAAACCGATGGACCCCCGCATGACCGAACTGCTCACCCCGTACCTCAAGTTCCTCAACGGCCGCGAGCTCGGCCCGGACGACTCGCTGCGCGAGCGCGGTCTCGACTCGATGCAGTCGATCAACGTGCTGTTCGAGATCGAGGACGTGTTCGGCATCTCGCTGCCGGACGAGGACATCACCGACGCCACCTTCGCCACCGGCGCCACGCTGTGGAACGCGGTGCGCGCCCAGCTGGAGCGCGAGGGGGTGTCGTCGTGACCGCCGCGACCCTCGCCGAACTCGCCGGGCGCGTCACCAAGGTCGCCGAGGAGGACGTCCGCACGGCCGACTCCGCTGCCGAGTTCCCGGTGCAGGCGCTGGACGAACTGCGCGCCACCGGCCTGCTGGGCCTGCTGGTGCCCGCCGAAGACGGCGGGCTCGGCGGATCGCTGGCCGACGTGCTCGAGATCAGCACCGAGCTGGGCCGCGTCGACATGTCCCTGGCGATGATCTTCGCCATGCACTGCCAGCAGGTCGCCGCCGTGCTCGCGCACGCCGAAGGCCGGCTGCGCGCGGAACTGCTGCCCGAGATCGCCGCGGGCCGGCTCTACCTCGGCTCGGTCACCACCGAGGCGGGCAAGGGCGGGCACCTGCTGACCGCGGAATCCACCGCGGCCTGGCGCGACGGCGAGCTGCTCGTCGACCGCTTCGCCCCGATCGTCACCGGGGGCAAGCACGCCGACGGGTTCCTGATCACCATGCGCGCACCCGACGCCGAGGCCGACAACCAGGTCTCGCTCGTCTACGCCCACCGCGGGCAGCTGGAGATCGAGGCGGCGGGCGGCTGGGACCCGCTGGGCATGCGCGCCAGCGACAGCGGCGCCCTGCGCCTGCGCGGGCGGCTGCCCGCCCACCAGGTCGTCGGGCGGCACGGGGACTTCCACACCATCGTCACGACGGTCTTCGGCCCGCTGGCCCACCTCGGCTGGGCGTCCTGCTGGCTCGGCACGGCGGCCGGGGCGCTGTCCCGCGTCATCCGCGCGTTGCGGGGCAACCGCGGCCGGACCGACCTGAGCTCGGAACTGCTGCTGACCCGGCTTTCGCGGTCGCGCCAGCGGCTGGACACCGTGCACGCGCTGATCGGGCACGCCCGCGAGGTGGTCGAGACCACCGCGGACCTCAGTGCACCCAAGGTGCAGCTGCTGATCAACGCCGTGAAGATCACCGCCGCCGAGGAGTGCTACCGCGCCGTCGACGAGCTGGTCGACGCCGTCGGGATGCGCCACGGCTACCTGCGCGACTCCCCCACGCGGCTGGAGCAGTCGCTGCGGGACCTGCGGTCGGCGGTGCTGAACTACAGCAACGACCGGCTGCACCTGGCCGACGGCCGGCTCACCCTCCTGGACCAGGAGGTGCGTTTTGCCTGAGGCAGCCCTCCTGGACGGCGCCCCGCTGTCCACTGTGGACCCGGACGCGCCCGGCGGGCGGGTGTGGCAGCGGCTCGGCGAGGCCGGGGTGCTGCGGGAGCAGTACCGGCGGCGCACCGCGACCGGACTGGTCGCCGACCCCGGGCGGCTCGGCGCCACCCTGCGCGCGGTCGACGCCCGCGGCGACAACGGCGTCACGTTGAGCGTGCTGGTGCAGTCGGCGAGCGCGCTGCCGATCCTGGCCACCGCGCCCGGCCCGGCGTTCGACCGCGTCGCCGGCGGCGAGTGCGAAGTGGCACTGGCCGCCACGGACGCGGCGGCGCCCGGCTCCGACCTCACCGGGCTGGGCACGGAGGTGGAGCTCGACGACGACGTCGTCCGGCTCGAGGGCGCGAAGCGCTGGGTGACGACGGCGACCCGCGCGGCGTACTTCCTGGTGCTGGCCCGGCACCGGCCCGGCCGCCACTTCACCGCCTTCACGTGGGTGCTGGTCCCGGCGGACGCGGCGGGCGTGCGGGTCACGCCGGCGGCCACGACCCTGCTCGCGGGCGCCGGGATCGGCCACGTCGAGTTCTCCGGCGTGCGCCTGCCGGCGTCGGCGGTGCTCGGCAGGCCGGGCCGCGGGCTGGCCCTGTTCGCCCGGCACATGGGCACCGAACGGCTCGCCGGCGCGCAGTGGGCCACCGCGCTCACCAGCCGGGTACTGGCGCAGACCAGGACCGCGCTGAGCCGGCGGGAAATCGACGGGCGCGCGCTCTGGGACAACGACGCGGTCCGGCAGGAGTTCGCGGGCTGCCTGGTGCGGGTGCGCGAACTGCGGGCGCTGACCGAGGCGCTGGGCGAGCGGGTGGTGGAGGAGCACGACCTGACGAGCGCGTCGGTGCTGAAGGCCGCGGTCGGTCTCACGGCCGACGACGTGCTGGCGCGCTGCGCGCGCTGGCAGGGAGCGGACGGGTTCGCCGACGACGGCCTCCAGCTGCTGCGCGCGGAGGCCGCGGTGTTCGGCATCGGCGGCGGCGTGACCGAGCTGATGCTCGGCGCGGTCGCCGACGGCGCCGACACGCTGCTGGCGGAGCTGCGCGCATGAACACCGCCGGCACCGAAATCGCCCCCGGCGTCTGGGTCGTGTCCGCCACCCGGACCGACCTCGCCGGTTCCCCCGCCATCCTCACCGACCTCGCCGACGCCGGCAGCCGGCCGGCCTGGCGCCGCGCCGAGTTCCTCGCCGGGCGGCACCTGCTCCGGCGGCTGCTGCGGCGCGTCCGGCCCGACCTCGCGGACCTCCCCATCCGCACCGACCCGGCCGGGAAACCCCGGCTGGCCCCCGGCGGCGAAGAAGATCTCGCGCTGCCCGGCATCACCATCTCCCACGACGGGGACCAGCTCGCGGCCGCCGTGTGCGCGCACGGGGACATCGGCGTCGACGTCCAGCTGCCCCCCGCGCGGCTGGCCGACTCGACCGTGCGCCGGTGTCTCGGCGCGCACGCCCCGGTCGTCGCCGCCCTGCCGCGGGCGCGGCGGGCCCGGGAGTTCGCCTGGGTGTGGACCGTGCAGGAGGCGTGCGTCAAGGCCGACGGCACCGGGTTGGCCGGGCGGCCGTGGGCGATCGACGTGCCGCCCGGCGCCGTGTCCGGGCGCTGGGGCCGCTTCACCTGGCTGAGCCTGCGCACCCGCTCCTCGGTGCCGCTGAGCTGCGCCTTCCACCCCCCGGACCGACCACGACGACGGAGGCCGACGTGCATCTCATCAACGCTCCGGACGTAGTCCCGGAGCTCAGCTGCTACACCACCAACCTGGTGGCCTACCTCGAACCCGACGACCCCGGCGTGAAGACGCGCCTGGCGCACGCCGTGCGGCTGGCCGTCCGGCTCGACGGGGACCTCGTCTTCTCCCAGCACGCCCGCGTCGACGACATCGCCGCGCACGATCCGCTCGGCTACCGCGGTGCCCCGAACTGGGCGCGGGCCGCCGGCGAGCTCGATGCCGAACTCGCCCGCTCGGGGCGGGTGCTGGCCGTCGCCGACACCTTCCGGCTGCCCTGGTCGCCCGCGTACGAGACCGCGCACTCGCCGCACTGGCTGCTGCTGCTCGGCCGGCGCGACGACCGGTGGCTGGTGGCCGACCACTTCTGCGCGCTGACGCCGCTCGGCGCGCAGGAACCGTTCCTCGGCTGGCTGGACGACACCGCGCTGGAGCTCGCGCTGGCCCCGCACACCCCGTGGCCGGCGGAGATCGCCAACCGCGACCGGTACGCCCTCGGCGCCGCCGTCGAGCCGGTGCCCGCGAACCTGTTCCGCTGGCTGGCGCGCACCACCTCCGACGCACCGGCCGATCCGGGTGACTGGACCTGCGTCCTGCCCGAGGTGATCGAGCGCGTCAGCGGGGTGCTGACCGAGGACGAGACCGCCGCCGCCCGCTACGGCGACGACCTGTGGGCGGCGAGCCGGCACTACACCTACCGGCTCGAGGTGCTCGCCGCGAACGGCGAGATCGGCGCCGAAGAAGCCGCGGCGGCCACGGTGAGCTGGAGCGAACTGCCCAAGGTCGTCCGGTTCGCCGCGGCGTCCGCCGCCCGGGGCAAACCCCGCAGCGGCCTGCTGCAGCGGACTTTCGAAGACCTGCTGCGCACCAACGACAAGACGACCACCGGCCCGGAATGGGAGGCCTGAGAACGATGGAAACCCTGTATCAGTGGTTCGAGGCGTCGGCGGGCAAGCACGCCGACGCACCCGCGCTCGAAGTCGGCGCGCGCACCCTCACCTACACCGAGCTGCGGGACCTCGCCGGGCACCTCGCCGCCGAGGCCGTCGCCGCGCTGGGCGCCGTGCCGGCCCGGATCGGCGTGCTCGCCGAACGCAGCGTGCTCACCTACGCCGGATACCTCGCCGCGCACCGGCTCGGCAGCACCGTCGTGCCGCTCAACCCCGCGTTCCCCGGCAGCCGCAACCGGATGATCGCCGAGGCGGCCGGCCTGGACCTGGTGCTCACCGAAGGCCCCGCCGGCCTCGGCGTGCCGGAGCTCGTCATGACCGAACCCGCCGGCGGCGTCCCAGGCACGCCGCCGGCACCGGATCCCGGTGACCTGGCCTACATCCTGTTCACCTCGGGCTCGACCGGGAAGCCCAAGGGCGTCCCGATCCGGCACCGCAACGTCTGCGCCTACCTCGCCCACGTGGTGCCGCGCTACGGCATGGCACCGGGCAGCCGCGTCTCCCAGACCTTCGACCTGACGTTCGACCTGTCGGTGTTCGACATGTTCACCGCCTGGAGCGGCGGCGCGACGCTCGTCGTCCCCAGCCGCGAAGACCTGCTGGCGCCGGTGCGGTTCGTCGCGGAGAAGCAGCTCACGCACTGGTTCGCGGTGCCGTCGATGGTGTCCTACGCCCAGCGGCTGCGCAGCCTGCGGCCGGGCAGCATGCCTTCGCTGCGCTGGAGCCTGTTCTGCGGCGAACCGCTGACCACGCAGCAGGCCAGGGCCTGGCAGCAGGCCGCGCCGGGCGGGGTCGTCGAGAACCTCTACGGCCCCACGGAACTGACCATCAGCTGCGCCCAGTTCCGGCTGCCTGCCGACCCGGCGGACTGGCCGGCCACGCCCAACGGGACCGTGCCGATCGGGGACCTGTACCCGAGCGTCAGCCACGTCGTGCTCAACGACGAGGGCCGCCCGGCGGTCGAAGGGGAGCTCTGCGCGCGGGGACCCCAGCGGTTCCCCGGCTACCTCGACCCGGCGGCGAACGAAGGCCGCTTCTACCACTTCGGCCCGGGCGACGAGACCGCGCGGCTGCACCGCGCGGGCGACGACCTCGACGACACCGCCTGGTACCGCACCGGGGACCGGGTGTGCTGGCAGGACGGTTCACTGGTCCACTTGGGACGGTCCGACCAGCAGGTGAAGGTGCAGGGCTACCGCGTCGAGCTCGGCGAAATCGAGGCGGTGCTGCGGGATCAGGAGGCGGTGCGCGACGCGATCGTGCTCGCGCTGCCCGGCAGCGGCGGCACCACCGAGCTGGAAGCGGTGTGCACGGGCCAGGGACTCGACCCCGACCGGCTGCTCACCGCCGTCGCCGACCGGCTGCCCGGGTACATGGTGCCCCGGCGGCTCGGCGTGCTGGACGAGCTGCCCCTCAACGTCAACGGCAAGATCGACCGTTCGGCGCTCACCGCGGACGCGATCGGGCAGCGCGGATGACCGCCGCCGCCCCGGAAGGAAAGACCATGGCAACCACCGAAGTCACCGCACCGCCCCCGACGGCCGGGCTCGTGCCCCCGGACGGCTTCCGCCAGGCCATCGCCAAGCTGCCGACGGGAGTAACGGTCCTCACCACCGTCGCCGGCGACGACCCGGTCGGGTGCACGGCCAACGCGGTGATGTCGCTGTCGGCCGACACCCCGAGCGTCCTGGTGTCACTGGGCAGCCACAGCCGCACCCTCGCGGCGATCCTCGCCACCGGGCGTTTCGCGGTCAACACGCTGTCGTGGGCGCAGCGGGCCCTGACCCGCAAGTTCGCCGTCGGCAGCCCGGCCGAGCGCTTCGCCGGAGTGCCGTGGCGGCCCGAGCGCCGGATCCCGGTGCTGTCCGCGGCGGGGGTGGCGCTGGTCTGCGAAGTCGGCGACACCGCGACCCTGTTGGACCACACTGTGGTCGTCGGTCAGGTCGTCTGGCTGCGCGACACGAACGCGGCGCCGACTGTCCTGTATGGACGGGAGCAGTACCCGCTCGGGGCTTGAGAAACGATTAGCGCCCGGCTCGCCGAACCTGGCGAGCCGGGCGTTTTCCGTGAGCGGAAGTCAGAAGGCGCGTATCCATTCAGAGCTCGAGAAACGCCAACGCCCGGCCCGCCGATCCTGGCGGCCCGGGCGTTTCCCGCGAGCGGAAGTCAGAGGACAGAACGGCGGCCCGGACGCGATCCCGCGTCCGCGACCTGCTCGGCGGTCGCTCGGGCCGCCGCGTCGAGGAGGACCGAAAACCGGGGGTCGGTGCGGATCTCGCGGTGCCAGGCCAGCTGGGTGTAGACCTGGAACGGTGCCGTCCACGGCACCTCGATCAGGCGGCCCTCGGCCAGCTCGGTGGCGACGCTGAGCCGGGGCAGCAGCGAAATGCCCAGGCCCGCGGTCAGCGCGCGCTTCACCGCGTCGATCGAGCCGAAGGACAACGCGCGGATCCGGGTGTCGCCCGCGCCGTCCAGTGTCTGCTCGAACAGGCGCTGGTAGCCGCTGCCGCGGTGGGCGCAGAGCAGCGGGTACCTCGCCAGCCGCGGCGTCGGCACCGGCTCCGGGCCGAGCGGGCCGTCCGGGCCGGCCACCACCACGAGCGGCTCGGGGCACAGCAACGTCGAATCGGCCTTCGGCGAGGACTCGCAGACGTCGATGAAGAACGCGCAGTCGACGTCGGAATCCCCGATCCGGCTCCACGGGTCCTCTTCCAGCGGCCGGATCTCCAGCGCGAGGTCGGGGTGGCGGCGGTACAGGTACTCGACGATCGGCACCAGCCGGTAGGAGGTGAGCCCGCTGTCGGCGCTGACGATCAGCGCGTCGCCGGGCGTGGTGCCGGCGAGCACGGTCTCCTCCGCCAGCCGGCTCAGCTTCACGATCTTGTGCGCGTAGCGGCGGAACCGCTGGCCGGCGGTGGTCAGCCGGACGAGCGCGCCGGTGCGGTTGAACAGGTCGCAGGCGAGGTCGCGTTCCAGTTTCTTGATCCGCGCGGTGACCGTCGGCTGGGCCACGCTCAGGTCGTTCGCGGCCTTCGTGAAGCTCGACTGCTCGGCCACGCTGAGGAAGGTGGTGAGGGCTGCGGTGTCCACGGCTCGGATCACCGCCGGGCCGGGCGGGCGGTGCGGGGGCGAGCCCCCGCACCGGGGCGGGTGTTCCTTTCACTGAGCGGGGTGAATCGTCGCGGGACGTTCTCCGCGCGCACACCGTGGTTCCGGCCGGTCCGCGGGCGGGCTCTCCGAACAGCCGTAGCGGCCGCTTTTCCGCGGTGGTGGCCCACCTCGGTCCCGGACACGAAACCTCCCAGCGGCCGGCTGCTCACGGCCGGCACGGCACCTTTCACGACGTCCTTCCCCCAATCGGCACCCACAGCCCGTTCCCGGCTGCGGATGGATCGCTCGTTTCCGCCGGCCCACTCGGCCGGAACTCGTTCGTGCGGCGAATCACTCTGACGCTTATCCCCCGAAAGGGTGGCTCTCTTGCGAATTACCACCCGTTCCCGGCCGACAAACTACGCCCATCGGGCGGCGGGTAACCGTTTTCTGGTTCACCGGCCGTGGTTGCCCGTCACTCCGAAAGACCATCCGTCGCCGTCGGCACCGGATTTACGCTTTCCGCAGCAGGAGCACCCATTTCCGTATCAGAGTGATCCAGTCCTGCGTTTTCCGATCAGGTTCCTGCCCGGCACGGCGAAATCAGCCGAGCACCAGCCGCAGCAGGGCGGTCACGACCGCGGCGCCGACCATCGCCGTCAGGATGGAGCGCTTACCGGCCAACAGGGCGATCCCCACGCCGACGCCCGCCAACGCGGTGACCGTCCGCAACGAAGACACCGCACCCGAGGCCGGCCACAGCAGGGTGACCACCAGCCCGGCGATGAGCGCCGGGGTCGCGCACGTGAGCGCGTTGCGCAGCCAGGTGGGCAGTTCCCGCCCGCCCGCGGCCAGCGGCACCACGACCCGCAACGTGAGCGCGGTGACGCCGAGGGCCAGCACGATCGTCCACTGGTAGCTCATCGCCGCACCCCCAGGACCGCCCCGGTCACGGCACCAGCCGCCCCGGCCACCAGCACGGGGATGCCTGGCGGCGCCCAGAAGACCAGCGCGGCCGCGGTGACGACACCGAGCACCGCAAGACCCCACGCACGCGCGTCCTTCAGGTGCGAACGCAGCAGGCCGAGGAAGAACACCGGGTAGGCGGCGTCCAGCCCCAGCCGTCCCGGATCGCCGATGGCGTCGCCGAGCACGGCACCCAGGGCCGTTCCCGCGGTCCAGCCGCACAGGCACAGGGCACCGGCCAGCCGCAGGGTCCGCAGGTCGTACCGCCCGTCACCGCGGTGGGCGACCGCCCACGAGCCGTCGGTGATCAGCATCGCCGTTCCCGCCCGCGACCAGGCGGACCCGGTCAGCGCGGGGGCGATCGTGGTGCCCATCAGCAGGTAGCGCGCGTTGAGCGCGGCCGCCGCGCCGACGACGGCCCAGACCGAGCCGTGCTGGGCGATGACGGCGACGGCGCCGTACTGGGCGCTGCCGGAGAACACCAGCAGCGACATGGCCACCGGGGCCAGCACGCCCATCCCGACCGAGGCCGCGAGCGCGCCGAACGCCATCCCGTCGGCCAGGTCGGCGGCGGCCACCGGCAGCACCGGACGCAGGGTCCGGACCGGCTCAGCGGTGGTTTCGGTCACGATGTCCACCTCCTCGAGCTCGACGTTACCAACACTGGCGGTTGCTGGTAACCCGGCTTCGCGGCGGTACCCCACGATTTCTTGACCTAAACCCCGAAACCTCGGCGCAGTTACCAGCAGACGGCGTTACTGGTAACGTGGGCGGCATGGCTCCCCGTCCGGCAGCACCCCCTCCGCTCGCCGTGGTCCAAAGCCTGGTCAACACCAGCGAGCTGCTGGAGGACCGGGACGACCTGACCACCCCGGCGGGCCTGCTGGCGTGGGCGGAAGCCGAGGGCCTGCCGTGCCCGGCCCGCCCGACGCAGGCGGACCTGACCCGCGTACGCAGGTTCCGGGAGGCACTGCGGCAGCTGCTGGGCGGCGCTGCCGGCGCCGTGAGCGCCCTGAACGGCGAGCTGGCCCGGACCGGCACCCGCCCGCTGCTGCAGCCGGGACCGCAGGTGGAGTTCACGGGCGACGAAACGACGGCCCTGGACGCGGCGATCACCCGGGTGCTGGCGGCAGTGATCACCACCAGCCTCGACGGCTCCCTGCGCCGGCTGAAGACCTGCGCGGCGGAGGACTGCCGGTGGGCGTTCTACGACCGCTCCCCCAACGTGGTGAGCCGCTGGTGCGAGACGTCGGTCTGCGGCGCCCGGCACAAGATGCGCGCCTACCGCGCCCGCCAGGCGGCCGGCGCCACGGCGTAGCCCGCTGCCCGGCGACGCCGGAGCGGCGTGCCGCACCAGCGCCGCGCCTGGCCGCTCACGCCGTCGCGCGCCGCAGGACCAGCCACGCGGCTCCGCCCAGGAGCACCGCGAACACGAGCGGGCCCGCGGTGAACAGCGTCAGCGACGGCTGGCCGCCGAGGAAGCCGCCGATCGCCGGCCACCAGCGCCGCGTCGTGGCCAGCGCGCCGAAGCCCGCCAGCACGGCCGCGCTGCCGAAGACCGCCAGGTAGAGCCCCGTCTGCCGCCAGCGCTGGAACACCACGCCGGCCAGCACGCAGATCGCCGACGCCGCGACGATCGGCCCGCTGTAGGCCAGCCACTGCGTGACCGGGTCGTCCTGGCGCCACGCGCCGAGCCCGAAGAGGCGGGCTTCCCGCCCCCAGCCGCCGGTGCTCCGTTCGACAGCGCCGAAGGCCACCAGCACCAGCCCGAGCAGCAACGCCTGCGCCGTGACGACCAGCGCCGTGGCCGCGGCGAACTTCCGGCGGGTCACGCCGAGCCCGAGGGTGAAGGGGAAAACCTGGGTCATCGACTGCAGGTGCCCGGTCGCGGCCATGCCCCACAGCGCCGGCAGCAGGTAGATCTCGTGCGGGCCGGTGGCGGTCTCGCCGTTGGAGACGTCGATGCCCAGGCCCAGCAGGGGCATCGCGACCACGAAGGCGAGCGGGTAGGCCAGCAGCGCCGGCCAGTTGACCAGCTGGATCCGCGCGACGTCGCGCACGCGTGTCATCGGGCTTCCTTCCCGGCGGCGACCGCGCCGCCGTGCCGTTGGGTGGTGCGGACGACCAGCTGCTGCAGCGAAACCGGCTCGAAGTCCAGCCCGGGTTCGAGGCGGTCCGGGGCGCCGGTGAGGGTGACGCGCAGCGAGCCGCCGAGGCGTTCGCGGTGCAGTTCCTCGTGTCCGGCGGCGAAGCGTTCCACGGCGTCGGCGGGCCCGGTGACCGCGACCGCGTCACCCCGCAGGGACTCGGCGTCGGCGTCGATGAGCACCCGGCCGCGGTCGAGCAGCACGACGTGTTCGAGCAGGTCGCCGACCTCGTCGATCAGGTGCGTGGACAGCACGATCGTGCGCGGGTGTTCGGCGTAGTCGGCGAGCAGCCGGTCGTAGAACAGCCGGCGCGCGACGGCGTCGAGGCCGAGGTAGGGCTCGTCGAACAGGGTCAGCGGCGCCCGCGAAGCCAGCCCGATGGTGACCCCGACCGCCGAAAGCTGGCCACGCGAGAGTTTGCCGAGCAGCTGACCGGGCGGGACGGCGAAGTCCGCCAGTAGCGCCGTGGCATACGCGGTGTCCCAGTTCGGGTAGAGCAGTTCCGCGGCCCGCAGCGCGTGCTTCGCCCGGAACTTCTCCGGGTAGTGCTGGCTTTCCTTGACGAAGCAGGTCCGCGAAAGCACGTCGGCGTTCTCGTACGGGTGCCGCCCGAAGACCTCGACCGTGCCGCCGGTTTCGCGGTCCTGCCCGGTCAGGATCTTCATCAGCGTGGTCTTGCCGGCGCCGTTGCGGCCCAGCAGGCCGTGGATCGTGTTCTCCGCGAGCTCCACACTCACCCCGTCGAGCGCGGCGAGCGGCCCGTAGTGCCTGGTCAAGCCCCTTGTGCGCACTACGTTCATGCCTGCGGCTCCCAGACGTCGATCAGCTTCTTGATCTCCTCGGCGTCCATGCCGAGCTTGGCCGCCTCCGCCATCAGCGGGGCGACGAACTGCCGCGTGAAGTCCCGGCGGCGCCGCTCCAGCAGCTGCGCGCGGGCGTCCGTGGCGACGAACATGCCGATTCCCCTTCTCTTGTAGAGGATCCCGTCCGCGACGAGCTGGTTGATGCCCTTGGCCGCGGTCGCCGGGTTGATCCGGTGGAAGGCCGCGAGCTCGTTGGTGGAGGGCACCTGCGTGTCCGCGGCGAGGCTCCCGTCGACGATCGAGTTCTCGATCTGCTCGGCGATCCGGAGGAACAGCGGCCGTCCGTCGTCCTTCACGCCGACCACCGCACGCCGCGGTTCGTCGGTTCATTACTCATGTAACTAACCATGGAGGCTCGGCCGGAGCTTGTCAACCGCGGAGCGCACGCTACGTTCGCCTTCAGGACCCGAGCTGCGGAGGACCGATGGACGACGTGCGTGTCGAGACGGCCGGGACCACCACGGTGGTCTGGCTGAACCGCCCGGACCGGCGCAACGCCGTCGACGGGCGGATGGCCGCCGAACTCCGGGACGCCTTCCTGGCGTTCGAAGCCGATCCCGGCCAGCGCGTCGCCGTGCTCGCGGGGGCGGGCCGCACCTTCTGCGCCGGGGCGGACCTGACCGCGGCCGGCGATCCGGACCGCCGCAACGAGCTGACCCGCGACGGCAGCGGGGCCGGCCCGATGGGGCCGACCCGGCTGCAGCTGAGCAAGCCGCTGATCGCGGCCGTCGGCGGCCACGCCGTCGCGGGCGGCCTGGAGCTCGCCCTGCTCGCGGACCTGCGCGTGGTCGAGCGGGACGCGGTGTTCGGGGTGTTCTGCCGCCGGTGGGGCGTGCCGCTGATCGACGGCGGCACGGTCCGGCTGCCCCGGGTGGTCGGCCTGGGCCGGGCCCTGGACCTGATCCTCACCGGCCGGCCGGTCACCGCCGACGAGGCACTGGCGATCGGCCTGGCCAACCGGGTGGTCGAGCCCGGCCAGGCCGTGCCCGCCGCGCTGGAGCTCGCCGCGCAGATCGCCGCGTTCCCCTTCGAGTGCGTGCTGGCCGACCGGGCGTCGACCTACGCCGGCCTCGACCTCCCGCTGGCCGAGGCGTTGCGCGCCGAGGGCGCGGCCGGGGTGCCGATCGTCGAACGCGAGGGCGTTGCCGGCGCGGCCCGGTTCGCCGCCGGCGCCGGCCGGCACGGGCGGTTCGAAGACCCCGCTTGACGCCGAGGGTCAGCGTCGCGCCTGCCGCAACCGGTACAGCACGACGGCGACCAGGACCAGCACCGCCCCCTCGGCCAGGACGCTGAGCAACGCCTGGGGCGCGGGCTGGAAACCCCGCTCGGAAAAGCCGAACAAGCCGGTCGTCCGCGACAGCGCGAAGCCCGCCAGCGCACCGGCCGCCAGGCCCGCCGCCGCGAGCCGCAGCAGCACCGGGCCGCCCGCCAGCAGCAGGAGCGCCACCGCCATCGATTCCGCCGCCTGCACCAGGAACGCCGGGCCGATCACCGGGATCACCCGGTACCCGGCGACGTAGAGCTGCGCGTGGAGGAAGCCGCTGAGCGCGAGGCAGACCGCCGTCGCGATCCGGAGGACGAGGTTCATGCCAGCTTCACGTCCTTCACCGCCAGGCCCGGCTGCCCCGGCCGGTAGGACACCTCGCGGATGCCCAGCGCGTCGGCGAGCTTGCCGGCGGGCAGCGTCACCGGGGTCGGCGCCGGCCGGGTACCCGGCTGCGGCAACGGGTAGGCCGTCGTCGTCGCGCTGTGGAAGGTGATGTTCCCTTCGGTCTTCGTGAACAGCTGGTGCACGTGCCCGTTGAGGCAGGTCACCGACGAGAACCGCCGCAGGTACGACAGCGCCTGGGCCGCGTCGTCGGTGCCCCACCCCCACGCCGGGTACATCGCGAACAGCGGGATGTGGCTGAACACCACGATCGGGGTGTCCGAGCCGAGCTTCGCGACGTCCTTGCGGACGAACTCCAGCTGGTCCGGCCCGAGGTGGCCGAGCTTCTCCAGGCTGAGCGTGTTCACCAGGGCGATGAAGTGGACGCCCTTGAGGTCGAAGCTGTACCAGCCGTCGCCCGCGGTGCCGGCCCCGAACGCCTGCCGGTACTTCTGGCCGGCGTCGTCGACCGAGTCGTGCTCGCCCGGGACGGTGGACACGTGCCCGGTGTTCAGCGTGCCCATCATCTGCTTGACCTGGTCGAACTGCGCCGGCGTGGACAGGTGGGTCAGGTCGCCGGTGTGCATCACGAAGTCGGGCCGGTAGCCCAGGCCGTTGATCTGCGTGAGCGCATGGGAGAACGACTCCTCGACGGCGGTGTTCGCGGAGCCCGTGAATCCGAGGTGGCTGTCGCTGATCTGGACGAACCGCAGCGCGTTCGGGTCGTCGGCGGCGACGGCGTCGCCCGGGGCGGCGATCCGGCTGATCACCTCACCGCCGCTGACCGTCAGCACCACCGCGGCGCCGAACCACGCGGTGTGGCGCAGCAGCTGGCGCCGGGTCATGCCTTCGGGACTGTGGTCGTCCTCGGTCACGGCGTCACCGTCACGGTGGCGGTCATGAACGGATGGATCGTGCACAGGTACTCGAACGTGCCCGGCGCGCTGAAGGTGTACTGATAGGACTGTCTGGTTTGGAGGGTCGGCGACCGCAGTGGGCCGCCGGAACCGGTGCTGGTGACCGTGTGCGCGTCCTGGTCCTGATTGGTCCAGGTGACGGTGGTGCCCTTCTTCACCGTCGTCGACGCGGGTGCGAACGCGAAGTCCTTGATGGCCACGGTGTTCGTGGTGGCGTTCTGGGCCACCGGCGGCGACGCCGGCGCCATGCTCGTCATGCCGGGCATCGACGGCGGCGCCGCCGCGGGCGGCTGTTGCGCGGTACAGGCCGTGAGCGCCAGCGCCGCCGCGCTCACGAGCAGGAAGTGTTTCACCCCAACGGAAATCCTCATGCCAGGAATACGCGCGGGGGTTACGCCCCTTCGGGCGGCACCAGCACCTCGACCACTCCCCCGGCCTCCCGCACCACCAGGTGCGGCAACGGCGGCGGCGTCACCGGCAGCTGGTGCATCAGAACCACGCCGTCCACGGCGAACGACGTCCGGTGGCACGGGCAGTTCAGCCGCCGGGCCGGCGCGTCCAGGTTCAGCCGGCACCCGAGGTGCGTGCAGGTCGCCGAAACCGCCCGCACCTGCCCGCCGGACCGGTGCACGAACCCCGCCACCGCCCCGAAGTCGAACGGCAGCACCCCGCCCTCGGGCAGGTCGTGCGCCGCGACGACGGCCCGCCACCGGCCGTTTTCCGGCTGCAGCGTCGTCTCCTGCGGAGGCGGCGGCACCGCGGCCGATTCGGCCCCCGACGTCGCCAGGTACTCGACACCCGCGCCCGCGGCGGCCGCCACCGCGGCGGCCGAGGACACCTGGATGAACCGGCGGCGGTTGCCACCCGCCGGCGCCGGTTCCCCGAGTTCCTGGGCGAGCCGCCGGTGCAGCCCGGCGACGAACTCCTCGCTCGCCGCGCCGCCGCCGGGCCGGGCCGCGCGCAGCAGCACCGCGGTCCGCAGCTCGGCCTCGTCGTCCGGGCCGGCCGCGAACGGGCGCGGCCGTCGCCGCCGCAGGAGGTCCTTGACGAACCGGCGGACGCCTCGAGTGCTCACGTCTCCATCCCTTCCGCCAGCTGGGCCGCCTGGCGCAACGCCCGGTGCTGCAGCACCTTCGCGTTGCCGACGGTGGTGCCCAGCTGTTCCGCCGCTTCCTTCAGCGAACAAGCCTGCAAGAAGCGCAGCCGCAGGATCCGCCCGTAGCGCTCCGGCAGGAGCGCGAGGATCGCTTCGGCGCGGGCGAGCGTGCCCGGGTCGACGGTGCCGGCTTCGACTGTGCCTGCTTCAAAACTGGCGACGTCGTGCTCCTCGTCCAGGGTGGTGATCTCCCGGCCGAGCGTGCGCCGCCAGTGCCCGGCCAGCACGGTCCGCGTGGTGGCCAGCAGGTACGCCCGCACCTCGCCCACGCTCGCCGAGACGCGCAGGGGCCGCAGCGCGGTCAGGAAGACCTCGGTGGTGAGGTCCTCCGCGTCGGGCCGGTTGCCCACCTTCGAGAACATCAGCCGGTACACGCGGTCGACGTTGTCGCGGTAGACCGCCTCCCAGTCCGGGTACACGTCCGCCCCGACCGCGTGCAGCCGCGGTCGCGGTGCCGCGCCCGCTTCGTCCTGTTCGGCGCGCCTGCGCCGGAACCGCTGTGCCACCGGCACCGCCCGCCTTCTCCCCACCGACTCTTCCCGCCACTGAGGGATACGCGCCCGGGTTACGAATGCCTGTAACCGGTGACCGTATCGGCAGGCAGACCCTCCGACGACCTGGGGAGCGAAATGACCACATCGATGTCGCGCCGGACGCTGCTCGTCACCGGCGGGGCGGCCGCCGCCGTGCTCGCCACGACCGGCCTGCCCGGTCCCGCCGCGGCCGTGGCGCCCGTCCGGCCGGGCGGGGCGGACGTCGTCCTCGCGTGGAACCGGGAGCTGCTGGCCATCGTGCGCACGGCCGGGCTGCAGCCGGCGACCGTGCACCCCACCCGCAGCTTCGCGCTGCTGCACGCGGCGATCCACGACGCCGTTGTCGCGACGACCGGCACCGGGCGGCCCTACCTGTTCACCGTCGACGTCCCGGGCCGGGCGGCGCCGGAGGCGGCCGCGGCGCAGGCCGCGCACGACGTGCTGGCCGCCCTCTACCCCACCCGGGCCGACGCGCTCGCGAGCCTGCTGGCCGGGCAGCTCGCCGGGGTGAGGCCCCCGGCCGCGCGGGACGCCGGCGTCCGGGCCGGGCGGCTGGTCGCCCGGCTGCTGCTGGGCCTGCGGGCCGGCGACGGCTCGGCCGCGACCCCGCCCCTGCTGCCGCCGGGCACCGCACCCGGGCAGTACCGGCCGGCGCCGCCCGCGTTCGCTCCGGCCGCGTTCACCCACTGGGCCGCGGTGACGCCGTTCGTGCTCGACCGGGCCGACCGGTTCCGGCCCGGGCCGTACCCCGCGCTGAGCGGCGCGCGGTACGCGGACGCGCTGCACGAGGTGGCCGCGGCCGGACGCGACACCAGCGCCACCCGCACCGCCGACGAAACCGTGCAGGCGCGGTTCTGGGCCGCGCCGATCTGGAACTACTGGAACGAAATCGCGCAGTCGGTGGTCGGCGGGTCACACAGCGGCCTGCTGGTCGCGGCCCGGGTGTTCGCGCGGCTCAACCTGAGCTTCGCCGACGCCGTCATCGCCTTCTACGACGCCAAGTACCACTACCGGATCTGGCGGCCGGTCACCGCGATCCGGCTCGCCGGCGAGGACGGGAACCCGGCCACCGGCGCCGTCCCGGACTGGTCGAGCCTCGCGACCACCCCGGCCGACCCGGCCTATCCCGGCGCGCACAGCGTCATCTCGCAGGCGGGCGCGCTGGTCCTGCGGCAGGAGTACGGACCGCGGTGGCCCCTGGAAGTCGGCTCCGACGCGCTGCCGGGCGTGGTCCGGCGGTTCCCGACGTTCCAGGGCGCCGCCGACGAAGCCGGCCTGAGCCGGATCGTGGCCGGCGTCCACACCCGGCTCGACCACGAAGCCGGCCGGCAGCTCGGCCACGACGTGGCCGCGTTCGTCCTGCGGTCGTGACGGCTACGCCCGGCGCGTCCGGTAGGTGTTCAGCACCGCGGCCCCGACCTGCGTGTTCGACACGAGCTCCAGGTCGGCGGCCATGCCGTCGAAGAGCCTGCGGCCTTCGCCGACGACGCTCGGGAACACGAGCAGGCGGTACTCGTCGACCAGGTCGTGCCGGGCCAGCGTCCGCACCACCCCGATCGAGCCGATGACGATGAGGTCCCCCGTTTCGCGCGCCACCGCCTCGGTGAGCTCGCCCTGCAGCAACGCCGAGTTCTGCCAGGCGCCGACGTCGGCGAGGGTTCGCGAAGCGACCAGCTTCGGCATCTTGTTCAGCCGGTCGGCGAACTCCCCCGTCCGGCCGGGCCACAGCTTCGCGAACAGCTCCCACGTGGTCCGGCCGAACAGCAGGGTTCCGGTCTCCAGCAGGGACCCGAGCCGGAACTTGTCCGCGCCGACGGCATCCGGCCCGTGCCGGAACGCCCACCCGCCGGTGGGCGTTCCGGCACGCCCGTCGGGGTCGTCCACGACGCCGTCCAGGGTGACGAACTCGATCACGATCACGCTCATGACTGCTCCCGGTGTCTGCGCACCGCGCCCCGGTGGCGCGGCCTCACCGGTACCTACCGGCGGCGGCCGCCGGATTCATCGGCCGCCGCCGGATCGCCTCACGCCGTGACGAGCGAGAGGCCGTAGGTCTGCAGGATCTCGTTCACCGGCTGGAACCACGTCTCCCCGCCGGAGCTGCAGTTGCCCCACCCGCCGGAGGTGACGCCCTGTGCCTGGTCACCGGTGATGAACGAGCCGCCGGAGTCGCCGGGCTCGGCGCAGACGTTCGTGCGGGTCATCTCGTAGACCGCGCCCTGGGCGTAGTTGACCGTCTCGTTCTGGCCCTCCACCGTGCCGCAGTGCCAGTGCGAGGTCGAGCCCGAGCGGCACACGGACGTGCCGACCGGCGCGACCCAGGACCCGCGGACGAGCGCGTCGCTCACCGTGCCCCAGCCGAGCACGACCGGCGCGGTCCACCAGCCGCCGCCGATGCGGATGAACGAGTAGTCGTTGCCCGGGAAGGAAGATCCGGCGAAGGTGCCCATCCACGAGCCGTCCCAGCCGGCGACCGAGCTGCCGGCGCCGCCGCAGTGCCCGGCGCTGACGAACCCGCCCTGCACGGAGAAGCCGATCGAGCAGCGGACGTTCCCGTTGATGTAGTACGGGTCGCCGCCGACGGTGCCGGCCGAGAACGGCTCGGCGGCCGGGGCGGTCGCCACCGTGACCGGGCCGGCCTTCGCCGCGCGGGCCAGGAAGGCGTCGACATCGGCGCCGTGCGCGCCCGGCGCCACGGTGACCACGACGCTGCCGGCCCGCGGGTCGGCGCGCCAGCCGCTGACGGCCGCCGGCGCGGGGGCCGCCTTGGCCGAGGCGTCGATGGCGGCCTTCGCGGCGTCGAGCTTGGCCGCACTGATCCGGGCGGCCGTGGGTTCGGCGCCGGCCTGCCGGACGGCGTCGGCCGCGGCCGGGTCGGTCACGCCGACGACGAGCTTGCCGAGCGCCGGGTCGAACCACGCGCCGCCGAAGGCCGCGCCGGCGGCGCGCTGCGCGGCCGGCAGCACCCTGGTGGCGCTCATTTCCTGGGTCAGCCGGGTCGACGCCTGTGCGGCGGTCAGCCCGAAGTCCCGCTGCATGGCGGCGATCAGGCCGGGTGACGCCTGCGCGGCGGCGGGGCTGAGGGACGCGGAGGCGAGGGACGCCGTGAGGACGGCGGCACCGCCGAGGGCCAGGGCGATTCTTCGACGCATGGGAACTCCTCCAAGGCCGGGGGAAAGAAACACACCGTCCGCCGAGTGTGCGGGCGGAATCCCGGCTGGTCCAGGTTTGTCCGGTATTCTGTCCGGAAGCCCGACCCGGTTGTCCATTGTGGAGGTTTTGACAGAAACCCTTGAGGCGCAGGCGTTTCCGCGCGCACGCCAGGAGCGCGGGCCGCACCCGGCTCACCCGCGCCGTGCCGCCGCCCCTTCCCGGGCAGCGTTGCCAAAGGTCTGGACCAAGTACAACACGGGCCCGCGCGCGGCGAGCCGGACGGGAGTCTGCCGGGCAGCGGACGTGCCCGTCCGTCCCCCCGCGGGCCGCGCGTGCTTCACCGGCGCACGCAGACCCGGTTCCGGCCGGTGTTCTTCGCCTCGTACACGGCCTTGTCCGCGGCGCCGAGCACCTGGTCGACGACGTTGCCCGCCGCCGGGTGCACCGCCACCCCGATCGACACCGACACCCCGTCGATCCGCCGCCCGTCGGCCGTCTCGACGACCAGGCTCGCCACCGCGTCGCGGATCCGTTCGGCGACCGCCGCCGAGTGGGCCTGCCCGATGCCCGGCAGCAGCACGACGAACTCCTCGCCGCCGAACCGGCCGACCGCGTCGTAGATCCGCACCTCGCCGCGGACGGCCCGGGCGACCGCGCGCAGCACGTCGTCGCCCGCCAGGTGGCCGTGGGTGTCGTTGACGCGCTTGAAGTGGTCCAGGTCGATCATCAGGATCCCGCACGCGCCACCGGTGCGCCGCGCCCGCTCCAGCTCGGCCTCCGCCCGCGCCCGCCACTCCGCGATGGTGAGCAGCCCGGTCGTGTGGTCGCGCGTCCGCAGCGCCAGCTGCCGGCCGAGCTCACCGCGGCGCAGCAGCACCAGCGGCAGCACCAGCAGCGGCACCAGCCACGGCCGCGCGGTGAGCAGGACCGCGGCGACCGCCCCGAAGCACAGCGTGGCCGCGTCGAGCACGTTCTCCGGCACCGACCCGGCGAGCGAGAGCCACGGCCGGGCCGGCTCGTGGAGCTTGAACCCGATCATCACCAGCAGCGTGTTGACCACGAAGAACGTCAGCCCGGCGGCGAACGTCGCGGCCACCCCCGGCGCCCCCGGCCCGGTGCCGAAGAGGCCGGCGACGGCCCAGGCGGCGAACGCGGTCACCACGCACGTCGCCACCGAGCAGGTCACCCGGTACGGCCGCACGCCCGGCACGTCCGCCGTCCGCACCCACGCGTGCCCGTAGATCAGCACGGTCAGCACGGCGGCGAGCCCGGGCGGCATCACCAGCGCCGCGGCGAAGATCCAGACCGAGCTCAGGCTGACGTGCGGGTTCCGCGCCAGGAACCGCTGCATCCGCTCGGCCTGGGCCGACAGTTCCGCCTGCGCGAGCGCCGAACCCAGCAGAATCGCGAAGAAAAGCCATTCCCGGCTCGTCGGCGCCGTCGACGGCACGAGGAACGGCAGCACGACGGCGGCGGCCTCCACCGCCAGGTAGTACGGCAGGACACCGGGCGGCGCGGTGCGCAGCCGGGTGCCTCCCGACGGGTGTACGGCGGCGAACTCCCCCTGCTGATCCACTTACCCTCCCGTGTCCGTGGATCGGCCGGGCTCCCCCGCCCGGCACCCCCAACGATAGGCGCCCCGGGCGGCAGGCGGAAGCCCGGGGCACGGGCGGCCGCGGAGACTACGGGTGTCCGAAGTGGACGGTCAGCGGGCGAACGCGGTCAGGAACCGGTCGCGGAAGGAGTCCATTTTCCAGACCGGCGCCTGCGCGGCCGGGTGCAGGCCGTCCGTCCAGCCCCAGCCGGCGATCCGGTCCAGCACCTTCGGGTCCTTGGCCACGATGGTGATCGGCACGTCGTGCACCGCACCCTGCGGGGTGACCACCGGCGGCTGGTGGTCGCCGAGGAACACCAGCACGAGATCGTCACCGCCGTAGTGCTGCACGAACGAAATCAGCGTTTTCAGGGAGTAGTCGGTGGCGTCGCGGTAGGCGTCCCGGATCTTCGCGGGGTCCTTCCAGACCGACTCCGGCGCCTCGCCCGCCCCGGGCATCGGCGCGAAGACCGAGCCGTCCCCGACCTGGTTCCAGTCGACCAGCCAGGGCCGCGGCGACCACGGCGCGTGACTGGAGACGAGGTCGACCTCGGCCATCACCGGCTGCCGCGCCGCCTTGGCGAGTTCGGTGCGCTGCAGCATCGAGAACGTGAACTGGTCGGGCATGGTGGCGTAGGCGAATCCCGGGCCCTGGTAGCCGACGTGGTGGGCGTCGTAGTAGGCGTCCGGGTGGTAGAACCGCTGCCCTTCCGGCCAGTCCTTCGTGTGCGCGGGCACGTCCCAGACGGTCCGCCAGCCCGCCCGCTGGAACGCCCCGCCGAGCGTCAGCCGGTCGCTGGCGAGCAGGTCGTTGTAGCGCTGCTGGTTGTCGATCCACATCCCCGACTGCACGGTCGAATGCGCCAGCCAGCTGCCGCCCCCGAACGTCGAGGACGACAGGAAAGCGCTGCGCGCGCCGATGCCCGCCGCCCGCAGTTCGGCGGTGCCCGCGTCGAGCGTGGCGCCGATCTTCGGCGCGAAACCCGGGTCGTCCAGCGCGATCCGGCCGTAGCTCTCGACGAAGGTGAGCACGACGTTCTTGCCGCGCAGCCCGTTCAGCAGCTGCGGACCCGGCGTGGCCCGGAACGCGTCTTCCGCGGCCAGCTCGCCGAAGGGCCGCTGATCCCGCAGATCGGCGCCCACCTGCCGGAGGTCGCCGTAGGCCAGCGCCGCGGCGCTCTGCGCGGCGACGGGCTGGCCCGGCGCGATCTCCACGCCGAAGACCGAGCAGACGATCCAGATCACCCCGAGCACGGCCAGGACCCGGGTGGCCCCGGTCCGCCGTCCGGCGGCGACCCGGCTCAGCCGCAGCATCGCGAGCACCATGAGCACCACGACAGCCACCGCGAGGACCACGGCGCCGACGAGCACGGCGACGGCGGCCGCGTCCCCGATCTGCCCGGCGAGGAACTCGACCCCGGCCCGGAAGAAGCTCCAGTCGTAGATCGGGTCGAACGGCTTCTCGAGGGTGGCGTAGAACCCGGTGTCGAGGGCCTTCAGCACGACGAGCAGCCCGAGCACCAGCCCGACGGCGACGGCGACGACCCGCCGCGGCCGCGGCGGCAGGACCAGCACGAACGCGGCGGCGAGCAGGCCCTCGACGGGCACCCGCACGAGGGCCTCGGCCGAGAAGGAGGTGAGGTCGTCCGGCGCGAGCAGGGCGAACAGCACGAGCAGCGCGGCGAGCCCGGTGAGCACCCGGCTCGCGACGACGTGCCGCCGCGCCAGCCGCGGCAGGCCGAAGTCGGGCAGGGGCACGGCCGGGGTGGTCGGACCGGTTCGTCGGAGCATGCGGGCCTCACGTAGTCGTTCGCGGCGGCGACCGCGCGGCCCGTGCGGCCGGGCCGGCGATCCTCACCCGGTATACGGGCCACGGCCCCCGGCGGTTCACGCGCCCGCCCGCGGGCGAGGTACCGCGGGGACGATCGGGGCAACCGGCCGCAGGCCTCCCCGAGGCGTGCGTTCCGCGCGGCGGCGCCGAAAGGAATCACCGCTACCCCCGTCCGCCCCTCGCAAACCCCGTGCGCCGCCTTTCACCCGCGAAAGCGCCGGGAATCCCCGGGACAGGTGAGGGAGCGTTGCGGGCCAGGGCCGCCGGTGTTCTCCTCGGGGTGACCGAAGATCGATTCCGGACGGAGGCGAACCGATGAATCTGTTCGACAAGGCGAAGGAAGCGCTGGGCCAGCACCCGGACCAGGCCGACCAGGGTGTCGACAAGGCGGCCGAGGCCGCCAAGCAGCGCTTCGGCGACCACGCCGACAAGATCGACCAGGGCTCGGAGAAGGCGAAGGAGTTCCTGCACAAGCAGGGCGGCGGGCAGCAGGACGCGCCCCCGCAGTAGGCCGCCGGCGGTGATCGCCCAGCCGTCCGGGGGAACCACGCTTCACCCCTCCCGCGGCTGGGTACCACCGGCTCCGTGGTCGCCACCTACCTCGTCCCCGTCCGCACCGCCCTGCTCCTCTTCCCGTTCGTCGCGCTGGCCGTCATGCTGCCGGCCGCGTTCGTCAGCTACCGCCGCCGCGGGCGGGCGGGCGGCTGGCCGACGTTCGTCTTCTACGCGTTCCTGTTCTACCTGCTGGCGATCGCCATGCAGACGGTCCTGCCGCTGCCGGCCGACTCCGCCTACTGCGCCGGGCACAGCTACGCCAGCTCCCCGCAGCTGCGGCCGTTCTACTTCGTCGAAGTGGTGTCCCAGCGGGCCCGCGGCCACTGGAGCCCCGGCGCGCTGCTGCACAACCCGGCGGTCTGGACCACGGCGCTCAACGTCGTGATGCTGGCGCCGTTCGGCTTCTACCTGCGGTACGCGCAGCGGATGCGGCTGCTGCCCGCCACGCTGGTGGGCTTCGGCGTGTCGCTGTTCTTCGAGCTGACGCAGCTGACCGGGCTGTGGTTCGTCTACCCGTGCCCGTACCGGCTGTTCAGCGTCGACGACCTGATCCTCAACACCGCGGGCGTCGTCGCGGGCTGGCTGCTGGCCGGGCCGCTCGGCCGGCTGCTGCCGTCGCCGGCTCCCGAGCACGACCGGCGCCGGTACGCCGCGAAGGTCACCTTCACCCGGCGGCTGTTCGCGCTGGCCACCGACCTGCTCGGGTTCGCCGCGCTGCTCGGGTTCCTCTTCGGCCTGCTGACGCTGTTCGGCGAGGACCTGCGCCACCGCGACACGCCGGTGGTCATCCTCGCCTTGGTCTGGTTCGTGGTGCTGCCCGCGGTGACCGGGTCGACACCCGGCAAGCGGGCCATGCTGCTGCGGGTGACACGCCGGGGCGGCCGCCGGGCCGGGCCGATCGCGCTGCTGGTCCGCAACGGCGTCCTGCTCTCGCCGCTGTGGCTCGCGTGGCTGGTGCTGGACCTGGACCACTGGGACCTCGGGAACCACCCGGAACGGCTGCTGCTGCCCGTCGCGCTGGCCGCGTCGGTGTTCGTGGTCGGGATCTGGACGCCGCTGGCCGTCCTGCTCGACGACGAGCACCGGGCGCCCTACGAACGGCTGACCCGCACCGTCAACACCGCCGTGGTCCCGCCGGCCGTCGCGGAACCGGCGCCGGCGCCCGATCCGGCCGCCGAGCCCGGCCGCCCGGAAAAAGTCCTTAAAGGACAGTGACGGGACACCGCGCTGCCCGGGATCGACAGCGCTGGTAGATTGCGTTCCGAAGGGGTTGAGCCGCCAGCCCGCGTCCCGATCCCCATCCTGGAGCTTGTTCATGACCTCCGACGCAGCGCGGCCCCGGCAGCGGTTCTCCGGTGCCGGCTGGTCGCTCGAAGCGGACGGCGCCGGCGACCCGGCCGTGTTCACCCTGCGTGGAGAGTTCGACTTCGCGGTCTCGCCGAAGCTCGCCGGCCTGCTCACGCCGGGCGACGCCGCCACGCGGGTCGTCGTCGACATGACCGAGGTCGGCTACTGCGACTCCAGCTGCCTGCAGGTCCTGCTCCGGCTGGCCCGGCGGCTGCACGCGGCGGGCGGCCGGTTCGCCGTCGTGACGACGTCCTACGCCGTGTCCCGGCCCATCACCCTGCTGGGTCTCGGCGACGTCATGCCGGTGCACCCCGCCCTCGAAGCGGTCGAAACCTCCTGGGGTGCGGCATGACGTCCTCGGATACCCGTGTCGGCGGGCCCGGTTTCGGGCATGAAGAAGGAGAGAGCCTCTCCGGGGGGTCAGGTACGGCGAAGGAGGCGGACGTGAAACTCCGATCTGTCCGGCACGAACTCGGCATTTCCCCCGAGCTCGCCGAACTGGCGCGGGTCCGCCACTGGGTCCGCACGGTTCTGTGCGGCTTCCCGGCGAACTTCGTCAGCACCGCGGTCATGGTGGTCGACGAGCTGACGTCGAACGCCCTGCGCCACGGCCGCGCGCCCTATCACGTCCGGCTGCTGCCCGGGGCCGCGAAGCTGCGCATCGAGGTCGACGACAGCGGCGGGGAGCCTGCCCGCCGCCGGGCGCCGTCCGACCACGGCGGGCGCGGGCTCCTGCTGGTCGAACGCTGCGCCGCCGCCTGGGGGCAGCTGCGCCGGCCCAGCGGCAAGACACTGTGGGCGGAACTGGCCACCGACCCGGACCCGGCCGCGGCCCGTGGCTGATCCGGCGCGCACCGCGCCCGCCGTCGCGGTCGACGGCACCCCCGGCTGGGCCGACGCGCCCGTCGCCGCCCTGGTGGCCGACGACGCCGGGGTGATCCGGTCCCTGAACGAGGCCGCCCGCCTGCTCTTCCCCGCCGCCGCCCCCGGCCGCCCGATCGCGGGCACGGTGGCGGACTGGCTGGCCGGCGCCCACGAACGCGGTTCGGCGACGGTCGTCCGCGGCGAGGTCGGCGAGCGGGCCTTCGCGGCGCACCCGATCCCGCACGGCGACGCCGTGACGTGGTGGCTCCTCGACGAGACCGACGCCCGCTCGGCCCGCGACGCGCTGGCCCGCGAGCAGGAGCGGACCACGTTCCTCAGCGACGCGTCCGCGGCGCTGCTGGGCTCGCTCAACCTGGACCGCTGCATGGAAGTCGCCGCCCGGCTGGCCGCGCAGCACCTCGCCGACGCCGCGCTCGTCCTGGCGCCCACCACGAGCGGGACCTTCCCGGCCGTTTCCTGCGTGCGCGGCGGCGAGCCGGCCCGGGCCCGGCTGGAGATCGACCCGGACGAGCTGCCCGGGCTCGGCGAGGCGCTGCAGGGCTTCCCGCCGGTGCCGTCGCGCTGGCTCGACCCGGACGCCGCGCCCCGCTGGGTGCTGCCGGCGGGCTTCGGGCCGGTCGGCTCGATCGTCGTGACGCCCCTGCCCGGCCACGGCGTCCCCGCCGGCGCGCTGGTGCTCCTGCGCCGCGGCGACCGGGCGTCCTTCACCGACCAGGAAGAACTTTTCGCCCGGTTGTTCGCCGCCCGGGCGGGCGCGGCGATGTCGGCGGCGCGGGTGTTCGCGCTGCAGGCGTCGATCACCGACACGCTCATGCGCGAGCTCCTCCCGCCCACCCTCGAGCAGCTCGGCGGCGTCGAGTTCGCCGGCCGGTACCGCCCGGCCCGCGACGGCGAGCGGATCGGCGGCGACTTCTACGACGTCCACTCGGCGATCACCGCCGACGGCGACGAGTCGCTCGCCGTGCTCGGCGACGTCTGCGGCAAGGGGCTGGACGCGGCCGTGCTGACCGGGAAGATCCGCACCACGCTACGGGCGCTGCTGCCGATGGCCGGCGACCACCACCGGCTGCTGGACCTGCTGAACCGCACGCTCGGCGACAACAACGACGCCCGGTACGTCACCCTGGTGCTGGCCTCGGCGCGGCGCGAAGGCGCGGACGTCCGGCTGCGCGTGACCTGTGCGGGGCACCCGCCGCCGCTGATCGTGCGCGCCGACGGCCGGGTCGAAGAGGCCGAGAGCCAGGGCAGCCTGATCGGCGTGCTGCCCGAGATCGAGTCGGTGAGCGCCGACATCACCCTGCGCCCCGGCGAGACCTGCCTGCTCTACACCGACGGGATCATCGAAGCGCGGGGCGGCCCGCTCGGCGACGCCATGTTCGGCGAAGAGCGGCTCAAGCAGGCCGTCACCGAGTGCGCGAACATGCCGGCCGACGCCGTTGTCGAGCGCGTGCAGATGCTCGCCTCGCAGTGGATCGGGCGCGGCACCCACGACGACATGGCCGTGCTGGCGATCATCGCGCCGCGCGGGCAGCACCTGGCCGCGGTCGGCGGCCACGGACGCGGGAGGTACACCGCTTGAGCACCGCTACCCGCAGCACCGGGGTGGCCGAGCAGGCCGAACGGCTCTGGGCCGCCGTGACGACCGGCGACGAGTACGCCGCCGGCGACGTCGTGGTCCAGGCCCTCGGCGACGGGACGGACCCGGAGAGCGTGCTGCTCGACGTGATCGGCGCGGTGCAGCGGCGGGTCGGCCGGGAGTGGGCCGCGAACCGGCTCACCGTCGCCCAGGAGCACGCGGCGACCGCGATCAACGACCGGGTCATCGCCACCTTCGGTTACGTGCTGCGCCGGCCAGAGCCGCACCTCGGCCGGATCACGGTCGCCTGCGTCGACGGCGAGTGGCACGCGATGCCGGCCCGGCTGCTGTCGGAAGTGCTGCGCCTGCGCGGGTTCCAGGTCGACTACCTCGGCGCGCAGGTGCCGGCCCCGCACCTGGTGGCCCACCTGCACCGGACCGGCCCGGACGCGGTCGCGCTGTCCGGGTCGCTCGCCACCCGGCTGCCGACCGCGCACGCGACGATCACCGCGTGCCAGGCCGCGGCGACCCCGGTCATCGCTGGCGGCGCCGCCTTCGGGCCCGACGGCCGGTACGCCCGGCTGCTGGGTGCCGAGGCGTGGGCACCGGACGCCCGGTCGGCCGCCGACCGGCTGGCCCGCCCGCTCCCCCGGCCGCACACCGCCCACCAGCCGCTCGACGACCTGCCGCACCTGGCCGACCAGGAGTACACGCTGGTCACGCGCAGCTCGGGCCGGCTGGTGAAGGCGGTCCTGGCCGGCCTGGAGGAGCGGATCCCGGCGATGCGGTCCTACACCGACCTGCAGCGCCAGTACACCGCCGAGGACCTCGCGCACATCGTCGAGTTCCTGGCGACGGCCCTCTACGTCGGCGACGCCGAGCTGTTCACCGGGTTCCTGAACTGGACCGCCGGGATCCTCACCGCCCGCGGCGTTCCGGCCGCCTCCCTGGTGCCCGCCCTGGAACTGCTCGAGACCGAGCTGCGGGACTTCCCGCGGGCCACCGACCTGCTCCGCACCGCGAAAACGGACTTGGCGGGGCAGGCCACCGGATCGGAGCTGCCGGCATGACCAACGCCCTGACCTGCACGTGGCACACGCCGGAGGAGACCACCGCCCGGGTGGTGATCGCGGGCGACCTCGAGTTCGCCACGGCCGGGCTGCTGCTGCAGCTGGTCACCGACCGGCTGGCCGGCCACCCCGGCGTCCGCGAGGTCCGGCTGGACTGCGGCGCCCTCGGCTTCTGCGACTCGTCCGGGCTGTCGGAGCTGATGCAGGTGTACCGCGTCGTCACCGGCGCGGGCGCCCGCCTCCGCCTGGACAACCGGCAGCCCGCGTTCGACCGCCTGCTCACCCTGACCGGTACGGCCGGGTACCTGACCGGCGAAACCGCGGACGCCCGCGCCCGGCGCGACTCCTAGGGCGGCAGCTGCGCCGGCAGCCGGCGAGAACCGTGGGCCCCGAGCGCCCTACCCCTCCCGGCGCGCCAGCTTCGACGGCCACCAGATCCGCCGCCCGACGTCGACCGTCAGGGCCGGGACCAGCAGGGACCGCACCAGTAGCGTGTCCAGCAGCACCCCGAACGCGACGATGAACGCGATCTGGGCCAGGAACAGGATCGGGATCACCGCGAGCGCCGAGAACGTCGCCGCGAGCACGACGCCGGCCGAGGTGATCACGCCGCCGGTCAGGGACAGCCCGCGCAGCGTGCCGTCCCGCGTTCCCCGCGTCAGCGCCTCCTCCCGGACCCGGGTCATCAGGAAGATGTTGTAGTCGATGCCCAGCGCCACCAGGAAGACGAAGCCGAACAACGGCACCACCGGGTCCGCGCCGGGGAAGTCCAGCAGGTGGTTGAACACCAGCGCCGACACGCCCATCGTCGCCGCGAACGACAGGACCACCGTCGCGATCAGCAGCAGCGGCGCCAGCAACGAGCGCAGCAGCAGGGCCAGCACCAGGAAGATCACCAGCAGCACGATCGGGATGATCAGCGCGCGGTCGCGCTTGGACGTCTGCTGCGTGTCCAGCTGGATCGCGGTCGGGCCGCCCACCTTCGCGTTCGCGCCGGGCACCGCGTGCACCGCGTCGCGCAGCCGGGCGACGGTGGTGACGGCCGCTTCCGAGTCCGCCGGGTCGGTCAGCACCGACAGGATCTGCACCCGGCCGCCGACCACCTTGGGGCGGCCGTCGGGACCCGGCAACGGGATCGACTGCGCCACTCCGTCCATTGTGGACGCCTTGAGCACGGCGGGCAGCGCACCCACGTCGGCGATCGTGATCGCGGGCGCCCCCAGGCCGCCCGGGAAGTGCCGGCCGAGGATCTCCTGTCCCGTCCCGGATTCGACCTGGGTCAGGAAGACGTCGGACTGCGCGGTGCCGGACGCCTTCAGCTGCGGCAGAAACGCTACGCCGACGCCGAGCACCAGCGCCGTCACCACCCACACCGCGCGCGGGCGGCGGCCGACCAGGCGTGACACGCGGCCCCAGATCCCCGCGGTCTCCGGGTGCGGCGAGCCCAGCGCGGGCTTGAACGGCCAGAACGCGCCGCGCCCGCACAACGCCAGCGCCGCGGGCAGGAACGTCGTGGACGCCAGCAGCGCCGCGCCGATGCCGATCGCCGCGACCGGGCCGAGGCCCTTGTTCGAGTTGAGGTCGCTGAACAGCAGGCACAGCACGCCGAGCACGACGGTGCCCGCCGACGCCGTGATCGGTTCGAGCGTCGCGCGCCAGGCGAGCTTCAGCGCGTCGAACCGGCTCGGGGTGTCGCGCAGCTGTTCCCGGAACCGCGCGACCAGCAGGAGCGCGTAGTCGGTCGCCGCGCCGAAGACGAGGATCGAAAGGATGCCCTGGCTCTGGCCGTTGAGCGCGAGGACGTCGTTCTCGGCCAGCAGGTAGACGACGAGGCTGGCGAGCCCGAGCGCGAACACGGCCGACAGCAGCACCAGGAACGGCAGCAGCGGGCTGCGGTAGACCACGACGAGGATCAGCGCGACCACGCCGCCGGCGACGAGCAGCAGGATGCCGTCGATGCCGCCGAACGCCTTCACCAGGTCGGCGATCTGCCCGGCCGGGCCGGTGACCAGCACGGTCAGCCCTGCGGGGGCGCCGGTGAGCTGGGCCCGGACCTCCTTGACGACGTCGGCGGGGTTGCCGTCGGCGAAGACCGGTACGGACAGCTGCACGGCCTGGTCGTCGCGCGGGGCCGGCTGCGGCTTGCCGAGCGGGCCGGCGACACCGGGCACGCTGCCGAGCTCCCGTGCCTTGGTGTCGAGGAACTGCCGGTCGCCCGCGGTCAGGCCGCTCGTGCGCTCCGCGACGACCGTCGCGGGCAGCACCTGGCGCTGGGTGAACGCCTTCTGCTCGTCGGAGACCTCCGTGGCTTCGGCCGCGCGGGGCAGGAAGGCCGCGTTGTCGTTCTTGGCGACCTCGCTGAGCTTCCCGGCGAACGGGCCGCCGAACCCGCCCAGCGCGAGCCAGGCCACCACCAGGAGCGCGGGGATCAGCCACCGGAGCCGGCGCGGGGTCTCGTTCATGGTCGCTAAGGTCCTTTCGAGCGCGAACACGACCAATTGTTCAGCAAGCTGAACATTCTGCACGACGACCCGGAGTGACGGTGAGCACAGCCCCCGAACCCGACTGGAGCACTTGGCCCACCGGGCGGTTGCTGGCCGTCGCCGCCCGGCTGGTGGAACAACGCTGGGTGGCCGTGCTCGACGGCATGGGGCTCACCCACGCGGGGCTGATCGCCCTGCACATCCTGCGCGACGGGCCGCTCCCCCAGCGGACGCTGGCCCAGCGCTGCCAGGTCACCGACCAGACGATGAGCCGCACGCTCGACCGCCTGGCCCGGGCCGGGTTCGTCACCCGGACGGCGGACCCGGCCGACGGCCGCCGCCACCTGACCCGGCTGACCGAACGCGGCCGGGCGGTGCACGAGGAGGCCGTGCGCGCCGAACCCGCCCTGCTCGGCGGCCTCGGGGAAAACGACGCGTTCCGCGCCGGCCTGCTGGATCTGATCACCCGGCTGTCCGCGGGCGATTGACCGCCGGCGCGGCTGGGTAGCTCTTCTTACATGTGGATCGCGCTGAGCACCCCCGTGGCCGTGCTGATCGCTACCGTCCTGATGGAGCGGTTCGAGCGACGATGCCGTCTGGTGCCCGGCGCCGAGGCCAAACGGTCCCGGGTCCGGGCCTGAGCCTGCCCGTGTGATCCACGTCTCATTCTCCTCGGCCGAGAACCTCGGCCCCCCTCGCCGTCGACTGACGGAACAGATCCGGCGCAAGCGGTCCGGATTCAAGGGAGGAGAAACACATGCGCGGCACCAGGAAAACCCGCACAGTCACCGGCTTGACCCTCGCGGCCGGGCTGGTCACGGCGACGAGCATCGGGATCGCCGGCGGCGCGTCGGCCGACCCCGGAACCACCGAGGGGACGGCGAACGTGCAGCAACCACCGAAGGGGGCGCGGGCGACCGTGCAGGTCAGCCCGAACCCCACCACCCACCGCGGCCAGGAAGTGACCATCACCGGGAACTGCGGCGGCGGCACCGGGCTGAAGTCGGTGCTCGGCGGGTTCCCCGAGCACCCGGCACTGGAGAACATCCGCATCCTCGAAACCGGCCCGGACCGGTTCGTGGCCAAGGCGAACCTGGCCGCCACCATCGGCAACGGCGTCGGGCCCGTGTTCGTCGACTGCGGCGGCGAGGCGGGCGTGACCCTGCTGGTCACCCACGTCTGAACGCGGCGAACCCGCTCACCGGCCGGGGTTCCGGTGAGCGGGTTCGCCACCACAATGGCGACGGAATTCAGCAGGTCTTCCACGCGAAGTGGTAAATCGTGTCCACGCTCGCGTGTTCGGAATCCATTTCGATGAAACTTCCGCCGGACGAGCTGCCCGCGTCCGCCCGCAGTTCCGCATTGATGTTCAGGTTGCGGCTTTCACCGCACGGCGCGAACACCAGTTCGCTGACGTCGGTCGCGTCGACGGCCCGCCACACGCCGTGGAACGGACCGGGGAAGGTGTGCCGCACGCGAGCGGTCGGCGCCGTCCCGGTGAAGTAGTAGTTGGCTTGTTCGAGCGCGCTGGCCCCGCTCTCGATGTGGGCGAAGCCGCGGTAGTCCGCCTCGGCGATCGCGTACGTGAATCCTTGCGGCACATGGACGAGCACGTTGATCTGGCAGTTCTTGCGGCCTTCGAGGGCCGACACGCCACCGCCGGCCTTCGCGGTGAAGTTGCTGTAGTGCACCGTGAACGACGTGTTGTCCGACGCCACGTCCGCCGAGGCGGTGGCCGTGCCTGCCGGGCAGCCGGACCCGTTGATGGTCTTGATGTCGAGCGTGATCTTTTCGGCCGGAACCGAGTCGGCCCCGGAAGTGACGGGGGCGGCGAAGGCGGACAGAATCAATGCGGCTACGACCGACGTACCGAGCATGACGCTCCTCCAAATGGGCCACGGTGCCTGGTGGTCATGATGATCGCGCGCGGAGAGGATCGTAGCGCGATCGCAACCTTTTCGACGGCCACTGAATGGAGTAACACGGCCCGGCCCGAGTGCACGGGAAATCCATTTCCCGCCATTTCACCTTTCGCGGGGTGCGATATTCGGGGAATCGAAGGTCAAGACTGGTCCGGACCAACGCGGCGCCGGAGGGAATACGGCGGGGTGCAGCCGCCGAGCAGCGCTTCGGCGTCCAGCGTCGCCGCCCGGCTCCCCCGCTCGGCGAACCGCCGCGCCACCAGCGCGCCCGGGTCGCCGACGTGGTCCGCGCGGCCGGTCAGGAAGGCCCACTCGTGCTCGTCCGAACCGAAGTACAGCACCGTGCCGAACACCTCGCGGAACCGCCGCCACGACGCGCGCAACGTCTCGTTGCGCCACAGCGTCGGGCAGCCCGCCTGACCGGTCACCACCCCGCCGGGCGCCAGCAGCCGCGCGCAGCGGGCGAGGAAGTCCGTGCCGTACAGGCGGTTGTGCTGCGCGTCCGGATCCGCGTTCTCGTCCGGCAGGTCGATCACGACCACGTCGTAGGTCTCGCCCCGGCTTTCGGCCGCGGCCAGGAACGCCCAGCCGTCCGCATAGGACACCCGGATCGGGCCCTCCCCGCGCTCGGCCCGGGCCAGCTCCGCCGGGGTGTAGCCGTAGGGCAGGTGCTCGGCGCAGGCGCGGACGGTCTGGGCGTCGATGTCGACGTGGTCGACGAGCGACGCGCCGGTCGCGACCGCCAGCCCGCTCGCGACCCCCTCGCTCGAGCCGATGACGAGCACCCGCCGCACCTGCTCCGCCAGCAGCAGGGCGGGCAGCATCAGGGCCTCGTGGTAGACCAGCTGGCTCGCCTCGGTGCTCTGCCGTTCGCCGTCGCAGAACAGCGAAACCCCTTGCGCGGTCGTCCCGATCAGCACTTCCTGGTACGGCGTGCGCTCGTGGAACCGCACGTCGCCGACCGTCCAGACGCGGGTGAGGCCGTCGCCGACCGGTTCGTGGATCAGGGGCATCAGCGCTCTCCCCGGTGGAGGACCGACAGGTGGACCGGCGCGGCGTGCAGGGACTTGGCCAGCAGCCGCAGGGCGTGCTCGGGATCGGCGCGGTCCCCGCAGGTGAACACGTCGGCGAAGAGCGACCCGTGCTCGGGGTAGGTGTGCACGGACGCGTGCGACTCGGCCAGCAGCGCGATCACCGTGACGCCCTGGGGCGCGAACCGCTGCGCCACGACGTCGAGGACCGTCGCGCCCGCTTCCGTCACCGCGGCCCGCAGCAGCTCCCCCAGCCGGACCGGGTCGTCGAGCAGGGCGGGGTCGACGCCGTGGAGCTCGGCGAGCACGTGCCGCCCGGTGAACCGGCCGACGTCAGGCATCGCCCCACCGCCCGATGCAGTGCGTGCGCAGCGGCTCGATCCCGTTGAACCCGACCGACGCGTAGCTCGCGGTGTAGGCCCCGGTGCCCGGCAGGTCGAGCCGGTCGCCGGTCCGCAGCGCGAGGGGCAGTTCGTACCGCGTCCGCTGGTAGAGCACGTCGTCGCCGTCGCAGGTGGGCCCGGCGAGCACCACCGGGCCGTCCGGGCCGTCGTGCGCCCCCACCGGCTCGAACCGGTAGGCGATCGCCTCGTTCTCGGCCTCGGCGAGCCCGTTGTAGCGGCCGATGTCGAGGTACACCCAGCGCCGCTGGTCCCGGGGCGCGACCAGCACGACCTCGGTCCGCAGCAGGCCGGCGTCCGCGACGAGCACCCGGCCCGGCTCCAGCAGCAGCTCCGGCCGCCCGGCCGGGAAGGCCGCGACGAGCGCCGCCTCGATCGTCGCCGCGTACGCGGCCAGCGGCGGGACGGCGGTGCGGTGGGCGGTGGCGAAGCCGCCACCGAGGTTGAGCCGCGTCATCGCGACCCCCTGCGCCGCGGCCTCGCCGAACAGCTTGGCCGCCGTCGCGATGCCGATCTCCCACGCGGTGATGTCCGGCTGCTGCGAGCCGACGTGGAAGGCGATGCCGGGCCGCAGCCCCCGCTCGGCGGCCCGCAGCACCAGGTCGAGGGCTTCGGCCGGGGCGCAGCCGAACTTCCGGCCGAACGGCGTCGCCGAGTCCGGGGCGTCGAGCACGACGCGGATCGACACGGCCGCGTCCGGCGCGTACCGGCCCAGGTGGTCGACGTCGGCCGCGGCGTCCGAGGTGAATTCCCGGACACCGCGGCCGAACGCGAAGGCGATGTCGCGCGGCTTCTTGATCGGGTTGCCGTAGGCGAGGTCAGCCGGGTCGGCGCCGCGCCCGAGGCACAGCTCGACCTCGGCCGGCCCGGCGACGTCGAAGCCGATCCCGGCCGCCACCAGCGCGTCGAGCACCGGCGGCGCCGGGTTGGCCTTGACCGCGTACCGGATCAGCGCGCCGGGGAACGCCGCGCGGAACTCCCGCGCCCGGGCCGCGACGACATCGGTGTCGACGACCAGGCACGGCGTCGGCGGGTCCCGCTCGTCGAGGAACCGGCGGATCCGGGTGAAGTCGGCGCACACGGGCGCCAGTGTCGCAAACGAGGGTCAGACGAACCGCCACAGGTGGTCCGGCGTCCCGTTGTCGTCCCACTGGGTGACCTGGGCACCGTCCGCCGTGGACTGCTGGTCGACGGCCATCACCTTGCCGCTGCGGACGTTGACGAGCTTCGACCAGCCGCCACCGGCGTCGACGATCCGCCAGTTGTGGTCGGGCGTGCCGTTGTCCCGGTACTGCTGGACGTGGGCGCCGTTGTCGAGGCTCTGGTCGTGCACGGCGAGGACCTTCCCGCTGTTGCGGTTGACGATCCGGACGGTGCCGTCGCCGTTGTCCACCACGGCCCAGAGGTGGTCGGCGGTGCCGTTGTCCGACCACTGGGTGACCTCCGCGATGTCGGCCAGCGACATTTCCGAGACGGCCAGGACCTTGCCCGAGCGCTGGTTCTGCAGCTTCCGCCACACGGTCGTCGACGCGGCGGGGCGGGTCAGCAGCGCGAGGTAGCCACCGGCGACCGGGCGGGCCTGGAAGCCGCGCTGGGTGGCGTCGGCGACCACGTACCAGTCGCTGAACGGCACCCGCTGCGGCGTCGTGTTCGCGTAGCTGTAGACGCCTTCGACCAGCGTGGTGCGGATGTCCGGGTGGTCGGCGAGCCAGGCCGCGGTCCACAGTTCCCAGTCGGCCTTCGTGTAGTTGTTGCGCGGGTCGAGCACGACGCCGTGGGCGCCGGCGCGGGCCTGGTACCAGGCGGCTTCCTGCGCGGCGACGCCGAGCGGGACGAGGTCGAGGCCGAGCACGCGGTCGGCGAAGCCGTTGTACTTGAGGCTCCACGTCCCGGGCTGGTCGTAGGCGAGCCGCAGGTGCTGGCCGTCCTCGGCGAGGGTCACCCACTGGCTGACGTAGCTGCGCGAGGTCGAACGGTACCGCTGGGCGTCGGCCGCGTTGCCGGCCGCGGTCGCGATGACGCCCATCGCGCCGACGCCGATGATGCCCTTCAACGCCAGGTTCGCGCTGTGGGCGATGAAGCCGGTGAAGTCGTCGGTCTGGTTCTGGAAGCCGGGGTCGAGGGTGTTGGCGATCAGGTATTCGGCCCACTGCCGCAGGATCCGGTAGTGGGCGCTGACGAACGCGCTCGCCTCGGCCGACGGCAGCCGCTGCACCAGCGCGGCGGCCATGATCAGCAGGTTGGCCGATTCTTCGACCGGCATGCTCTCTTCGTTGCCGTCGTTGTGCCCGGTGGCGTCCGGGTAGTGGGTGCCGAGGTCGTGCTCGGCGAACTGCATCGGCCAGCCGCCGCGCTCGGCGTAGTCGAGCAACGGCTCCAGGAGCAGGCGGAGGTAGGCGGGCGAAAGGTAGAGGTAGGCGGGAAACGCCGGATAGGTGACGTCCACTGTGGACATGTTGCCGTTGGAGGAGATCTCCTTGAGGAACACCCACGGCGCCCCGCCCCGGTCGACCAGTTCGGTGCCGCCGAACGCCTGGCGCAGGGCGAGCGCGCAGATCCCGGCGTAGTGCTCGCCGGTGCTGCCGCCCCCGGCCGCGGCGACGGCGTCGTCGTGCAGCCGCTGGTCGATCGCAGTGGCGGCCGACAGCGCGGCGGCGTAGTCGTTGCCGAACCACACGGCCATGTCCTGCCAGCTGCCCCAGTAGTGCGTCCACCAGGGCCGCAGTTCGGTGCCGAGGTAGCGGACCGCGGGGGTGCGCACGTGCCCGATCGAGAGCGTGAAGGCGGGTGCGGAGCCACCGGCCGGGACGGTGCCGAGGTTCTTGTTGAAGGCGAGGACGGGCCACCGGTCGTTGATGGCGCGCGGCTGCGCGGTGTCGCTGGTGTTGTTCAGGGCGCCCTGGCCGGCCGAGGCGGCGCGCACGACGGTGTCCTGCCCGATCTGCCAGGTGGTCCCGGACGCGGGCGCGGCGAGCACGAGCGAACCCCAGCTGGCCTGGTCGCCGTTCTCCTGCAGGACGCCCGGACTGGCCGGGGTGCAGCTGAGGAGCGTGTAGCCGTTCGTCTGCTGCTGGGTCCAGGTGACGGGCGCGGCGGTGTCGCCGTGCACCCATTCGGCGGAGGTGTCGAAGTGCAGGTCGACGGCGTGGGCGCGGCCGTCGGCGCTGGCCGCCTGGATGGTGACGTACCCGAACGGGACGCACTGGCGCTGCAGGTTCGCGGGGTCGACGGGTGAGAAGAAGGTGACGGTGAGGTTCACGCCGCCCCCGGTGAGGACGTAGCTCGACCGGGTGCCGGTGACCTGCAGGCTGACCTGCGTCATCGGCGTCAGGGCGGGGCTGCCGGGCGCGCCGGCGAAGAGGTAGGCGACGCCGTCGACGCGGGCGATGCCGCAGAGGGCGGTGATGTGCCCGGTCCAGAAGCTCGACCAGGCACCGGCCAGGTTGTCGGCGGCCTGCCAGGTGGACAGGTAGGGCGACCGCACGATCAGCGGCGTGGCGGGCGGCCGGATCGGGCTGAAGGTCCCGGCGGCGGAGGCGGTCCCGGGCAGCCAGAGAGCGGCGGCGACGGCGGCCGCGGAGGCCCCGGCGAGCCGGAGCAGATCCCGGCGGGTGAGGTGATCGCGTTCTCGGGAGGACATCGGTGGCCCCTTCCA
Organism: Amycolatopsis sp. NPDC051102; assembly: GCF_040682815.1. Taxonomy (NCBI): domain Bacteria; kingdom Bacillati; phylum Actinomycetota; class Actinomycetes; order Pseudonocardiales; family Pseudonocardiaceae; genus Amycolatopsis; species Amycolatopsis sp. NPDC051102. The sequence goes on from NZ_JBFBBT010000010.1 coordinate 52,471, forward strand.
CGGCGAGCGAGCCGAGCGGCGAACAGCGCAGGGACCGTTTTACATCGTTGGTACAACGTTGTAAATCCGCCGAAGGTCGGTGCATGGTGCTGGTGCGGACCAGTGGAGGCGCAGGTCCGGTGCGGTTTTCGGCGGCGGGATGAGGTGGATGGGCGCCCGGGTGAGCGCGCGGCGGGGAGCGGCCGGCTTGCCCGCGCCGCGCACGCCGAGAGCCCCGGCGCCGTCGCGCTCAGCCTGTGCGGCTGGACCCCGCGCCGCGCACGCCGAGAGCCCCGGCGCCGTCGCGCTCAGCCTGTGCGGCTGGACCCCGCGCCGCCGTGACCCCCGGCGCCGTCCCGCTCAGCCGGTGCGGCTGGGCCGGTCCGAGGGCGGCCACACGTACGGCAGGTCCGGCGGCACGCCCGGGAACTGCGCGCCGTAGTGGTCCGGGTCCTTGCGCACCAAGGCCGACTGGTGGCTGCGGTGCAGCTCTTCGTCCCCCAGCCAGGGCGGCACCTCGCCCGCCGCCGCGAGCTCCGGCTGCGTCCGGACCACCGAAGCGCCCACCGACTGCTCGAACTCGCCGGTCAGCTTGACCGCGCACGTGTCCGCCGCGCCCAGGGCGCACCACACCGCGCACACCTCGAGGCCGTAGCGCGTCAACGCCTCTTCGTAGCCCCACCACATCTTCGCCGCCGGGTGGTGGCGCCAGCCGTAGCCGGGGATCACCAGCGCGCGCAGCACCTGCAGCGCCTCCACGCGCTGCTTGCCCAGCCGGCGGCGGTCGAGGACGCGGGCGCTGGCGGTGAAGTCCGCGCACGGCAGGAACGTCTGCATCCCGGACGGGTACCCCGCCGCGGCGCCGGAAACCACCGGCCACAGTGGACCGTCACGGCGGCCCCGGCCACGAGACCGGGGCCGCCGGCGGGTCACCGGGGGCCGGTGTGCCCGCGGGCCGTCACAGCCGGTTCCGGTGCGACGCTCACCCGGGGGCGCAGGGGCCGGGCTTCCAGGCCCTCCACGTCGATCACCAGGAACCAGTGGGCATTGGCCGGGATGTGGATCTTGAACATCGGTGCGGTGGCCACCCCGCCGTGCATCCGGTAGTACTGCCGGCGCCGGTAGGCCTGGAAGTTGACCGCGGTCAGCAGCCTGACGTTGGCCATCGCGTCCAGGCGGACGGTGACCACCGCGTCTCTTCGCACTTTCCCGAGGTCGAACACGCTCGGTTCCATTTCGTCCCTCTTCCACGCGTGGAGTTTCGGTTTCAGCGGTCGCGGGCAGCGCGGAACACGCCGCGGAGCACACGACGGGCGGAAGATCGGACGGAACTAACCCGGGCCGGTACCCGGTTCGCACGGCCGCCACAGCGGCACGAAGTCCCCGTGCGCCCAGGTGGCCGCCCGGAAACCGGGGATCCAGTGCCCGCCGGCCAGGAAGGCGGCCGGAACACCGGACCCGGTCCCGGACGCGACATCGGACGGCACGGGCCGCACCGGCGCCGGCGCGTTCCCGGGAGCATCGCGACGCGGCAGGACTTCGCTGCGGACGGCGCTTCGGTGCGGGGTGGCTTTGCCGTCGGCACAGGCGTGGCCCGGACGGCCCGGCGGCGCCGCGGACTCCGGCCTCAGCGCCGCTGCCGGACCGGAAGAGCTCCCGGGCTCGGCGACGGGCAGGGCGACGGCCTGGGAGACTTCCGCGAGGACGAGCTGCCCGGCACGGCTGGTGACGAGGGTGAGATGGGTGCTGCGCACGGGTGGCGGAGCGCCGAGGATGGGAGCGGTCACGGGCTGCACGACGCCGGTGACCGGGCGGACGATGCCGTCCACTGGCCGGGTGACGGCCGAGACAACCGGTTCGAGGGGACGCAACACGGGTTCGACCACCGCGGCGGCGATCCCGGTGAGCGGAGCCACGACCGCCCGAACCACCGGGGAGACCGGCTCGGCCATCGCACCGACGGCCCGGGCCACGGGCGAGACGGCGGGTCCCAGAGCCGCCACCACCGCACCGGCGGTTCGGGTCACGGGCGACACAACGGTCCCGACGGTCCGCGCCACGGGCGCGACAACGAGCCCGGCGCTTCCGGCCACCGGCGACACCGCGGCACGCGCCACCGACGTCGCAACTGCGCCCACGCTCCCGGCCACCGGCGATGCGGCGGCTCCAGCCGTCCGGGACACCGGTTCGACCACCGCGGCGGCACTCCTGGCCACCGGCGACACCGGCTCCACAACGACACCAACAGCCCGCGCCACCGGCGACGCGGCAGCCCCCACCGCCCGCGACACCGGATCAACCACCGCGGAAGCGCCGCTGGCCACCGGCGACACAGCCGCCGCAACCGTCCGCGAGACCGGCCCCGCAACCGCGCCAACGCCTCCGACCACCGGGGACACAGCAGCCGCAGACGCGCGAGCCACCGGCTCGGCGATCGGCGTTGCGGCACCCAACGCCCGCGTCGCTACACCAGCCACGATCGGCACCGGCCCCGGACTCCGCGATCCCACCGCCGGCCGGGTTGCGCTCTTCACCAAGCTCGCCGCCTCGTGCGGCACCGACGGCACGTCCGCCTGAGCCGAAGCCAGTGCGCCGTTCGGGAGGGTCGGTGGGGCCGGGGCCGCGTCGGCGTTTCCGGACAGCAGCCACGACACCAGCCAGAGGCCCGCCACCGCTCCCGCCAGCACCAGCAGCCGCCGTGCTGCGACGGTTGCGTCGCGCACCTTGCCGGCCCTGGTCACTTCGGCGAACCTCCTGATGTTGCGGGACTGGGTCTTTACCCCTCAACGCCGTCGGCGACACCCCTGCTACGGGCCGCTCGGCGCTTCCACTCGTCCGGACTAGCGATTTCCCACTCTCGCGCCTCGCTCGAGGCTCCAGCCGGGTGAGGTCGCTGGACCGGTCGTCCGATCCGCGGTTCCTCCGCCGCCGTCAGGCTTCCTGCGCACGTCTCTGACCCGACAACGCGCCGAGAACCGTGACGCCGTGTTGCAGGCCCTCGCGGAACGTCGCGCGCCGGCCCGGGCTCATGTCCGCCAGCAGCGCGTGCTCCAGCTCCGTGACCGCCGGGGCGCAGCCCGCCAGAAGTTCACGGCCCGCGTCGGTGAGGCCCGCCAGCAGGACTCGCTTGTTGTCCGCCTTCGGGGTCCGCGCGATCAGGCCGCGCTTTTCCAGCGTCAGCACCATTTCGTGCATCGTCTGCGGGCGCAGGAACGACCGGCGCGCCAGCTGCGCCGAAGAAAGCGCGCCGCTCGCTTCGAGCACCGTCAGCGCCGTGTACTGCAGCGTGGTGAGCCCGAGTGGCCGCAGCGCGTCGTCGAGCAGCGCCCTGATCACCAGCTCGAGCCGTTTGACCAGGTACAGGGTCAACGGCGGGCCGGCGGCCTGCTGCTCCGCGGAGGTGCTCACGGCGCCCATCATGGCACGGACCGGCCGCTATGCTCCGATCATGGACCTCGGCCGGCAGACCCGCGTGCGGCAGGCGTTCGACACCTTCTTCGGCCCGTCCCGGCCACCGGAACCCGAGCACGTCCTGGAGCTCTTCCACCGCACCGCGGAAACCGTTCCGGCCTACCGGAAGTTCCTCGGCGAGCACGGGATCGACCCGGCGGGCGTCACGACGATGGCCGCCTTCCGGCAGCTCCCGCTCACCGGCAAGGCGTCCTACCACCGGAAGTACCCGCTGCCCGAGCTGTGCCGCGGCGGCACCTTCGCGGGCAACGACATGATCGCCGTCTCCTCCGGCTCCAGCGGCCACCCCACCGTGTGGCCGCGGTCGCTGGAGGACGAACTGCACGTGGCCCGGCGGTTCGAGCAGGTGCTCGTGGACGCCTTCGACGCCGGACGGCGCAGCACGCTCGCCGTCGTCTGCTTCCCGCTCGGCACCTGGGTGGGCGGGCTGTTCACCACCGCGTGCGTGCGCCACCTCGCCGCCAAGGGCTGCCCGATCACCGTCGTGGCGCCGGGCAACAACAAGGCCGAAATCCTGCGGGTGCTGCCCGAGCTCGCGCCGCACTTCGACCAGGTCGTGCTGCTCGGCTACCCGCCGTTCGTCAAGGACGTCGTCGACACCGGGCTCGCCGCGGGCACCGACTGGCCCGCGTACGCGCTCAAGCTGGTGCTGGCCGGCGAGGTGTTCAGCGAGCAGTGGCGCGACCTGGTGGCCCGCCGCGCCGGGATCGCCGACCCGGTCCGCGACATCGCGTCGCTGTACGGCACGGCCGATGCCGGCGTGCTCGGCACCGAAACCCCGGTGTCGGCGGGCATCCGGCGGTTCCTCGCCGGCCGCCCGGACCTGGCGCGTGAGCTGTTCGGCGACGCGCGGCTGCCGACGCTGGTGCAGTACGACCCGGCCAGCCGGTTCTTCGAGGTGCACGAGGGCACGCTCGTCTTCACCGCCGACGGCGGCATCCCGCTGATCCGCTACCACATCGCCGACGACGGCGGGATCCTGCCGCACGCCGAGCTGCTCGCCTTCTGCGCCCGCCACGGCTTCACGCCCCCGCCCGGCCCCGAGCTGCCGTTCGTGTACGTCTTCGGCCGGTCGCTGTTCACGGTGTCGTTCTTCGGCGCGAACGTCTACCCGGAGAACGTCACCGTCGGCCTGGAACAGCCCGGCATCAGCGACACCGTGACCGGCAAGTTCGTCATCGAGGCGATCGAGGACGCCGACCGGGACCGGCGGCTGCGGATCACCGTCGAAACGGCGCCGGGCACGACCGCCGACGCCGGCCGGATCGCGGCGGCGGTGCAGGCGCAGCTGGTGCGGCTCAACAGCGAGTTCGCGCACTACGTCCCGCCGGAGCGGCAGCTCCCCGACGTCGTCCTGCGCCCGGCCGGCGATCCCGAGTACTTCCCGGTGGGCGTGAAGCACCGCTACACGCGGCCGTCCTGACGTCCGAACGCCCGGATGACCCGCCCGGTCGGGTCCGCCGCCGCCGGGTCGCGCACCCGATCGGTGATCAGGAAGCCCGGGAGCTCCAGCCCGTGCGCCTCGGTGAGCCGGAAGACCCCGCCGGGCGCGGCCGGCTCCCAGCCGGCGGTCAACGCGTGCGCAACGAGGCACCGGACATCCGCGGGCGCCGGGTAGGAGCCGTCGGTCGCGACCGCGGGCCAGCCGTCGCCCACGGCCTTCGAGAGCAGGTCGGCCTCCAGCGCGCGGCTGTTCTTGCCCGCGCCCCAGACACGCACCCGGATGCACCGGTGGACCTCGTCGCCGTCCCCGGCCACGTGGCCGATGGTGGCCCGCCAGGTGTAGTCCCGTTCCCCGACGCGCAACGTCCGCAACCGCCTTCGCACACCGGCCAGCCTACGGCCGGGCCAGCTTGCGGAACCGTTCCCGGCGTTCGTCGGCGGACGAGCCGTCGGCGATGTCGTCGTCGAACCACGAACACAGCGCCGCCCACAGTTCGGCGCGGGCGGTGAAGTCCTCGGCCCGCACCGGGAGCTGCTCGAGTTCGCCGATGTCGGCGACCAGGTGGTCCAGGCGGCGGTCGCAGAGCCGGACGTACTCGCGGACCACGATGTTGGCGTCGAGGCCGGTTTTCGCGCGCGGGCCCGCCGCCCCGCGCAGCTGGGCGTGCAGGCTTTCCTCGCAGTACAACGGGAATCCGGAGATCGAACCCGGGTACCCGGACTCGGCCGCCCACTCGCGGAACGCGCAGATCGCCTGGTAACGCGTGTACCAGTCCTGTTTCCCCGCGGCCAGCCGCGCGAGCCGGCGCCAGGCGTCGCGGTCGGCCGCGCGCCAGCGGTCGAGGGTGCGGCCGTCCGGCGGCGGCCCGGTGTCGAGCGCGCGGACCCGCCAGAAGTGCGCCCGGCAGCCCGCGATCTCGGCGACGAGCCGGCGGACGTAGCTGACCTGCTCCCAGACGTGGGCGCGCTGCGGGCGCAGCGGTGCGGCGCGGTCCGGCGAGAACGTCACCATCTCGAAGACGCGGAACAGCTCGTGGCCGCGCAGGGCGGCCAGGTCGGGGTCCTCCCCCATCACCCAGGACCGGCGCTCGGGCAGCCGTCCGCTGTGGCTGATCGTCGCCGCGTGGTACAGCTCGCGGACCGCCCGGCGGGCCACCTCGTCCCGCGATTCGCCTTCGAGGCGGGGGTTGCGGGCACGGTCGCGCAGGTCGCGTTCGCCGCGCGGGCCGACTTCGAGCATCGCGACGGCGTACACGCTCGCCGCGTTGTAGCACTCCTCCCACGACCGGCGCGGCCCGGCGGCTTCGACGGTGGCGTCGAGCGCCCGCGGGTCCGGCGGCCAGTGGCGGTCCGGGCAGACGTCGGCCAGCCGCACCCGGCTGCCGGGGTAGGCGGGCCGGGGCTCGGGCACGGCCCCGGTCTCCGGCTCGACGTCCGCCATCGCGCGCCGCAGCACCGCCCAGACCAGGGAAAGGTCCAGCGCCCGGTTGGTCAGCTGCCGCCAGCTGCGCCGCCAGCGCCTGCCGAAGCGGCGGTAGTCCTCGACGAGCCGCTCGATTTCGTACTGCGACAGCGCGCAGAAGTACGAGCGCATCTCCGCGGCGCGCTGGTTGTACTCGGCCAGCTGCGCCGGGGTCGCCTGGTGGACGAGCAGTTCTTCGACCGGCACCCGCAGGACGCGCCGGTGCAGCTCGAGGCGCTGCTCGCGCGAGATGCCCGCCGGGTGCGTCCGGACGTCGAGGTCGACGTACCGGCGGAACCGCAGCTCCACCGCCTCCCGCAGTTCGGCGCGGCGCTGCGCCCGCGCGTCGCCGGGGACGCCCGCGGTCGTGCGCCGCACCCACCAGGAACCGGCCACGGAGTCGCCGTGGCCGAGGACCAGCGCGTGCCGGTAGCGGGCGATGAGCAGGGCGACGTCGCGGCCGCGGGCGTCGCGGCGGGGCTGGCGCGCGAAGTCGGGGCCGATCCACCACCGGGCCAGGTCGGGGTGACCGCGGCTGCAGACGGTGATCACGTCGTCGTAGGTGGCGAGCGCGTCGAGGTGCAGGTCCAGTTGTTCCTGCAGGGCGGCGATTTCGAGTCTGATGTAGACGTTCGCCGGGTCGAGGCTGACCGCCCGGTAGTACTCGGCCAGCGCTTCGTCGTACCGGCGGTAGGTGATGAAGTGGTTGGCTCGCTGGTAGGCGTCGAACAGCTCGTACGGGATCTTCGCGCCGCGCCACGCGGCCCAGTGGATGTTCGTGCGGACGTAGGCGCTGCGCGGGATGACCAGCGCGGCAACGGCGTTCGCGGCGCGGTGCAGGACCCGCGGCCAGTTCTCGTCCTCGATCACCAGCGGGCCGGCGGCGAACCGCGGGACGCGGACGAGTTCGAGGATGAGCTGGTAGCGGCCGGGGGTGTTGCCGGGCCGGACGGTGCCGGTGACGGTGAACGCGGCGGGCGGCTGCGCGAGCCGGATCAGCTTCGTGGCCGCCTTCCACCAGCCGTCCGCGGAGTCGCCGGCGTGCTCGACGATCTGGATGAAGTCGTACGAGCTCCCGGCGCCGGGGACCGGGGTCGGGGTGTAGAGGCGCGAGTCGTTGAGGAACCGCTTGAAGGTGGCGGTCAGCTCGACGGCGGAGTCGATCTCGCGGTCGTGGCTGCCTTCGGGGCGTTCGTCGACGAACACCCGGATGTCGATCTGGTTGGCGCGGTAGGCCGCGCCTTCGAGGCGCGCCCTGCCGACGAAGTACAGCGTCAGGACGGCCGAGACGAGCACGACGGACGTCTGGAGCACGGTCCAGGTGATGACGCTGGCGACCTTCGGGTCCTTCACGAAGGTCAGGTTCTGGAAGAACGGCAGGTAGGGCACGACGGCGAAGCCCGCCGCGACGAGCCCGGCCGTCACCGCCGCCAGCCACCACCGGATCCGGTGGGCTTCGGGCAGCTCGGCCTGGTCGAAGCCGCCGAGCCGGCGCGCGCGCACATCGACCACCCCCTCGTGTCAGGTTACTCGCACAGGGGGTGCGGTTCGTTACGGCCCGTGATCCGCCAGCTCGGCGATGACCTGGGCGTGGCACGGTTCGGGCACGCACCAGCACCCGAGCCGGCGGCCGCGCAGCTCCGGCAGGAGGGCGAGCAGATCCGGCCGGCCGAGGAGGTACTCCCGGTACCGGGCGACGACTTGTTCGCGGGAGCCGTCGGGGCCGGGCCGGAAGGGGCTGGCGAGCTTCGAGCCGGCCAGGTGCCAGCCGCCGCGGTGCATGGCCCGCCCGACGTACACGACATCGGCGTACGCGGGATCGTCCCGGTGCCCCTTCAGGTTGACGACGGTGGTCGGCATCCGCCCTCCTTCACCGTCCGCAACCTTGCTCCGGCGCCGCGCAATCCGCCACCCGGCTCATCCGCGGTCACACCCGGTGGTTCACCTAGTGCAGATGCACTATGCTGAAGGTTCACGGTTGAGCCGTCAGCCGCTGCCGGACGTTCCGCGCCCGGGCCGGCAGGCTGCCGTGTGCGGCATCCCGTCCCGAAAACGTCCGGTCCGCCCCCGCTGCCCGACGAAAGGGTGTGCCGCGATGGTTCCTCAACCCCGCTCGGCCGACCAGGTCCGCACCGCCCCCGGCTGGGTGACCGCCGGCGGCCAGATGGCGCTTCGCGTGCTCGAGCCCGAGCCCGGCACCGTCCTCGTCGAGGTGACCGGCGAACTCGACCTGGGCACCGCCCGCCGCCTGGACGCGGTCCTGCAGGCCCGGCTCCCGGCCCGGCTCGACGAACTCGTCGTCGACCTCTCCGGCGTCACGTTCTTCTCCGTCGCCGGCCTGAACTCGCTGCTGCGCGCGCGGTTGCTCGCCGACGCCGCCGGCGCACGCCTCACCGTCGACGCCGGGGGGTCCCGCGCGGTGCGGCGGCTGTTCACGCTGATCCCGACGGACTTCGACAGCGTCGTGAACGTCCGGCCGGTCCGCTGACCGCTCACCCGGCCGACTGACGGCCCAGCCGCCGGACGGCTTCGACGATCGCCGCGTTCGGCGCGCCCTTCACCAGGTACTCGGTGACGCCGGCCGCGGAGAGCCCGGCGATCGACGTCCGGTCGGCGTAGGCGGAGAAGGCCAGGATCGCGGTTCCCGGGCTGAGCCGGGCGATTTCGCGCGCCGCCCGCGCCCCGCCGCCGCCCGGCATCCGGACGTCGAGAACGGCGACCGCGGGCCGGTGCCGCTCGGCGAGCCGGATCGCTTCGTCGGCGTCGCCGGCCACCGCGACCACGGCGATGTCGGACTGGGAGTCCAGCACCTCTTTCAGGACGTCGCGGATCATCACGTCGTCGTCGGAAATCAGCACCCGCAGCTCGGTCACGGTTCGAGCTCCGGTACGTCGGGCAGCAGGGGCAGCCAGAACTCGACGGTCGTGCCCTCGCCGGGCGTGCTGCGCACCGACAGCCAGCCGTGCGCCGCTTCGGCGCGTTCGTGCATCTCGACCAGGCCGAAGTGGCCCGCGCCGGCGTCGCCGCCTGCCGTGCCGACGCCGTCGTCGGTGATCCGCACCCGCGTCCCGTTGTCCACAGTGGACAGCGTGACCTCGACCCGGCCGGCCCGTGCGTGCCGGTGGACGTTGCTGAGCGCCTCCTGGCAGATCCGGTACACCGTGATCGCCGCTTCCGGGGACGGCTCGGCGGTGAGGTCGTCGCGGACCGAGTGCGCCAGGCCCCATCGGCCCGCGACCTCGTCGACGTAGGCCGACACCGCCTCGACCAGGCCGTGCCGGTCGAGCTCCGGCGGCCGCAGCCGCGACACCAGGCCGCGCAGCCGGGCGATCGAGGCGCTCACCGACTCGTCGAGGCTGCTGACGGCGCTCGCGTGCGGCTCCGGCAGCCGGGAGGCGAGCAGCTGCAGGCGCATGCCGACGGCCACCATGGACTGGATCGACTCGTCGTGGACGTCCCAGGCGATCCGCCGCCGCTCCACCTCCTGGGCCTCCACCAGGTGCCCGACCAGCCGGCGGCGTTCGCGCAGCGCCTGCTCGACGTTGCGGCGATCGGTCATGTCGCGGGTGACCTTCCCGAAGCCGCGCAGCCGGCCCTGCTCGTCGTGGAGCGCGGTGATGACGACGTTCGCCCAGAACCGCGTGCCGTCCTTGCGCAGCCGCCACCCCTCGTCCTCCAGCCGGCCGTCCGCGACCGCGGTTTCCAGCTCCCGCTCCGGTTTCCCCGCCGCCACGTCCTCCGCCGGGTAGAACACCGAAAAGTGGCGCCCGATGATCTCCTCCGCCGCGTACCCCTTGGTCCGCTCCGCGCCCGCGTTCCAGCTGACGATGCGGCCTTCGGTGTCCAGCATGAAGATGGCGTAGTCCTGGACGTTCTGCACGAGCAGGCGGAACCGCTCTTCGCTTTCCCGCAAGGCCGCTTCGGCCGCACGGCGCTCGGTCACGTCACGAATCACCGTCCCGAAACCGCGCAGCTCGCCCTGCTCGTCGTGGAGCGCGGTGACCACGACGTTCGCCCGGAACCGGGTGCCGTCCTTGCGCAGCCGCCACCCCTCGTCCTCCAGCCGGCCGTCCGCGACCGCGGTTTCCAGCTCCCGCTCCGGCTTCCCCGCCGCCACATCCTCCGCCGGGTGGAACCTCGAAAAGTGCCGCCCGACGATCTCCCCCGCCGCATACCCCGTGATCCGCTCCGCCCCTGCGTTCCAGCTCAGGACACAGCCTTCGGTGTCCAGCATGAAGATCCCGTAGTCGAGCACGCCGTGCACCAGCAGCCGGAACCGGTCGTCGTCCATGCGGCAACTCTGCCGGATCGCCGCCGATCGGGCACGGTGGTGCTCAGCTCGCGAGCTCGGCGGACGCGGCGGGCAGGAGGCACCACACCACCTTCCCGCTGCCGTGCGGCGCGGTCCCCCGCACCGTGGACAGGCGGTCGACGAGGGCGAGCCCCCAGCCGCCGTCGGGACCCGCGGGGCGGCGCACCGGCGGCGCCGGGTTGTCGTCGAAGACCTCGATGCGGACGTCCGCGCCGTCCACGCTCAGCCGCAGGACCGGGTCACCGCCGCCGTGCCGCAGGGCGTTCGTCGCGAGTTCGGTGACGACCAGGAGCGCGTCGTCGACGGCGACGCCACCGGCCCAGGCCAGCAGGGTGACGCGGGTGAACCGGCGGGCGGCGGCCAGGCCGCCTGCCAGGTCGGTCAGCGGGCACTCGGCGGTGAGCGGGGCAGGGATGTTCACGACGTCAAGCGTGGCCGAGGCCGCCGGCCGGCGCGAGAGGCAAACGCCCCGGTGCGCGGCTGGTGCAGGTGCATCAGCCGAGGAGACCCTCCCGGCGGGCCACCGCGACGGCTTCGAGCTTCGACCGCGCCCCGAGCTTCTCCAGCACCCGCTGGACGTGGTTGCGCGTGGTGTTGCGGGACACGCCCAGCCGCCGGCCGATCTCGTCGGTCGTCGCGCCTTCGGCCAGCAGGTCGAGGGTTTCGCGCTCCCGCGCGGTCAGGGCGGCCCCGCCGGCGGGTCCCCGGCCGGTCAGCCGGTCGAAGACACCGGGCAGCAGCTCCTGGTCGAAGACCACGCCACCGGCGGCGACGTCCCGCACGGCGGACTCCAGCACGCCGAGCTGGGAAGACTTGAGCAGCAGGCCGGCACCACCGGCCTTGGCCACCTGCACGGCGACCGCCGGGGTCGCGTCACCGGTCAGCACCAGCACCCGCGCACCGCCCGAACCCAGCTCCGCGACGACGCCGAGGGCGTCGCCGTCCGCGAGCCGCCGGTCCAGCACCACGACGTCGGGGGCGTGCTCGCGCGCGTCGGCGACGGCCTCCGCCCGGGACCGCGACCGGCCGACCACGGTGATCCCGTCGGCGCGCTCGAGAGCCTGCTGCAGCGCCTCGGCCACCATGTCGTGGTCCTCCACGAGCAGGACCCGGACGGGACGGGGCTCATCGGCGCTGCTCACGGTGTTCCTCACTCCGGCGGTGGCTGCGCGCCCATCCTAGGCGCCCGGCCCTCCGGCCGTCGTCCGGACGCGGGTCACCAGGCCGGGGAACTCGGCCGCAGCAGCCCTTCGGGACCGGTGACCGGCAGCCAGTCGACGAGGTCCTCGTGGTGGCCCGCGGTCCGGAACACCGGCGGCCGGAACGCCCCGGCCGCCGGTCCGGCGACGCGCAGCACTTCGAGGAACCGGGCGACCGCGCGCGGCGGCGGCAGGACCTCCGGGCCGCCGAGGTAGGCGAGCAGCTTCGCCGCGCCGCCGCCCGCCGGCTCGACGACCGCCGACCAGCCGTGCACCTCGTCCCAGATCAGCGCCAGGTCGTGGCCCGGCAGGTCCGGGTGCGTGCGGTCGAGGGCCACGTAGCCGGAGGCGGGGACGTCGAGGTCGAGCGAACACGACTCGAAGCCGACGCCGACAGCCTGCGCGACCCGGCCGAGGTAGGCACGCAGCCCCCGGGCGAAGTGGTATTCGATGTCCCGGCCGAAGCCGATGAGTGTGTTCATGTCCGCCTCCCGCACCCGTCGCACGGCGGGAGTACCCGATCGGGCGGACGATCACACTTTCGTGGCTATTCCTCGATTGCCCCGCCCACCGCCCGCAAATGGGCGCGGAAAGTCAAGGCCGGATTCGTTTCCCGGGCGGTCAGGAATTCACCGAAACGCACCTGCCGGCGCAACGGTTCGCCGCCGCGGATACGGTCGGCCTGGCGGCGTTCGGTGTCGCGGATCCCTTCCGCGAGCGTGAAAAGTTCACCCGCGTGGGCGAGCGGGACGAACAGGACGCCGTCGTCGTCGCCCAGCACGAGGTCCGACGGCCCGATCCGCCAGGTGCCGACGATCGCCTCGGCCAGGCCGCCTTCGACGCGCGGGCCCAGGCTCAGCGGCCCGGTGGGCAGGGAGCCGAGGCTGAACACCGGCAGCCCGATGGCCCGGATGTCCGCGGTGTCGCGGTGCAGGCCCCAGATGACCACCCCGGCGAGCCCGGCGGCGCGCGCCTCGAGCACCACGAGGTCGCCGACGCAGCTTTCGTCGAGCCGGCCGCCGTTGTCGACCACGAGCACCCCGCCGTCCGGGGCGTCCTCGAAGGCCTCCAGGAAGACGTCGACGCTGCCGACGTGCCGGGCCGGGACGGCCGGGCCGAACAGGCGGGTGCCGGGCGCGACCGCGCGCGTCCCCGCCGGGGCGCAGCGCACCGGCAGCCCGGCGCGGATGCAGGCGTCGGCGAGGTGGGCGGTGGTCAGCGTCGCGAAGCGCGGCCTGAGTGCTTCATGCTCCATATCCGGAGAATCTAGCCAGCGTCGGCGGTCTCCCCGGTCAGCCACGCCAGGTACTCGGCGCTGCCGCCGACGATCGGGGTGGCGATCACCTCCGGCAGGTCGTAGCCGTGCAGCTGCCGCAGCCGTTCGGTCAGCGCCGCCACCCGGGCGGCGGTCGTCTTGATCTCCACCCGCCACTCCTGGCCGGTCTGCACCGCGCCGTCCCACCGGTAGACGCTGGTGATGGGCCCGACGACCTGGGCGCACGCCCCGAGCCGGGCTTCGACCGCCTGGGCGGCCAGCTCCCGCGCCGCCGCTTCCGAGTCCGTCGTGGACGTCACGATCACGTGTTCTGCCGCCATGCCGCCGAGGTTACCGGCGACCTTTCACCCGGAATTCGAGACAGCGCAACCACCCGGCGGCCAGGATGGGCGGCACCCCGCCGCCGACGTGAGGATCCGAGGATGAGCCGCTTGCCCGCGCTGGCCGTTTCCGCTCTGGTGACCGCCGCGGTCCTGTCCCCCGGCACGGCCCACGCCGCGAGCCCGCCGTTCACCGGGTCGGTGTTCCGGGCGACCCACAACAGCTATTCGGGCAACGTCGACGGGGCCAAGAACTCCCTCGGCTACCAGCTCGACCACGGTGTGCGGTTCCTGGAACTCGACGTGCACGACAACGGTTACGCCACTTCGCACGACTACGCCGTCGGGCACGACTCGCCCGGCAACCTCGTGGACCACAGCGGCGGCAACCCCGCGTCGAACAACCTCCGCGACTGGCTGGCCGTCGTGAACACGTGGTCGGCGCAGCACCCGGCCGCCGCGCCGATCGTCGTCATGCTCGACCTCAAGGACGACCTGACCGACAACCCCTCCTACGCGGCCGGCAACCTGACCGCGCTCAACCAGGAGCTGGAGTCGGTGTTCGGGGGGCGGCTGCTGCGGGCGCAGGACTACCCGGCGCAGCCGGACGTCGACGCGCTGCGCGGGCGTGTGCTGCCGCTGCTGTCCGGTGACGGCGGATCCCGCACCGAGTACAAGCGGGACGTCGGCTACCACCCGGCGGTCGCGCTCAACGGGCGCGGCCAGGTCGTCGAAGTGCACGACTCCGGAGCCGGCGCCCTCTGGTACTGGACGGGCACCTACGGCGCCGACGGGCGCGTCACCTGGCTGCGGCACGGCAAGTACGACAGCGGGCAGACGCCGGCGGTGGCCCTCAACGACAACGGCGACCTCGTCGAGGTGCACCAGTCGCAGAGCGCGGCCACGCTCTGGTACCACGTCGGCAAGCTCGGCGCGGACGGCGAGATCACCTGGCAGGCGTCCCACCAGTACGACAACGGCGTGCTGCCGACGGTCGCCTTCACCGACGCGACGCACCTGCGGGAAATCCACCAGAGCCAGAGCAGCAGCCAGAACTGGGACTGGGCCGGCGTGCTGGCGGGCACCACGGTGTCGTGGTCGGGCAACGGGAAGACGTCGGACGCGCGGTTCGCCAAGGCGACCGCCACCAGCGCCGGGCGGACGGTGTCGGTGTGGACCGGCGCGGACGGCCCGACCTCGGCGCAGACGCTGCGCGCCGACACCGACCGGGTCGCCGGCGACCGGATCCGCTACCGGCAGGTCGCCTTCGACGAGTTCCAGAAGGGCGACAGCGCCGAACTCCAGCAGGGAGCGCTGTTCTACGGCGCCCCGGCGACGGAGTCGGCGTTCATCACCTCGGCCCGGCAGGCGGGCAAGCTGGTCCGCGGCTGGGACTTCGACTCCGCGAGCCAGGCCACCACTCCCCTGGCGAACTACCCGGCGACCAACCACCCGTACGACAGCTGGTACCAGACGCTGCTGACGGGCAGCGGCGCCGTCGAGTAGGCCACCGTCAGCGCTTCGCCAGGGACCGGTAAGCGGCCCTGGCGAAGCTCGGCGGCATGAAGAACCGCACCGTCCTGATCTCCGGCGCGAGCATCGCCGGCCCCGCTCTGGCCTGCCTGCTGACCCGCTACGGCTGCACGGTCACAGTCGTCGAACGTGCCCCGGCGCTGCGGCCCGGCGGCCAGGCCGTCGACTTCAAGGGCGCCACCCACCGGACCGTCCTGGCGCGCATGGGCCTCCTCGACGAGGTCCTGCGCCGCCGGACCGGCGGCCGGGACCAGACGATCGTCGACGCCGACGGCGAGCCGCGGGCCGTGATTCCCGGCGAATTCACCGGCGGCGACATCGAAATCCGCCGCGGCGAGCTGTCGGAAATCCTTTACACGCACTCGGACTGCGAATACCTCTTCGGCGACACCATCACCTCGCTGACCGAGACCGCGGACGGCGTCGACGTCACCTTCGCCCACGCGCGGCCGCGCCGGTTCGACCTGGTCGTCGGCGCCGACGGCATCCACTCGAACGTCCGGCGGCTGGCCTTCGGCCCGGAACGCGACTACGTCCGGTACCTCGGCTACCACTACGCGCTGGCCGAGCTCGGCGAGGAACTCGGCGGCGGCGACGCGGTCATGTACAACGAGCCGGGCCGGATGGCCGCGGTCGGCGGGCCGAAGGCGTCGGCGTTCTTCGTGTTCGCCTCACCCGAGCTCGACTACGACCGCACCGACACCGAAAAGCAGCGGCAGCTGCTGATGGACGCCTACCAGGGCGCCGGCTGGCGGGTGCCGGAGCTGATGGCCAGGATCCCGCAGGCTCGGGAGTTCCACCTGGACTCGCTCAGCCGCGTCACGATCGACCGCTACGCCCGCGGCCGGGTCGTCCTGCTCGGCGACGCGGCCTACGGCAACACCCTCGGCGGCTTCGGCACCGGCCTGGCCGTCGTGGGCGCGTACGTGCTGGCGGGCGAGCTCCACGCGGCCGGTGGCGACCACCGGATCGCGTTCGCCCGCTACGAGGAGCTGTTCCGCGGCTACGCGAAGGTCTCGCAGCGCGGCAGCGCGGGGCCGTTCCTCGCGCCGCCGTCGCCGCTGCGGATCAAACTGCGGGACTGGACGTTCAAGTCCCGCTTCCTGCTCGGCCTGATGCTCAAGGCGACCGGCAAGTTCGCCACGGACATCGAGCTGCCGGACTACGCCTCGGGGTCGTAGGCCAGGTTCGGCCGCAGCCACTGCTCGACCTCGGCGATCTCGACGCCCTTGCGGCGCGCGTAGTCCTCGACCTGGTCGCGGCCGAGCCGGCCGACGGTGAAGTAGCGGGCGTCGGGGTGGGCGAAGATCAGGCCGGACACGCTCGCCGCCGGTGTCATCGCGTACGACTCGGTCAGGTCCATGCCGAGCTCGCCGGCTTCCAGGAGCTCGAACAGCTCGCGCTTCTGGCTGTGGTCGGGGCTGGCCGGGTAGCCCAGCGCCGGGCGGATGCCGCGGAACCGCTCCGCGTGCAGGTCCGCCAGTTCCGGCTCGGCGTCCGGCTCGAACCAGTCGCGGCGGGCGCGCAGGTGGATGTGCTCGGCGAACGCCTCGGCGAGCCGGTCGGCCAGCGCCTTGACCATGATCGCCCGGTAGTCGTCCTGCTCGGCCTCGTACTTCGCCGCCAGCGTCTCGGCGCCGTGGATCGCGACCGCGAACCCGCCGAGGTGGTCGCCCTCGGGAGCGATGTAGTCGGCGAGACAGCGGTTCGCGCGGTCCTCCGGCTTCGAGGTCTGCTGACGCAGCATCGGGAACCGGACGTGCGAGAACTCGCCGTCGAGCAGGATGTCGTCGCCCTCGTTGTGCGCGGGCCAGAACGCGTACGCGCCCTTCGCGGTGAAGCTGCCCTCGGCGATGATCTCGTCGAGCAGCTTGTTGGCGTCGTCGAAGAGCTCCCGGGCGACCGGCTGCTCGAGGATCGCCGGGTACTTGCCCTTGAGCTGCCAGGCCAGGAACAGGAACTGCCAGTCGATCATCTCGCGCAGTTCGGCGATGGCCGGTTCGACGACCCGGGCGCCGGTGAACAGCGGGACCGGCAGGTCGGCGAACACCACGCGCTCGCGGTTGGCCCGCGCCTGCCCGAGGGTGAGCATCGGACGGCGCTGCTTGCTCGCGTGCTGCTCGCGCAGCACCTCCTGATCGGCCCGGTTCTTCTCGGCGAGCGCGATCGAGCGGTCCGGGTCGAGCAGGTCGGACACGACGCCGACGACGCGCGAGGCGTCGAGCACGTGCACCGTCGCGTTGTCGTAAGCCGGGGCGATCTTGACCGCGGTGTGCTGGCGGGACGTCGTCGCGCCGCCGATGAGCAGCGGCAGCTTCAGCCCGCGCCGCTGCATTTCGGCGGCGACGGCGACCATTTCGTCCAGCGACGGCGTGATCAGCCCGGACAGGCCGACGGCGTCGGCGCCTTCGGTGACCGCGGTGTCGAGGATCTTGCCCGCCGGCACCATCACGCCGAGGTCGATCACCTCGTAGTTGTTGCAGCCGAGGACGACGCCGACGATGTTCTTGCCGATGTCGTGGACGTCGCCCTTCACCGTGGCGAGCACGATCTTGCCCTGGCCGCCCGCCGAAGCGAGCCGGCCCTCCTGGCGCGCCTTCTCCTTCTCCGCCTCCATGTACGGCTCGAGGTAGGCGACCGACCGCTTCATCACGCGGGCGCTCTTGACCACCTGCGGCAGGAACATCTTGCCGGAGCCGAACAGGTCGCCGACGACCTTCATGCCGTCCATCAGCGGGCCCTCGATGACGTCGAGGGGCCGGGCCATCTGCTGCCGCGCCTCTTCGGTGTCGTCCTCGATGTAGTCGACGATGCCGTGCACGAGCGCGTGCGAGAGCCGCTCGCCGACCGTGCCTTCGCGCCACGAGAGGTCGATGACGCGCTTGGTGCCGCTGCCCTTGACGTTCTCGGCGAAGCTGACCAGCCGGTCGGTGGCGTCTTCGCGGCGGTCGAAGAGCACGTCCTCGACCAGCTCGAGCAGCTCCTTCGGGATGTCCTCGTAGACCGCGAGCTGGCCGGCGTTGACGATGCCCATGTCCAGGCCGGCCTTGACCGCGTGGAACAGGAACGCCGAGTGCATCGCCTCGCGCACCACGTCGTTGCCGCGGAAGGAGAACGACAGGTTCGAGATGCCGCCGCTGGTCCGCGCGCCGGGGCAGCGCTCCTTGATCCGGGGCAGCGCCTCGATGAACGCCTTCGCGTAGCCGTTGTGCTCGGAAATGCCGGTGGCGACGGCGAGGACGTTCGGGTCGAAGATGATGTCCTCGCCCGCGAAGCCCGCCTTCTGCGTGAGCAGGTCGTACGCGCGGCCGCAGATCTCGACCTTGCGGTCGGCGGTGTCGGCCTGCCCGCGCTCGTCGAAGGCCATCACGACGACGCCGGCACCGTAGTTGCGGATGGTGCGCGCCTGGGCGAGGAAGGGCTCCTCGCCCTCCTTGAGGCTGATCGAGTTGACCACGCCCTTGCCCTGCAGGCAGCGCAGGCCGGCTTCGAGCACGCTCCACTTGGAGCTGTCGACCATCACCGGGATCCGGGCCACCTCGGGCTCGGTCGCGATGAGGTTGAGGAACGTCGTCATCGCCTGCTCGGACTCCAGCAGGTCGGCGTCCATGTTGACGTCGAGCAGGTTGGCGCCGCCGCGGACCTGCTCGAGGGCGACGTCGACCGCGCCCTGGTGGTCGCCGGACTCGATGAGCCGGCGGAACCGCTTGGAGCCGGTGACGTTGGTGCGCTCGCCGATCATCACGAACCCGGTGTCGGCGCCGATGCCGAACGGCTCGAGCCCGCTGAAGCGCATGTGGGTGCGCGGCGCCGGCACCCGGCGCGGGGCCACGCTCTTCGCCTCCGCGGCGATCTTCGCGATGTGCGCCGGGGTGGTGCCGCAGCAGCCGCCGACCAGGTTGACCAGGCCTTCGCGGGCGAAGCCGCCGATCAGCCCGGCCGTCTCCTCCGGCGTCTGGTCGTAGCCGCCGAACGCGTTCGGCAGGCCGGCGTTGGGGTGGCAGGCGACGTAGGCGTCGGCGATCCGCGCGAGCTCCTCGACGTGCGGGCGCATCTCCTCGGCCCCCAGCGAGCAGTTCACGCCCACGACCAGCGGTTTCGCGTGCTCGATGGAGCTCCAGAACGCCTCGACGGTCTGCCCGGACAGCGTCCGGCCGCTCAGGTCGACGATCGTCACCGAGATCCACAGCGGCAGGTGCGGGGCGACCTCACGGGCGGCGGCGATCGCGGCCTTGCAGTTCAGCGTGTCGAAGATCGTCTCGATCAGCAGCAGGTCGACGCCGCCTTCGGCGAGACCGGCGATCTGTTCGGCGTACGCGGCCTTGACCTGCTCGAACGTGACCGCCCGGTACGCCGGGTCTTCAACCTTCGGCGACAGGCTGAGCGTGACGTTCAGCGGCCCGATCGACCCGGCGACGAACCGGCCGCCGGCTTCGTCGGCGGCCTGGCGGGCGATCTGCGCACCGCGGACGTTCATCTCGCGGACGTGGTCCTGCAGGCCGTAGTCGGCCTGGCCGATGCTGGTGGCGGTGAAGGTGTTCGTCGTGGTGATGTCCGCACCCGCGGCCAGGTACTGGCGGTGGACGTCGAGGATGACGTCCGGGCGGGTGAGGTTCAGCAGGTCCGGGTCACCGGTGACGTCGTGGGTGTGCTCGCCGAAGCGGTCGCCGCGGTAGTCGGCCGGGGTCAGCCCGGCGCCCTGCAGCATGGTGCCCCAGGCACCGTCCAGGACCGCCACCCGCTGGTCGAGCAGCTCGCGTAGCTGTGCTTCTGACTCGTGCGGGGTGTTCACCGGCAGCCTCCCTCGATCGGGAGGCGCCCTTGGTTGGTCATTCCCGGCCGAGCGTGGCGGACCCGGTGGTCCGTTGCAGCGCCTCTCGGCCTGTGGTCCACGGTATCGGAACCGGGCCCGCGCACGCCATCCCGCCCCGCCGGGGTGTCCACTGACTGGGACGATGTCCGTCCACAATGGAGTATCCGGGCCACCCTGCACCTCCGTCGACCGACCGCGCCACGACTGCCTCGCCGAGTGTGTCAGCCCGGTATCGAGCACCCCTCAAGGCCACGAAGCGTGATAGTCGAACTCCGGAAAGTCACCGGCACCCCGCTTGAAAACTGAAACACGTTCTAATACGCTCCGCGGGTGGACTACGGAATCGTGCTGTTCACCAGCGACCGGGGCATCACCCCCGCTTCCGCGGCACGCGCCGCCGAAGCCGCGGGGTTCGCGACGTTCTACGTCCCCGAGCACACCCACATCCCCGTCAAACGCGAGTCGCCGCACCCGCGCACCGGGGATGCCTCCCTGCCCGACGACCGCTACAGCCGGACGCTCGACCCGTGGGTCGCGCTGGCGACGGCGGCCGCGGTCACCGAGCGGATCCGGCTCTCCACCGCGGTGGCCCTGCCGGTCGAGAGCGATCCGATCACGCTCGCCAAGACCATCGCCAGCCTCGACCACCTCTCCGGCGGCCGCGTCACGCTCGGTGCCGGCTTCGGCTGGAACGTCGACGAGCTGACCGACCACGGCGTGCCCGGGAACCGGCGCCGCACCGCACTGCGCGAGTACCTCGAGGCGATGCGGGCACTGTGGACGGAGGAAGAAGCCGCCTACGACGGGGAGTTCGTCTCCTTCGGGCCGAGCTGGGCGTGGCCGAAGCCGGTCCAGCCGCACGTCCCCGTGCTGCTCGGCGCCGGCCCGACCGAGAAGACGTTCCGCTGGATCGCGCGGCACGCGGACGGCTGGATCACCACGCCGGCCGACTCGGACCTGGACGGCAACGTGGCGCTGCTCAAGGAGATCTGGCACGCCGAAGGCCGTGAAGGCGCGCCGCGGATCTGCGCGCTCGGCGAGCGGCCGGACCCGGAACGCCTGGCGCACCTGGATTCTCTCGGCGTGACCGAGACGATCTTCGGGCTCCCCGACCGCGCACCGGAGGAAGTCGAAGCGTGGATCGGGCGGCTGGCCGGGAAGCTCACCCTCGCCCCCGCGCACTGAAACCGGCGGGACACGGACGAAATCCGTGCCCCGCCGGCGATCGACCCCCCGGGGTCAGCTCTTGGCCGCGACCTTCTGCCGCGCGCGCAGGTCGAGCTCGATCTGCTCCAGTGAGCGGCCCTTGGTCTCCGGGACCAGCCACTTGGTGAGCCCGAACAGGACCACGTTCACCCCGGCGAACAGGAACATCGAGCCACCGATGCCGAGGGACTTCGGGTCGGAGATGATCGGGAACACCGCGCTCACGATGCCCGTCGCCGCCCAGAGGACCACACTGCTGACGCCCATCCCGGTCGCCCGGTACTTCAGCGGGAAGACCTCGGACATCATCACCCAGACGACCGCGCCCCAGCCGAGCTCGTAGCCGACCAGGTACAGCACCATCATCACCAGCATCAAGATGCCGCGCGTGCCGGTGTCGTGGACGTTCAGCACCACGAGCCCGGCCGCCACCAGCGTGAGCACCATGATGACGTTGCCGATGAGCAGCAGCGGCTTGCGGCCCCAGCGGTCCACCACGAACACCACCCACGCGGTGAACAGGAACTTCGTGACACCCAGCAGCACGCCCGAGAGCAGCGCGGCCTGGGTGGCGAAGCCGAGGCCGATCAGCATCGTCGGGAAGTAGGCGTTGATGGCGTTGACGCCGCTGAACTGCTGGCCGATCGCGAGCAGCAGGGCCACCACGAGCATCGGCCGCACGAACCCGGAGAACAGGTCGCGGATCCGCGGCTTCTCCTCGGTGTCCAGCCGGATGACCTCGTGGATGGTGGCGATCTCCTCGTCGAGGTTCACGGTGCTGCCGTGCGCACTGGCCAGCACCCGCCGGGCCTCGTCCTCCTGGCCGTTCTTGACCAGCCACCGCGGCGTCTCCGGCAGGAACACCAGCCCGACGAGCAGGATCACCGCGGGCACGATCGCGCCGGCGAACATCCACCGCCAGGCCGAGATCGGCCCGAGCCAGTAGCTGACCAGGAACGCGATCAGGATGCCCAGCACGATGAAGATCTGGTTGAGCGCGCCCATCGCGCCCCGCCACTTCGCCGGGGACAGTTCGGACAGGTAGGTCGGGACGGTCGACGACGAAAGCCCGATCCCCAGCCCGATCACCAGGCGCGAGAACACCAGCAGCAGGAACGTCGGCGAGAAGCTCGCCGCGAGCGTGCCGACGATGACGATGGCCGCGGCGACCATGATCGTGCGGCGGCGGCCGAGCGCTTCGTTGGTGCGGCTGGAGAACAGCGCGCCGACGATCGCGCCGACCGACAGGCTGGCGGTGATCACGCCCTTGTCCCAGCTGGTCAGCGCCCACAGTTTCCCGATGAACGGGAGCACCCCGGAGATCACGCCCAGGTCGTAACCGAAGAGGATGCCGCCGAGTGCGCCGAAGAAGTACAGCGTGGTCCGGCCGATGTGCCGTGCTGCCGGTGTACTTGACTGATCAGTTCTTGCCGGATCGGTCATTGCCGGGTCGCCCTCTTTCGTAGGTCCAGTCCAGCCAGCGGCCACCACATTCACACGCCGGAAATACCCGGGCAAGACAGTCGTTGATAACGATTCAGAAACCTGATCGGCGTTCACGTATGTGATTGCGACAAAAGCGGCATGCCTTGGCCTCGAAGCCGTGCGCGATCCGTCGTTGATTCCACTGTGGACGGTATGGCTCACCGAAATCGTCGAACGCTTTACAACGCTCCGAACGCTGGTTTACCTTCGCCCTGGAAGCGCTCCCAGAGTGTGGAGGCCAAGGTGCACAACGTCGTGCCAAGAACGCATTCCCCGTCCCGGTTCCGATCCGCGAGACGCCTCATCGGGTCCGCGCTCGCCGTGCTGCTGCCGGCCGCCTTCGCGGTCACCGCCGGCGCGCAGGACTCCCCGGCGGCCTCGGCCGCGGCCGCCGCGACGACGTGGCGCAACGCGGAGATCGCCGGCGGCGGGTTCGTCCCCGGGATCATCTTCAACCAGACCGAACCCGGGCTGGTCTACGCCCGCACCGACATCGGCGGCGCGTACCGGTGGAACACCGCCACCGGGCGCTGGCTCCCGCTGCTCGACTCGGTCGGCTGGACCGACTGGGGGCACAACGGCGTCGTCAGCCTGGCCACCGACCCGGTCGACCCGAACCGGGTCTACGTCGCCGCCGGGATGTACACCAACAGCTGGGACCCGAACCCCGGCGCGATCCTGCGGTCGGCCGACCGCGGCGCGACCTGGCAGGCGGCCGCGCTGCCGTTCAAGCTCGGCGGCAACATGCCCGGCCGCGGCATGGGCGAGCGGCTGGCGATCGACCCGAACCGCAACAGCGTCCTCTACCTCGGCGCCCCGAGCGGCAACGGGCTCTGGCGCAGCACGGACTCCGGGGTCACCTGGGCGAAGGTCACCGCCTTCCCCAACCCCGGGAACTACGTGGCCGACCCGAACGACACGACCGGCTACCAGAGCGACAACCAGGGCGTCACCTGGGTGACGTTCGACCCGTCGACCGGCACCCGCGGCAGCGCCACGCAGACGATCTACGTCGGCGTCGCGGACAAGCAGAACACCGTCTACCGCAGCACCGACGGCGGCACGACGTGGGCGCGGCTGGCCGGCCAGCCCACCGGGTACCTGGCGCACAAGGGCGTCGTCGACAGCGCCGGCGGCTACCTCTACCTGGCGACCAGCGACACCGGCGGCCCCTACGACGGCGCCAAGGGCGACGTCTGGAAGTACGCGATCAAGACCGGCACCTGGACGCGGATCAGCCCGATCCCCTCCGACAGCTCCGACGACTACTTCGGCTACAGCGGCCTGACGATCGACCGGCAGCACCCGAACACGCTGATGGTGGCGACGCAGGTGTCGTGGTGGCCGGACGTGATCTTCTTCCGCAGCACCGACGGCGGCGCCACCTGGAGCCGGATCTGGGACTTCTCGAGCTACCCCGACCGGTCGCTGCGCTACACCCAGGACATCTCCTCGGTGCCGTGGCTGACCTTCGGCACCCAGCCCGCTCCCCCGGTGCCGTCGCCGAAGCTGGGCTGGATGACGGAATCGGTGGAGATCGACCCGTTCGACTCGAACCACCTGCTCTACGGCACCGGCGCGACCGTCTACGGCACGTCCGACCTCACGAAGTGGGACAGCGGCGGGAAGATCACGATCAAGCCGGTCGTCGGCGGCCTCGAGGAGACCGCGGTGCTCGACCTGATCAGCCCGCCGTCGGGCGCGCCCCTGCTGTCGGGCCTCGGCGACATCGGCGGGTTCCGGCACGACAGCCTCGACGCGGTCCCGGCCACGATGTACACCCAGCCGGTCTTCACCACGACCACCAGCCTGGACTACGCCGAGCTGAGCCCGGCGACGATCGTGCGCGTGGGCACGCTGGATCGCTCCGCGCGGCCCAACGACAACCGGATCGCCTTCTCCACCGACGGCGGGAAGAACTGGTTCCAGGGCGCCGAACCGGGCGGAAACGCCAGCGGCGGCACGGTGGCCGCGGCCGCCGACGGCAGCCGCTTCGTCTGGAGCCCGGACGGCGCGAACGTCAGCTACGCCGCCGGCTTCGGCTCGTCGTGGACGGCGTCCGCCGGCATCCCGGCCGGCGCGGTGGTCGAGGCCGACCGGGCCGACCCGAAGCGGTTCTACGGGTTCGCCGCCGGGAAGTTCTACGTCAGCACCGACGGCGGCGCGACGTTCACCGCGACCGCGGCCACCGGGCTGCCGTCCGGCTCCGCGCACTTCAAGGCGCTGCCGGGGGTGGCCGGGGACATCTGGCTGGCCGGCGGCTCCGGCACGGCGTACGGGCTCTGGCACTCCACCGATTCCGGGGCTTCGTTCACGAAGCTGGCGAACGTCGCCGAAGCCGACAACGTCGGGTTCGGCAAGGCGGCCGCCGGGCGGACGTATCCGGCGTTGTACACGATCGCGAAGATCGGCGGGGTGCGCGGGATCTTCCGGTCGGACGACGCGGGGAGTTCGTGGACGCGGATCAACGACGACCAGCACCAGTACGGGAACATCGGTGCGGCGCTGACCGGGGACCCGCGGGTGTACGGCCGGGTCTACGTGGGCACGAACGGCCGGGGCGTGATCGTGGGCGAGTCCGGTGGCAGCCAGCCGCCGCCCCCGACGTCGACCACGCCGACCACCCCGACGACACCCACCACGCCCACGACACCGACCACGCCGACGACCACCGCCCCGGTGCCCACAGGCTCCTGCACGGCGGCCTACACGGTCACCAACCAGTGGCAGGGCGGGTTCCAGGCTTCGGTGAAGATCGGCAACACCGGCAGCGCCGCGGTGACCGGCTGGTCGGTGACGTGGACGTTCGCCGACGGCCAGCAGGTGACGCAGGCGTGGAACGCGCAGGTCACCCAGAGCGGCGCGGCGGTGACCGCGCTCGACGCGGGCTGGAACCGCACCGTTCCGGCCGGCGGGAGCGCCGAGTTCGGCTTCACCGGGAGTTCGGGGATGGTGAACTCCCGGCCCGGCTCGATCTCGCTCAACGGGCGGGCCTGCACGACGAGCTGAGCCGGTCCGGAATGACTCGTCCAGATCCCCGGTCCTGGACGAGTCATCCGGGGCCGTCGGCTGGGGCCGCGGGCGGGAAGGGGGTTTCAACCCACCCCCAGGCGGTTGAAACCCCCTCCCCGCGCCCCCAGTCCGGGCGCTCGGCCCGAGCAGCCGCAGCCTGCTCGGGCGATCTCCCGGTGACCACCACTCTCCCTGGTGGCGCGGGTAGCCGCCATTCCTGCCCAAAGAGGACTTTTTCGCCCCCACACACCCGCGCTGAGCTGCGGAAACACCACCCGGTGGTGACGAAAATACCCACCGGCACCGGCAAAACTTACCCGGCGGACAGCGAACGCTCAGGCGCTCTCCAGCACGACCTTGCCGATGTGAGTCCCGGACTCCAGGTGCTTGACGGCGTCGGCGATCTCGTCGAAGCCGAACCGGCGGTCGATCACCGGCTTCAGGCCGGCCCGTTCGACGGCCCGGTTCATCGCCTGGAACGTCTCGCGGGAGGCGTTGGTGAGCCCGCGCAGGGTCAGCTGCTTGACCAGCACGAGGATCGGGTCGGCGCCGCCTTCGTGGGTCAGCACGCCGGCGACGCTGACGTGCCCGCCGTACCGCGCGGCGATCATCGACTGGCCGATCGTGCCACCGCCGCCCACGTCGACGACGTGGTCGACGCCGCCGCCGGTCAGCTCGGCCACGGCGGCGCCCCACTCCGGGGTCGTCGCGTGGTTGAGCGTCTCGGCGGCGCCGAGCTCGCGCAGCCGGGCCAGCTTCGCGTCCGAGCTCGACGTCGCGACGACGTGGGCGCCGCCGAGCGCGGCGAACTGCAGCGCGAACGTCGACAGGCCGCCGCTGCCCAGGGTGAGCACGGACTGGCCGGGTGCCAGGCGGCCCTCTTCGACGACGGCCCGCCACGCCGTCACGCCGGCGCTGGGCAGGGTGGCGGCCTCGGCGTAGTCCAGGTGCGCGGGGACGGCGACCAGGGCGTCCTCGGCGAAGACGGCGTACTCGGCGAGCACGCCGTCGAGCGTGCCGCCCAGGTCGTCCGCGGTCTTCTCGGGCGTGCCGGGACCGGCCAGCCAGTCCGGGAAGTACGTCGCGGCGACCCGGTCCCCCGCCGACCACGCGCGCACCCCGTCGCCGACCGCGACGACCTCGCCCGCGCCGTCGGACAGCGGGATCACGTCCGGCTTCACCGGCTTCGGGTAGAAGCCCTTGAAAATCATCAGGTCGCGGGCGTTGAGCGCCCACCCGCGCAACCGGACCAGGACCTCTCCGGGACCGGGCTCGGGCACGTCACGCTCGCCGAGGACGAGCTCGGCGCCGGGACGGGGCAGGGAAAAGAACTTCACAGCGGCTCCAGGGGTGGGGGAACTCCTCAACGAGCCCAGTGTGTCGAAGTCGCGAGCTCCCCGTCGACGATCGCCAGGAGTTCCGGGGTCAATTCGCCGAGCGAACCGGCGAAGTGCCGGACACCGGAGGAGGCCATGAAGTCCCGTTGCCGCGCGTGGGCGGGGCTCGCCGGGAAGCCGACGAACCCGGCGCCGTGCGCGCGGGCGTCCTCGGCCACCCGGCTGACGTCGTCGACGAACACGATCTCGTCAAAGCCGACGCCGAACACGGTCCGGGCGATGTGGTCGACACCCGGGCGGTGCTCGTTGATGCTCACGTACGGCACCTCGGGATCGAGCAGGTCCACGAACTCGCCGAGGTACCGGTCGAAGGTGTGCTCGCGCGTCCGGCCGCCGTAGCAGACCAGCCGCACCGGCAGCTTCGCCAGCGCCGCCAGGCAGTCCCGCGCGCCTTCGGCGACGCGGATCGGGTGCTCGGCCAGGTACTCCTGCCGCGCCGCCCACAGCTGCTTCAGCGTCTCCTCGGCCGGCTGGTCCAGCCCGCAGAGCCGGGTGATCTTCTCCGCGACGACGATGTCGCGCAGGCCGATCACGTCCCGCTCGGCCGCGGCGTCGTACACCCCGCCGTGCTCGGTGACGAACCGGGCGATCATGGCCAGGTAGGTGTCGTCGATGAGCACGCCGTCGCAGTCGAGCGCGACCACGTGCAGCTTCTCGAACTCGGTCATCGCTGCGCGAACACTTCCCGTGCGGCCGCGATGGCGTTGAGCGCGGCCGGGAAGCCGCAGTAGAACGCCAGGTGCAGCACGGTTTCCACGACCTCCTGCTCGGTGCCGCCGACGTTGAGCAGGCCGTGGATGTGCACCTTCAGCTGCGGCAGCGCGGTGCCCAGCGCGATGCACGCGGCGATGGTGACGATCTCGCGGCGGCGCAGGTCCAGGTGCGGCCGGGTGTAGACCTCGCCGAAGGTGAACTCGATGATGTACCTGGCCAGGTCCGGGGCGATGTCGGCCAGCGCCGCGGCGACCTTCTCCCCCGCCTCGCCGTCGACGGCCTTCATCGCGGCCAGGCCGCGCTCGTACCGGTCCTCGATGCCCGCCCACGGCACGGCCGCCTGCTTCGGCGCCGGCTCGTCTTCGGGCAGGCCCTCGAAGGCGGCCTTGAGCGCCGTCAGCGCGTTCAGCGTGGCCGGGAACCCGGCGAACGAGCTGACGTGGATGACGGCTTCGACCAGCTGGCGGCGGGTGCAGCCGACGTTGAGCGCGGCCTTGGCGTGGAACTGCAGCTGCGAGCCCGCGTAGCCGAGCGCGGTGAGCGCGGCGACCGTCACCAGCTGGCGTTCCGGCAGCGGCAGCCCGGGCCGGTGGTAGACGTCGCCGTAGATGAGCCCGACGCACTGCTCGCCGAACTCGGCTTCCCCGATGCTCTCGAACAGGTCCAGCACGGCGGGTCGTTCGACGCCGCCGAGCTGCTGGATGAGTTTCAGGCCCTGGGCGAAGGACGCGGAGCGGTCCTGCTCCTGAACGTCGGACATCGTGCGGTGGTTTCCCTTCGGGGTTCGTGCGGGGATCCGGCTCAGCCGAGGTAGGCCCGGGTGGCCTGGTCGGCCTTGCGCCGTTCGAGGGTGTCGATGCGGCCCTGCGCGATCATCGAGTACTCGATGCCCGCGGTGGCCACGGTGCGCCCCTGCTGGCGCACCGCCGTGGTGGCGCGGAACTTCAGGTTGGTGTCCCGGCCGAGGTCGGACTCGAGGATCAGCGACTCGACCGTGGCCGGCAGCGGGAACAGGAAGTCCTCGAAGGACAGGTCGATCCGCTGCCAGACCCCGGCGTAGGAGACCGGGGCCAGGCCGGGGCGGACGGCGGTCTCGAACTGGGCGATGCAGATCTGCCGCATCGCCTCGATGATCACGATGCCCTGGACGTGCTCGCCGGTGTGGTGGTCGAGGACCAGTTCGTTGTCCCGGTGGATCCGCAGTTCGGCCCGGCAGTGCTCGGGCACGGGGCTGTGCACGCCGGCGAGCAGCACGTTCTCCGGCCGGTCCTTGTGGACGATCGCCGGCCGTTCGGGCGCCTGCCGGAACGCCTGCGGGTCGGCCAGGCACACCGTCCCTTCGGTCTTGTCGCAGGCGGCTTCGAGCAGGTCGCCGTCGGTGCAGTCGATGCCCTGGCCGAGGTGGACGACCCAGTGGCAGCCCGACGCCCGCAGCGCCCCGGAGTCGAGCAGGCCGAGCAGGCCCGACAGGGTGAGCACGCGGTCCCCGCGGGCGAAGCGCGCGAAGCGGTCGGCGACGACCACCACGTCCCGCCGGGTGTGGCCGGCGAGCGCCGGGATCTCCCGGCGCGGGGTCTGCGGGCACGAGACATCGTCGGGCGCCACGTGGGCAGCCTCCGTCCGGATCGGGTCGGGCACTTCGGCCAGGGGCGAAGCCCTGGAGGTCACACATTCTTTCGGAGGTTTCCGGGTGGCGGAGCCCCCGGCTGGGGGCGAAGCCCCCGATGTCACAGTCACGGCCGCGCCGAAGCGTGGGCGTCCAGGAGTGCCTCGGCGAGGTCGCGGGCCGTCGTGGCCGAACGCCAGCGCGGTGCGGACAAGTCGGTGGCCATGAGCTTCAGCATGGCCCGCACCATGTCCGGCTGTTTGCCCACCCCCGCGTCCAGCAGTGGTCCCACCTGTGCGGCGGCCGCGTCGAGATCGTCGAGCCGCAGGTGGGCGCGGCCGGTGTCGATCCGGATCATCGGGTCCATGGCTTCCCAGCGGTTCTCCAGGGACAGCTTCTCGAAGGCCTCGCGGGCGGTCGAGAACTCGCGCAGCGCGGCGGACGCCTGCCCGACCGACAGCAGCGAGTTGCCCGCCATGTAGTGGCGCCGGTCCTTCGTGATGTTGAAGAACCGGTCGTCGCCGCCGGGACCGGGGTCGGGGTCCTCGATGCTGCTCCAGCGCGCGATCGCGTCCAGCACCTGCTGTTCGGCCTGCACCGACGACCAGCCGCGCGCCTCGGCGAGGATCAGCGGCGCGTCCGTGAGCCGGCCGGGGGCGTGGTAGTTGAGCCCGTCGGCGGCGAGCTTCGCGGACTCGATGCCGTTGCCCGCCCAGAACGCGACCCGCGCCTGGGACGTGCGCACCCAGCGCCGGGCGAGGAAGTCGTCGGCGTACTGGGTGTAGAGCCAGGCCGCGGAGTTGAGGTCGCGCGCGAGCCGGTACCGGCCCAGGTCGCCCGCGATCCACGCCATCATCGCGCTGGACTTCGCGCCGATGAGCAGGAGGTCCCGGGTCTGCTTCGGCCGCTGGCGGCCCTTGAGCAGGGCCGAGGTCCGCTCCTCGATCACCGCGAGCTGGCCGAGGATCGATTCGGGGGCGGTCCGGGTGTAGGAGCCGGCGAGGAAGTCGAGGTCCGACCACAGGTCGTCGAGCTGGACGTCGTCGACGTTCGTCGTGGTGAGCAGCATCGCGTCATCGAGGGCGCCTGCCCCGATTTCGTCGTCGAACCGGGCTTCGTCCGGCCGGACCCGGGCGCGCGCGAGGGTGCGCGCCGGCGGCGACTCGGGCTCGGGCGCGACGAGCGCCGGGGGCTCCGCCTCGGCGTGGTACTCGGCGAGGTCCTTGGCCGGCAGCTGCTCGAGGTCACGCAGCCCCAGCAGGCACTTCCAGCCGGTGCCGTAGACCTGCGCCAGCACGCGCAGCGCGGCGATCGTGGGCCGGACACCGCGCTCGGGCCACTGCTCGTACTCCCAGATGCGCGTGCCGCGCATGCCCGCGCGGGGGTCGCCGGTGACCGCGTTGTACTGGTGCGCGGCGACGTCCAGCGAAAGCTCGGACGCCAGCCGCCACGCGGTGCGCGGCGGGATCCCGCACTCGACGATCAGGTTTTCCGCCACCCGGGCCGGAATCGCCTCCTCGGGGAAGCCCAAGGCGGCCAGCCGGTCGCGCAGTTGTGCACGGTACGGCTTACTCCCTGGTTTGGCCTGTCGACTCATCGTTCATCCAACGATTTCCGGAGTACGGGTGCACTCCGACGACAGTACCGCAGCGTGACCGCGGGAGCCCAGGACGTCACGGGGCCGGGACCGCGCGATTCCCGAGAGGTTGAGTACGCAACAAGAGTGAACGCTGAGAGCGCTCCCAACACGGGCGGCCGCGAGACCTCGTTCGTGATCTTGCCGCGGATTCCCGGAAACCACCCCAACGGCGGTGTCAGGGCCCGCGGCCCGGTGGCGCAGCGCGACCACGGACATGGCCTGCGCCCCAACGGATTCGGCCGTTCAGGAGTGTTCAGTGGACACTGAAGCCGGCCCGGTTCCGGAAAACGGACCACCGGATCGGGCCGCGTCCGGGTCGCGCTTTACAAGACCGACACGCGGGGGTTACCTTCACCGCGGCTGGAAGCGCTCCCATGCCAGGTCGCCTCGCCAGAACGCGGCCACCACCCAGGGGCGTCGTGGTGCAGGCCACGGCGCCCCTGTCCGCGTCCCGGGAGGACCCGATGAACAGGTTCGCCGGCGCCCTCGCCGCGCTCTGCCTCGCCGCGGCGGGCACCACCGCGGTCGTCGTGGCCGGGCCGGCCGCCGCCGCGCCCGCGTGCTCGGTCGCCTACCGCGTCAACCAGTGGCAGACCGGGTACACCGCCGACATCGCGGTGACCAACGGCGCCACCGCGCTCTCCTCCTGGACGCTCACCTGGCACTACGCCGGGAACCAGTCGGTGACGTCGGCCTGGAACGCGACCGTCCGGCAGTCCGGCACCGCGGTCACCGCCGAAAGCCTGCCGTACAACAGCTCGCTGCCCGCCGGCGGCACGGTCTCCTTCGGCGTCCAGGGCACCTACAGCGGGACGAACGCCACGCCCACCGACTTCGCGCTGAACGGCGTGTCGTGCGGCGACCCCGCACCCCCGACGACGACCACGCCGACCACCCCCACGACACCCACCACGCCGACGACCCCGACCACGACGACGTCCGGGCCGCCGCCCGCCGGCTGCTCGTCCGCGACGATCTGCGACGACTTCGAGCAGCAGACCGGCAGCACGCCGGGCGGGCGCTGGACCGTGGGCGCGGCGAACTGCACCGGCACCGGCACGGTCGCCGTCGACGGCACGGTCGCGCACTCGGGCAGCCGCTCGGTCAAGGTCACCGGCCAGGGCGGCTACTGCAACCACGCGTTCCTCGGCACCAGCCTCACCGGCCTCGGCTCGGGCCCGCTGTTCGGCCGGTTCTGGGTCCGCCACACGACGGCGCTGCCGACCGGGCACGTCGCCTTCATGGCCATGCACGACACCGCCGACAACGGCCGCGACCTGCGCGCCGGCGGGCAGAACCAGGCCCTGCAGTGGAACCGCGAGTCCGACGACGCGACGCTGCCCGCGCAGAGCCCGGCCGGAGTCGCCCAGAGCGTCCCGCTGCCCACCGGCACCTGGTCCTGTTTCGAGTTCGAGGTCGACGGGGCCGCCGGACAGCTGCGGACGTGGCTGAACTCGGCCCAGGTGCCCGGGCTGGTCGTCGACGGCGTCCCGACCCCCGACATCGACCAGCAGTGGCTGGCCCGGGCCTGGCACCCGGCCCTGACCGACCTGCGGCTCGGCTGGGAGAGCTACGCCGGCGACGCCGACACGCTGTGGTTCGACGACGTCGCCGTCGGCACCTCGCGGATCGGCTGCTGAAACCGCGCGCTGGTCGTGAGTGGTAAGGCGAGTTCTAACTCGCCTTACCACTCACGACGGCCGGGGCAGGACGATCCGGTCGATCTCGGCCAGCTCGTCGTCGGTGAACTCCAGGTTCGCGGTGGCCGCGACGGTGTTCTCGAGCTGCGCGACGCTGCTGGCCCCGATCAGCGCGGAGGTGACGCGGCCGCGGCGCAGCACCCAGGCGATGGCCAGCTGCGCCAGCGTCTGCCCCCGCCGCTTCGCGACGTCGTTCAGCGCGCGGATCGTGCCCAGCGTGTCCTCGGTGAGGCGGTCGCGGGTCAGGAACGGGCTGGCGCCGGCCGCCCGCGAGTCGGCCGGGACGCCGTCGAGGTAGCGGTCGGTCAGCAGGCCCTGGCTCAGCGGCGAGTAGGCGATCGAGCCGACGCCGTGCTCGTCCAGGGTGTCGAGCAGGCCGTCCTCGACCCACCGGTTGAGCATCGAGTAGGACGGCTGGTGGATCAGCAGCGGCGTGCCGAGGTCCTTCAGCGCGGCGAGCGCGGCCGTCGTCTGCTCCGGCGAGTAGTTGGAGATGCCCGCGTACAGCGCCTTGCCCGAGCGGACGGCGGTGTCGAGCGCCCCCATCGTCTCCTCGATCGGGGTCTCCGGGTCCGGGCGGTGGGAGTAGAAGACGTCGAAGTGGTCCAGGCCGGTCCGGGCGAGGCTCTGGTCCAGGCTGGCCAGCAGGTTCTTGCGCGAGCCCCACTCGCCGTACGGGCCGTCCCACATCAGGTAGCCGGCCTTGGACGACACCAGGATCTCGTCGCGGTACGGGCGGAAGTCGGCGGCGAAGTGCCGCCCGAAGTTCGCCTCGGCCGCGCCGGGCGGCGGGCCATAGTTGTTGGCCAGGTCGAAGTGCGTCACCCCGAGGTCGAACGCGCGGCGCAGCACCGCCCGCTGGACGTCGAGGGGCTTGTCGTCCCCGAAGTTGTGCCACAGGCCGAGCGACACGGCGGGCAGCTTCAGCCCGCTGCGCCCGGCCCGCCGGTACGGCATGTCCGCGTACCGGTCTTCGGCCGCGACGAAAGGCGACATGGTTCTCCTTGTCGGGAAGGGACGGCCCGGCCAGTCTAACGACGCGGGCGGAGCGCGCCGGCGAAGGACGCGGCGGGCGGCAGCGCGGGCAGCAGCGTCGCCTGGTATGCGTGGTAGACGTCCGGTTTGCCGGGCCACACCGTCGCGGCGGGCCGGTTCTCCGGGTCGAGTTCGTGGTGCCACGAACCGAGTTCCCGGTCCACGAAGCAGGTTTCGGCGTGCTCGCACCACTCCCGGAACCGGGCGAGGTAGGCCGGGTCGCCGGTTTCCTGGTGCAGCGTCCAGGCGGCGGCGATCGCCTCGGTCACCACCCAGTGCAGCCGGGTGCGCACGACCGGCGTCCCGGCGAAGTCCGTGGTGTAGACGAAGCCCGGCCGCCCGTCGGCGGCCCAGCCGTACCGGACCGCGGTCTCGAACAGCGCGGCCGCGTCCGGCACCAGCCACGCCGGCGCGGCCGCCCCGAGCGCGCGGCCGAGGTGGACGGCCAGCCGTGCCCACTCGAAGAGGTGCCCGATCGTCGCGCCGAACGGGCGGAACCGGTCGGCGGGCTCGGCGCGGTTGAACTCCGGGCGCCCCTGCCAGTCCGCGTCGTAGTGCTCCGGGAGCAGCCAGCCGTGCGCGCGGGCTTCGCCGTGCACCAGATGCTCCACAATGGACAGTGCACGGTCCGTCCACCCGGCGTCGCCGGTGACGTCCGCGGCGGCGAGGAACGCCTCGACGGTGTGCATGTTGGCGTTCGCGCCGCGGTAGTCCTCGAGCCGCGTCCAGCCGCGGTCCCAGACGTCGGCGACGCGGCCGGGGCCCGGCTCCCAGAACCGGCGTCCGACGACCTCGAGCGCCTCGGCCAGCAGCGGCTCCGCGCCTTCGGCACCGGCGGCGGCCGCGCTCGCGGCGGCCAGCACGACGAAGGCGTGCTCGTAGGCCCGCTTCTCGGTCAGGGCCGTCGAGGCGTACCAGCCGCCGTGCTCCGGGTCCCGCAGCAGGCTGGTCAGCGCCTTGACGCCGTGCGCGACCAGCTCGCCGTCGTCCGCTCCCCGCAGCGACGCGAGCGCGAAGACGTGCGTCATCCGGCAGGTGATGTAGGTCTCGACGGGCCGGTCGAGCACCGGTCGCCCGGCGTCGTCGAGCCAGGCGAACCCGCCACCGGGGTGCACCGCGCCGCGGGCGAACCCGAGGAGCCGGGCGGGCTCGGCGCGCACCCAGGCGGGCACCGAAGACGGACTGTCCACTCTCTGCCTTTCGCCACGGCCGGCCCGGTTCGGGCGGCCCTGCGCCAAGGTAGGCCAAGGCGGCCGCCAAGGTCACCTTGGGCTGTTCCGGAAGTGACCGCCACCGCGTATCCTGATCGTGAGAGCGCTCCCAGTCTTCGACGCACGCTACCCACCGAAGGGACAGACGTGACCAGGAGACGAAGTACGATCCTCGCCGCCGTCACCGTGCTGCTGGCGAGCCTGACCGCCGTTCTGCTCAGCACCGGCACCGCCGAGGCGCACGGCGCCATGATGAAACCGGGCAGCCGGACCTTCCTGTGCTGGCAGGACGGGCTCAGCTCGACCGGCGAGATCAAGCCCCAGAACCCCGCCTGCGCGGCCGCGGTCGCCATCAGCAGCGCCAACTCGCTGTACAACTGGTTCGGCGTGCTGCGCTCCGACGGCGCGGGCCGCACGCGCGGGTTCATCCCCGACGGGAAGCTGTGCTCGGGCGGGAACCCGAACTACGCGGGCTTCGACGGTGTCGGCGCGTGGCCGCTGACCCACCTCACCGCCGGTGCCCAGTTCGACTTCTCCTACAACGCGTGGGCCGCCCACCCGGGCTGGTTCTACACCTACGTGACGAAGGACGGCTGGGACCCGAACCAGCCGCTGACCTGGGACTCGCTGGAGGACCAGCCGTTCCTGACGGTGGACCACCCGCCGGTGACCGGCCAGGTGGGCACGGTGGACGGCCAGTACAAGTGGAGCGGCGCGCTGCCGTCGAACAAGTCCGGCCGGCACATCATCTACTCGGTGTGGAAGCGCTCGGACAGCGCCGAGACGTTCTACGGCTGCTCCGACGTCGTGTTCGACGGCGGGCACGGCGAGGTCACCGGCGTGAAGGACCAGGGCGGCGGCCCGACCACCACCCCGACCACCCCGACGACGCCGACCGGCCCCACCACCCCGACCACCCCCACCACGCCGACGACCCCGACCACGCCCACCACGCCCACCACCCCGACGACCCCGCCGGGCTCGTGCATGGCGATGTACGAGATCACCAACACGTGGAGCGGCGGCTACC
Organism: Amycolatopsis sp. NPDC051102; assembly: GCF_040682815.1. Lineage (NCBI taxonomy): Bacteria > Bacillati > Actinomycetota > Actinomycetes > Pseudonocardiales > Pseudonocardiaceae > Amycolatopsis > Amycolatopsis sp. NPDC051102. The sequence goes on from NZ_JBFBBT010000010.1 coordinate 88,314, forward strand.
AGGCCACGGTGACGGTGATGAACCACGGCACCTCGGCGTACTCGCGCTGGCAGGTGGGCTGGACACTGCCCTCGGGCCAGACGATCGCCAGCGTGTGGAACGGCACGCTGAGCCAGTCCGGTTCGGCGGTGACGGTCCGCAACGCCGACTGGAACGGCGGCGTCGCCGCCGACGGCCAGACCACCTTCGGGATGGTGGTCAACACGACGGGGGGCAACGCCGCCCCGTCGCCGACCTGCCAGGGAAGCTGACCGTCCGCAGTGGACACCCGTGAAGGCCGCCCTGCGGGGCGGCCTTCACGCGTTCGCGGGGCCGGTGCTGCCGCGGGTGAGCAGCCGCGGCCGGGACGCGCACACGTCGCCGGCCCGGTCCCCGGCCAGCACGTCCTGCAGGACGGCGGCCGCGAGCGCGCCGAGTTCGGCCAGCGGCCGCCGGATCGCGGTGAGCGCCGGGCGGACCAGCCGGCACAGCGGGGTGTCGTCCCACGAGACGACCGAGAGGTCACGGGGCACCGAGAGGCCGAGCTCGCGCGCGGCGGCGAGCGCGGCCACCGCGAGGTCGTCGGTGTCGCACAGCAGCGCCGTGGGCCGCGGGTGTGCGGCCAGCACGCGCCGGATCGCGTCGGCCGACGGTTCCGGGTGGACCGTGCCCGGGTGCGGCAGGCCGGTCGTCGCCGTCGTGAAGGCCCGCTCCCGCGCCGCGGGGTCGGCGAACGTGGCCGCGCCCGCGATGCGGACGACACGCCGGTGCCCCAGCGCGGCGAGGTACTCCAGCGCCTCGAGCGCGCCGCTGACGTCGTCCACCAGCACCGACGGGACGCCGGGCACCCCGCCCGGGCCGCCGAGCACGACCGCCGGCAGGCCGATCCGCACCAGCTCCGGCGCGCACCCCGGATCGGTGAGCAGCACGCCGTCGACCTTCCGTTCGGCCCGCCAGCGGCGGTAGATCGCCAGCGCCGCGTCCCGGCCGGCGGCGACCTGCAGCAGCAGCTCGCCCTCGAACCCGTCGAGCAGGGCCGGCACGAACGCTTCGAGGGACCGGTCGAGGACCAGGCCGGTCGCCCCGGCGCGGCCGCCGGACAGCGCCCGGGCGGTGCTGCTGGGGGCCCACCCGAGTTCGCGGGCGATCTCGGTGATCCGCTTCCGGGTCGCCTCGGAGACGCCGGGGCGGCCGTTGAGGGCGTAGGAGACCGCGCCCTTGGAGACGCCGGCCTCCCGCGCGATGTCGGTGATCGTCGGACGCTTCATCGCACCCCTTCGTTGCACCGCAACAGCCGCGGCCCGCGGTCCGTGTCCGCCCGGACACCCGCCGTCGCGAACCTTGACACCCGCCGCACCGGGAAACAAGACTCCACCCGGGAGCGCTCCCAGCCAACGGAGGCCGAGAGCGGGCCGCGAACGGGGAGTACGCGCGCATGAGGCAGATCCGAAGACAGCTGGCCGTCGCCACCGCCGCCGTCCTGCTCGTCCTGACCGGCGGCTGCGGGCCCGCCACGCCGGAGCGCATCACGCTCACCATCGCCACGTTCGGGGAGTTCGGCTACGACGACCTCATCCCCGGCTACGAGTTCACCCACCCCGGGCTCACCATCCGCCAGGTGCGGGCCGAGCAGGGCGGGCCGTACCACCAGGACCTGCTGGACAAGCTGCAGAAGGGCGAGGGCCTCGCCGACGTCCAGGCCGTCGAGGAGGGCCACCTCGCCGACGTGCTCGCGCAGTCGGCGAAGTTCGCCGACCTGGCGAAGATCGGGCCGCCCGACGTCAAACCCGGCCGCTGGCTGGAGTGGAAGTACGAGGCGGGCCGCAGCAAGGACGGCAAGCTCGTCGGCTACGGCACGGACATCGGGCCGCTGGCCATGTGCTACCGCAAGGACCTGCTCGACGCGGCCGGCCTGCCCACCGACCCGGGTTCGGTGAAGACGATGTTCGCGACCTGGGACAGTTTCTTCAACGCCGGCGAGAAGTACGTCAAACGCTCGCACGGCAAGGCCTGGTTCGACTCCGCGGCGCAGACCTTCAACGCCATGGTCAACCAGCTCCCGGTCGGCTACCTCGACCGCGACGACCACTCGACGCTCGAAACCAACACCGGGCTGCAGGGCGCCTGGGACCAGGTCACCGCCGCGGTCAAGCAGGGGCAGTCGGCCGGCCTCACCGCCTTCGCCGACGACGGCAACAACGGGCTGCGCACCGGCGCCTTCGCGACGAAGGTCTGTCCCTCGTGGATGCTCGGGCAGATCGAGCAGCAGGCCGGCATCGGCAACGCGGGCAAGTGGGCGCTCACCGACGTCTTCCCCGACGGCGGCGGCAACTGGGGCGGGTCCTACCTCACCGTGCCGGCCGCGAGCCCGCACCAGCGGGAGGCCGCCGCGCTCGCCGCCTGGCTGACCGCGCCGGAGCAGCAGCTGCACGCCTTCCGGGTGAGCGGCAACTTCCCCAGCCAGGTCGACGCCTTCACCTCGCCGGACCTGCTCAGCGAGATGAACGGCTACTTCGGCGGGGCGCTGAGCGGCCAGGTCTTCGTCGCGCAGGCCCGCAAGGTCGGGAAACCGCAGTACAAGGGGCCCGGCGACGGCAAGATCCAGGAGACGGTGATCGCCCCGGCACTCAGGTCGGTCGAGCAGGGCGCCGACCCGGCCGCTGTGTGGCAGCAGGTGCTGATCGGGGTGCACCGGCTCGTGCCGTGAGCGCCCGAAATCCGCTGGCCGGCGCGCGCCGGAGGCGGCAGGGTGGCCGGCATGACCACCACTCCCCTGCCCCCGCCGTGGCAGGACTTCGCGGTGCGCCCGCCCACGCCCGCCGACCACCTGCCCGTGCTCGCCCTGCTGGACGGCTGGTGGGGCGGCCTCGGCGGGGCGGAAGGCTCCCGCCAGCGGGCGCTGCTGCTGCCGAAGCTGATGTTCCAGCACTTCACCGACAGCAGTTCCGTGGTGACCGCCGAGGACCGGATCGTCGCGTTCCTGATCGGGTTCCTCTCGCCGTCGCGGCCGGCCGAGAGCTACATCCACTTCGTCGGGGTCGATCCCGCCGAGCGTGGGCGCGGGCTGGGCGCCGCGCTGTACGAGCGCTTCTTCGCCTACAGCCGCGCGCACGGGCGCTCGGTGGTACGGGCGATCACGTCGCCGGTGAACAAGGGTTCGCACGCGTTCCACACCCGGATGGGGTTCGTCACCGAACCAGGGCCGAAGGAGTTCGAGGGGTTGCCGGTCCAGCCCGACTACGACGGGCCGGGACTGGACCGGCTCAGCTTCCGCAAGGACCTCGGCTGAGGCCGCCGCGGGCGCCGCGGGATCCGGCCCGGGTCACCGTCGACGGCGGGCCGGACCCCGCGGTCCCGCCCGACCGGTCAGGCGGCCAGGCGGGACAGCGGCGAGCGGGCCCGGCGGGACGGGCCGCGCTCGCCGGGGTGGAGACCGGGCCGGACGGCGGCTGCGCGGCACCGCCCGGCCCGGAGTTGGTTACTGCACCGCCGGGTAGGCGTTCTGGACCAGCTGCTCGAACTGGGTCTCGAACCACTTGCCCGACAGCGGGGCGTTCGGCAGCGCGCCGGTCAGGTTGCCGCCGTTGGCCTGCTGGCTGCCGTGGAAGGTCGGGTCGCACATCGGGTCCGCGCCCTTGCCTTCGTCGTTCGGGATCTGCGCGCTGGCGCCGTCGGACTCACCCGGCGGCTTGATCCAGACGTAGGCGTCGAAGTGCGCCGCCGGCGAGGCCGTCGGCCGGACGCCCAGACCCGCGCCGCTCTGGTTGCACCAGTTGCCGCGGTGCAGCCGCCGGTCGATCCGGCCCGAGTCGACGTAGCTGTCCACAGTGGACCCCGAGGCCCCGCTGGGCCGGGCCGCGCCGCCCCAGCCGTTGCGCGAGGTGTCGATCAGCATGCCGATCCCGCTGGGCAGGCCCGCGGAAACGAACGCGTTGTACATCGCCGTGGCGAAGGGCACCTCGGCGAAGTACGGGTTCCACTGGTAGAACGTCGCCGACTTCAGCTGCTGCCCGCCGACGGTCAGGCTCGGGTCGGGCAGGTTCGGCTCGGTCAGCGGCGTGTAGTTCGCCGTGTCGCTGATGAAGCCGTCGATGCTGTTCACGCCGGCCGTGGTGCCCTGCAGGGTCTGCTTCACCAGGTTGACGAACGGCTGGAAGTTGCTGTCCCAGCCCAGCCACGCCGAGTGCGCGATGTCCAGGTAGTTGTAGACGTTGGAGATCGCGTGCAGCTTGTTCAGCGCGTACTGGATGCCCTGCGTGTACACCCCGCTGGACTGCGCCTCGGCGCACGTCGCCATCGAGGTGTTCGTGATGAGGTTGGGCAGCGAGTCCGGTTCGACGATCGCCACGATCCGCAGCGGCGCGTACTTCGGGTCGGCCATGATCGAGGCGATCGGGTCGATGTACTCGCTCTTGTAGCGGGCCAGGCCGTTCTGGGCGGCCTTCAGCTCACCGTTGGACGCCAGCGCCGCGCAGTCGCGGTTCGGCAGGTCGTAGACGACGACCTGGATCGTCACCGGGGTGCCGCCGCTCGCCTGGGCCAGCGCCGCGTCGAGGTGCCCGCGCAGGCCCCGCGAATCGGTGGTGCCGGCGATCGCGGCGATCCGGTCCAGCCACACCGCGGTCGAGGTGTTGGCCACCTTGGCCATCTGCGCGCCGAGCGTGCCGCCCTTGGCCGCGGCCGCCGCGCTCACCTCGCCCGACCAGTCGGGGTTCACGTACCCCTTGGCCCCGGCGTACGGGTTGTCCACGTGGGTCCCCGGCTGCGGCGTCGTGGTGACCGTCGTCGGGGTGGTGGGCGTGGTCGGTGTCGTCGGGGTGGTCGGCGTCGTCGTCAGGGTGGTCGGTGTGGTCGGCGTCGTCGTCGTGCCGCCCGGGGTGCCGTCGCAGTGGGCGCCGTTGAGCGAGAACGACGTCGGGATGTCGTTCGTGCCCGAATAAGAGCCGTTGAAGCCGAAGCTCGCCGAGGCGTTCGAGCCGAGGTTCCCGCCCCACGACGGGTTCTTCGCGCTCACGTGCTTGCCGCTTTGGCTGAACGTGGCGCTCCAGCCCTGCTGCACCTGCTGGTTGCCGCCGAAGTCCCATTCGACGTTCCAGGACGAAACGGCGTCGCCCAGGTTGGTCACGGCGATGTTGGCGGTGAAGCCGGTGTCCCACTGGTTGACCGTGTAGGTGACCTTGCAGCCGGTGGCGGCGCCCGCCGGACTGCCCCCGGCCACCAGCAAGCCGGCGGTCATCGCCGCCGCCGTCACCGAGGAGGCCACGGCGAACCGTGTCTTCCTCTTCGCGGACCAGAATTCACTCTTCATCGAGTGCGCTCCTTAGTGTTCGGTGGGTGGGTCAGGTGGTGCAGGCGGTCGCGCCGACGGCGAAGCCGCCGGGTGCGCCGGTCGAGGGGCCGGTGGCCTGGATGCCGATCGACACCGACGCGCCGCCGGCGAGGTCGGGTGCCCAGGTGGGTGCCTTCGCGCTCGCCTGCTGCCCGGTCTGCGAGACCGTCGCGTTCCAGCCGCCGGTGATCTGCGTGCCGGCCGGCACGGTCCAGCCGAGCGCCCAGTTCTTCAGCGCGGACGTCCCGGTGTTCTTCAGGGTCACGGAGGCGACGAACCCGCCCTGCCACGTGTTGTCGACGTGGTAGGTGACCGCGCAGCTCGCCGCGGGCGGCGGGTCGCCCGGGTTGCCGCCGGAGCCCACCGGGGGGATCAGGTACGGCTGCAGGATCGCCTGCTTGGTCTGGTTGACCGTGGTCCAGTCGTCGTTGAGGATGCCGCCGGTGTCCCCGGAGTTCGGGTTCCACGACCAGTACGTGAAGCTCATCCCGGACGTGCCCGTCCCGGCGTACTTCATCAGTTCCTGCAGCCACACCTTGTCGCGCGGGTCGGCGAGCGTGGAGCCGAACTCGCCGAGCAGCACCGGCGCGATGTTCTGCTTCTGCAGGTAGCCGAAGAAGTGGTCCCACAGCGCGGGCAGGTTCGCCGGGAACGCCGGGTCGGAGAACCACGTCTGGGCGAACACCGACGTCGCGTACTCGTGCGCCGAGTAGACGAGCTTGTCCGGCTTGGACAGCCGCACCGGGAACTGCTTGGCCCCGGAGAGGTTGCCGCCCCACCAGCCGCACTGCGGGTCGCCGGTGCCGCTGACGCAGTCCACGCCCTCGACGACGATCAGCCAGTCCGGGTTCGCCGCCAGCACGGCGTTGCCGGCCCGTTCGGCGGCCAGCCGCCAGTCGGTCGCGGTGTCGCCGCAGCCCCAGCAGGCCCCGCCGCCGCCCTGGATCGAGTGCGGCTCGTTGTGCAGGTCCGCGCCGATCACCGTCGGGTTGCCCTTGTAGTGCTGGGCCAGCATCGTCCAGTCGGAGATCCAGCGGCTTTCGGAGTACGCACTGGTGTACCAGAGCGGGGACTGCGCGCCGGAGTCCGGCCGGTGCCGGTCCAGCAGCACGCGCATGCCCTTGACACCGGCGTACGCGACGATCTTGTCCAGCACCTGCAGCCCGGTCAGGCCCTGCAGGTCCGGGTTCTGCACCTGGTCGATGCTGACCGGCTTCGAACCGCTGTCGAACAGCTGGTTCGAGTACGGCAGCCGCAGCGTGTTGTACCCGAGCCCGGCCATCTGGTCGAGCATGTCCTTGTAGTTGCGGCTCCACAGCCCGTGCGGCGCGTAGTTGCCGGTCTCGGCGCCGAACCAGTTGACGCCGGTCATCCGGACCGGCGCGCCGGTCGAGTCGACCAGCTGGGATCCGCTGGCGTGCCAGAACCCGGTGCCGGTGCCGGCCGCCGCAGTCGTCTGGAGGGCCGCGGCGGCCGGGGACGCCGTGAGAACGGCGCCCCCGACCAGTGCGGCGACCACCAGTGAGAGCAGTCGCTTCATCAAGTGCCTCTCAGCCGAACAGGGCGACGTGCGCGGCGAACGCCGTGGCGATCTCCGACTGCGCCCAGAACCGGTGGTAGATGAACGTCGGCGCGGCGCCACCGTCCAGATAGGACTGGACCTTCGGCCACTGCGGGTCGTTCTTGTAGAACGAGCGGATCGACAGGAACGTGGAGTTCGCGTTGATCGGGTCGCCGTTCGGCATCGTGCCGGTCCAGCCCGAGGGCACGTACAGGCCCTGGTCCGTCGTGGCGTTGTAGGTGTCGTCGAACCGGTTGTAGTCCGTCCGGGTCTCCGGCACCGCGATGCCCTTGCTGTCGGCGTTCGCCGTCAGCGCGTTGAGCAGCTGCTCCCCGACCGTCCTGGCCTGGGCGTTGCTCGACCCCGACGCGTAGTACAGCAGCGTCTTGGCCAGCGAAGCCGCGACACCGACGTCCTGGCTGAAGTTCTTCACCGAGACGTGCAGGCCGGTGTTCGCACCCGGGCTGGTGGCGTTCCAGGTGTCCGGCGCGCCGCTCCAGGTCAGGTCGGACGGGATCTGGAAGCTCCCGCCGGCGCCGACCGTGGTGTTCGCGATCGCCCAGGGCACCCACTTGTCGAGGATCTTCTTCGCCCGGGCGTCACCGGTCGCCTGGTAGTACTCGGCGATCCGCTCCATGCCCCAGGTCTGGAACCCGAACCACTGGTTGCTCGGCGGGTCGTGCCAGACCGGCTGCTGGTCGTAGAACATCCCGTAGAACGTCGGCGTGCCCGCGGGCGGGGTGCCGTACTGGCCGTCCCAGCTGTTGGTCGCGCCGCCGGCGAGACCGCCTTCGGAGGACTGCAGCCACTGCAGGAACTCCATCTGCCGCCCGAGGCTGGTCGCCCAGTCGCTCGCGCCGGTCGCCGAGGTGACCTTCAGGCCGGGGTCGGTGGACAACGCGTAGGCGGCCAGCGGGTTCTGGTAACCCTGGTGCGCCGCGCCGTCACCGATGCGCCACGCCCAGGCGCTGGACGAGTCCATCGAACCGCCCCAGGCGTAGTACCACGAAATCAGGTAGTGCTCGCTGTCCTTGCCGGAACCGGCCGCGCAGCTCGACGGACCGACGCAGTTGCCGATCTTCTTGAAGTACTTGTCGAACAGCGAGTACCGGAGGTAGTCGCCCATCTTCGACGCCTTCTTCACCACGGCCGCGACGTCGGCGCTCTTGCCCTGCGCCTTCGCCCAGTTCTCCGCCTGGAAGGCCACCTGCACGGCGCGGGCGTCCGCGTCGGGCGCGTCGGTGTACTTCCACTGCTTGGCGTAGGAGCTGTCGCCGGTGAACAGGTCGAGGTAGCCGTTCTTTCCGCCGAACTTCAGCAGGTCGCAGCTGGGCTGGGTGACCGTCTCCCAGACCGACTCCTGCGAGCCGCGCTGGAAGGTGTTGATGAACGCCGGCGCGGTGTTCGTGCCGTCCTCGCAGTGCCCGAACTTGTAGATGTTGTCCACGTCGAGCAGCCAGTGCATGCCGTAGACGTCCGGGGAGCCGTAGGCCGCCTTCAGCTCGGCCGCGATCGGGTCGGACCCGACCGAGACGTTGCTCTGCAGCGGCGACGGGTAGGACTTCGGGCTCGGGTACTCCGCGGCGTAGGTGGCGGGCTTGCTCGCATTGTAGCCGGAGTTGCCCGGCTGGTCCGCCGCCGACGGGATCGCGTACGTCTCGATCGAGGTCCACGCCTGGTTGAACGGCGACCAGTCACCGGTCACCCGGCCGTAGGCCGCCTCCAGCCACAGGTAGTAGCTGAACGCCTCCGACGTCGTCTCGTGGCCGTGGTCCGGCGCCTCGACGATCAGCGTCTCGATCGAGTGGTAGGGCACCAGGATGTTCCCGAACTTGCGGAAGTAGCCGTTGTTCGGGTCCTTGATCTTGTTGTACTGCGTGAGGAACGCGAGCTGGTAGTCCGAAGTGGACGACGAGATCTCGTTCACCGTCACCGTAGCCGCGGTGTAGCCGCTGCTGCTCGCGGTGAAGGTCGCGCTGCCCAGGTCGCCCCCGTTGTCGGCGCTGGTGACCGTCACGTTCTGCGGGACGTTCCAGTTCGCCGTGGTGAAGGTGAGGCTCGCCGGGCTCGCCGTGAGGTCCGTGCTCCCGCCCGTCCTCGCGACGGCGACGGTGACCGGACTCGTCGGCGCGCCGGCCAGGGAGACGGCGAACGTCGTCGTGCCGCCCTGCTTGACCTGCGCGGTCGCCGGGGAGGCGACGATCGTCGGCCCGGACAGGACCTTCACGCTCACCGGGCTCGACGTCGTCGACGCGCCCTTGTTGTCGTAGGCCTTCGCCGTGATCGCGTACGTCCCGGCCGGCACGTTGCCCCAGCTGCCTTCGAACGGCGCCGACGTGTCGGTGGCCAGGAGCGTGTCACCGGCGTAGAACTCGACCTTGCTCACCGTGCCGTCGCTGTCGGCGGCGGTCGCGGCCAGCGGGATCGTCGCCGGGGCGTAGTAGGTGCCGGTCGAGCTCGGCGCGGTCAGGGTGACCGTCGGCGCCTTGTTCGCGCCGGTGCACGAGGTGCCGTTGACGGAGAAGTCCGCCGGCGGCCGGTTGGCCGAGCCCTTCGAACCGTTGAACCCGAACGACGTGCTCGCCCCGGTGTCGAGGTGGCCGTTGTAGGACAGGTTCGTGGCGGTGACCGCGGCGCCGGACTGGGCGAACGTGGCGCTCCAGCCCTGCTGGACCTTCTGACCGTCGAGGAACGTCCAGCCGACCTTCCAGCTGTCGAGCGGGGCGCCGTCGTTGCGCAGCGAGACGTTGGCGGTGAACCCGGTGTCCCAGTCGTTGGTGGTGTAGGTGACGGAACAGGCGATGTCGGCGCCGAGCGCCGGTGGTGGGGCGACCACCGCGCCCGTGACCGCCAGCACGGCCGAGGCCAGTGCCAGCGCACGGGCGCGCTTTCGGGGAGAGGAACGCATGGCTGCGGAACTCCTTTGTCCGTAGGGAGCCAGCGATCTGGGAGCGCTTCCAGACGCAGACGGTAGCCAGCCGGAAACCTGGATGTAAAGAATCGAGTCAGAAGGACACCGCGGGCCCGGACGTCACACCTGCGCGCCGGGCGAACACCGGCTCACTGAACGCTCCTGAACAGCCCCCACCGATCGTCGCCCCATCACCCGATCGGCTCAACGAAGAAGTGACACTGGGTCACGTGAAACGTTATTTAGCGCCAAACGTGTACACCTGAGCGCAGAGGCTCCCACCGACCGGGCAGCACCGGCTCGCCGAGCACACGGGGAGTTGAGCGCGACGGCGCAAGCCGGCACGCACCCAGGTGGCGGACACCCGTGTCCGGATGGCCGACACGGGGTTCAGCTCGAAGCGCGGACCGCCAGGGAAACCGGGAGGACGTGCTGGCGCGGCTTGAGGTCGTGGTCGTCGAGCAGCTGCATGAGGATTTCGACCATCGCGTGGACCTGCTCGCGGGGGTCCTGGTGGACCGACGTCAGGGGCGGGTCCATCGCCGGGGCCAGGGTCGCGTTGTCGTCGAAGCTGACCACCGCGACGTCGTCCGGGATGCGGCGGCCCGCCGCGTCGAGGGTGCGCAGCGCACCCACCGCCATCATGTCGCTGGCGACGAACACCGCGTCGACGTCCGGGTGCCTGGCCAGCAGCGCCGACATCGCGTTCGCGCCGCCGGACAGCGTGAAGTCGGCCTCTTCGGCCAGGTCGGCGGGGTCGAGCCCGGCGTTGAGCAGGGTCTTGCGCCAGCCGGCGAGGCGGTCGATCGGCGCGCTCTGGTCCTGCGGGCCGGCGATCGTGGCGATCCGCCGCCGCCCGGCCGCGACCAGGTGCTCGACCGCCAGCCGGGCGCCGCCCTCGTTGTCGAAGTCGACGACGTGCACGCCGCGCCGGATGCCGGCCGCCTGGCCGCCGAACACGATCGGGATCCGCAGCAGCCGCAGGGCCTTGGGCAGCGGGTCGGCGCGGTGCGGGGCGAACACCAGCGCGCCGTCGACGTGGCCGCCCTCGAGGAAGCGGACCGTCCGGCTCAGGTCCTCGCGGATGTCGCTGAAGATCAGCACCATCTGGCGGCCGACGTCGGCGAGCTCCCGGTAGCCGGCCCGCATGACGGCGGCCCGGTACGGGTCGTCGAGCAGCCGGGACTCCGGCTCCGAGAGCACCACCGCGACCGCCCCGGTGCGGCGGGTGACCAGCGACCGGGCCGCCTGGTTCGGGGAATAGCCCAGGTCACGGGCCGCGGCGAGCACCTTCTCGCGCGCCGCCGCACTGACGTACGCGTCGTCGTTCAGCGCCCGCGACGCCGTCGACCGCGACACGCCGGCGAACGCCGCGACGTCCTCCAGTGTCGGCCGTTCTTCATCCCCTGCTCGAGGCCCCACGGCACCGCCCTCGCTCACCCACAACCACCCTGACCGACTCAGCTTAACGTTCACGCAAGCGGACGTCCGGGAGCGCTCCTCGCAGGAAACACTCCGGTTACGACCTCTTGACACCGGTGAACGCCCCCAGCAGACTCTGCCACACCTGGGAGCGCTCCCAGATCGGCTCCCAGCAGTGAGAGCGCTCATTCCCGTCAACAAGGTGGTTGGACACGTGAGAACGATCCGGAACGGCCTGGTCCTGGCACTGGGCATCACGATGACGGCGCTCGGCGCCACAGCCTGCAACGGGGGTGGTGGTGACCAGCAGACCCCGGCCGCGGCGGCTCCGAACGAGCACGTCGACCTGACGTTGGCGACCTTCACCGAGTTCGGCTACGAGGCCCTCATCCCGGAGTACGAGCGGCTGCACCCCAACATCAAGATCACCCACCGCAAGACCGGGGCGGGCGGCCCCTACCACCAGGACCTCATCACCAAGCTGGCCGCCGGTTCGGGCCTCGCCGACGTCACCGCGGTCGAAGAGGGCCACCTCTCCGACGTCCTGGACAAGGGCTCGAAGTTCAACGACCTGAGCAAGATCGGCCCCGCCGACGCCTCCCCCGACCGCTGGCTGAGCTGGAAGTACGACGCCGCCAAGACCAAGGACGGCAAGCTCATCGGCTACGGGACCGACATCGGCCCGCTCGCCATGTGCTACCGCAAGGACATGTTCAAGGCCGCCGGCCTGCCGGAGGACCCGGAGCAGGTCAAGCCGCTGTTCGCCACCTGGGACAGCTACTTCTCCACCGGCGCGGACTTCGTGAAGAAGTCCGGCGGCAAGGCCTGGTTCGACTCGGCCGCGCAGAACTTCAACGCGATGGTCAACCAGCTCCCCGAGGGCTACATCAGCACCGACGACAAGCTCGCCGTCGAGACCAACCAGGGCATCAAGGACGCCTGGACCAAGGTCACCGACGCGGTCGCCAAGGGCGAGTCGGCCAAGCTCACCGCGTTCAGCAACGAGTGGAACACCGGCTTCAAGCAGGGCGCGTTCGCCACGAAGGTGTGCCCGGCGTGGATGCTCGGCGTGATCAAGGAGCAGGCCGGCCCGGAGAACGCCGGCAAATGGGCGGTCACCGCGGCCTTCCCCGGCGGCGGCGGCAACTGGGGCGGCTCGTACCTGACCGTGCCGACGCAGTCGAAGCACCCGAAGGAGGCCGCCGAGCTCGCGGCCTGGCTGACCGCCCCGGAGCAGCAGATCAAGGCGTTCCAGGCCAAGGGCACCTTCCCGAGCCAGGTCAAGGCCCTCACCGACCCGGCGCTGCTGAGCAAGACCGACGACTACTTCGGCGCGAAGGTCGGCGAGCTGTTCGCCGAGCAGGCCAAGAAGGTGCAGAAGCCGCAGTACAAGGGCCCCGGTGACGGCCAGATCCAGGAGAACGCGTCCAGCCCCGCCCTGCAGGCGGTCGAGCAGGGCAAGTCGGCAGCCGACGCCTGGAACCAGATGGTCGAAGCCGCGAAGAAGATCACGCGCTGAGCCGATGACCGTCCTCGACAAGGTCGCGCCAGAAGGGAGTAAGGCCGGGGAGCGCGTGTCTCCCCGGCCCACCTTCCGTCACCGGTTGAGCCGGTGGGACGTCAAGATCTCGCCGTACCTCTACGTCGCGCCGTTCTTCATCGTTTTCGGGATCGCCGGCCTGTTCCCGCTGCTCTACACCGCGTACGTCTCGCTCTTCAAGTGGAAGGCGGGGAGCGACGACCCCGACTTCATCGGGCTCGACAACTACAAGGACCTGCTCGGCGACGGGCAGTTCTGGAACGCGCTGACCAACACGGTCAGCATCTTCCTGCTCTCCAGCGTGCCGCAGATCATCCTGGCGGTCCTGCTGGCGGCCCTGCTCGGGGCCCGGCTGCGCGGCGCAACCGGCTGGCGCGTCGGCATCCTGCTTCCCTACGCGGCCAGCCTGGTCGCCATCGGGATCATCTTCGCCAACCTGTTCGGCCCCAAGTACGGGCTGATCAACGGCGTGCTGCAGACCATCGGGCTGGACCCGGTCGACTGGCAGGCCAGCCGCTTCGGCAGCCACGTCGCGATCGCGATCATGGTCAACTGGCGCTGGACCGGGTACAACGCCCTGATCGTGCTGGCGGCCATGCAGGCCATCCCGAAGGAGCTGCACGAAGCGGCGCTGATCGACGGCGCGGGCACGTGGCGCCGGTTCTTCAACGTCACGCTGCCCCTGCTCAAGCCGACGCTGATCTTCGTCACGATCACCTCGACGATCGGCGGCCTGCAGATCTTCACCGAGCCCAAGCTGTTCGACGCCCTCCCCGGGTCGAACAACGGCGGCTCGTCCAACCAGTTCCAGACCGTGACGCTCTACCTGTACCAGTCGGCGTTCGAGAACTACAACCTCGGTTACGCCTCGGCGATCGCCTGGATGCTGTTCCTGGTCATCGTGATCATCGCGCTGGTGAACTTCTTCCTCACCGGCCGGCTCGCGCGCACTCCGGCGGTGAAGAAGAAATGACGACACTCCAAGGCGGGCTCCGCAAGAGCGTCGCCACGCTCGGCAAGCCGCGCAAGGCGACCTACGTCGTGCTGGCGATCTTCGTGCTCGGCTCGCTGTTCCCGTTCTACTGGTCGTTCCTGGTGGCCAGCCGCGACAACGGGATGCTCACCGAACGCATCCCGCCGTTCCTGCCCGGCGGGAACTTCTTCGCCAACGCCTCGCGGGTGTTCGACAGCGTGCCGTTCTGGAAGGCGCTGGGCAACAGCATCATCGTGTCCGGGACGGTCACGCTCACGACGGTGCTGTTCTCGTCGCTGGCCGGGTTCGCCTTCGCCAAGCTGCGGTTCCGGGGCCGGAACGGGCTGTTCGTGTTCATCGTCGTCACGCTGGCCGTGCCGACCCAGCTCGGCATCATCCCGCTGTTCATCGCGATGTCGGAACTGGGCTGGGCCGGTCACCTCCAGGCGGTGATCGTGCCCAACCTGGTCACCGCGTTCGGCGTGTTCTGGATGCGTCAGTACACAGTGGACGCTCTGCCGTACGAGCTCATCGAGGCCGCGCGCGTCGACGGCTGCAGCATGATCCGGATCTTCTGGAACGTCTGCCTGCCCGCGGTGCGCCCGGCCGCGGCGATCCTCGCGATGTTCACGTTCATGATGTCGTGGAACGACTTCCTGTGGCCGCTCGTCGTGCTGGACGCCGGCAACCCCACCGTCCAGGTGGCCCTGGAAAAGCTGCAGAGCGGCTACTACGTCGACTACTCGCTCGTCCTGGCCGGCACGACCCTGGCCACCATCCCCATCCTCATCGTCTTCGTCCTGCTCGGCCGCCAGATCGTGGCCGGGATCATGCAAGGTGCCGTGAAAGGGTGAACATGTCCGTAGAACCCGACAGCGTTCGGGCGACCGAGGTCCGGGAAAACGCCGCGTTGATGTTCCCGCCCGGGTTCGTCTGGGGTGCCGCCACCGCGGCCTTCCAGGTCGAAGGGGCCACGACGGCCGACGGGCGCACCGACTCGGTCTGGGACGTCTTCGCCCGCCGCCCGGGCGCGGTCCGGGGCGGCGACAACGGCGAACCGGCGGCCGACCACTACCGGCGGTACTCCGAAGACGTCGGCCTGATGCGCCGGCTCAACCTGGGCGCCTACCGCTTCTCCCTGGCGTGGCCGCGGGTGCGGCCGGACGGCGGCGCCCCCAACGCCGCCGGGCTCGCCTTCTACGACCGGCTGGTCGACTGCCTGCTCGAGTCCGGGGTCCAGCCGTGGGCGACGCTCTACCACTGGGACCTGCCGCAGGCGCTGGAGGACGACGGCGGCTGGACGAACCGGGACACCGCGTACCGGTTCGCCGAGTACGCCGAGACGGTGCTGGAGCGGCTGGGCGACCGGGTCGCCAGCTGGTCGACGCTGAACGAGCCCTGGTGCGCGGCCATGCTCGGCTACGCCGGCGGCATCCACGCCCCCGGCCGCTCCGACCACCCCGCCGCCGTCGCCGCCACGCACCACCTGCTGCTGGGCCACGGCCTGGCGATGGACATCATCCGGCGGCACGCCCCGGACACCCCGGCCGGCATCACGCTGAACCTGTACCCGGTGGCCCCGCACGACCCGGCGAACGTGTCCGACGTCGCCGCGGCCCGCCGGATCGACGGCCTGCAGAACCGGCTGTTCCTCGACCCGGTACTGCGCGGCGGCTACCCCGACGACCTGGTCGCCGACCTGGAACCGTTCGGCCTGGGCTCGGTCGTGCGCGACGAAGACGCCGCCGTCATCGCCGCCCACGTCGACTGGCTCGGCGTGAACTACTACCGCGACTACCGGGTCGCGGGCCGCCCGGTGCCGGGCAGCGAGCCGGCGGGCCCGGAGTGGCCCGGCGCCGCCGACGTGCACTTCGTCCCGGACCCGGCGGCGCCGCGCACCGACTCCGGCTGGGAGGTCCAGCCGGCCGGGCTGACCGAGTCGCTGCTGCAGGTGCACCGCGGTTACCGGCCGGTGCCGCTGTACATCACGGAGAACGGCGCGGCCTACCCCGACGTCATCGGCGACGGCGGTGACATCGTCGACACCGACCGCGTCGCGTTCCTGGACTCCCACCTGCGGGCGGCGCACGACGCCATCCAGGCCGGCGTCGACCTGCGCGGGTACTTCTACTGGTCGCTGCTGGACAACTTCGAGTGGGCCGAGGGGTACGCGAAGCGGTTCGGCCTGGTCCACGTCGACTACGAGACCCAGCGGCGGACGCCGAAGCAGAGCGCCCACTGGTACTCCCGGGTGATCGGCCTCAACGGCCTGGGCTGAGGGGAGGAAGTTCGTGGCGGGCACCGGCGCGGGTGCCCGCCACGGCCCTCCGGGGGCGTGCATTCCGGGCCCCGCGTTGCCAGACTGGCCGGTATGGGACTGCGCAGCGAAGCTTGGTTCGACAACCCCGCCGACCCGGGGATGACCGCGCTCTACCTCGAGCGGTACATGAACTGGGGCATCACCCGGGAGGAGCTGCAGTCCGGCAAGCCGGTCATCGGCATCGCGCAGACCGGCTCGGACCTCACCCCGTGCAACCGCCACCACCTGCAGCTGGCCGACCGGACGCGGGAGGGCATCCGCGAGGCGGGCGGGATCGCGATCGAGTTCCCGGTGCACCCCATCCAGGAGACGGGCAAGCGCCCCACCGCGGCCCTGGACCGCAACCTCGCCTACCTCGGCCTCGTCGAGACGCTCTACGGCTACCCGATCGACGGCGTCGTGCTCACCACCGGCTGCGACAAGACCACCCCGGCGTGCCTGATGGCCGCCGCGACCGTCGACATCCCGGCGATCGTGCTGTCCGGCGGCCCGATGCTCAACGGCTGGTTCAACGGCGAGCGCACCGGTTCGGGCACGATCATCTGGAAGGCGCGGGAACTGCTCGCCGCCGGCGAGATCGACGACGCCGGGTTCATGGAGCTCGTCGCGTCGTCCGCGCCGTCGCCGGGGCACTGCAACACGATGGGCACGGCCTCCACGATGAACGCGCTCGCCGAAGCGCTCGGGATGAGCCTGCCCGGCTGCGCGGCCATCCCCGCGCCGCACCGCGACCGGGCCCGGATGGCCTACCGGACCGGGCTGCGGATCGTCGAGATGGTCCGCGAGGACCTCAAGCCGTCGGACATCCTGACGCGGGCGGCGTTCGAGAACGCCATCGTGGTGAGCTCCGCGATCGGCGGCTCGACCAACGCCCCCATCCACATCGGCGCGATCGCCCGGCACATCGGCGTCGACCTGCCCCTCGACGACTGGCAGCGGCTCGGCCACGGCGTCCCGCTGCTGGTCGACCTGCAGCCCGCGGGCAAGTACCTCGGCGAGGAGTTCCACCGGGCGGGCGGGGTCCCGGCCGTGGTGCACGAACTGATGCGGCACGGGCTGATCCACGAGGACGCCCCCACCGTGAACGGCCGCACGCTGGGCGACAACTGCCGCGACGCCGAAGCCGGCGACCGGGACGTCATCCGGACGTTCGACACCGCGCTCACCCCCGACGCCGGGTTCCTGGTGCTGAAGGGCAACCTCTTCGACGCGGCGATCATGAAGTCGAGCGTCATCTCGCCCGAGTTCCGGCGGCGGTACCTGGCCGGCGGCGTCTACGAGGGCACCGCGGTCGTGTTCGACGGCCCCGAGGACTACCACGCCCGCATCGACGAGGAGGACCTCGGCGTCGACGAGCACTCGCTGCTGGTGATGCGCGGCACCGGCCCGCTCGGCTACCCCGGGTCCGCGGAGGTGGTGAACATGCGCCCGCCGGCGGAGCTGATCAAGCGGGGCGTACACGAGCTGCCCTGTCTCGGCGACGGCCGCCAGTCGGGCACCTCCGGGTCGCCGTCGATCCTCAACGCCTCCCCCGAAGCCGCGGCGGGCGGCGGGCTCGCCGTGCTGCGCACCGGCGACCGGGTCCGGATCGACCTGCGGGCGGGCACCGCCGACGTCCTCCTCCCGGACGAGGAGCTGGCCCTGCGGCACAAGGAGCTGACCGAGGCCGGCGGCTACCCGGTGCCGGAGTCGCAGACGCCGTGGCAGGAGATCCAGCGGACGATGGTCGACCAGCTGTGCGACGGCATGGTGCTGCGCCCGGCGGTGGCCTACCAGCGGATCGCGGCGACCAAGGGAATCCCCCGCGACAACCACTGAGTTCGCCGCTTCGGAAGCGGGGAAAACGGGTATCCAGCCGGGTAGCCGAGGCGAGGAGGCCCCCCATGCTCCCGGATCGAGAACGCCACGCCCTGCGGGAAATCGAGGCGGAGCTGCAAGCGAGCGATCCCGCGTTCGCCGCCGCCTTCAGCGGCCGCAACCTCCGCTCGCCCAGGCGGGGGAACCTGTTGCTGGTCCTCTGCGACGTCACGGCGGTGGTGATGCTCGTGGTCGGCCTCTTCGCCCGCGACGCGGCACTGGTGCTCTGGGGCACGGTGAGCGCAGGCGCGCTGGTGGCCTGGCACATCGCCCGCGCCGAATCGGTCCGCGAGTCCTCTGAGGACGGTGCGGCGGCCGGCTCCGTCTGACCGCTCGCACACAAAAGGCCGCCCGCGGGCACGCGGGCGGCCTCGGTGTGTGGCAACGGCTCAGTCGTAGGACAGCGCCTCGACGAGCTCGCCGGCGCTCGGGTTCGACAGCGCCCTGGCCACGTCGGCCTGGGCGACGATGCCGACCAGGTCGTGCCCGTCGATCACCGGCAGCCGGCGGACGCGGTGCTCGGACATGGTGCGCAGGATCTCCTGGGCGTCGTCGTCCGCGCCGATCGTCACGACCTCGCCCTGGGCCAGGTCGCCGACGTGGACGGCCCGCGGGTCCTTGCCCTCGGCCAGCACCTTCACCACGATGTCGCGGTCGGTGATCATGCCCTTCAGGCGGTTGTCCTCGCCGCAGATCGGCAGCGCACCGACGTTCTTCTGCGCCATGGTGACCGCGGCGTCGTGCACGGTGTCCGACTCGCGGGCGCAGGTCGCGTCCGACGTCATGATGTCGCGTGCGGTGGTCATCGTGAACTCCTTTCTCCGGTCGGTGGTGCTCCGGCTACCCGGCTCCGGCACGTTTACCCGCGGGCCGGGCGGGGAATTTCGCGGGACATGCCGGATTCCCGCGGTGCCGAGCCGCCGGACACCACCGACCTCGACCGGCTGCGGTCGGCGGCGTCCGGCTGCCAGGGGTGCCACCTCTTCCAGGACGCCACGCAGACAGTCTTCGGCGAGGGCTCGGCCGGGGCGAAGGTCCTCGTCGTCGGCGAGCAGCCGGGCGACAAGGAAGACCTCGCGGGCGAGCCGTTCGTCGGGCCCGCCGGGAAGCTGCTGGACCGCGCCTTCGAAGAGGCCGGGTTCGACCGGCAGTCGATGTACGTCACCAACGCGGTCAAGCACTTCAAGTTCAAGCGCGACGAACGCGGGAAGCGCCGGATCCACCAGAAACCCGGCCGCACCGAGGTGGTCGCGTGCCGCCCGTGGCTGCTGGCCGAGCTGCGCGCGGTGCGCCCGGACCTGGTGCTGCTGCTGGGCGCGACGGCCGCGCAGTCGTTGCTGGGCCCGAAGTTCCGGCTCACCGAGCACCGGGGCGAGCCCCTGGAACCGCCGGCGGACCTGGTCGAGCTGGTGCCGTCGGCGATGGCCACGGTCCACCCCTCGGCGGTGCTGCGGGCCCCCGACCGCGACGAGGCCTACGCGGGTTTCGTCGCCGACCTGAAGGCCGCGGGCAAGCTGCTCAAGTGAGCCGCTTCAACGCCGCTTCCGCCGAAGCGGCGTGCTCGCCGAGGTTCCGCCAGGGGTCTTCCTTGCGCGCCAGCCGGCGCTTTTCCTTCGCCAGTGACCATCCGTCCGGGTCGGCGCCGCCCAGCTCGCGCCAGTCCAGCGGGGTCGCGGCCGCCGCGCCCGGACGGGCGCGCAGCGAGTACGGGGCCACGAACGTCTGCGCGTACCCGTTGCGGTTGGCGTCCAGGAAGATCCGGTCGCCGCGGTTGTCCTTGCGCTGGGCGGTGGTCAGCCGATCGGGGTCCTCGCCGGCGACGACGTCGGCGAGGGCGCGCGACAGCGCCAGCACGGTTTCCGTGTCCGACTTCGCGTCCAGCGGCGCGAGCACGTGGAACCCGCGCCCGCCGGTGGCCTGGACGAACGCGTTCAGGCCCACCCGCTCGTAGTGGTCGCGGATGCGCCGGGCGGCCGCGCGCAGCTCGGCGACCGGCGTGCCGTCCGGCGGGTCGAGGTCGAGCACCAGCCGGTCCGGCCGCTCCGGAGCGTCCACTGTGGACAGCCAGACGTGGAACTCCACGCTTCCCTGGTTCGCCAGGTATTCGAGCGTCTCGGCGTCCTCGCACACGACGTATTCGTCGGTGCCGCCACCGCGGCGAGGCACCCGCTCGACGCGGATCGAGTCCGGGAAGTGCTCCCCCGGGTGCTTCTGGAACCAGCCCGGCTTCCCGATGCCGTCGGGGAAGCGCCGCAGCGTCAGCGGGCGGCCGCGCAGGTGCGGCAGCATGACGCCGGCGACCGTGCGGTAGTACTCGACGACGTCGCCCTTGGTGAGGTGATCGCCGGGGTAGAACACCTTGTCCGGGTGGGAAGTCTTCACGCGCGCTCCCGTACGACGTCCGCGGCCTTCTTGTCCTCGCGCAGCCCCGCGAACCGCGGGTGCCGCAGCCGCCCGTCCCGCGTCCACTCGGAAAAGCCGATCTGCGCCACCAGCTCTGGGCGCACCCAGTGGGCGCCCGGTTCCTTGACCGGGCCGGCGAACGGCGATCGCGTCGTCTCCCGCGCCCGCAGCTGCGCGTGCAGGGACGTCAGCAGCCGCTCGTCGAAGCCGGTGCCGACCTTGCCCGCGTACTTCAGCGCGCCGTCTTCGTGGTAGCCCAGCAGGAGCGCGCCGAAGCCGTGGCGGGCGCCCTGCGGGTCGGTGAAGCCGCCGATGACCAGCTCCTGGCCCTGGGCGCACTTGAACTTCAGCCAGTCGGGTGACCGCCCGTGGTGATACGGCGCGTCGGCCCGCTTGGCGATGACGCCCTCCCAGCCGCGCCGGCAGGCTTCGGCGAAGAACTTCTCGCCCTCGGTGTTGCGGTGCGCCGACAGCCGGAGCGGGTCCGCGAAGTCGAAGGCGTCCCGCAGCAGCGCCTTGCGCTGCCGCAGGGGCAGCCCGGTCGTGTCCTGGTCGTCGAAGTACAACAGGTCGAACAGGTAGTAGTAGACGCGCACGCCGGTCGCCCGGGCGCGATCCGGGTCGCTGACGTGGATCCGGGGCTGCAACGCGGCGAAGCTGGTGTTCGCGCCGTCGAACGCGACGATCTCGCCGTCGGCGACGAACCGCGGGCCGCCCTGGGCGGCGAGGGCGTCGACGAGCTCCGGGTAGGCGTTGTCCATCACCTTGTGGTTGCGCGAAAACAGCGTCGGCGGCCCGTCGTCGCGCACGCAGATAGCGCGGACGCCGTCCAGCTTCCGTTCGAAGATCCAGTCCTCGTCGGAGAACCGGCGGCCGGTGAGCGTGGCCAGCGTCGGCTCACGCCAGCCGGGCCCGCTCACGACGCCTTCAGGGCCTTCTCGAGCTGCGCGCGGGTCATCTTCGACCGGCCCTTCACGCCCTGCTCGCGGGCCAGCTTGTCGAGGTCCGCTTTGGACAGCTCGGTCAGCTCCGGCTTCTTCGCGGCCTTCTTCTTCGGTTCCTTCTCCGGCTTCTTGCCGCCGCCCTTGCGGTTCTTCACGCTGCGCGAGAGCGCCTCGAACAGGTCGACGACGTCGGCGGAGGGTTCGGGCTCCTCCTCGTGGGCGATCTCCTTGCCCGCTTCCTTCGCCTTGATCAGCTCTTCGACGCGCTTCGAGTATTCGTCGCGGTAGTCCTCGGGCTTCCACGGCGCGGTCATCTCGTCGACCAGCGAGAGCGCCATGTCGAGCTCCTTCGGCCGCGGCTTCGGCAGCTCCGGCAGCTTGCCCATGACGTCCTTGGGCTTGCGCAGGTCGGCGACGAAGTGCAGCGTGTTGAGCACCATCACGCCTTCGCCGGCACGGACCGCGGCCAGGTACTCCTTGCCGCGCAGGACGAACTTCGCGACGCCGGCCTTCTCGCTGCGGTCCATCGCCTGCAGCAGCAGGCCGTACGCCTTGGCGAAGTCCTCCTTCGCCGGCTTGAGCCAGTAGGTCTTGTCGAAGAACCACGGGTCGATCTCGTCGAGTTCGACGAACTGCTCGATGTCGATCCGGCGGGACCGCTCGGGCGCGATCTCGTCCAGCTCGTCCGGTTCGACGAGCACGTGGTCACCGCCGCCGAGGTCGTAGCCCTTGACGATCTCGTCCTGGGTGACCTCCTCGCCGGTCCGCTCGTTGACCCGGCGGTTGCGGATCCGGTCCGACGTCCCGCGTTCGAACTGGTGGAAGTGGATGGTGTGGTCGGCCACCGCCGGGTACAGCTCCACCGGCACGGTGACCAGTCCGAGGCTGAGCGCGCCGCTCCACACGGGCCGGGCCATGTCCGTCCTCCTCGCCCGCGTCAGGCGACGTCGCTGGCGCGGGTGCCGCTGCGGTGCAGCCCCAGCATCTCCAGCAGCCGCGCGCAGTCCTCGGGATCCTTGGCCCGGGCCGCCACGGCCCGTGCCGCCTGGCGCCGCACGCGGGCCTGGTCCGGCGAATTCCCGCCGTCGAGCAGGAGGTCCGCCACCGGCCGCAGATCGTTGCGCTTGTCTCGCATGTTCGCTCCCTCCGGCAATCCCCGATGAACCGTTCGCGGGCGGGTTACCCCGGATCACCGCAGGCGACACAGGTGTCACCGATCGAGTCACCGCAGTCCGCGCTCACTAGGCCGAACGAGTGAATTCACCGGGGCTCGAGCCTGGGCGCAGGCAAGGTGGTGAGACCCACGTCACACAGGAGGCCGGATGGGCACCCAGCTCCGCATCAGCCGCGAGGACGGGTCACTGCCCTGCGAAGTGTGCGGCTTCCCGACGATGCACGTGGCCAAGGTCGTCGCCGACGACGGGACCGTGCTCGGCCGCACCCTGGTCTGCACGACGTGCCAGCGAGGCAGGCACCGCCCGGAACCGGCCGCGGCCGAGCCGGAGGCGCCGCCGGACGAGGTGGCCGCCGGGTAGCGGCCGCTCACGTCTTCGTCGTCGCCACCGCCGTGACGAACTCCGCCGCCACCTCGTGCAGCTTCCGGTTGCCGTCCTGGGAGCGCTTCACCAGCCGCTGGAACGCTTCCTCCGCCGTGATCCGGTGCGCGGCCATCAGGATGCCCTTGGCCTGGTCGATCACCGCCCGCGTCTCCAGCGCCCGGTTGAGCTGGTCGACCAGCTCGCGGGCCGCGAAGTACCGGCGGGCGCTGCGCAGGCCGATCACCACGGTCGCGGTGTAGAGCTCCAGGATCTTGGTGCCGAGCTCGCTGAACCCGTGCTCGCCGAAGCCGAACAGGTTCACCGCGCCGGACATGTCCTCGTCCACCGTCAGCGGCGCGGCGAGGAAGCTGGCCACGCCGAGCTGTTCGGCCGCCGACACGAACTGCGGCCACAGGTCCCCCACCGCGCCGACGCCGACCCGGACCGGCTGGCCGGTCTCCGCCGCGCGCAGGCACGGCCCGTCGCCGATCCGGTACTGCTCGCGGTCGAAGTTCACCGCCCGCTGGTCGGTGCTGGCCACCGTCTCCGGCACCCCGTCGCGCACCAGGGTGATGCTCGCCATGTCGGCCCCCGGCACCACCTGCACGGCGTGGTCGCACACCGCCTGCAGCATCTGGCCGAGATCGAGCTCGCTGTCCAGCATCGCGGTCAGCGACTCCATCGCCAGCGTGACTTCGTCCAGCCGCGCGGTGAGCCGCTCATCGCCGCCCGTCATCCTGGTGACGCCCCTTCTTCTTTACTCAGGGCGCTCTAGACCAGGGAGGACCCGGGCGCGCGCCACTAGTGGGCCGCTAGCGCTTTAACGGGTCCAGCGCGAGATTACTGCATCCCGCCGGGTCCGGGCACGAGCGGTCACCGCCGTGGCGTGCCACGCGCCCGTTCGGAGCAACGACGGTTGCGGGCCGTGCACGCGCAGCTAGGCTCGGTGCACGGTTCAACCAGCAGCCGCCTCGATCTCCCCGAGCGCGGCGCCGCGGGCCCCGCGCCGCACCAGGACGGTGGCGAACCGCCATGAACCTCCCCCGAGCCCGGCACCCGGGCCTGCGGCTGCGCACGGCGTGGCCGGCCCCGCATGCGGTGCTGGTCACCGCGCGCGGCGACCTCGACAGCGTGACGGCCGGCGACCTGGCCGCGCTGCTCTCCGACCGCCTGTGGGCGACGCCGGACCGGCTGGCCGTCGATCTGTCCGAAGTGGACTTCCTGGGCGTGGCCGGCGTCCGGGTCCTGCTGCACGCGGCGCTGCAGGCGGCGCAGGGTGGCACCGAGCTGCTCGTCGTGACCGGGCCGAACCCGGTCGTGCGCCGGGCGCTGCGGGTGACCGGGGCGGACCGGCGGCTCGCGGTGGCCGAACGCCGGCCCGCCCCCGCGCCGGCTTGACCGCCGGCTGCACCGCCCTAGCCGCGCAGGGCCGGGAGCAGCTCCTTTTCCGCGAAGTCGAGGAAGCCCTCCTGCTGGTCGCCGCCGATCTGGACCAGCGCGACGTCGGTGAAGCCCGCCTCGGCGAACTCGCGCACCGCCTCGGCGATCGGCTCGGCGTCCGGGCCGCACGGGATGGAGCCGGCGACGTCGTCCTCGCGGACGAACTGGGTCGCCCCGGCGAAGCCGGCCGGTCCCGGCAGCTCGGCGTTGACCTTCCAGCCGCCGGCGAACCAGCGGAACTGCTCGTGCGCGCGCTTGATCGCGGCGTCCCGGTCGGTGCCCCACGACACCGGCAGCTGCCCGACCTTGCGGGTCGCCGGGCCGGGCCGGGTCGCGTCCCACTCCTGCGACAGTTCCTTCTTCGGCTCGACGGCGATCATCACGTCGGCGACCGGGGCGAACCGCTGGACCGACTGCGATCCGGACACCGCGATCCCGATCGGCACCCGCCGCTCCGGCAGGTCCCACAGCTTGGCCGAGTCCACCCGGAAGTGCTTGCCCTCGTAGTCGAAGTAGCCGCCGTCGAACAGGCCGCCGATGATCTGGACGGCCTCGGCCAGCATGTCGTGCCGGACGTTGGCCGGCGGCCAGCCGCGGCCGACGACGTGCTCGTTGAGGTTCTCCCCCGCGCCGAGGCCCAGGGTGAACCGGCCGCCCGAGAGCGCCTGGACGGTCGCCGCCTTCTGCGCCACCACGGCCGGGTGGTAGCGCATGGTCGGGCAGGTCACGTAGGTCATCAGCTCGGCGCGTTCGGTCACCTGCGTGACCGCGCCGAGCACGCTCCAGGCGTACGGCGCGTGGCCCTGTTCGTCCAGCCACGGCGAATAGTGGTCGCTCATCACCTCGAAGTCGAAGCCGGCCTGTTCCGCTCCGGCGGCGTACCGGACCAGGTCGTTCGGGCCCGCCTGCTCGGTCATCAGGGTGTAGCCGATCCGCATCGGCCCCTCCTCTCCGTCGGCCCTTCGCGTACCCGTGCGCTGCCGTGGGTAACCGCCCGGGCACCACGTTTACCGGGTGATCAGGCGGGTACTCATCCCGCGAGACGAAGGGAGCGGGCATGCCTCAGTCGTGGAGCGGCAAGCGCGAGCGCCAGTACGAGCACATCAAGGACTCGGCCGAGGACCGTGGTGCGAGCACGAAACGGGCCAAGGAGATCGCGGCCCGGACGGTCAACAAGAACCGCGCGCAGTCGGGCGAGTCCCGGCAGGCCAGCAAGACGTCGCTGAAGGACAAGTCGCCGCAGCAGCGCGGCGGTGAACGGTCCGGCAACCGGAAGGGTCCCGGCGGCCCGACGAAGGCCCAGCTGTACAACGAAGCGAAGAAGCGCAACATCGACGGCCGCTCGACGATGACCAAGAAGGAACTCGAACGGGCGCTCGGCCGGTGACCAAACCCGAAACACCCGAACACGAAGTGTCCGCATTCCCCCAGATGGGTAGTACCTCCCGCATGGAAGAAACTCGAAGCGACAGCTCGTTCGGCGGCAAGCCGTCCGTCGAGGAGCTGCTCGACGAACTCGTCGAGCTGCGGCTCCCCGCGATGGCGGAGCAGATCCCCCTGGTCCGGATGCTCACGCACGGCGTGGTCTCGCGCGCGGACTTCGGGCTCGACGCGATCGCCGACGCCAAGATGGCGGTCGACGAGGCGTGCGCGCAGCTCGTCCAGCTGGCCGAACTCGGGTCCCAGCTGCAGTGCCGCTTCCGCCTCGCGCCGGACGGCCTGCACGTCATCGTCTCCACCCGCTCGAGCGACCCGCGGCCGCCGAGCGACCGCACGTTCGGCTGGCACGTCCTGACCACCCTGAGCCGATCGGTGACCGCGCACTGCGACGTCCTTCCGGGTGGTGGCGCGGGCATCGTCACGATCGAGCTGGTGCTGAACCCGGGAACGAGCGCGTGAGCAGCGAGCGGAAAACCCTCCTCCACCGCCCGGACGAATACGCCCACTGCGAACCGCTGTTCGAAGAGCTGGGCGAGCTCGGTCCCGACGATCCGCGGCGCGAGGTCGTGCGGAGCAAGCTAGTGACGGAGCTGCTGCCGCTGGCCGAGCACATCGCGACCCGGTTCTCCGGCCGCGGCGAGCCGCGCGAGGACCTGGTCCAGGTGGCGCGGATCGGCCTGATCAACGCCGTCGACCGGTTCGACCCGGCCCGCGGGCACGACTTCCTGTCCTTCGCCGTGCCGACGATCATGGGCGAGGTCCGCCGGCACTTCCGGGACACCGGCTGGTCCGTCCGGGTGCCGCGGCGGCTCAAGGAGCTGCACCTGTCGCTGAGCCAGGGCTCGGCGGTGCTCTCCCAGCGCCTCGGCCGCGCCCCGACGCCGACCGAGCTGGCCGAGCACCTGAGCCTGGACGTCGACGAGGTCCGCGAAGGGCTCCTCGCGGGCAACGCCTACCAGGCGCTGTCGGTCGACAAGCCGGTGCACGACGACGCCGAGGCGCTGTCGCTGGCCGACACCATGGGGGAACCGGACCACGAGATGGCCATGGTCGAGAACCACGAGGCCCTCCAGCCCCTCCTGCAGGAACTGCCCAAGCGCGAGCGCGCGATCCTGGTGATGCGGTTCTTCGGCGGGCTGACCCAGACCCAGATCGCCGACCGGGTCGGCATTTCCCAGATGCACGTCTCCCGGCTGCTGTCCCAGACCCTGGAGCAGCTGCGCGGGAAGCTCACCGGCGAAGGCTAGGAGGCGGCCCGGCGGGCCGCCTCCCGTCCCGGCCGCTCAGCCGAGCCAGCCGGGACGACCGCCCTTGCGCAGCCGCCGCCACTCCCGCGCGAACGTCCCCCGCAGTTCCGCCGCCCGGCCGGCGTCCCGGGCGTACAGCATCCCGAAAACGAACGTGTTCTGCCCCTCGCCGTGCCCGGCGACGGTGAGGTGGTGCAGGACGTCCCGGCCGACCACGGTGTCCTGGTGCGAACCCAGCGTCTCCTGGACGGCCTTGACGTTCTTGCGCCACTCCCGCAGCTTCTTCCCGTACACCGGCTTCACCGTGTCGGCCGCGTAGCGGGCCTGCTTCGCCTTCTTGCGGACGGCGTGCAGCGCGGTCCCGAGCTCGTCGCCCGACAGGCCGCGAGCCGCCGCCTCGGCACGGCTCAGCTTCCTGGCCGCCTTCCGGAGCGACTTGCGCAGGCCGGCCTTCGCGGGCTTGCGCGCCTGCGCGGTCAGCGGCGGTTCCTCCAGCACGGTGTCCAGCGCGCGCAGCAGCTCGAGGTAGCGCTTGCCGGTCAGCGCCGCCATCGCGCGCGTCCGCCCCTCCTCGGCTTCGCGGGCGAAGTACCGCGTGAGGAACTGGCGGACCGGCCCGAACACCAGCTCCGAGGGCACGCCGTCGAGCTGCTCGCGCAGCCGTTCCTCGGTGACCTCGGTGTCGCGCGCCGGCGACAGCTGCCCACCGAGCCACTTGAGCTCGGCCGCGAGCGACGCCGTGGCCTTCTTGTCGACGACGGAGCCGAAGGTGCGAAGCGTGCTCCGCAGCTTCCGGATGGCGACGCGCATTTGGTGCACGGAGTCGTCGACGTCCAGCCGCACCCCGACGTCCGCGCGGCGCAACCGGCCGTAGTGCTCGCGCAGGGACGCCAGAACGATGTCGCCCGCCGACGCCTTCTTGCCGGTCCGGGGCGGTGCCGGCAGCCGGTCGCCGAGCAGGCGGCGCAGCTTCGACGGCCACGGCGCCGCCGTCACCCCGGCTTCGGTCAGGGCGCGGTCGAACTCGCCGAGCCGCCGGGGGTCGGTGCCGGGATCGAGCTCCAGTTCCAGCTCACGCCACTCGTCGAGCCGCGCGGTCGCGCCGCCGGCCTCCCCGGTGACGTGGTCGTCGGTGAGGGTGGCGATCGTGCGCCCGCCGGCGTCGGCGAGCCGGTGGGCGAACCGGTCGGTGCGCAGGTGCGCGACCGGCACCAGCTTCTCCCCCAGCGTGTACGCCCGCACCAGGCGCCGGAGCCGGCCGGGCACCTTGTGCGGGTCGCCGCCGAGCGGGAGCTGGATCTCCTGGCGCTCGTCGGCCGAGACCGGCAGCTTGAGGTGCCAGCCGGCGTCGGGGCCGCCGACGCGCCGCCGCAGGGTGATCCCGCCGCGGGCCAGGCGGTAGTCCGCCGTGTCGTAGTAGGACGCGTCGAGCACGTGCTCCTGCGGGTCGTCCTGGGTGGTGACACCGCCGACGCCGACCAGGCGCGGTACCCCGCTGCCGGCGACGATCTCGTACTTGCGTTCACGTTCGGGCACCGATGCCGGCGCGGCCATGGTCGTCCTCCTCGGGAGCCGGGTTCACCCGACGGGTACCCGGCCGGCCCGGCGCCGACACGGGATTCGGCACCCGAGCAGCGGGTATCCCGGGGAAAAACCCGCGTCCGGACCAGGAGAGTGCATGAACGGCAGCCCGTCCGCAACCGACCTGACGACCGTCCTCGCCGGTGACCACCGCGAGCTCGACCGGCTCTGCACCGAGCTCGAACTCGGCCAGGGCAGCCCGGAGAACCGCAAGGACCTCGCCGACCACCTGATCGCGGAGGTGGTCCGGCACGCCGTCGCCGAAGAGCCGTTCCTCGACGGCGCCGGCGACCTCGCCGAGGCGGACCGCCTGATGCGGCAGCTGGAGGGCATCGGGCCGCAGGAGACGCGGTTCGAGCGCCTGCTGGGCGGGCTGATCCGCGCCCTGCGGCGGCACGTGCGCGACGAGGGGCCCGCCGCCGTGCGGGAGATCGGGCGCACCTGCTCCCCCGGCCGGCAGGCCGAGCTGGGCCGGGAGGTGCTCGAAGCCCGGGCGGCCGCGGCGACCCTCCCCCACCCGGACCTGGCCGACCGGGTGCCGCAGGCCGACCAGCTCTGGCCGGGCCCCGGCTTCGTCGACCGGGCCCGGGCCGCCCTGAACGCGCCGGCATCGGGTTGAATGGGAGGTCCGCCACCCCGACGGAAGGCAGCGAGCACCGATGAGCGTCGGCGAAGAAGAGTGGGCCCGGGAACGGGCCTGGTTCGGCCAGGAGGGCGAGCCGGCGCCGGGTCCGCTGGCGCGGCAGTTCGCCGACCTGACGCGGATCCTGCTCGACGCGACGCCGACCGTCGGCGGGGTCCTCAAGCTCGTCGTCGGAGCCGCGGCGGCGCTCATCCCGGGCGCCGACCTCGTCAGCGTCACGCTGCGTGACTCCGACGGCACGTACCACACGCCGGTCGGGACGGACCCGGTCGCCGAACAGCTCGACCAGGTGCAGTACGACCACCGCGAAGGCCCGTGCGTCGAGTCGGCCCGGCCGGACGGCCCGGCCGTCGGCTGGTCCGAGGACCTCGGGCGCGACCCGCGCTGGCCGGCGTTCGGGCCGGCCGCGGCCCGGCACGGCTACCACTCGCTGCTGGCCACCGCCCTGCTCCCGAACGCCCGCCCGCCGCGGCTGTCGGGTGCGCTCAACGTCTACTCGCGCACGCGCGGCGCGTTCGGCGGCCCGGCGATCGACATCGCGCTGCTGCTGGCGACGCACGCGTCGCTCGCGCTGGCCCACACCCAGGCCGTGGCCTCGGGCGAGCTGGAGGCGGCCCACCTGCGCCGCGCGGTCGACGGCCGCGACGTCATCGGCCAGGCGAAGGGCATCCTGATGCAGCGGCGCGGCATCACCGCCGACGAGGCCTTCGACGTGCTGCGCCGCGCGTCCCAGGACCTCAACGTCAAGCTCGCCGACCTGGCGAAGGCGCTCACCACCCGGCCCGCCGAGGTCGACCTGCCCGCCTCTTGAGCCCGGACGCACGCCGAGGGCGGCACTTCCCCGGGGAAGTGCCGCCCTCGAACGTCCCTACGCCGTCAGGGCGCGGTGTACGGGGACCGGTTCTCCAGCGGCACGGGACCGGCGGCCGGGTAACGGCCGTCCTGCCCCGCCACCGGGGTGACCGTGGTGCCCTGCTCCGGCTCCACCCGCTGGCGGGGGCCGCGCTGGACGACCGCCTCGACCTCCTGCTCACCGCGGATGCGGGCCAGGACGCCGAGGGTGATCGCGTGGGCCAAGGCGAGGATCAGCAGCAGCACACCGATCCGCCCGACCACGCCGGGCAGGTCGCTGCCGCCCAGGTTGACGGTCGAGATCAGCGCCAGCACCCCCAGCGTCGCGAGGTGGAACAGCACCGTGACCAGGCGCGTCATCGAGGCGCCCGCCGCCGGGTCGCCGTAGGAGTTTTCCAGGTACCGGCGGCCGCTGCGGTAGATGATCTGTCCGTCGACGAGGACCAGCGCGATACCGATCGCGAGGAACGACAGATACGCGTTCGTGGTCATGCGGACGCTCCTTCCTGGGGGACCTTGCCGGAGGAATACCCGGCAGGTCGCGCAGGGAAACGCCGCGGTCACGCGGTGAAGGTGGCCGGGTCCGGCCCGGTGCGCCGGCCCGCGTCGAGCCGGCCGATCGCCGCCATGTCCTCCTCGTCGAGCGCGAAGCCGAAAACGTCGAGGTTCTCCCGCATCCGCGCGGGCGAGACCGACTTCGGGACCACGATGTTCCCGAGCTGGACGTGCCAGCGCAGGACCACCTGCGCGGCCGTCCGCCCGTGCTTCTCCGCCAGGCCGGCGAGCACCGGATCGCCGAGGACTTCTGCGCGGGCGAGCGGGCTCCACGCCTCGGTGGCGATGCCGTGCCCGCGGTGGTACTCGCGCAGGCCGGCCTGCTGCAACGCCGGGTGCAGCTCGATCTGGTTCACCGCCGGCACGGTGGCGGTCTCCGCGGCGAGCCGCTCGAGGTGCGCGGGCAGGAAGTTCGACACGCCGATCGCGCGGGCCTTGCCCGCCCGCAGGAGGTCGTCGAAGCCCAGCCACGTCCGGACGTAGTTGTCCCTGGCCGGCAACGGCCAGTGGATCAGGTAGAGGTCGACGTGGTCGAACCCGAACCGGCGGAGGCTGCCCTCCAGCGCGGTGATCGCGTTGTCGTGGCCGTGCGCGTCGTTCGCCAGTTTCGTGGTGACGAACACCTCTTCGCGGGCCAGGCCGGACTCGGCGATCGCGGCGCCCACGGCCGCCTCGTTGCGGTAGAGCTGCGCGGTGTCGAAGTGGCGGTAGCCCGCCTCCAGCGCCGCCCGCACGGCCCGGGTGGTCTCCTCGGGCGGGATGCCGGCCACGCCGAAGCCGAGCTGCGGAATGCGCACGCCGTTGTTCAGGTCCAGTGCGGGAACGCCGGCAGTGGTGGTCGTCATGCTCGCGGCGTACCCGAGGCCGCCCGGACGCGAAACGCGGCGGGGCGGGATCCACCCGCCCCGCCGCCGGATCTCACCCGGTCCGGGTTACTTCCCCGGGCGGTCCACATCGCCGCGCCAGCCGCCGGTCTCGCGGCCGCGCTGCTCGATGAACTCCTTGAAGCGCTTGAGATCGCCCTTCACCCGCCGGTCGAGGACGCCGAGCTTGTCGGCGACGTTCTCGGCGAAGCCCTCCGGGTCGATGTCCATCTGCGCGGTCACCCGGGTGTGCGAGTCGTCGAGCCGGTGGAAGGTGATGACGCCGGCGTGGTCCGGACCGGAGTCCGACGTCCAGGCGACCCGCTCGTCGGGGTGCTGCTCGGTGATCGTCGCGTCGAATTCGCGCGTCACGCCACCGAAGCGCGTCACCCAGTGGGTGTGGGTGGCGTCGAGCTGGCGGATCTGTTCGACGCCTTCCATGAACTGCGGGAATTCCTCGAACTGCGTCCACTGGTTGTAGGCGGTGGAAACGGGGACTTCCACGTCCACGATTTCGGTGATCGTGCTCATGCACTCCTCCTCGTCGGTGTGGTCACAAAACGGCTACCCGGTGTCAGGAGGGCCAAACCCGGCGCGATTGATCTCCGTCCGGGCCGGGTACACGGCGGCCAGGCAAGGAGGTGTTCCGTGATCGAAGAGGTGAACAAGAAGCCCGCGTCCGAGCGCTCGGTCGGCGAACTGGTGACCGACCTGACCGACGAGGTCAAGCGGCTGGTCCGGGACGAGATGCGGCTCGCGGCCTTCGAACTGCAGCGCAAGGGCAAGAAGATGGGCCTCGGCGCCGGGTTGTTCGGCGCGGCGGGCCTGTTCGCGTTCCTCGGGGCCGGCACGCTGGTCGCGGCGGCCGTGCTGGCGCTGGCGCTGGTGGTGCCCGGCTGGCTGGCGGCGGTGCTCGTCGCGGTCGCGCTGTTCGTGATCGCCGGGATCGCGGCGCTGGTCGGCAAGAAGGAAGTGTCGCAGGGAGTGCCGCCGGTGCCGGAGGAAGCGATCACCGGCGTCCGCGAAGACGTCGACACGGTGAAGCAGGGAGTGCGGACATGAGCGGGGACTTCCCCAAGAACGCCGAGGAGGCGCGGCTCGACCGGGACACCACCCGGGAGGAGCTCACCGAGACCCTGGAGGCGCTCGGGCACAAGCTCGACGTCAAGGCCCGGGTCAAGGAGAACGTCGACGAAAAGCTCGACCAGGCGACCGCGAAGGTCGCCGACGTGACGAACGAGCCGACCGCGGTCAAGTTCCGCCAGGGCGCCGACGCCGTGCGCGCCAACCCGGTGCCGGTCTTCGCCGGCGTGCTGGGCCTGCTGATCCTGATCCGCCTGATCCTGCGCCGGAGGAATTCGTGAACAAAGCGCTCTACAAGCCGTTGAGCTGGGTGGTGGGTGCCCTCGGCGGCATCCTCGCCGGGCAGGTCTTCAAGCAGGTCTGGAGCCGGGTGGCCGGCGAAGAGGACGCCCCCGACGCCACCGACCGCGACTACACCTGGCGGCAGGTGGTCATCGCGGCGGCGGTGCAGGGGGCGATCTTCGGTGCCGTCAAGGCCGCTACCGAACGCGCCGGTGCCGTCGGTTACCGCAAGGCCACCGGCGACTGGCCCGGCGACGACTGACCACAGTGGACGGCGGGGAGGCTCACGCCTCCCGGCCGAGCCCCGGGCCCATGCCGACGAGCGCGGCACCGACCTGGGGGTGGATCGTCAGCAGCACGTCGGCGCCGGTGGCTTCGAGCGATCGGGTGACCGCGTGGCCGCCGAGCACGACGGTCATTTCGGCGCGGGTGTTCGCCTCCAGCAGCGACCGGACACCGGCGCAGCTGAGGAAGGCCACCCGCGTCAGGTCGACCACCAGCCGCCCGCCGGCGGCGAGGGCTTCGTCGAGGATGCCGACGGTGGCGGCGTCGATGTCGCCCACCAGGGTGAGGACGCGGATCCCACCGGGGCGTTCGGTCGTGGTGACGGTCAGGCCGGAAGGTTCGAAGATCGTGCCGAAACAGGCGTCCATGGCGCTCCCTTTCTCAGAGTGCGGGGGCGCTGACCGGAGCACGTGTCTGAACAACAGCCAACACCCATGACCGTACGCCCCTGAGCTGTGAGGTCAACCCCGCGGGTTTCCCCGCTCCGGCCTCGGGTAATCCGTTCGGGACGAATGTCCGGCCCGGGAAGGGGATCCATGCGTGTCGTGATCGTGGGCGGCGGGTTCGCCGGTTACCACACGGCGAAAAGCCTGCGGAAAGCGGCAGGGGAAGACGTCGAAATCGTCGTGCTGAACCCGACCGATTATTTCCTCTACCTGCCGTTGCTGCCCGAGGTGGCCGCCGGGATCCTCGACCCGCGGCGGGTCACGGTCTCCCTCCCCGAGACGCTGCCCGGGGTCCGCCTGCTGCTCGGCTCGGCGACCGGCGTGGACTTCGCCGCCCGGAGCGTCTCCTACACCGACCCGGAGGACCGAGAGCACCGGATCGGGTACGACCGGCTGGTGCTGGCCGCGGGCAGCGTCAACAAGCTGTTGCCGATCCCGGGCGTGCCGGAGCACGCGCACGGGTTCCGCGGCGTGCCGGAGGCGCTCTACCTGCGCGACCACATCACGCGGCAGATCGAACTGGCCGCCGCGGCCGACGACCCGGCCGAGCGCGCCGCCCGCTGCACGTTCGTGGTGGTCGGCGCCGGCTACACCGGCACCGAGGTGGCCGCGCAGGGTCCGGCGTTCACCGCGGCGCTGGCCAAGCGGCACCCCGAGCTGGCCGGGCAGAAGGTCCGCTGGCTGCTGCTCGACCTCGCGGAGCGGGTGCTGCCCGAGCTGGACGAGCGCCTCGCCCGGACCGCCGGCGACGTACTGCGCTCGCGCGGCGTCGAGGTGCTCATGAAGACTTCGGTGGACCACGCCGACGCCAAGGGCGTCACCTTGACCAACGGCGACGCCGTGCCGTCCCGGACCCTCGTGTGGTGCGTCGGCGTGCGGCCGGACCCGCTGGTGGCCGCGCTGGGGCTGGAGACTGCGAAGGGCAGGCTGGTCGTCACCGAGCAGCTGAACGTGCCGGGCCGCGACGACGTGTTCGCCTGCGGCGACGCGGCCGCGGTGCCCGACCTCACCCGACCCGGCCAGTACACCGCGATGACCGCGCAGCACGCCGAGCGGCAGGGCAAGCTCGCCGGGCGCAACGTCGCGGCGTCGCTCGGGTACGGCCGCCCGGGCACCTACCGCCACCACGACCTCGGCTTCGTCGTCGACCTCGGAGCCGGCGCGGCCGCGGCGAACCCGTTGCACGTGCCCCTGTCGGGGCGGCCGGCGAAGGCCGTCACGCGCGGCTACCACCTGATGGCGATGCCGGGGAACCGGGTCCGCACGGCCGCCGACTGGGTCCTCGAGGCGCTGACCGGCCGCCAGACCGTCCAATTGGGACTCGTCCGGTCCGGCGCGGTGCCGCTGGACACCGACGCCCCGGAACTCCCCCGTCGCTGAAAACCTTTCCCCGTAAGGAGATCCGCATGTCTGCCGAATCCCGTCCCGCCCGCTCCGAAGGCCCGTCCGTGGTGACTGCGGGCGACGCGTCGGGACCGAAGGTGGTCGTGCTCGACCCGGCGGGTGCCGCGAAGCACGACGAGCTGCCCGCGACCTGGCGGCCGGTGGCGGACGAGCGGGCCGTCATCTGGTGCCGCGTACCCGCCGGCGGCGCCCTGACCGAAGCCGACGACATCCTCGGCGACGCGAGCCCCGGCGACCCGGACATCGCCGTGGTGGCCAGCGGCCCCTTCGCGGCGGAAGCCCTGCAGCTCGTCGAACGCCACCCGGGCGCGGCCACGCACCTGCTGCTGGTCGACCCGGCATCGGACGCGTTCCTGCCGTCCGGCGACGCCTCGGCGGCCAACGACGCCTGGCTGACCGAACACGACGACGTCGTCACGAAGCTGCGGGAAGCGGGCACGGAGGTGCGGGTCGTGGCGTCGAGCAGCGATCGCCCGGACGACCGGGTGCCGCCGCCGCTGCCGCTCGGCCACCCCGACGTCGTCACGGCGGTGCGCTCGGCCCTCGGCGGGAACTAGCGCCCGGCCGCCAGGGCCACGAACGCCCGCACCACCGGTGACGCCGAGCCGGCCCGCCAGGCCAGGCCCAGGTCGATCCGCGGGGGCGGGTCCTCCAGCCGCCGCAGGGCGACGCCGCGGCGGCGCAGCGCCCGGGCCCGGTGTTCCGGGACCGCCGCGATGCCCGCGCCTTCGGCGACCGCGCGCATCAGCTGCTCGTCCTCGGGCTCCTCGCGGACGATCGGCGGCAGCCCGCCCGGCCAGACCTGGCCGCTGATCGCGTCGTACTGGCCGGGCCCGTTTTCCCGCGGCCAGAACACCACCGGCTCGGCGGCGATCCAGGCGCGCCGCAGCCGGCCGCGGCGGCGGGCGAGCGGGTGCGCCGACGGCAGCGCGAGCAGGACCTCCTCCGACCCGACCACCGCGACCTCGATGCCCGGGGCGGTCACCGGTGGCCGCACGAACCCGGCGTCGATCTCGCCCGCGGCCAGCCGCGCCAGGTTCAGGCTCGTCCAGCCCGTCTCCAGCGCCAGTTCGACGCCCGGGTGCCGCTGCCGGTAGGCCGCGACGAGGTCGCCGGCCAGCGGGCCCGGCGCCGACCGCGTGTAGGCGATCCGCAGCCGCCCGGCGTCGCCCCGGCCGGCCGCGGCGATCGCGCCGCGGGCCCGCTCCAGGTGGCCGAGCAGGTCGCGGGCCTCGGCCGCGGCGACGCGGCCGGCCTCGGTCAGCGCGAAGCGCGGGCCCGTGCGGTCGAGCAGGGTGACGCCCAGTTCCGCCTCGAAGGCGCGGATCTGCTGGCTCAGCGACGGTTGCGAGACGAACAGGCGCGCGGCCGCCTTCGTGAAGTGCATCTCTTCGGCGAGCACGGCGAAGTAGTGCCATCGGCGCAGGTCCACCCAGCGATTATAGGGGCGGCCTATGATTTCATCGGGACGAAGTCTTGGACCGGCCGCCCCGCGCGCTGCTGTGCTGGACCGGTGACCACCACCAGCGCGCCCCTGACCCGCACCGACCGCAAACTGCTCGCCGTCGCCGCCGCGGCGGACCGGGGCCTGGCCGCCCCGATGGCCGGGTTCGTCGACCTCGCCGGCGTCCGGGAAGCCGTCGAGGACCTGACGGCGGCGTTCGCGCCGCTCGGGCGCGTCCAGCACACCGTCGCCGCCAAGGCGTGCGGCCTCGCGCCCGTCCTGCGGTTCCTCGGCGACCTCGGGATCGACGCCGAAGTGGCGAGCCCGGGCGAGACGGCGGTGGCGGAAGCCGCCGGCCTCCGCGGCCCGCGGCTGGTGCTCGACTCCCCCGCCAAGACCACCGCCGAACTCGCCCACGCCCTCGCCGAGGGCACGGCGGTCAACGCCGACAACTTCCAGGAGCTCGCCCGGCTCGACGCGCTGGTCGGCGCGGCACCGCCGCGATCCGTGCTGGGCGTGCGGATCAACCCGCAGGTCGGGGCGGGCCGGATCGACGGCACCAGCACCGCCACCGCGGCGTCGAAGTTCGGCATCCCGTTGCGGGACAACGGAAACCGCGCGCTGCTGCGGGAGGCGTTCGCCCGCCGGCCGTGGCTGACGCGGCTGCACGTCCACGTCGGTTCGCAGGGCTGCCCGCCGGAACTGATGGCCGACGGCGTCGCCGCGGTGCACGAACTCGCCGAAGAGATCAACGCCGAAGCCGGCTACCGGCAGGTCACCAGCCTCGACCTCGGCGGCGGGCTGCCGGTGGACTTCACCTCCGACGAACCCGCCCCGGCCTACGCCGATTACGTCGCGACGCTGCTGGCGCGGGTGCCGTCCCTGGCCGACGGGCGCTACACGTTCGTCACCGAGTTCGGCCGGTCCCTGCTGGCGAAGAGCGGCTTCCTGGTCAGCGCGGTGGAGTACACGAAGGTCGCCGGCGGCCGGCACATCGCGGTGACGCACGCGGGCGCCCAGGTGGCGGCGCGCACGGTGCTCCAGCCGGCGCACTGGCCGCTGCGGATCGGCGCGTTCGACGCCACCGGCGTCCCGAAGACGGGGCCCGAGGTGCCGCAGGACATCGCCGGGCCGCTGTGTTTCGCCGGCGACCTCCTCGCCCGCGAGCGGCCGCTGCCCCTGCTGGAGCCGGGCGATCTCGTCGTCGCCCACGACACCGGCGCGTACTACTTCGGTGCGCACTACGCGTACAACACGCTCCCCCGGCCGGCCGTGTACGGGTTCACCGTGTCGCCGCGCGGTGACGTCGAGTTCACGCCGATCCGCCGCGCGCAGACCCTCGACGAGCTGGTCGCCGACGCGGGCGCCGAATTCCTCGGAGCGCTCCCCCGGGCGTGCCGATTGAGCGGTTCGGGGCGCGGCTGACGCTGTCAAGAAGAACAAGACTGCACTTTCCGCGCGATCGCGGGCACGCTCTCCGGCATGCACGAACTCACCGCCGAGCAGGAGCACCTGGACCTTCTCCACGCCCGCCTCGACGCGCTTCGGGAGGAGGCCGCCGCCGCGCTTGCCCGCGGCCACGCGACGGATGTGTGGCGGGCCGAGGTGGCGCGGCTGGCGGCGGCCGAGGACGGGCTGTGCTTCGGCCGGCTGGACCTGACCGGCGGCCGGCGCGTCCACATCGGACGGATCGGGCTGTTCGCGGACGACGGCGAACCCCTGCTGGTGGACTGGCGCGCGCCCGCCGCCCGGCCCTTCTACACCGCGACCGCCGCCGTGCCGGGCGAAGTCGTCCGCCGGCGGCGGATCACCACCCGGGGCCGCACCGTCGTCGCGCTCGACGACGAACTGCTCGATCCCGACGCGCCTGGTGACGGGCTGGTCGGCGAGGCCGCGCTGCTCGCCGCGGTGACGGCGGAGCGCACCGGGCGCATGCGGGACATCGTCACGACGCTGCAGGCCGAGCAGGACCGGATCGTCCGCGACGACGCCCGGGGCGTCCTGGTCGTGCAGGGCGGCCCGGGCACCGGCAAGACCGCCGTCGCCCTGCACCGGGTCGCCTACCTGCTCTACACCCACGAACACCTGCGCACCCGCGGGGTGCTCGTGCTCGGTCCCAGCCGGGTGTTCCTCGGCTACATCGGCCAGGTGCTGCCCGGCCTCGGCGAAAACCGGGTGGTGACGGCAACCGTGCCCGACCTCGTGCCCGGCGTCGTCGTCACCCGGGTGGACACCGACGGCGACGCCGCGCGCAAGGGCCGGGCGGACATGGCCACCCGGCTGGCCGAACGGGTCCGTGCCACGGTGCGCGTTCCCGAGCACGCCGTGGACGTCGAGTTCGAGCAGCAGGTGCTGCGGCTGGATCCGGCGACGCTCCGCCGGGCCGTGCGGACGGCCAGGGAGACCGGCCTGCCGCACAACCAGGCCCGCCTCGTGTTCCACCGGGCGGTCGTCGCCACGCTGACCGGGGAGCTGGCCGACCGGATGGAGGCGGTGGTGTTCACCGAGACCGGCGAGGCGCTCGACGGTGGCAGTGCGGACGGCCGCCTCGACGAAGCCGGGCTGCGGGCGCTGGCCGCCGCGGGCGTGGTGCTCGGCCCGGAGGACGACGACGGCCCGCGCACGCTGCTGGACGAAGTGGACCGGGAGGCATTGCGGACGGCCCTGCTCGCCGACACCGGCGTCCGCGACGTCCTCGACGGGCTGTGGCCGCCGCTGACCCCGGCGGACGTGGTCGAGGGGCCGTGGAGCGCCGCGGACATCCCGTTGCTGGACGAGGCCGCCGCGCTGCTCGGCGCGAGCGTGCCGGTGTTCGGGCACGTGGTGGTCGACGAGGCCCAGGAACTGTCCGAAATGGACTGGCGGATGCTGCTGCGCCGCTGCCCGTCCCGGTCGATGACCGTCGTCGGGGACCTGGCCCAGACCGGGAGCGCGGCGGGGGCCACGTCGTGGGAGCAGGTGCCGCGGCCGCACCGGATCGCGCAGCTGACCGTCGGCTACCGCACCCCGCGGGAAATCGTGGCGGCCGCGGCGGAGGTGCTGGCCGTCCACCACCCGGCGGTGCGGCCACCGACCTCGGTGCGGGCGAGCGGAGAGCCGCCGTGGCGGTGGGCCGCCGACGACGTCCCCGGTGCGCTCGCCGAGCTCGCCGGCGAGCGCACCGGGGGAAAGCTGGCCATCATCGCGCCGGCGGCCGGCGAACTGGCGGCCGCCCTGTCACTGCGGCGGCCGCCGGACCCGGTGGACGACATCGTGGCGCTGACCCCGGCCGAGGCCAAGGGACTGGAGTTCGACTCCGTGGTGATCGCCGACCCCGCCGCCGTCCTCGCGGCCGGCCCGCACGGACCCAACGACCTCTACGTGGCGATGACGCGGGCCACCCGGTCGCTCGGCGTCGTCCATCCCGGACCGGTCCCCCGGGAACTGGCCTCGCTGGTGGAACGGCCGGTCAGCTCCAGGCGATCTTGAACACCCACGTGTAGCGGCCGGCCTGGCGGGCCGCGGCCGGGACGTCGATCACCAGCGAGCCGTTTTCCACCGTCCAGTGCAGGTTCCCCCGGTGGCCGAGCATGCTCACCCGGTCGCCGGCACGGATCGGCACGGGCGCGTCGACGACCACGCGGCTGCCCGGCGCGGTCAGCGAGTGGACGTAGAACGCTTCGTTCTGCTTGACCGTGAACCGGAGGTCGCCGAGCTGCGCCATCCGCGACCAGTACGTCGTGCCGTGGATCGCTTCGCCGTTGACCTTCAGCCACGCGCCCGCGTCCCGCAGGTGCTGCTGCATGACGGCCGGGATCGTCCCGTCGAAGTCGGGGCCGATGTCGAGCAGGAAGTTGCCGTTCTTCGAGACGATGTCGACGAGCGTCCGGACGACCTCCTCCGCCGTCATGTACTTCGCGTCGGGCGTCGCGCGGTTGTAGCCGTAGGAGAACGGGTCGAGGCCGCGGCTCGCCTCCCACTTCGCCACCACGGTGTTCGGGTACGTCGTGTACTCCGGCGTCGTGAAGTCGTGGTCCGGGATGCCGCCGCGGTCGTTGTAGGTGACGTCCTTGGGGCGCTTGCGGTTCTTCGCGCGGTTGAAGTACTCGGTGAGCACGGTCCGGCTGTCGTTGACGCCGCCGATGTCGAACCACAGCACGTCCGGGTCGAACTCCGAGATCAGCTCGAGCACCTGCGGCGCCTGGTAGTCGCGCACGAAGTCCTTGCCCGCGGTGTAACCCGTGTACGGCAGGGACGCGCCGGTGTAGGGGTTGCGCGGCGCGTGCCCCATCCACGGGTTGTCCGGGTTGAACCACTCCGGCAGCGAGAAGTACAGGCCGTTGCGCAGCTGGGGCGTGTACTTCCGGGACGCCGCGAACAACTCGGCGATGATGTTCCGCTTCGGGCCGAGCTTGACGGAGTTGCGGTCGCTGACCTTCGTGTCCCACAACGCGAAGCCGTCGTGGTGCTTGGACGTCAGGACGTAGTACTCCGCACCCGCGTCCGCGATCAGCTGCAGCCAGGCGCGCGGGTCGAACTTCGCCGCGGTGAACATCGGGATGAAGTCGTCGTAGGTGAAGTTCTCGCCGTACTTTTCCCGGTGGTAGGCGTACGTCGGCCCGTTCGGGTCCTGCTGGTTCTGCCAGTACCACTCGGCGTACTGCTGTCCCACCGGCGCCCAGGCGGGCACGGCGTAGACGCCCCAGTGGATGAAGATGCCGAACTTGGCGTCGTCGAACCAGTAGGGCGCGCGGTGCGTCGACAGCGAGGCATCCGTCGGCCGGAAGTCCGGGACGCCGAGGGTGACCGGCACCTGCTGGGTGGCGAGCGTGCCGCGCCCGGCCGTGACGCGGATCTGGCCGTTCGTGGTGGTCCCGGGCGGCACGGACGCGTTCGGCGCGAGGCCGAGCCGGACCGTGGCCTGCTCCCCCGGCGCCAGCGCGCGGATGGCCGCGGGCACCGTCGTGTGCCCGCCGGGGACGTCGACGGTGACGCTCACCCGGTCGCCCGCGCCGAGCCAGACGGTCCCGGCGTTGACGATGGTCGCCTCGGCGGCCTGCGGCCCGCCGTCGGTGAGCAGGTTCGCCGTCGAACGGCCGTCCAGGATCAGCGCCGAGCGGCCCACGGCCACCGGCTGCAGGGTGAGCGCGAAGACGTGCAGACTGGCGACGTTCGGCGCCGGTTTCGCCGTCGTGGGCAGGGTCAGCGCCACGGCTTCGCGGGCCGGGTCGACCCAGACCTGGCCGGTGGCCAGCGAAACCGGGTTGTCGTCGACGACACCGCCGGGCGCGTACCGGAAGGGCGAGACGAGCGCGCCAGTGCCGGTGTACCAGTCGGGGCCGGACAGCGAACCGGTGCTCGTGCTGCCGTCGGCGTAGTGCACGGTCGCCGCGCCGCCGGTCGCGCCGTAGCTGGCGGCGACCAGGAAGTACGCGACGAAGTAGCGGCCCTTCGGCAGGTCGATCCGCTGGCCGGTGGCGGCGATGTCGTTCTTCGCGCCGGCGGCCGCGGAGCCCAGCTCGAACGGGACGCCGCCCGCGGTGACGGTCCGCCCGGCCGGCAGGTGCTCGGCCGGGAACGTGTAACCGGACCCGTCGAAGTCGCCGCCGGTGGCCGACGCGCTGTCGATGCCGTCGTTGTCGAACCAGGCGTCCAGCGGGACGGGGACGGGTGGCGGGGGCGGGACGATCGGGGTGTCCGGGGCGTCGGGAGCGGCGTCCACGGGGATGGCGGCGGCGCCGGCGGGCGAGCGGCCGGCCGCGCTGAGCGCGACGGCCCCGCCCAGGGCGATGCCGAGGGCTTGGCGGCGGGGGAAGGTCGGCACGAAACCTCCAGGGATCGGATGACTACGGCGGAATGACGGCAGAGTTCAACCTGGGGACGAGTTTTCTGCCGTTGTTAGAAGTGATTCATCCGATGACTGAGACTGCTTGGTGACCTCTGCCCTGTCAAGGGGCCAACCGGAGTGATGGGGGGTGAACCGCCCGTATGTTCGCCGCGTATCCCTAGGTGACGAGCTGCAGCACTCGCCCCGGAACCAGCCGCACCGAAAGGCCAGACCGATGTCCACCCTCCCGAACGCGCTGAGCCGTCGCGCGATCGCCATGCTCAAGGCGGTCGCCGAAGGCCGAGCCGAGCTCCGCTGCAGCTGCGAACCCGACCTCCGCGTCGACGGCTTGTCGTGCTGCGACCAGAACACCGCCCACGCCCTCGCCCACGCCGGCCTGGTCCGCGCCACCCGGCTCGTCGCCCCCGGCCAGTGGGCACCCGCCGAACTCACCGACGCGGGCCGCCGCGCCCTGACCGGGTTCCCGGCCGCCGCGGCCTGACCCACCCGGAAAAACCCGGAGCCGCGCTGAACCACCGCGCACCGGCGGCCGTGCTCTGGGTGAGGGCGTCTCGCACACGCCCTCCGGGGTCACCACGACGCAACGATCCGGGCCAGCCTCCGCCCGGTCGGGACCGGGTACCCCGGCGAGCGGCCGTCGCGGCAACGGCCACCTCGCGCGGGCCCGTCCGGCATCCCCAGAATCCCGGACGGGCCCGCCCCCTTCTCCCCGGATGCGCTGTCCGGGATCTTGTCCGGCACCTCACCTGATCAGCGGTCGCCGATCCGCGGATCGCGGGCGACGGTGGAGGACATGCGACGTTTCGTGGCCGTGAGCGCGGCCGTACTGGCGGGACTCGGGCTCTTCACGACGGCCGGCAGCGCGAATCCAGAAAGCGCTCTCCCGGAGCTCGCCCAGCACGCGGTGGGCGGCTGGGTCGGCACCTGGGCCGCGGCGCCCGCGGCCGCGGTGCCGAACACCCCGGACGGCTACCCCGGCTACTCGATCCGCAACGTCGTGCACACCAGCACCGGCGGCGGCCGGGCCCGCGTCCACCTGTCGAACGCCTTCGGCGCCGCTCCCCTGATCTTCGGCCACGTCACCGTGGCGGTCCAAAGCACCGGACCGGACGCCGTGCCGGGCACCCTGCGGTCGCTGACCTTCGGCGGCGCCCCGGGCGTCGTCGTCCCCGCCGGCGCCGAGGCGCTGAGCGATCCGGTCGGCCTCCGGATCCCCGCCGACGCGAACCTCCTCGTGACGACGTACGTGCCCGCGAAGTCCGGGCCGGTGACCTACCACCCGGCGGCGGCGCAGACGTCGTACTTCACGCGCAACGGCGACTTCGCCGCCAGCGAGTCCGGCGCGCCCTACACCGAGCAGACGTCCGTCTGGCACTACGTTTCCGGCGTCGACGTCCAGGGCGGTGCCGAAGCTTCGATCGTGACGCTCGGCGACTCGATCACCGACGGCGTCGGCTCGGCCACCGGCGCCAACCACCGCTGGCCGGACTACCTCGCCGACCGGCTGCACGGCCGCTACGGCGTGCTCAACGCGGGCATCAGCGCCAACCGGCTGCTGCTCGACGTACCCGGCTCCGGCGCCGGCCAGAACGCGCTTTCCCGCTTCGACCGCGACGTGCTGAGCGTCGGCGGCGTGCGGACGCTGATCGTGCTGGAGGGCATCAACGACATCCAGCAGGACCCGCACCAGACCGACCCGGCCGCGATCACGTCGGCCTACCGCCAGCTGGTCGCGCAGGCGCACGCGCGCGGCATCCGCGTCCTCGGCGGCACGCTGACGCCGTTCAAGGGCTGGCGCGTCTACGACGACACCCTCGAAGCGACCCGCCAGGCGGTGAACAGCTTCATCCGCACCGGCGGGGTCTTCGACGGCGTCGTCGACTTCGACGCGGCGGTCCGCGACCCGGCCGATCCGCTCCGGATGCTGCCGGCCTACGACTCCGGCGACCACCTCCACCCGGGCGACGCCGGTTACGAGCGGATGGGGGCCGCCGTCCGGCTCGACCGGCTCTGATCGCGCGGGATGAACAGCACCGCGACCAGGCTCAGCACCGCCACGGCGACCAGGTAGAGCGACACCGAAAGCGAAGTGCCCGTGGACGTCTGCAACGCCGTCGCGATCAACGGCGCGAAACCACCGCCGAGCACCGCGCCCACGGCGTAGGAGAACGACGCGCCGCTGTAGCGGTAGCGCGGCTCGAACAGCTCCGCGAACAACGCCGACTGCGGCCCGTAGGTGGCCCCGAGCCCGATGTTGAGCACGATCACCGCCACGAGCAGCCACGCCGTCGCCTTCGTGTCGACGAGCAGGAAGAACGGGATCGGCCAGAGCACCAGCAGCACCGATCCGGCCAGGTACACCGGTTTGCGGCCGACGCGGTCGGACCACGCCGCCGTGACGAGGATGCTGACCAGCCAGGTCACGCTGCCGACGATGACCACGACCAGCAGCGTGGTGCGGTTGATCTTGAGCACCGAAGTGCCGTAGGACAGCAGGTAGGCCAGGAAGATGTAGCCGATCGCGGTGTTGGCGATGAAACTGCCCGAGGCCACCAACAACGCCCGCGGCCGCTCACGCAGCA
The DNA here is from genome assembly GCF_040682815.1 of Amycolatopsis sp. NPDC051102. NCBI lineage: Bacteria > Bacillati > Actinomycetota > Actinomycetes > Pseudonocardiales > Pseudonocardiaceae > Amycolatopsis > Amycolatopsis sp. NPDC051102. Next base: position 133,065 of record NZ_JBFBBT010000010.1, read on the forward strand.
CGTCGACCATCGGCCGGCTGCTGCGCGCTTCCGCCGCCCGCAGCTGCGAGAACACCGGGCTTTCCTCGATGCGCAGCCGGATCACCAGGCCGACACCGACGAGCACGATGCTCGCCAGGAACGGCACCCGCCAGCCCCAGGCGGCGAACTGCGCGTCGGTCAGCGCGCGGCCGAGGACGAAGAACATCAGCTGCGCCAGGATCAACCCGGCCGGGACGCCGATCTGCGAGAACGCGCCGTACCGCCCGCGGCGCCCCTCGGGCGCGTGCTCGACCGCCATCAGCGCGGCGCCGCCCCATTCGCCGCCCGCGCTCAGCCCCTGCAGCAAGCGCAGCACGAGCAGCAGGATCGGCGCCCAGACGCCGATCGCGGAGTACGTCGGCAGCAGCCCGACACCGACGGTCGCCACGCCCATCAGCAGCAGGGACAGCACCAGCATCGCCTTGCGGCCGGCGCGGTCGCCGAAGTGGCCCCAGAGGATGCCGCCGACCGGGCGGGCCAGGAACCCGACCCCCAGCGTCGCGAAGGCGGCGAGCGTCCCGGACGCGGGCGACAGCGTCGTGAAGAACAGCTTGCCGAACACCAGCGCCGTCGCCGTGCTGTAGATGAAGTAGTCGTACCACTCGATGGTGGTCCCCACCGCGCTCGCCACGGCGACCCGCCGCAAAGGCCGGGCCGCGACCGCGGGGCCGCTCACGAACCGGCTAGTGCGGCCGCGGGAACCAGGTCGTCCACGAGCAGGTCCATCAGCAGCCCGTCGTGCCAGCTGCCGTCCGGGCCGCGCTCGTAGGACCGCATCGTGCCGATCGGCCGGAAGCCGAGCGAGGAGTAGAGCCGGATCGCCGCCGCGTTGCCGGCCGCGGGGTCGATCACCAGCCGGTGGTGCCCGCGCACCGTGAACAGGTGTTCCGCCAGCGTGCGGATGGCGTCCGAGCCGAGACCGCGGCCCTGGAAGTCCGGGTGCACCGCGATGTCGATCCCGGCGTGGCGGTACTGCGGATCCGCCTCTTCGAAGGCCAGTTCGATACCGATCACGGTGTTCGGCACGTCATCGAGCTCGATGGCGTAGGTCGTGGTGCCTTCGTCGGGGTCCAGCAGGTAGGACACCTGGGCGGCCACCGGCTCCTCGGCGTCGGCCCACCAGCGGGCGACTTCGGGGTGCGACAGGATCTCCTCGAACCGGGCGGCGTCCGGGGCGGCGGCAGGCCGCAGCCGGACACGGCTTCCGGTGATCAGGCCGGTCATCGGCCCAGTGTCGCCCGCCCGGGCGCCCGCTGTCGAGACCCCGAAAGGACTGCTCAGGGTCGTGACGCGGGCGCCGGGGCGTCTCAGTCGAGGTTCATCGGGCTGCCGGGCTTGATCGGCGGCAGCTGCGGCGGATCGAAGTCGCCCCGTTCCAGCCGCGCCCAGTCTTCCGGCGTCGGGTCCGGGTAGTACCGCTGCCAGGCGTCGTCGCCGGGCCAGTTGCCGGTGCGCGCCGCGTTGCGGGCTTCGTGCAGCTCGAAGGCGTCGGCGTCGCTCAGCGGGCGGGTCGTCACGTGCCCGGTGCCCGGCACCGACGCGCCACCGTCGGGCACCGCCGCGCCCGGCCGCGGGTTGTAGCGCATGCCTTCGCCGCCGGCGTGGACGTCGTTCACCATCCGGTGGTACGAGTCGTCGGCCATGTCCATCCGGTTCCGGATCACCGGATCGGCGTGGTTGCCTTGGAAGCCCGGCTGGTGCGCGTACCCGAGCTGGTTGAGCTGGACGGCGGTGTTGGGGTCGTTGTTCTCGATCGCGGCCCGCTGGTCACGCCGGTAGGTCGGCGCGTTCCAGCCCGAATCGTGCGTGGCGTGGCTGGTGCCGGTGCCCGGGTGGGCGCGGTGGGCACCGTGTTCCTCGTAGTACGCCCACGCGTTGTTCTCGAGGTCCCGGCCCTCCTTCCGGGGCACCTTGCCGGGGGCGCCGTTGTCGTTCAGCACGTCGAAGCCCGCGGTGTGCTCGGACTGGTGGGTCTTGTTGCCGTCGATCTTGGAGCCGAACTTGTCCTCGAGCCGCTTGCGCTCGAAGTCCTTGTCGCCGTAGCTGCCTTCCGGGTACTTGTGCGCGCGCCGCTTGCCCTTGTTCGGGGCCGAGTTCGGCTTGCTGTACGGGTGGAAGCGGTCCGGCTTCTTCCCGCCGCCACCGCCGCCCGAGCCCGACGCGGCGCACGGGGTCACCTTCCCCAGGCCGAGCGGGTCGATCGACGCCGTCGGGTTGCCGACGTAGGCCAGCGAGTCCGGGTCCGGGGCCAGCCCGAGCGGGTCGTGCGAGACGAACCGCCCGGTCTCCGGGTCGTAGTAGCGATGCAGGTTGTAGTGCAGCCCGGTCTCCGCGTCGTGGTACTGGCCGGGGAACCGCAGCGGCGTGCCCGCGTGGCCGCCCGCGGAGACCAGCGCGCCCCACAGGGCCGTGTGCTGGTGCCCGGCCAGCGCGCCGGTTTCGTCCAGCAGTTCCGCCGGGGAGCCGACGAGGTCGGTCAGCACGGCGTGGAACCGGTCGGTGCCGTCGCCGAGCACGCGTTCGGTCTGCGCGAGCGGGCGCTCGGCGTCCGGCGCCCAGTCCCAGACGGTGGCCACGAGCGGCCCGCCGGGAACGCCGTGGACCTGTTCGGCGAGCAGGGTGCCGTCCCAGGAGAACTCGACCTGCTCGGCGACGACGCCGGCCGCGTCCAGCCGCTGCTTGGCGATCCGGCGGCCCACGGCGTCGTACCGGTACTGCCAGATCACCCCCTCGGGCGTGCGGACGGCGGTGAGCCGGTTTTCCGCGCTCCAGCGGTACTCCCAGCGCCGGCCGCCCCGCTCCCGTGACACGACGCGGCCTTCGGCGTCGTGGGTGTACCGGGTCGCGCCGGCCGCGGTGAGCAGCGTGCCCTGGTAACTGCGCGGGCCGCTCGCCTCCGGCGCACCCGGCCAGTCGGCCGCGGTGATCGCGCCCGCCACGTCGTATCCGTAGCTCTCCTGCCAGCGGGCGCCGCGGACGGCCAGCACCCGGCCGGCGGGACCGACCTCGAGGCTGCGGGGCCCGGAGATCAGGTCGGTGACCGTGGCCAGGTACCCGTCGGGCAGGTAGCCGTATTCGCGGCGCTGCACGGTGGCCTCGCCGCGCCGCACGGTCTGGACCGCGAGCTGGCCGGCCGGTGTCCACGCCTGGTGGAGCTCGGCAGCCACGCCGTACCGGGTGACCAGCCGGCGCGCGGTCTCGTGGCCGGCGGCGTCGTAGCCGAACTGCAGCGTGCGCCCGCCGGTGGCCAGGGAAGTGGCGCGGCCGCGGGCGTCGTAGGCGAACACCGCTTCCGCACCGGTCGGGGTGCGCCGGTGGGTCCGGCGGCCGAGCGCGTCGTAGGCCGACAGCACGGCCCGGCCGTTCACCGACTCGCTGACCACCCGGCCCAGCGCGTCGTAGGCGAACCGGAGCTCACTGTGGGCGTTGCGGGCCAGGACGACGCGGTCGGCCGCGTCGTAGGCGAATTCGGCGACCTCGTCGCCGCTGCGGCGCCGGATCACCCGCCCGAGAGCGTCCCGCTCGAGCGCGATCGTCTGCCCCGCGCCGTTGCCGCGCAGGATCAACCGTCCCGCGGCGTCGTAGGCGTAGTCCAGGGACCGGCCGTTGTAGTCGACCTCGCGGACGAGCCGGCCCGCCGGGTCGTACTCGTAGCGCCAGACCAGCCCGGCCTCGTTGGTGACCGACGTCAGCCGCAGCTCGGTGTCGTAGCCGTAGCGCAGCACGCCGCCGTCCGGGCGCTGCTCGCTGACCGGCAGGTCGAACTGGGCGTAGGAGATCCGGCTGACGCCGCCGCGCGGGTCGGTCCGCTCGTCGGTGTGGCCCACCGCTGTCGAACCGAAGCGGTGCACGGCGCCGTCCGGGTCCACCTGCTCGACCAGGTCGCCGGCCGCGTTGTGAACGGTGCGCGTCGTCGCGCCGGTGGGATCGGTGACGCTCGCGAGCCGGCCGAGGGAGTCGTAGGAGTAGCGGGTCACCGCACCGTCCGGCGCGGTGATCGCGACCGGCAGCCCGGCCGCGTTCGCCTCGAACCGGGTGACGCCGCCGAGGGCGTCGGTCACCGTGGCCATCGTGCCGGTGGCCTCGTCGTAGGTGTAGCTCGTCGCGGCCCCGGTCGGGTCGATGTCGCGGACCAGGCGGCCGCGCTCGTCGTGCTCGTAGCGCCAGACGGCGCCGTCGGGCCCGGTGACCGAGGCGGGGCGGCCACCCTCGTCGTACTCGGTGACCATCCGGGTGCCGTCGGCGCGGACCACGGTGGTCACGTTGCCCGCCCCGTCGCGCTCCCAGCGGGTGACGTGCCCGAGCTCGTCGGTGCGCGCGATCTCCCGGCCGAAGCGGTCCAGTTCGGTGCTGGTGGTGCCGCCGAGCGGGTCGGTCCGGCCGATCACCCGCAGCCGCTCGTCGAGGCGGTAGCGGGTGACGGCGCCGAGCGAGTCGGTGACCGTGGTCAGCCCGGGCTCGTAGGACAGGGAGGCGTCGAGGTAGCCCTCGGCGCCCCGGGCCTGCACGCACCGGCCTTCGGAGTCGTAGGAGTAGCCGTACCAGCGGCCGTTGACGTCCTCCCAGCGGACGATCCGGCCGTCGGCGTCGTAGGTGAACCGTTGCGGGGTCCCGGCCGCGTCGGTGACCTCGACCAGCCGCCGGCGCTCGTCGTAGCGGTATTCGGCCAGCGGGACGGGCTCCCCCGCCACGCGCACGGCGGTGATCAGCCCGTCGGCCGAGTCGAGTTCGAGGCGGTACCCGCCGGAGTGCTCGATCCCCACGGGCACGCCGTCGCGGTGCCGGACCACGACCCGGTTGCCCGCGCCGTCGACGATCGCGCGCAGCGGCAGGGTGGTCTCCCCCGGCTTGGCGGCGAAGTAGCGCATCCGGTCGTGCTGCGGGGCACCGACGACGAAGCCGTGGCGCACCCGGCGCAGCGCCAGGTACGGGCCGTGCTCGGGCAGCACCGGCTCGATGCCGCGGGGCACCGGGTAGCGCAGGATCGTCCCGTCGGCCAGGGCGAGGTGCAGGCCGTCCGGCTCCACCTCGATCCGTTCGTCCACTGTGGACGTCCAAGTGGGACCGAAGCTGCGGCCCGCGCGGTAGCTCGACAGGTGCGTCCGGCCGAACTCCAGCGGCAGCGCACCGGGCAGCTCGATGTCCGTCTGCTCGAGCAGCACGGCGCCGGTGGCGACGTCGATCGGGTCGCCGCACAGCGACCGGTCCGCGGCGGGGGTCGTGTGCTCGTCCGGCTTCGGGTTGCTGTCCTTGAGCTTCGGCGGGGCCTGGGGCCCCTTGCCCGTCCCGGACGGCGCGGTGCCGCCGTCCGGGCCCTTCGACGCCGGGGGCGGCGCCGGGTCCGGGGACTTCGGGGTCTCGTCCGGCCCCTTCGAGGTGGGTGGCGGGTCCGTCTTCGGCGGCGTGTCCCCGCCGCCCTTGGCGCCGGAAGGCGTGGTGCTGCCGTCGCCGTGCGCACCCGACGGGGTCGTGTTGCCGTCGCCGCCGCCCTTTGGCGGCGGGTCCGTCTTCGGCGGCGGGGCGTCCGGGCCGCCCTTGCCCTTCGGCGGGCCGATGTCTTTCGGGCCGCTCTTGATGTCGGCGTGCTTCGGCGGCGGCGCGGCCTTACCCGGCTTGATGTTCTTCAACGCCTTCGCCGCATCCGCGAACAAATCCCCGGCCCGCTTGAGCAGCGGAATCAGCGCCTTCAACGCCGTGACCAGCCGCTTCACTAGATCAGCGATCTTCGACGCCGTCTTGGCCACCGCGTTGATCACCTGCGGCACCACCCACGTCATCCCGATCCCGAGGGTGAACACCACCTGCAACGCCCAGCTGATCAAATGCCCGACCAGCTCCGCGATGATGTCCCGCACCAAGGCGCGGACCGCCGCGACCACTTCGCCGGCGGTCTTGACGCCGCTGGAAGCGCCCTCACAGCCCTTCTGCGCCGTCTCCAGCAACGTCACCGTGTCCTGCGCCCGCTGCCGATAGGTATCCGCCGCGTTCCCCGTCCAGGACGCGGTGTCGGCCTTGACCATCCCGGTCAAGTCCTCCCCGACACTGCCCAGCTCGGTCGCGACGTTCTTCCACGTCTCCGACTGCGCGGCGATCTCGTCGGCGTTGCCGGTCAGCCCGTTCAACGCCTCCTTCAACGGCCCCACATGCTCGATCAACCAGCCCACCCCGGCGGCGAGGATCGCACCGAAGGGGTCCATCGCCATCGACAGCGCATCCAGCGCCGTCCCGACCGCACCAAGGGCCACCGACGCCCAGTCGCCACTTTCGATGGCCGACTTCAGATCATTCGCCGACTCCAGCAGCGAAACACCCGAATACGCCTTCGTGGAATCCTTGGTCTCGGCGACCAATGGGTTCACCACGGATTGTTGTCCTCATCGTCGGAGTCGGTGCGCCGCCGCGGCGGCGCCTGGGGGGTGCCCTGGGCGGGCGGGGACGCCGCGCCACCCGCCGGGGCCGGCGGCACCGGAGCCGGCGGTACGGGCGGTTGCTCGTCCGGCTCGTCCGGGTTCGGGAACCGGCCACGCAGGTTGTCCAGCAGCGCACCGCGGGTTTCGCGGTCCTCGTCGCCGAGCTGCTCGGCCATCACCCCGGCGACGCGGTCGGCGATGCCGGCCTGCGCGCGCCGCATCGTCGTCAGGATCTGCCGCGACAGCTCTTCGAGCGGGAACGACTTGACCTTGTTCGAGAACGTCAGGTCGGTGACGGTGCCGTCCGCGCCGACGGTGACGCTGACCGCGCCGTCGGCGCTGGTCGCGGTCAGCCGCAGCCGTTCGGTCTGCTCCTGCGCCGCCTGGTACCGCTGCGCCTTCGCCGCGAACCCGGCCGCCCAGTCGTCCATCCGGCGGATGGTCTCGTCGGGGTCCCGGATCAGGTCCCCCAGGCCGTTCGGGCCGGTCATGCGTTCGTCCTCGCTTCCACCGCGCGCGGCGACGACGCCGCGAGCTGACGTTCGAACGGCTGCGCGTTGCCCTCTTCGCCATCGCGATAGGACTGCGCGGCCGTCCTGACGTTGTCGGCGAGCCCCCGCACGCCTTCGCCCGACGCCGTCAGCGCTTCCTTCGCCTGCTCGTTCGTCGGCCGGATGATCGGCGGGAGGAACGCGCACAGCAGCCCGTAGGCGTGGTCGGACATGGCCGTGTCGGCCGCCTGGGACGCGGTGCCGAGCCGTTCGACCAGGCTCTCGACGTGACTCGCGTGCGCGACCAAGTCGTCCGGTTCGACCTCGAAGCCGGCGGCCGTCATGCGCTCACTTCCAATCCTGGTTCTTCCAGTCGCCGATCACCGGCGGTGCCACGACCTGCTCCCCGGCGAAGAAGTTCGGGTCGTCGCTCTCGAGGTAGTCGGCCGACTTGTGTTCCTTGTCGTCGTCCTTCTTGCCGCCGCGGGCACCGGCACCCATGCCGCCCATGCCCGGGGAGCCGGCCGCGCCGGCCGCACCGCGGCCCGACATCGCGTTGCGCGCCGCCGCCGCTTCGGCTTCCGCGGCCGCGCCGGAAGCGGCACCGCCGCTCAGGCTGCCCGCGCCCGTGCCCCGCACGCCGCCACCGGCCGCACCACCACCGGCGCCGCCACCGCCGATGCCGCCGAGGGACCCGCCCCCGGCACCGCCACCGCCGCCGATGCCACCGAGCCGGCTCGCGATGCTTTCGCCGTTGATCCCGCCGAGGCGCCCGATGGTCGGCATCTTGCCGGTCCCGGTGCCCCCGCCGGGGATGCCACCCGGACCGGTGCCGGTGGGCAGGCCGGTGATCGGGTCGATGCCGGGCGGGGTGAACCCGGGGATCGGGCTGCCGCCGCGGACGGTCCCGCCGCCCCCGCCGGAAATGTCCGGGATGTTCGGGATCGACGGCGGGGTGTACCCGCTGCCGCCGGTGCCCCCGCCGCCCGGGATGCCGGAGGGCGTGAAGCCGGACGACGTCGTCGAGTCGTCGAAGTGCGGCAGCGACGAGCCGGGGATGCCGGCACCGCTGAAGTTGCCGCCGGAGGGGCCGCCGGGGGCGTCGAAGTTCGGCGGCGTGAAGCCCGCACCACCGGCGCCGCCGCTGCCGCCACCGGGGATGCCACTGCCCGAGAAGCCGCTGCCCGGGATGTCGCTGCCCGGAATGCCACTGCCTGGAATGCCACTGCCGGAGCCGCCGGAACCCGGGATGCCGCTGCCGGAGAACCCGCTGCCCGAGCCGCTGCCGTCGCCCGGGATGCCGCTGCCGGAGAAGCCGCTGCCGGAGAAGCCGCTGCCGCCGGCGCCCGAGCCGCCGCCGGGGATGCCCGCACCGCCACCTGCACCGGCGCCGCCCAGGGCCGCCGCGTTCGCGTCGAGCGGGGTCTGCGGGGTCACGCCGTCCATCGCGGTCCGTGCCATCAGCGGTTGCGCGCCCCCGGCGCCGGAGCCACCCATGGCGGACGAGCCGGCGGTGCGCGCGGTCGCGCTCGGCAGCTTCGGCGGGGCCGGGAAGCGCGGGGTGGCGACCGCGCCGCCGATGGTCTCGTCGTACTGGGTCATGATCTGCGCGGCGTGTTCCCGCGCGGCCTGCTGCGCCCGGTAGGTCTGCATGGCCTCGCCCGCGGCGGCCGCGTACTGCACCGGGTCGGTCATCGACATCAGGCGCTGGTTGGTCGACTGCAGGTCAAACTGGACCGGCGGGTTCGCGGCCATCTGCCGCTGGGTCTCGTTGAGCGCCTGGGAGTGGATCTCCTGCTGGCGGCCGGCGAGCGTGGCGCCCTGCGCGGTCGCGCCCAGCCACTTGCCGACGCCGGCGAGGTGCTCGCGGACGGCGTCACCGGCGCCGCCCTGCCAGTTGCTGGTGCTGGCGTTGATCGCGTCGGCGAGGGTCTTCTGGTGGGTGCCGAGGTCGTTGCCGACGCGCACCCATTCTTCCGAAGTTTCCGCGACGGTCGCCGGGTTGGCGTCCTGCGTGATGGCTTCGTTCATCTGTTCGTGGCTGGCGTTGGTCCACAGCGTGCGCGGCGCGCCGCCGTTCTCACGCATGGTGAGACCCTCGTCGAGGCCGTGCTTGGCGTCGTCGAGGTGCTGCTGGTAGAGCTCCTGGATCTTCTTGTCGCGCAGCACCGGGTCGACGACCGGCCCGAGCCAGCCGCGCCGGATCTCGTCGTCGACCTGCCTGGTGGCCATCTCGCGGATCTGGTCGCCCGAGGGCGAGTGGTCCGTGGTCAGCGGCCCGACGTAGTACTTCGACGACGAATCGGCGGTCACGTCGTAGAGCGGACTGCGCGGGTCGTAGTCCGGCGACGACGGGTCCGAGACGGACTCGGCGGTGGGTGCCACGGTCTCCCTCAGCTCTGGTCGGCGGTCGGGAGCGAGGTCAACGTCTTCTGCGTCGTCTCTTCCCGGGACTTGTAGTTCTGCTTGGCCAGCTTGATGGCTTCGATGTAGGTGGGGAACTCCTGCCGCGCGGCCTGCAGCTGGGTGACCAGGCCGTGCTCGTCGGCGGCGGTGCTGACCATGTGCGCGGAGACCCACTGCCCGGTGGCGGTCCGGCTCATGGCCGGGGCGTCGTGCAGCCGCTGCAGGGCGGCCCACCGCGCTTCGAGGGACTCGAGCACGCCTTCGAGCGCCTCGATCAGCTGGTTGCCGGTGGTGTCGTCGATGGCGAAGCCACCGCTCTGGGCGAGCCGCTTCAGCTGCGCCCCGGCGAGCCCGACCCGAAGCGCGGCCACGGCCTTCGTCTCGGGGGTCGTGGCGGCTTGGAGCTGCTTGGTGGCCTGGACAGCCTGGACCGTCGCGGCGGTCTCATCGGTCGTCATCTGGTCCTCCCCGATCAGTAGACGGCGGCGATCGCGTCGCGGATGGCCCGCGCGAGATCGGCCCGCCCGGCCGGCACGTATTCGGCGGTCAGCTCCCCGGACTCCCCGGTCCGGGTGTGCACGAGGTACCGGCCATCGGCGGTGTCGAGCCAGCTCAGCGGCTCACCGGCCAGCCGTTCCCCCCGCCGCCCCTGCGCACTGACGGCGATGTGCCCACCCCCGAGCCGCGGTTCGGCAAGCACCCGTTCGAGCACGGCGACATCGGAGGACTTCGGCGCCGGCGCCCGCCGCCCGGGCCGCACGACGGCCTTGACCTCGATCATCCCGAAGGCATCGGTCTCTTCTTCGTCGAATTCGGCCTCGGCGATCCGCTTGGCGGTCATGGCCGAAACCTCCCGCCCGGCAGCCCGGTGCACGACGTGCCGCCCGGTGGTGGCGGCGGGAGCGGGCGGAAGCACCCCGGTGACGACCTCGACGAGGTCCTCGTCGGCGAAGAGGGAGAAGAGCAGGTCATCGGTGTCCGGAGCCTGGGTGATCCCGAGCGCCTGAGCACCATCGGTGACGACGAGAACGGCCACATCGGCCCCGAGCCCATCGATCCCGCTGACGGCGACCGACACCCGGGGCTCGGCGAGCAGTTCGAAGGCGGTCCGCACCCCGGGGTGAAGTTCACCGGAGACGGAGAGCCGCCGTTCTTCAAGGGCGTCATAGACCTGCCGGGCAACCCGCACGAACCGCACGGGATCACTGGGCAGATGACCGGCACGAAGGGGGTAACGCTGCACATCCCCCCCGGTCGCCCGGCCGACAACGAGGGCTTCGAAGACCTCGAGGACGAACTCGAACCGCTCCGCCATTTCCCCTCGCCGGATCCTTTTCGTCAAGCCTTCAAGCAAGTTCCCCACGAACAGTAGCAGTGCACGACCGGCCCGCGTCGGGACCGTCGCCCGGATGCCCGAAAGACCACAATCCCTGGACAGGTTGGGCAAGGGAAGTCAGTCCCCTCGAACGGGTGGCGTGGCTTTACGGGCCGCGGGGTGCGGTGGGTGGCTCGGAGCAGGTTCTGCTGCTGGCCTGCGGTCGGGGGGTGTTGGTCGCTGGTCGCGGTTGCTGCTGCCGGCCGGTGGCCCGGTTTACGCCGCTGACGCGGGAGAACGGGCGGGGTCGCTCTTCGGTGCGATTGAGCTGGGAATCGGGCAGATCACGTGGCCGGGAGCGCGGCGAATGGGCTGGCGGGGAGATTCCGCTGCGGCTTGCGGGTCGGGGTGCCTGCTGGCCGCTGGTCGCGGTTGCTGCTGATGGCCGGTGGCCCGGTTTACGCCGCTGACGCGGGGAGAACGAGCGGGATCGCTCTTCGACGCGATTGAGCTGGGAATCGGGCAGATCACGTGGCCGGGAGCTCGACGAATGGGCTGGCGGGGAGATTCTGCTGCGGCTTGCGGTCGGCCTGGGTGGCTATTCGCCGCGACGGCCTCTGCTGCGCACGGCAGGTGGCGCTGGCGGGTTCCCTGGGTATGGCGCGCGGGGTCATGTCCGGCGGGCTGTTGGCCACTGGTGGCCTTTTGCTGTGCGGTGGCCTTGCCGCACACGACAAGTGGCGCGGGCGGGTTCCTCGAGGACGGTGCGCGTGAGCCATGTCGGGCGGGGTGGCTGTTGGCCTTTGCTGCGCCCGGTGGGGTGTGGGTGTAGGCCCGTAGCCGTGGGGCTGCGGGCCTTTCCCGTCTTCAGGCTGCGAAGGGCAGCGGTTGGTGCAGGTTGTTGCGCCTGGGTTTTCGGAGTTTGTCCAGAAAGCGCGGTGGCAGGAACTCCGGGAGGCCGTCGGCAGCGATGCGGACTTCCCAGCCGGAGCGATGCAGGAGCCGGTGGTGGTAGGCGCACATCAACACCAAGTTCCCCAGATCGGTGGGGCCGCCCTCGGCCCAGTGCCGGATGTGATGCCCCTGGCAATGCCGCGGTGGGCGGTGACAGCCCGGGAAGGCGCACCCGCGGTCGCGGAGGTACAGGGCGCGGCGCAGGCCGGCGGAGATCAACCTGCGGAGGCGGCCGAGATTGAGGGGTTCGCTTTTCTCGCCCAGCACCGCGGGGATGATCATGCTGTCGCAGGCGTGGATCCGCGCCTCGGCGGCGGAGATGCGGCCGGTGTCGCCCAACGTCGCCGCACCCACCCCGGTTTTGAGGTCATCGAGGGAGACGGCGACCAGGACGTGGGCGCGTTCCCCCGCCTGCATCGGCAAGTCCGGAGAGTTCAACGCCAAGTCGAGAGTGTCGGAGAAAGCGTCGCCGTAGCGTTCCTGCGGAGACCGTAGATCCGGACCCTCGTCGGTGGTGCGGCGCTGCGCCAACGCATCCAGCAGGGCACTGGCGCGGGTACCGGTCTCATCATCGAACCTGCCGTGCAGCTCCCACATCCCGGATCTCTTCCGCCGCAGCGACAGTTCCCGGGTCGGGGTGGCCGGTTCAGTGTCCTCGGGTGCGGGGCCGTCAGGGTCGAGGTGGGCCAGGATCCGCGCACCGAGCGCAGCAACCTGCTTGTGCCCCGCCTCGGCGGCGAAAGACAACAGGTGATCCTCGGCGGTGTCGCGGTGCTCGGGCGGGATGTCGGTGAGGGCACCGACGATCACGTCGATCATCGGGGTACTGAGGCGACCAGACAGAGCCGCGGCGCCGGTGGCCGGGGCCAGGGCGGGAATGGGGGTGCCGTCGAGAGCGCGGCCGGGATTGAGAGCCCGGGCACGTTGCACCGCCCGTTCCGCCGCCGCCTTCGGCACATCCGCGAGATGCTCGAGAAGCCGTGCGACGGAACGGTAGCCGAACAGCTCCATAACCCCGCGCTGCTCGATCTCCACCAACACCGCACCCAGCTCAGCCTCAGCAGACCGGATGGCCGTGAGCAGCTCACCGACACGGTCGGCCAGCGCCACCGCCTCGGCTTCCTGCATCACGTTCGGGGCCATACCTCGACAATACCGACGATCGAACACCTGATCATCACACGAACGGGTGCAACCAGCGAAGCCGAAGAAGGAAGAAGTAGGACAAGGGACGTCCTACTTAGCAGGAACACTCACGACCATGGACCGCTTCCACATCGACATCCCCGAGTCCGAACTGGACGAACTCCACCACCGCCTGTCCCGGACCCGCTGGCCAGGCGAACTCCCCAACGCAGGCTGGAAATACGGCGTCAGCGAAACCTACCTGACCGACCTCGTCGACTACTGGCAGAACACCTTCGACTGGCGAGCCCAGGAAGCCGAGCTCAACGCCTTCCCCCAGTTCACCACGACCATCGACGGCCAGCGGATCCACTTCCTGCACGTCCGTTCCCCGGAACCGGACGCCACCCCGCTGATCCTCACCCACGGCTGGCCGAGCACCACAGCCGACTTCCGGCACATCATCGGTCCGCTCACCGACCCGCGGAAGCACGGCGGGGACCCGGCCGATGCCTTCCACGTCGTTGCACCGTCCGTTCCGGGCTTCGCATTCTCGGGCCCCACAAAGGAAACCGGCTGGAACACGCGCCGGACCGCCCTGGCCTGGGCCGAACTCATGCGCCGGCTCGGCTATGAACGCTACGGGGCCCAGGGTGGCGACTTCGGCAGCATCGTCTCGCCCGAACTCGGGCGGGTCGCTCCGGATGCCGTGCTGGGGGTGCACGTCAACGCCGTTGCCAATGCCGGGGTGCCGACCGCTCCCGGGGATCTCGAGCGACTGTCCGAAGCGGACCGGAAGCGGGCGCTGGAGAACCAGACCTGGTGGTACGCCCACTCCGGCTACGCCACGCAGATGGCCACCCGCCCGCAGACCCTCGCCTACGCCCTCAACGACTCCCCCGCCGGGCAGCTCGCGTGGAACCTCGAATGGTTCGTCGACTGGGATCCTGCCGCCACGGAGCAGACCCCGGTGAGCCGGGACGCGATCCTGACCGACGTGACGATCTTCTGGCTCACCCGCACCGCCGGCTCGGCCGCACGCCTCTACTTCGAGGCCACGGACAGCTGGGGTCAGCGGCCGGCGCCGTCCGGGGTGCCGACCGCCGTCGCGAACTTCCGGGGTGACCACGCCATCCGCGGCCTGGCCGAGCTGTCGAACACCGTGACTCGCTGGCGGGAGTACGACACCGGTGGCCACTTCGCGTCGCTGCAGGCGCCGGATGTCCTCGTCGACGACATCCGGGAGTTCTTCCGCGATCTCTAGGCGCGACGGCGGCGCTTGTCCACCGCTCCGTCGAGCAGAGGCCGCAGTTCCGTGACCACCGTGTCGAGTGGGGCGACGTCCTGGTGGGCCCGCGCCAGGACGATCGCGCCCTCCAGCGCGCTCAGCATCAGCACCGCCAGCGGCGTGCTGCGGGCCGGTGGCACGCCGAGCTGTTCCAGCGTGGCGGCGACCGGGCGCTGCCAGCCGTCGAACGCCTTGCCGACCGCTTCGCGCAGGCCGTCGCTCGTCGCGGCCGTGTCGGCGACCGTGGCGACCAGGGGGCAGCCGCCGTCGAAACCGTCCCGGGTGAACTCGTCACGCCACTGGGCGGCCATGGCCGCGAACAGCTTGCCCGGCGTCGGGTCCTCGATCTTCGCCGCGACGCGTGCCACCCGCCGGGCGGCGTAGTCGCCGGCCCAGGCGACGGCTTCGGCGATCAGCTGGTCCTTACCGCCGGGGAAGTAGTGCTGCAGGGATCCCCGGGGCGCTTCGGCGTGGGCGACCACGTCCCGCATGCCGGTCGCCCCGACACCCTGGATCCGCACCAGCTGCGCGGCGCTGAGCACCATCCGCTCGCGCGGCGTCCTCGTCATCGGCTGCCTCCTTCATGACGTCCGTCATGGTAGCCCAGTCCGGGACGACCAGCGCGAAGTCGCGTTCGCCGCGCTCGTAGGACGGCACCGGCCGGAAACCCTGGCGCAGCAGCAGCGCCTCGGCGCCGGTGTTGCCGGCCTGCACCGTGGCGCGCACCGTCCAGCCCGGCCAGCGCCCGGACGCCCACAGCCACCGGCTCAGCGCGCTGCCGATCCCCTGCCGCTGCCACGCGTCGGCGACGAGGATGCCGATCTCCGCCTCCCCCGGCGCCGGGGAGGCGAAGTTGAGCAGCCCCACCGGCGTGCCGCCGCGGTGGGCGAGCAGCGCGACGCCGTCCGGTGGTCCGGCGAGCAGGAACCGCTGGTAGCGCTGGAAGACGTCGGCCGGCCGAGCCGGGCCGCCCATCATGAACCGGCGCCGGAGACTGTCCGGTGAGCACGCCGCGACGAGGGCGGCGACCCCTGCGCGGTCAGCCGCCTCTATGACAGTGGTCATAGTCACAGGGGACCACACTCCGGCCCCGGACACACTATGACGGTCGTCATAGAACGACCGCGCGGTTCGCCCGGCGAGGCCACGGGTACGTTGCCGTGGCCGCGCTCCCCCACCGCGAAAGGCGTGCCCGATGCAGCTCTACGCCGAACGGCCGATCCGCCGTACCGCCCAGCTCGTCAGCGACCTACTGGCCGTGCTGCTCGTCGTCATCGCGGTGTGGCTCGGGACCTCGGTGTACGACCAGGTCATGAAGCTGCGGGCGCCCGGGGACGGGCTCGTCGACGCCGGCACCGGCCTGCGCGGCACCTTCGACTCCGCGGCGAACTCCGCCGACCGCATCCCGCTCGTCGGGGACGCGCTGGCCAAGGCCCTCCACGGCGGTTCGGACGTCGGCGGCAAGCTCACGGACGCGGGCCGGTGGCAGATCGAGGCCGTCGGGAACCTGGCCTGGTGGCTGGCGGCGGTCATCATCGCCCTGCCCGTGCTGACGCTCCTGGTGTCGTGGTTGCCGCTGCGCTGGCACTACGTCCGCCGCGCCACCGCGGCCGCGCGGCTGCGGGCCCTCGGCGACGAGGGCCTGGACCTCCTGGCCCTGCGGGCCCTGGCCACCCAGCCGCTGGGGCGGCTGGCTTCGGTGGGCGAGCCGGCCACCGGCTGGCGGGAACGCGACCGGGACGTCATCGCGAAGCTGGCCGGGCACGAACTGGCCCGCCACGGGCTCGCTCGCTGAGCCCCGGCGGGCCGGAGGTCTCCCCGCCGGGGCTCAGGACGCCGGCGAGGAGACCTCCGCACTCCGCCGGCTCAGCCGACGGAGGGGCCCATCCCGAGGGACTGCGGCGTGCTCGCGTCGGGCGAAGGCTGGTGCAGGCCCTCGTCCAGCGGACCGAACTCGGTCATCAGCGCCGGGCTGCCGCCCCACGGGGTCTGTTCCTCGGCGATCAGCGAGTTCGTCGTGAGCAGCAGGCCCGCCACCGAAGCGCCGTTCTGCACGGCCGAGCGGCACACCCGCAGCGGGTCCACCACGCCGAGGGCGATCATGTCCCCGTACCGGTCGTGCAGGGCGTCGAAGCCCTCGTCGCTGCCGAGCTCGCGGGTGCGGGCGACGATCTCGTGCGCCGGGTGGCCCGCATTGTGCGCGATCAGGAACGCGGGCTCGGCCAGCGCGCGCCGCACGATCTCGACGCCGATGGCCTGGTCACCTTCGAGCCCGAGTCCTTCCAGGGCTTTCTCGGCGTGGAGCAGTGCCGCTCCCCCGCCGGCCACGATGCCTTCGGCCATCGCCGCCCGGGTCGCCGACAGGGCGTCCTCGACCCGGTGCTGCAGCTCCTTCAGCTCGGCCGGGGTCGCCGCGCCGACGCGGACGACGGCGACCTTGCCGGTCAGGGCGCCGATCCGTTCGGTCAGGACGTCCTCGTCGACGCCGAACTGCGCTCGCTCCAGCTCCGCCCGCAGCTGCCCGACCCGGAACTCGACGGCCTCGGACGAACCGGCGCCGCCCACGATGGTCGTGCGGTTCTCGGTGACCCGGACCTGCTTGGCCCGGCCGAGGTGCTCCAGCGTCATCGTCTCCATCGTGAACCCGGACTGCCGCGAGAGCACCGCGCCGCCGACGATCGCCGCGAGGTCCTCCAGCTTGTGCAGCCGCCGGTCGCCGAAGCCCGGTGCGCGGACGGCGACCGACTGGAACGTGCCGTTCATGTGGTTGTGCACCAGCATCGACAACGCCGTGCCTTCGACCGTCTCGCCGATCACCACCAATGGCCTGGGCGCGCGCATCACCTTGTCCAGCAACGGCATCAGCTGCTGCACCTTGGTGATCTTCTCCGCGCACATCAGGATGTACGGGTCGTCGAGCACCGCTTCCAGCCGGCCCGGGTCGGTGACCAGGTACGGCGAGAGGTAGCCGTTGTCGAACTCGAAGCCTTCGACGAACTCGACGCTCATCCCGATCGACGGCGACTCCTCGACCGTCACCACCCCGCCGTCGCCGACGGTGTGCAGCGCCTTGGCGATGACCGCGCCGACGGCGTCGTCGTCGTTGGCCGAGATCGCCGCCACCCGCGCGTAGTCCTGTTCGGACACCACGGGGTGGGCCTGTTTCTCCAAGTGCGCCACCAGCAGCCCGACGGCGTGGTCGATACCGCGCTTGACGAGCACCGGGTTGCCGCCGGCCGAGATCGCCCGCATGCCCTCGCGGACGATCGCCTGGGCGAGCACGGTGGCCGTGGTGGTGCCGTCGCCGACGACGTCGTTGGTCTTGATCGCCGCTTCCTTGACCAGCTGCGCGCCCATGTTCTCGAACTGGTTCTTGAGGTGGATCTCGCGGGCGATGGTGACGCCGTCGTTGGTGACCACCGGCGAACCGGTGATCTTCTCGATGATCACGTTGCGGCCCTTGGGGCCCAGCGTGGACTTGACCGCTTCGGCCAGCTTGTCGACGCCCGCCAGCAGCAGGTCGCGGGCGTCCGAGCCGAACCGCAGTTCCTTCGCCATGGCTGCTCCTAGGGGGTGAGGATGGCCCGGCCGCGCACGCGCCCGGCGTCGAGGTCGGCCAGTGCGTCGAGCGCCGCGTCCAGCGGGTACTTCTTCGTGTGCAGGGTGACCTTCCCGGCCTGGGCGAGCACCATCAGCTCGGCCAGGTCGTTGTAGGTGCCCACGAGGTTGCCGATGATGTTGCGTTCGGTGGAGATGATGTCGATCGTCGGGATCTCGATGTTCGAGCCGTAGCCGATGACGAAGTGCGACCCGGCGCGCCGCGTCATCGCGAAGGCGTCCTGCTGGGCGCCCTGCTCGGCGACGAAGTCGAGGACGACCTCGGCGCCGTTGCCGCCGGTCAGGTCGAGCACGGCCTCGACCTGCTTGCCGTCGGCCAGCACCGTCTCGTCGGCCCCCAGGGTCGCCGCCAGTTCGAGGGCGTCGGCGTTGCGGTCGACCACGATCACGCGAGCGGCCGTCAACGCGCGAAGCGACTGGATGCCGATGTGCCCCAGGCCGCCGGCGCCATTGACGACGCAGGTGGTGCCCGGGTACAGCTGCGGGACGGCTTTGCGCACCGCGTGGTAGGCGGTGATGCCCGCGTCGGCGAGCGCGGCGACGTCTTCCGGGCGGGTCGCCGGGTCGAGCTTGATGCACGCCCGCGCCGACGTCAGCAGGTACTCCGCCATCCCGCCGTCACTGCTGATCCCGGGGAAGCTCCCGTTGGGACAGTGCATGTCGTCGCCCGCGCGGCAGGCGTGGCACAGCCCGCACGTCGGCGTCGGGTGCAGGATGACCGTGTCGCCGACCTCGACGTTCGTCACCGCCGGGCCGACCTCGTGCACCCAGCCCGCGTTCTCGTGGCCGATCGTGTACGGCAGCTCGACGCCGGACTTCTCGGCCCACTGCTCCTCGATGATGTGCAGGTCGGTGCGGCAGACGCCGGCGCCGCCGATCTTCACCACGACGTCGAAGGGGCCGGTGGCGCGCGGCTCCGGGACGTCTTCGATCACCGGGTGCTGGTGGTACTCGTGCAGCCGCACGGCCTTCATCCCGTGCCCTCCTCTTCGCTGGTCAGGGCGTACCGCGCGTGCAGCATGCCGCGGCAGACGCCCGAATTGGCCTCCATGCTCGTGCGGGTCAGCCGCGCAAAGGCGAGATACCGCTTCGCGTCGGCTGGGGTCGTACCGGTAGCCGGGTCGAGCAGCAGCGGGTCGCCGTCCTCGGCGGGCAGGCCGAGCTCGCGGCGGCGGGCCCGCAGCCGGTCCAGGTCGGGGCTCGGCGGGACGTCGCCGAGGGTCAGCGATCGCGGGTCCCGGCCGAGGGACCGGCAGACGCGGTCGGTGCCGGCCAGGACGGCCTTGCGGACGAAGTCGTACCGCAGCGTGTCGAGCTCGTCGACGGCCTCGCCGTCGAACGACGCCACGAACCCCCGCCGCGCGGCCACTCCGCGGTTGATGACGTCGGACGCGAAGTGGTCGTCGAGCCGGATGTCGAGCCCGGTCAGGCCCGGCACCCCGGCGACGGCGTCGTAGGCGTCCGCGACCATCAGGAACGCGAAGTTGGGCGCGCAGAAGTACGTGGGCAGCCGCAGCCGGACGACGGCGTGGCCCGCGTCGCTCACCTCGCAGCGGGCCACGAACCCGAGGTCGGTGAGGGGTTCGTCCAGTTCGGGATCCCGGACGGTGCCCAGCGCCGCCCACACGGCGGCGCGGG
Organism: Amycolatopsis sp. NPDC051102; assembly: GCF_040682815.1. Taxonomy (NCBI): domain Bacteria; kingdom Bacillati; phylum Actinomycetota; class Actinomycetes; order Pseudonocardiales; family Pseudonocardiaceae; genus Amycolatopsis; species Amycolatopsis sp. NPDC051102. The sequence continues at coordinate 152,331 of NZ_JBFBBT010000010.1, forward strand.
CGCCGGTCACCACGGCGGTCACGGGTTCGGCACGCCGACGGGCTCGACGTTCTTCGGGTCCGCGAGCTTCAGCTCCTCGGGGACGTCGATGTCGTAGAGCCGGGCGGCGTTCAGGCCGAGGATCTTCTTCTTCTGGTCGACGGTCAGCGGCGCGAAGTCCGACAGCTCGTCGTCATCGGGCATGTTCCAGTCGACGAAGCCCTCGACCTGCCACTTCGGTTCCCAGATGGCGTAGTCCGCGCCGAAGATCAGCTTGTCCTCGCCGAGCCAGAACATCAGCTCGCCCATGACCTTGGCGAAGAACTTCGGGCGGGCGTGCATCAGGCCGCCGACCACGACGGCGAGCCCCGCGTAGACGTTCCGCTCCTGGGTGGCCATGAAGCAGAAGTCCTCGATGCGCGGCAGGCCGACGTGCTCGACGATGAAGTTGAGGCCCTGGAAGCTGGTCGCCACCTGGTCCACATCGGACACGTCGAAGGCGTCCTTGTCCAGCGGCCAGATCGTCGGCCCCTTGTGGATGTGGACGTTCTTGACGCCGAGCTGCTCGCACTTCTCGAGGTAACGAGCCGCCGCGGGGTCCTTGAGGCTCCAGCCGCGGGAGCCGCCCCGCCACTCGGCCGTGTACAGCTTGACGCCCTTGCAGTTGTACCGCTTGACCCGCTCCTCGAACGCCTTCATCCCCGCGTCGCCTTCCCGCGGGTCGAAGGTGGTGTTGACGAGGAACTTGTCCGGGTGCTTCTCGGCCAGCGCGCCGTCGTTCTCGGTGGTGTTGAACCCGGTCTTGTACCACTGCCGCAGGTTGGTCGGCTGGAAGATGGCCTTGTCGACGTGCCCGACCTCGAACAGGTCGTGCATCATCAGTTCCTCGGAGTACTTCTGGAACCGGTCGATCGGCCAGTGCGTCTCCTTCGGGCCGAGCCCCTGGTAGGCGTGGAAGCACTCGATCCAGCCCTTGGCGTATTCCTCCTGGCCCTCCACCCAGTTCTCCGGGCTCGCGTCCCAGAAGTGGGTGTGGGCGTCCACCACGAAGTATTTTTCGCCGTCTTTTTCGTACATGGGTGATCCTTCCTGAGCGGATCGAGTGCTGGTGCCTAGCGAACGGGCTTGAGGTCGAAGTCGAGGTATTCGGCCGCGTCTTCGGGGTTGGCGAACATGATCGTGCGGTCGTCCTCGTGGATCATGCGCCCGTAGTGGGTGGACATGCTCTCCTCGAACTCGGCCGCGTTGAACCAGCCCTCCTCCTCGCCGGCGGCCTCGTCGACCTCGGCGTAGACGAGGTCCGTCCGGCCCCGGGCGTCGACGCGGATCATGGACGGCAGCGGGGTGACGGTCACGTTCTCCTTGGCGGCCATGACTTCCGCGATGATCGCGCCCACCTGGTTGTTCATCAGGGTGAACCCGCACATGTTCGACGCGGTGTTGTCCGCCTTGAACGGGCTTTCCGCGGTCTTGAAGACAGTCACTGGCCCAGCTCCTCCGGTGCTTTGAGGCCCAATTCGGACAGGATGCCGGCGAACCGGCTCTTCACGCGGTCGAGACCGTCCTCGAACCGGATCGGCTTGGCGTCGGGCTGCGACCACAGCGGCTGCAGCGCGCGGGCGGCGGCGATGCTCTTCGGCACCCAGTCCGCGAGCCACTTCTGCAGCAGCGCCTTGTTGTGGTCGGCGAACTCCTTGTCGTTGATCAGCAGGTGGAACAGCGGCTTGGTGTAGCGGAGGTCGCGTTCGGAGAAGTCGAACTCCTCGGCGCCGATCAGCGTCGGGGTGACGAAGTCGCCGTTCGCGGGCGCGGCCTGCTGCACCAGGTTGCTGCGGAACAGCTCGCCGACCAAGGGTTCGAAGACGACGTTCGCGGCGAAGATCGCCTCGCCCCAGTCCCAGATCCCGGTCAGCTGCTCGGCGGTCTCCCGCACGCCCTGCCAGGCCGGGTCCTCGTTCCACGTCGAGAGGTGGGCGGTGCCGTCGAAGCCCTCGATCTCCTCGGCGAGCGTCAGGTTGTAGAGCGCCAGGTCCTGCGCCGCGCGGATGCGATGCATGCTGTTGACCGAGATCGCGTTGTTGTGCATGTTCGTCGGGGCACGGCGGTTGGCGTTGGCGAACAGGTACAGGCCGAGGCCGTGGTCGACGTGCATCCACGCGCCGACGTGCTTGGCGACGAAGTCGACCCAGTTGCGGTTCCACTGCTCGAACGCCTTGGCCTGGCGCGCGGCGTCGATGTTCTGGTTGAGCTGGCGGACGACGTTCGCGTTGTACCGGTAGAGAGTGAGCTCCCACTCCTCGTTGGGGTCGCGGAACTCGTGCCAGCCGAGTGCCGGCCAGTCGTAGCCCTTGCCGCCGGAGCCCGGGCCGCGTTCGGGCAGCGGCCGGTCCGAGCCCCACGCCTTCAGCGCCGTCCACTCCAGCGGGTAGCCGCCCTGGCCGTCGGCGAAGGCGTAGAGCCAGCCCTGGGACAGGTAGTGCCGCGGGTCGGGCTGGACCTCGACGGTGACGTCCTCGTAGTGGCTCTGCTTGCGCTTGGCCGGAGTGAAGTAGTTGTACTGGCGGGCGGCGGAGTCCGGGAAGACCTTCGCGCCCGCCTCGGCGTCGGTGAACGTCGGCTTGGGCACGCTGCGTTCATGGGTGGCTGTCATGGGTTCCTTACCCTTCGCCCGTGGTGGTGAACTTGTCGTAGAAGACGCGCTTGCCGTCGACGCCGAGCGCGGGCAGCAGCTCCAGCGCCGCCTCGACCATCGGCGGCGGCCCGCAGACGTAGGCGTCGGCACCGGTGAGGTCGACGCCGGCCCGGCGCAGGACGTCGGTGACGAACCCGGTCTCGCCGGTCCAGTCGTCGTCACCCGGCTCGGAAAGCGCCGGTACGTAACGGAAGTTCGGCAGCTTCTCTTCCAGCGCCCGCAGCTCCGCCTCGAAGCAGAGGTCGTGACGGCGGCGGGCGCCGTAGTAGAAGGTCGCCTTCCGGTCGATGCCGCGCTCGGCCATGGACCGCAGCAGGGACAGGATCGGCGCCATCCCGGCGCCGCCGCCGACGAAGACGAGGTCCTTGCCCGGGTTGTCCCGCAAGGTGAACACCCCGAACGGGCCGGTCACCCGAAGCCGGTCGCCGACCGCGACTTCGGCGTCGAGGAACCGGGAGAACAGCCCGTCGGGGTAGATCTTGATGACGAACTCGAGCAGCCCGTCGCGGGCCGAGGTGTTGGCCATCGAGAACGACCGCGTCTCCTCGGTCCCCGGGATGGCGAAGTCGAGGTACTGGCCGGGGAAGAACTTCAGGTCCTGGTCCAGCCGGACGACCAGGTGCCGTAGGTCGTGCGTCACGTTCTCGTTGGCGACCACCTCGACCTCCGCCTCCTGGATCGGCAGGCCGGACTGGATCATCTCCTCGTCGTAGTTGAGCAGTTCGATGGTCAGGTCTTCGTAGGCGTGGGCCCGGCACAGCAGCGTGAAGCCTTCCTCCTTTTCGTAGTCGGGGAGCGCGAAGGTCGAGTACCGGTCGTGTTCGACGTCGTCGCCGTCGAGGAGGAACGACTTGCAGGCCGCGCACTGCCCTTCCTTGCAGCCGTGCATGAGCATGACGCCCTGCTCGGCGGCGGCGCGCAGGATCGTCTGGTCCTCGGCGACGTCGATCTCGATCCCGACCGGCTCGAACCGGACGCGGTGCTTTTCGTTCATGCCGGACCCTGCCCGTCAGGCCTGCGGTGCCGGGCGCCCGGCCGGGCCCTGGCGGTTGTAGTCGGCCACGAACGCGGCGCGCTGCTCGGCGGTCATCTGGTTGAGCAGCACGTTCGGCGACTGCACCTCGGGCATCCGGCGCAGGTGGTCGAGCGTCCACATCTTCTTCGGGTCGAGGTCCAGGTGCGGCTGCGCGACCATGGTCTTGCCGTCGTCGCGGACGAAGCCCATGTCGGAGACGACGTCGGCCCAGTTCCAGCCGTGGTAGAGCGTCTCCCACTCGCGGGCGCCGACCAGCTGGCCCATGTTCGGGGTGTTGCGGCCCTGGTAGGTGGGCCGGAACGCCTCGGCGTCGGTCCAGCGGCACGTTTCCGAGCAGTACGTGCGGTGCTGGCCGTCGACCTCGTCGACCACCATGTCCTCGCGGATGAGGCACGGCACCATGCAGGTCCAGCAGCGGTGCGGGTACACGTAGTCCACGTCCTCGGCGACGATCGGGTGGTGCCCGTTCGGCGTCGCGAGGCGGTTGTAGTTCTCCCACCACTTCCCGTACTTGTCGTACCAGCCCGGGTACTTGTACTCGAACCACTCGAAGTCCTCGTCGGTCATCGGGTCGATGCGCCAGTAGTTGGCGAGCCACCCGGTGGCGAAGAACTGCGCGACCTCGTGGACGTAACCCTTGTTCCAGATCCGGTTCCACGCTTCTTCGATGAGGTCGTGCGGGATGACGAGGCCGTACTTCTCGAGCGGGACGAGGTAGGAGCGGTAGTAGTCGTCGTAGATCCAGCGGCGCCACATTTCCGCGTAGCTTTCGCGGTCCTTGCGGCGGTCCTTGGTGCCGTACTCGATGAACGTGCCGATCGCGGCGTCGACGACGGCGTGGTTGTTCCACCACGCGTACCGCAGGTCGCGTTCGAGCAGCTGGTGGTTGCTTTCGTCGGACAGCGCCATCAGCAGCGTCGCGTAGCCGTTGCTGATGTGGCGGGATTCGTCGGACTGGACGGAGTGGAACACCGTGGGCAGCAGGTAGTCGCCGTTGGCGGCGGCCTCGGCCGGCATGGCGACGAACAGCGTGTTCGTGAACGCCGTTTCGGCGACGATGGTGAGGTAGATGCTCGCCGCGGTGATGGCGTCACCGGTGATGAAGCCCTCGGCGAACTGGCGGCCGATCGTGCCGCAGTAGTCGTTCTGGAAGTTGCGCAGGCTCGAGTTGAACCCCGCCGGGTCGATGTAGTTCTGCATGTACAGGCGCTTGAGGTTCTGCTGGATCGTCGAGTGCCGGACCTCGTCGATCATCTGGATCGCCTGGCCGTTGTGCAGTTCCGGGTTCGGCACCGTGCGGAACAGCAGCGGCATCGCCCGCGCGGCGGAGATCTCCGGCAGCGGGATGATCGACAGGAACAGCTTCTGCCACTCCAGCCAGCGTTCCTGGACCTGGCGGAACATGTTGCCGCGGATCGCGCCGTCCTCGGCGCCGTAGACCCGGTGGTCCTTTTCCTCCTGCATCGGGAAGTACGAGCGGAGGACCTGCTTCAACGGGTCCTTCTTCTTGGCCTTCCGGAAGGTGTAGTCGGTCCCGTAGTGCGAAACCGGGGTGTGGTACGCCGGTTCCCACGACAGTTCCTGGATCTTCTGGTGGGCTTTCGCCACACTCTGGCGACTCATGGACCAACTCCTTATCTCCTGAGCTCGCCGCCCGGGGCGTCCTCCTGCGTTGACCATTAGGCGGGCATCCGCGGGGGACGCGGGTCTCAATCTGAGACAGAACCGCTGTTCAGGGCGTGTCGAGCAGCCGCGCGCGCAGCCCGGCCAGCTCGTCGTGGATCCCCGCCTGCACGCGCGCGTCACCCTCGACCGTCGGAACGATCCCGAACGCGCGCAGCAGCGCAGCGGCGGGTTCGCCGGGGTCGCCCGACGCGCCGAGCGCCGGGTGCAGGCCCTGCTCGGCCAGGTGCGTGAAGACCAGGTTGACGATCGTCCAGGGGTTGTACGTCTCGGCGGCCATGCGTCCATCGCACCGCCGGTGGCCCGCGGAGAGCGTCTCAATTTGAGACACCGGTCCGGCCGTCGCACGGCTTACCCTGGACGGGCGGCACAACGGGTGTGCCCGCACCCACGTGGGCCGCGGGGAAGTGGAGGTCACGTGGACGAGACGGCCCTGGTCGCCGGCGACGAGCTCGCCCGCTCCCGGGTGCGGTTCCTGACCGCCGAAACGGTCCCCGCGGACACGGTCCGGCCGACGATACTGGCCTCGTGGCGGCGGTCGCGGGAGTTCCAGGTCGAAGCCGACCGGATCGACCCGCTCTACCTGGGCGACCAGAACCTCGACATCCCGCTCATGCGCGGCGCCGAACCGGTGCTCGACAAGCTCGGCGAGCAGTTCGACGGCCAGCCGATCAGCCTCATCCTCACCGACGCGAACGGCGTCGTGCTCACCCAGCGGACCGGCGACGCCGACCTGGCCCGGCACCTGGAGCGCGTCGAGCTGGTGCCCGGGTTCAGCTACGGCGAGCAGTCGGTCGGGACCAACGGCATCGGCACCGCGCTGGAGGACGGCCGCCCGACGGCGGTGTTCGGGCACGAGCACTACGCCGAGCACCTGGAGAACCTGGCGTGCGCCGGGGTCCCGATCCACCACCCGATCTCGGGCAAGAAGGTCGGCGCCGTCGACCTCACCTGCTGGTACAAGGACGCGGGCGGGCTGCTCGTCGCGCTGGCGCGGTCCACGGCCGAGCAGATCCGCCAGGCCCTGCTGCGGCACAGCGACCTGCGGGAGATGCTGCTGTTCCAGGCCTACCTGCAGACCTGCCGGCGGTGGACGGGCATCGTGCTGGCGTTCAACGAGGACATCGTGATGATGAACGACCGGGCTCGGCAGCTGCTCGACCCGGCGGACCAGTCGGTGCTGCTCGGCCACGCCACCGAGGCGCTGGCCGAGGGACGGCGGACCCCGGCGACGCTGTCCCTTTCCAGCGGGCTGCGGGTGCGGGTGTTCTGCCGCCGCGTCGCGGGCCGGCGCGAGTCCGACACCGCGGGCGGCGTGCTGTCGGTGAAGCTGATCGAGGCCGAGGAGACCCTCGCCGTCCCGACGCCGATGCTGCCGATGTACCTGCCCGGCGTCGTCGGCTCGGCGCCGCTGTGGCTGCGCTGCGGGCACGACCTCGACACGGGCCACCAGCGCGGCGAGTGGGTCGCGCTGGAAGGCGAGCCCGGGACCGGGAAGCTGACCCTGGCCAAGGGCCTCCACCAGCGCCACCACCCGGCGGCCCGGCTGCTGACCGTCGACGCGGCCCTCGGCGCGGACTGGGCCGCGCTGCGGCGCGAACACGCCGAAGCCCCGGTCCGCACGCTGGTGATCCGGCACGCCGAACGCCTGAACGCCCCCGCCGCCGACGCGCTGGCCGCGGTCCTGCGGCAGCTGCGCGAGGCCCCGGACGCGCCGTGGGTGGTCGTCACGCTCGTGCCGGAGGCCGAAACCGAGCCGGCGCTGGCCGAGCTGCTGAAGTTCTTCCCCCGGACGGTCCGGGTGCCGCCGCTGCGCCACCACGTCGAGGACCTCGCGGAACTCGTCCCGCTGGTGCTGAGCAAACTCGGCTACGGCGGACGGCTGACGTGCTCGGCGGCGGCGCTGCACCTGCTGATGCGGGCGGAGTGGCCGGGCAACACCGGCCAGCTCCACCAGGTGCTGCGCAAGGTGGCCCAGCGCCGCCGGGCCGGCACCATCCGCCCCGGCGACCTCCCGGCCGAGTTCCACGCGGTGACGCGGCGGCCGCTCAACCGCTTCGAGTCGATCGAGCGGGACGCCATCGTGCGGTGCCTGGAAGACGCGGACGGCAACAAGGTCCGGGCGGCGAAGCTGCTGGGCATCTCACGGGCGACGATCTACCGCAAGATCCACGAGTACGGCATCGTGCCGCCGGCCCGGTAGCGACGCGGCCGGCCGGCCGGAAGCCCTCGGTTGCGTGGCCCGCGGCCCGGCGGCTGGTGCACGCGGCTGCCGCCATCCCGGCGCTCGGCGCCGCGCCGCTGTGAGTGCCATCCTGGACGGCATGCCGACCCGGTGGACGTGCCCGCGCTGCGACCGCGAGTTCGCGCGCGCCGGCCAGGGGCACACCTGCGTGCCGGGCTGCACCGTCGAGGAGACCTTCGCCGGCAAGCCGCCGTGGCAGCGGGCGGTCTACGACGCCGTCCTCGCGCACCTGCGGAGCCTCGGCGACGTCCACGAGGACGCCGTCAAGGTCGGCGTGTTCCTCAAGCGCGACCGGAAGCTGGCCGAGCTGCGCCCGCGGTCGCGGGACGTCCTGGTGTACCTGTGGCTGCCCCGGCCGGTGGAAACGGCCCGCATCGCCCCGGCGAGCTGGGCGAGCGGGCCGCGGGTCGGGCACCGGCTGAGCCTGCGCGCGGTGTCCGATGTGGACGACGAAGTCCGCGGCTGGCTGACCGCGGCCTTCGCCGTCTCCTGAAGTTCAGGACCCGGTGGGACCCGTCCAGCCTTCGGGGACGTGACCGAGGCGGACCCGCTGCGGGTGGTCGCCGACCGGCACCGAGACCAGCTTCCGCCCGGTCGCGAAATCGATGGCGGTCACCTGGTCGGCGCCGGCCTCGGAGATGATGCAGGCGCTGCCGTCGCCGCTCACCGTCGCCCAGTACGGCTTCACCGCGGGCACCAGCGTGCCCTGCTGCAGGGACGCGCGGTCGACGACCGTGGCGTAGTCGTCCATGGTCCCGGCGATGCAGAGCTTGGTGCCGGCCGGGTTCATCGACATCCCGTGGTGGCGCGAGTCGTTGACGAAGGTCTTGCGGTCGTCGCTGGTGGCCGGGTTCTTCGGCAGTTCCTTGACCCGGGTGATCTTGTCGGTGGCGACGTCGTACTCCGCGAAGCCGTTGAAGAACGACACCTGGAAGTACAGCTTCGACTCGTCCGGGGTGAAGGCGACCGGGCGCACGGCGTCCGAGAGGTCGCTGCGGCCGAACGCGTCGAGCCGCTGGCGCATGTCGATCACCTTGACCTGGCGGAACGTCGAGGCGTCGACGACGGTGATGTGCCGGTCCCCCTTGGTGAAGTCCCAGCCCGGGTCGTCGAGGTCGGTGTTGACCTCGCCGATCGACATGTTCCAGATGTAGCGGCCGCCGTCGGTGAAGACGTTCTCGTGCGGCTTGTCGCCGGTGGCGAAGGAACCGACCTGCTGCCCGGTGACGATGTCCAGCACGTGCACGGTGTTGGACGTCGACGCGGAGACGGCGACGCGGCGGCCGTCCGGCGACACCGCCATGTGGTCGGACCGGAAGCCCGACACCGGGAAGCGCCAGTTGATCCGGCCCGTGGTGAGGTTGATCGAGACGACGTCGGCGAAGCTCGGCCGCGACGCCACCACCGAACCGCCGTCCGGCGTGGTGTACATGTCGTCGACGAACTGGTCGTGCCCTTCGCCGGGCCCGTTGCGGATGCCGAGGAAGAAGGCGAGCTTGACCGGGTTGAGGTAGATCTCCGCCAGGCGCTGGTCCTTGTCCGGGATGATGTTCACCCGCGCGATGCGGGCGAAGGAGCCCCGGGACTGGATGACGTCCGCCGTGCCGTCCCAGTTGTTGCCGACGAACATCACCTCCCGCAGGGCGGCGCCGGTCGCCGGCACCGCGGCGCCGGTCGCCAGCAGGGCGACGGACGCGGTGAGGCAGGCCAGCCGGGAGAGGTACGACCGCTTTCGACGGGAATCGTGCACGGGGAGACACCTTTCGACACTGAAGAGGTGCGGTGGATTTCGCGGGGAAACGGGGTTACTGTCCGGTATTGTCACGATAACCGGCCACCGGAGCCGCTCCGGTAGGGCCGCTCGCCCAACACCGCGGCGCGGTGTTGTGGCCCGGCCACAACGGGAGGGTGCCGTGCCGGCCTCGCCGCTGCTCCGGCAGGTGCTGGACGAGATGGCCGCGGACGACACCGTCGTCGACGAGCTGGTGAAAGCCGCGCGGAGCCAGTCACCCGGCGTCGCGCGGCTGCCGGAGGCCGAGAACCGGCGGCACGTCCGGTTCCTGCTGTCGGCCGCGCTGCGCGCCACGACGAACCCCGACTCCGCGGACTACACCACCGCCGAGGCCCTGGGCGCCGACCGCGCCGCACAGGGCGTCCCGCTCACCGAACTGCTGCGCGGGGTCCAGGCCGGCCGCACGCTCGCGGCCCGCTTCGCCGTCGAACGCGCCCGCGCCGCGGGCCTGCCCGACGACGTCATCCTGGAGACGGTCCTGGACGCCGAGCGCTACACCGGCGCGCTGGAACGGCACATCGTCAAGGGCTACCACGCCGCCGAGCTCCAGCTGTCCCGCACGGTGCGGGACGCGCGGACCCAGCTGCTGCGCACCTTGCTGCTCGCCGGGCACCCGCCCACGCCCGAAGAACTCCGGCAGGCCGGGCTGCGTCCCGAAGGCCGGTACTCGTGCGTGGTGTCCGATGTCAGCGACCCGGCGCGCGCCCGGACGCTCGAGCAGGCGCTGCTGGAGTTCGGCGGGGTGTACGGGCTGGTCGAGGGCAGGCTCACCGGCCTCGCCGCCCGGCCGCCCGGCGGGGTGGCGCTCGCCGACGGCGCCCTGCTGGTCGTCGCGCCGCCGGCGGCGCTGCCGGAGCTGCGGGAGGTGCACCGCCTCTGCACGGCGGCCGCGCGGATCGCCGGGCCCGGCTACCACGACCTCCCGTCGCTGGCGGGCGAAGTCGCCCTGGCGGCCCAGCCGTTGCTCGGGGACCTGCTCACGACCGACCTGCTCGGCGCGCTCGACCCGGCCAACGCGTTCCACCGCGAGCTGGCGGCGACCGCGCTGGCCTACCTGGACCACGGTCAGCGCCTGCGCCCGACGGCGGACGCGCTGCACCTGCACCCGAACACGGTCCGCTACCGCCTCGACCGGCTGGCCGAGCTGACCCCGGTGGCGCTGGCGGAGAACAGCGGCGGCCGCGTCCTCGACGCGGTGCGGTCGTGGTGGGCCCTGCACCACTGGCTGGGCGGCCGATAGGGTCACCCGCATGGCTGGACCTCCCCGCATGCCGGCGACCACACCGACCGGAGAATGCGTTTTCTGCGCGATCGCCTCGGGCCGGGCCCCGGCGGCGTTCGTGCACGAGGACGCGGAGTTCGTGGCGATCGTCGACCTGCGCCCGGTGACGACCGGTCACCTGCTGGTGCTCCCCCGCGCCCACCACGCGGACCTGGCAGCGCTGCCGGCTCCGGCGGGCGCGCGGATGTTCACCATCGCCCAGGAACTGGCGGCGGCGCTGCGCCGCACGGACCTGCGCTGCGAGGCGATCAACCTGTTCCTGGCCGACGGAGAAGCGGCGGGCCAGGAGATCCCCCACGTCCACCTGCACGTGATCCCCCGCTTCCCCGGCGACGGCTTCGTGCTGAGCGCCGACTGGCGGGTCCGGTCGCGGGAGGAGCTGGCGGAGGTCGCGGAGAAGGTCCGGGCGGCGCGTTAGGCCTTGTGGAGCTTGTCCGGGTGGTGCACGGCGGTCTTCCCGGACTTCTCGCTCTTGACCAGGTACTGGGGGTTGTCGGGGGACGCCTTGACGTCCCGCTTGCCGGCGTGGGTGTCCTTGGTGATCTTCTCTTCGACCGTGCCGACCGAACTCTGGTTGCCGGCGTCCCAGCGGACGCGGTCGCCCTTCTTGAATTCCTTGCTCATGGCGGGCCGGGTACCCGCGAATCCGCGCGATCACCGGCGACTTCGGGCCGCCGCCCCGATACGGTGACCGCGTGGAGCAGAACGAGCGGCACCGGCACGCCTCGTCGTTCGGCGTGGCGGCGGCCGCCTACGCCGAGCACCGCCCGGACTACGCGGCCGCCGCGGTGCGCTGGGCACTGGCCCCCGCACCGGGCCGGCGGGTGCTCGACCTCGGTGCCGGAACCGGCAAGCTCACCGCGACGCTGGTGGCCTTGGGCCTCGACGTGACCGCGGTCGAGCCGGACCCGGCGATGCTGGCGCAGCTGCGCCGGACCCAGCCGGATGTCCGCGCCCGGCCGGGCAGCGCGGAGACGATCCCGCTGCCCGCCGCGTCCGTCGACGCGGTGGTGGCCGGCAACGCCCTGCACTGGTTCGACATGGCCGTCGCGGGCCCCGAGATCGCCAGGGTCCTGGCGCCGGGCGGAGTCCTGGCCGGGCTGTGGAACGTGGTGGACGACCGGGTCGGCTGGGTGGCCGGGCTGGCGCGCGCCGCCGGAAGCGCGGTGATCGGCCCGCGGGACACACCGACCGGCTGGCGCGCCGAAACAGCCGGGCTCCTGCGCGGGACCGACGGCTTCGGTGAGCCGGAGCGGGCCGAGTTCCCGCACGGCCAGCGCCGCACGGCCGATTCCCTGGTGGCGGCGTTGACCACCCGGGCCGGCGTGCTGGTCATGCCGGAACCGGAGCGCGCGGACACGCTCCGCCGGATCCGGGCTTTTCTCGCCGGTGCACCGGAAACGGCGGACGGCGAGTTCACCCTCCCGATGCTGACCTGCGGGCTGCGGTGGGTTATCGGTGATCACCGCGGGTAAGCGTCCCGGATGGACGACGAGGAAACGCGCCGCGAGTTCGCCGGCAGCGTCAACATGACCGCCAAGCAGCTCGACGACTGGCTCGAGACGGACGAGTCGAAGGCGGCCGGGCAGCACAAGGACAGCGAGTCGATCGGGCACAAGTCCGGCCGGCGCATCGCGGAGATCCTGCGGAAGAAGAAGGACGACCTGACCGGGGACGATCTCGCGCACATGCGCAAGGTCGTCGGGTACGTGCACCGGCACCTGGCGCAGCGGCCGTCGGGAGACGTCAAGGACACCACCTGGCGGCACTCGCTCATGAACTGGGGGCACGATCCCCTGCACTAGCCGCGTAGTCCTGCAGCTCCAAGGCGTTCGCCGCTTCGCGGATCGGGCGGGACATCTGCTCCAGGACGCGGTTGCGGCCCGGGAGGTACGGCATCAGCCTGATCATCCGGGTGTTGAACCACGCGAACGCCCGGGACTGCGGGATGATCCCGCGCAACGCCGTCTTCGCCAGCGCCTGGTTCTTCTCGATGAACGGCCGCATCGAAGACTCGTAGCGGGTCAGCGCCTCGGAGAAGTCCGCTGCCAGCTCGCCCGCCAGGACGTACGCGCCGACCAAGGCCAGGCTGGTGCCCTGGCCCGAGGCCGGGGACGCGCAGTAGCCCGCGTCGCCGAGGAGGACCACCCGGCCGGTCGACAGGCTGTCCATGACGATCTGGCACACCGGGTCGAAGTAGAAGTCGTCCGCTTCGCGCATGGCCTCCAGCAGGGCCGGGATCTGCCAGCCCAGGTCCGCGAACCGGTCCGCCACGATCGCCTTCTGGCCCTCGACGTCACGGCGGTCGTAGGGCATCGGCGGCGCCGTGAACCAGAACGCCGCCTTCGCGTCGGCTGAGCGGGCCGTGCTGTAGACGTTCACCATCTTGCCCGGGGCCGCCGAGTGCAGGAGTTCCCAGCGGTCCAGCTGGAAGCTGTTGGGGACCGTCGCGATGGAGATGTACGCGTCGAAGCGGCGCAGGTAGTCCTCCTCCGGGCCGAACGCCAGCGCCCGGACGCCCGAGTGCAGGCCGTCCGCGCCGACCACCAGGTCGAAGTGGCGGGGTGCGGCGTGGGCGAACGTCACCTCGACGCCGTCGGGGCGCTGGTCGAGCCCGGTGATCCAGTCGCCGAAGAGGTACTCGGTGTCGCCGCGGGTGGCGTCGTACAGGATCCGGGCCAGGTCGCCGCGGAGGATCTCCGTGTCGTCGCCGTGGCGGAAGCCGAACGTGTCCGCGTCGAGGGTGGCCAGCTCTTTGCCGCGCTTGTCCACGAACGCCGCGCCGCGCATGTCCGTGCTCGCCGCGTGCACCTCCGCCAGCAGGCCCATCCGGCGGACGACGTCGACCGCGACGCCGCGGATGTCGACCTTGTACCCGCCTTCGCGCAGGCTCGGGGCGCGCTCGACGACCGTGGCGTGGAAGCCGTGGCGGTGCAGCCACCAGGCGAGGGCGGGGCCGGCGACGCTGGCGCCGGAGATCAGGATGTTCTTCGTCATGCCGCGAAGCATCGGCGAGGCCGCTGACCGCTCACGAACCGAGCGCGAACCGCCGCTGACCGACCTCCTCGACCGCCTGCTCAGGCGGCATTTCCCGGCCCCGCCCGAACGCCTTGGCGTACGCCTCGGCGCCGATGCGCGCCCGGACACGCCCGGCCACCCCGGCGACGTCGGCGTCCCCGGTGACGGGCGCGCCGCGCAGCCCGACGGCCACGCCGAGCAGGAACGCCGCGCGTTCGTCCTCCTCGCGGCCGGCGAGCACCCCGGCCAGTCCTTCGATCGCCTGGGCGGCACCGGGCAGGTTCGTGTGCTCCAACGCCGTGGCGAGCGCTTCCTGGTGCAGTTCGGTCGCCTCGTCGAGGTGGCCCTCGGCGGCCGCCGTCCAGCCGAAGCCGGTGTGCAGCCGGATGCGGGTCTCGCCGCCGGTCACCGGGTCGGTGGCGAGGGCGAGCGCCGCGGAGTACCAGCGCCGCGCCGTCGTCAGGTCGCCCGCGCGCCGCGCGATCTCCCCCAGCCCGCCGCGGGCGCGGGCCAGTGTCAACGGCGTGCCCGCGGCGCGCGCCTGCTCGGCGGCGGTTTCGTAGTCGGCCTGCGCCGCCTCGGCGTCGCCGGCGCGCAGCACGCCGTCGGCGCGGCGGCACAGCAGGTCGGCCGCGTCTTCGGTGGCACCGAGCTCGCCGGCCAGCCGGACGGACTCGTCCATCAGCGCGCGGAACCGCGGGTGGTCGCCGCGCCAGTCCGCGAACTCGGCGAGCTTCTCCAGCGCGCTCGCCTCGCCCCAGCGGTCACCCAGGACGCGGAAGGCGTCCAGTGACGCCGAAAAGTGCGCTTCGGCTTCGGCGATCCGGCCGCCGTACTGCGCGCCGAGGCCGTCGCCGATCCGCGCGAACGCGCGTGACCAGGCGTCGGAGCCGAGCAACGCGGCCAGCCGTTCGCCCTCCTTGGCTTTGGTACGCGGGGAAAACGCCCACAGCAGGAAGAGGTACGGGTACCGCAGCGGCCCGTCGAGCCGCTGCAGGATCGGCTCGATCGCGACGTCGGTGGCCGACGCGTGGATCGCGCACAGGACGTACTCCTCGGCCAGCCCGGGCGGCGGCTCGGGGCCGACGGCGGCGAGCACGGCGTCCGCAATCGGCGTCGCCTCGCTGCGCACCCCGCGCAGCCACCAGTACCAGGACAGGGCCGCGATGAGCCGCAACGCGGTTTCCGGGGCTTCGGCGGCGCTCCAGCGCAGGGCCGCGTGCAGGTCGGCGTGTTCGGCGGTCAGCTCGGCCAGCGCCGTCAGCTGGTCGGCGCCCCGCAGTTTCGGCTCGTGGGTGCACGCGAAGTCCAGGAAGTACTTCGCGTGCGCCGCGCGCCGGTCGTCGCCCCGCTCGGCGCAGAACGCGCGGATGGTCTCCAGCATCCGGTACCGGCGGCCGTCGAACTCGACGAGGGACTTCTCGACCAGCCCGGTGAGCACCGCGTCGGGAACATCGCAGACGCGTTCGACGGCGGCCGGCCGAGCGCCGCCGGCGAACACCGCGAACCGGCCCGCCAGGAGCTGTTCGTCCGCGTCGAGCAGGTCCCAGCTCCACTCCACGACACCGCGCAGGGTCCGGTGCCGCGGTTCGGCGGTCCGGTCGCCGCGCGAGAGCAGGCCGAACCGGTCGCCGAGCCGGGCGGCGACGTCGTCCGCGGACAGCGTCCGCAGCCGGGCGGCGGCGAGTTCGATGGCCAGCGGGAGGCCGTCGAGGGCGGCGCAGATCCGGGTGACCGCGCCGGCGGCGGGTGCCTCGCCGGGGGCGACCGCCGCGGCCCGGTCGGTGAACAGCCGTTCCGCGGCGTCGGCGGGCAAGGCGCCGACCGGCACCAGCGTCTCGCCGGTCAGGCCCAGCGCCTCCCGGCTGGTGGCCAGGACGCGCAGGCCGGCGCACTCCCCCAGCAGGCGCCGCGTCAGCCGGGCGGCCTCGGCGACGACGTGTTCGCAGTTGTCGAGGACCAGCAGCAGCGGCCGGTCGGCGAGCCCGGCGGCGAGGCGGTCGGCCGGGTCGGCGGGCGCGCCCGGGGTCAGCACGCCCTGTTCCCGCAGGCCCAAGGCGGCCAGGACGGCACGCGGGACGTCGGTGGTCGCCGCGAGTTCGACGAAGCAGACTTCGCCTGCCACCCGGGCCGCGGCTTCGACGGCCAGCCGCGTCTTGCCCGCGCCGCCCGGTCCGGTGAGCGTGACGAGCCGGGCTTCGCGCAACGCCGTCGTGAGGCGGTCGAGTTCGACGCGGCCGACGAACCCGGTGAGCGGCACCGGCACCCGGCGCGCCGGGACGGGGGTGGCCCGGAGGGCCGCGGCGTGCGCGTTCGCAAGCTCGGCCGACGGGTCGGCGCCGAGTTCGTCGGCGAGCCGTTCCCGGATCCCGGCGAACACCGCCAGGGCTTCGGCGGACCGCCCGCTGCCGTGCAGGGCCCGGATCAGCTGGGCGGAGAGCCGTTCGCGCAGCGGGTGTTCGCGGGCGAGTTCCCACAGTTCGGCGACGAGCCGGTCGTGCCGGCCGAGAGCGAGTGCGGCTTCGACGCGGTCCTCGGTCGCGGCCAGCCGCAGTTCGGCCAGCCGGGCCGCGCGCGGCGGGTCGGCGAGCCCGTCGAGCGCCGGCCCCCGCCACAGCGCGAGGGCCTCGTCCAGCAGCTCCAGGGCCCCGGCCGGGTCGGGCGTCTCGCGAGCCTGCGCGGTGAGCCGTTCGAACCGGTGGACGTCGACGTCCTGGGGATCGACGGCCAGCCGGTACCCGGCCGGGGTGAATTCGACCAGGCCGTCGGGCGCGCCGCCGTCCCGCAGCCGCCGCCGCAGGCGCGAAACCTGGGACTGCAGGGCCTCGGCCGCGCCCTCGGGCGGGTGCTCGCCGTGCAGGCCGTCGATGAGCCGCTCGGCGCTGACGACCCGCCCGGCATCGAGGGCGAGCAAGGCGAGCAGCCCGCGCAGCTGCGGCCCGCCGAGGGCGACCGGGGTCCCGTCGGCACGGCGGGCTTCGACCGGCCCGAGGATGGCGAACTGCACACCGGCGATTCTGGCCCAGCGCAGAGGTCCGGCGGCCGGCTTTCGGTGAATCCGGCCCGGCCGGGCGCCGCGGTCAGCTCCCGGTGATCCGGACCGGCCGGTCCCTCGCGTCGAGGAACTCCAGCAGCCGCGCGGCCTCGTCCTCGATCTCCGCCCGCTCCGCCGTCGAGAGCCGATCGTGCGGCGAGACCTCCAGGCCCGTGCCGTGCAACCGCCAGTCCGCGCGGTAGAAGCCGTCCACCAGCAGCGTTCCCCGCGATGCGCCGTTGCCGGGCGGCAGCGGGACCCGCCGGCCGGGCGGGAGCACCCGCGTACAGCACCTCGCCGGACTCCGCGCGCACCGTCCGCAGTTCCATCGGCTCCACGACTTCCCGCAGCTTCGTCAGCCCCGACCACGCCTGGACGTCGGCGACCGACGCCGGGCCGAACGCGCGCAGGTAGCGCCGTACGACGTCCTCGATCGGCGGCTTTTCGGCCAAGGGGCGGCCGAGCCAGCCGTCCAAGGTCGTGAGCACGGCCGGACCGGTCGAGCCCCAGACACCGCGGGGCGGGAGCTGGGCCGTCGGGACGAAGTAGCCGACCGCGTACGAGAGCGCTTCGGCGTCGTGCTCCGGCCGGCGTTCGGCGAGGAGATCCCGCAGCTGCCGCCGGGTGCGCGGCCGTTCCTCGAGCCACGCCCGCCCGGCGGCCGCCACCGCGCCGAGGTCGGCGTCGCCGATCCGGCCGCCGAAGTGCCCGGTGTAGCCGCTCGCCACGACGCGCTGGATCAGCGGCCGCAGGATCAGCGCGTCCTCGGCGAGGGCGAGGTGGACCGTCCCTCGCATGAGCGACGCACGCACGGCGGCACGCCCGGTGATCAACGCGGCCGGTTCTTCCGGCCGGAAGCCCGAGATCCGTGTCCACAACCCGACGTACGGTGCGAGCGGGGCCTGTGCCTGCATTCCGACGAGGTGCCCGAGCACCGCGGCGACCGGCTGCGCGGCCCGGTCGAGGAGGTGCTGCCGCGCGAGCAGCGCCCGGTTGAGCGCGCGGACTTTCACGGCCGCAGGCCGCGGAAGAACGTGCGGATGTCGGCCACGAGGAGCTCGGGCTCCTCCATCGCCGCGAAGTGGCCGCCCGAGGCGAACTCCGACCAGTGCGCGATCTTCTCCTCCGGGTCCATGATCCGGCGGACCACCGGCGAGCTGTTGAACACCGCCCAGCCCGCCGGGACGTCCGACGGCGCCAGCCAGCCGTGCCCCGAGTGAGCCGCCTCGTAGAGGAACCGGGCCGCGCTCGCGCCGCTGCGGGTGAACCAGTAGAGGCTCACGTTGGTCAGCAGCCGGTCGCGGTCGATGCCGTCCGGGCCGGTCCACGCCTCGAACTTCTCCGCGATCCAGGCCAGCTGCCCGACCGGGGAATCGGTGAGCGCGGCCACGATCGTCTCCGGCTTGTGCGACTGGATGTCCAGGTAACCGCGGCCGGCCCGCCATTCCGCCCGGGCGGTGTCCAGTTCGGACTGTTCGGCCTCGGACAGGTGGTCCGGCATCGGCAGCTGCTCGCCGGCCAGCGCAATCGTGCCGCGGTCGCTGTTGACGTGGGTGCCGACGACGCGGTCCGGGTACAGCGCCGCGAGCCGGCCGGTGACGCCCGCGCCGATGTCGCCGCCCTGCGCGGCGAACCGGTCGTAGCCGAGGCGGGTCATCAGCTCGGCGAACGCGTCCGTCGTCCGGGCCAGCTCCCAGCCGGGGCCGCTCAACGGCGTCGAGAACCCGAAGCCGGGCAAGGACGGGACGACGACGTGGAAGGCGTCGGGGCCCGGTTCGGTGAGCGGGCCGATCACGTCGAGGAACTCGGCGATCGAGCTCGGGTAGCCGTGGGTGAGCAGCAGCGGCAGCGCGTCGGCCCGCGGCGACCGGACGTGCAGGAAGTGCACGGTCTGGCCGTCGATCACCGTCGTGAACTGCGGGAACGCGTTGAGCGCCGCCTCCTGGGCGCGCCAGTCGAAGCCGTCGCGCCAGTACTCGGCCAGCGCCTGGACCGTGGACGCCGGGATGCCGCGGGACCAGTCCGGCTCGTCGCCGGGCACGGGCTCGGCGAACCGGGCCGCGGCCAGGCGCCGGTGCAGGTCGGCCAGCTCGGCCTGCGGGATGTCGATGCGGAAGGGGCGGATTTCGTTCGTCATGAGCAGCACGCTAAGAGGTATTGCGGAAGACTTTCTTCCGCAATGCGTGCGATGCTCGGGCGATGTTGCAGACCTCCGCCCGTCTCCTGCGGCTCCTGTCGCTGCTCGAAACACGGCGCGACTGGACCGGCGGCGACCTGGCCGAGCGGCTCGGCGTCACCGCGCGCACCGTCCGCAGCGACATCGGCAAGCTGCGGGAACTCGGCTACCCGGTCGAAGCGGCTCCCGGTGTCCAGGGCGGCTACCGCCTCGGCGCGGGCGCGCAGCTCCCGCCGCTGCTGCTGGACGACGACGAAGCGGTGGCCGTCGCGGTCGGGTTGCGGACGGCCACGGGCGTCGCCGGCATCGGCGAGACGTCGGTGCGCGCGCTGGCCAAGCTGGAGCAGGTGCTGCCGTCCCGGCTGCGGCACCGGGTGCGGGCCCTGCAGACCGCGACGGTCGCGGTGCCCGGCGCCGGCCCGGCCGTCGACGCGGAAGTGCTCACCGCGATCGCGACGGCGATCCGGGCGAGTGAGCGGCTGCGCTTCGGCTACACGAGCCACGAGCGCACGCCGAGCCGCCGCGACGTGGAGCCGCACCGGCTGGTCAGCTGGGGACGACGCTGGTACCTCGTCGCCTGGGACACCGCCCGCGACGACTGGCGCACCTTCCGCGTCGACCGGATGACGCCGAAAGTGCCGAACGGCCCGCGCTTCGCCCCGCGCGAGCCGCCGGAGGGCGACGTCGTGCAGTTCGTCCAGCGCAGCGCGGGCGCGGCGACGTGGCGGTTCCACGCCCGGGTGCGGCTGCACGCCCCGGTCGAGCACGTGCGGGCCCGGCTGCCGATCGCGGTCGACGTGACGCCCGAGGGCCCGGACCGCTGCATCGCCGAGGTCGGGTCGGACAACGCCCCGATGCTCGCGCTGCACCTCGGACTGCTCGAAGTGGACTTCGAGGTGCTCGACGCGCCGGAGCTCGCCGCGGAGCTGGCCAAGACCGGCGAGCGGTTCCTGCGGGCCGCTAGCGCAGGGAGTCGGCCAGCTCCTGGATGATCGCCAGCTGTTCCCGCACGCCGACCTCCATACCGGACTGCAGGATCGTGTCCCGCAGTTCCTTGCTGCCGGTCTCGGTCAGCAGTTCCAGGCGCGTGCGGTCGCCGTTCGTCTTCAGCACGTACCGCCAGCGACCAGGTGTTTCGGCGCGTCGAACTCGCGCGTGATGAGGATCCGGTCCTCGGCCGGGGTGGTGATCTCCACGTCACCGCTCCTGTCCCTTGAGTTCCTCGAGGACGGCGTCCATCAGGGCGAACCGCTCCGACCACGTCCGTTCGTAGCGCTTGACCCAGTCGTGGATGGGTTTGAGCGCGGCGCCGTTGAGCCGGTAGAGCCGCTGGCGGCCGCCGCCGCGCACGTCCACCGCGCCCACCTCGCGCAGCACCCGCAGGTGCTTCGACACCTGCGGCTGGGCCAGGCCGAGCAGGTCCACCAAGTCGCCGACCGACCGCTCGCCGTCCATGAGGACGTCGAGAATCTGCCGCCGCCGGGGTTCGGCGACCGCGTTGAAGGTGTCCGCCGTCGTCGCTGCTCGTGCCACGCGGCCGATCATATTCCCATATGGGTATGCGTCAAGCCCGCATCCTGGGCACGCTGGGCGCACGCCGGTTCGTCTGCGACGATCGGGCCATGAGCAGCCGGGCCGGGAGTCCACAGAGGACGGACGCGCGCGGCGCCCGGCGCAGCGCCAGCGCGAGCGCCGTGCTGCGGGCGGTCCTCGACGACGGGCCGATCGCGCGCAGCACCATCGCGCGGCGGACGGGGCTGTCCGCGGCCGCGGTCACCGGGCACACCGCCGAACTGGCCCGGCTGGGACTCCTGCGCGAGCTCCCGGAAGCGGAACCACGCGGGGGCGTCGGCCGGCCGCACGTGCCGGTCGACCTCGACACCGGACGGCACGTCGCCGGCGCGCTGCACCTGGCCGTGCACCACGCCACCGTCGCGCTGCTCGACTTGCGCGGGAACGTGCTGGTGCAGCACGAAGAACCGCACGACGGGCTGGCCGCCGAAGACCTGCTCGCCCGCGCCGCCGAGATCTTCGACGACCTGCTGCTCGGGCACGCGCCGGACCGCGAGCCGCTCGGCCTCGGCGTCGCCACCGGCGGCTGGGTCGACCGGGCGTCCGGCACCGTCGTCGAGCACCCGCTGCTCGGCTGGCGGAACGTCCCGGTCCGCGACCTCCTGACCGGCAGCACCGGGCTGGCGGTCGAGGTCGACGGGCACGCGCGGGCGCTGGTGCACGCCGAACGGCTCTTCGGGCACCCGCGGGCGCGGGACAGCATCGTGCAGCTGTTCACCGGTCACGTCGTCGACGCCGCGTTCGCCACCGGCCCGGGAGTGCACCACGGGCCGCGCTCGGCCGCCGGCGCCGTCGCGCACCTGCGGGTCGACGGCAGCAGCGAGCCGTGCCGGTGCGGGCGCACCGGCTGTCTCGAAGCGGCCGTTTCGGAAGGGACACTCGCGCGCAAAGCCGCGGAAAACGGGGTCATCGCGCGACCGGACTTTCCGGAATTGCTCGCGCTCGCCGCCGGCGGCGATTCCGAGGCCGTGACAATGCTCCACGACCGCGCCCGGCTGATCGGCCAGGCGGCCGCCCTTCTGCTCGACGTCCTCAATCCGGCCGTGCTCGTGGTGGTCGACCGGAGTATAGCCGCGGTGCCCGGCTGCCTTCCCACCATCCGGGAGGAGGTCCGCGACCGGACGCGCTGCCCCGATCCGGCGGAAACCGTTGTGGGCACGAGCTTCCCAGGTACCGAGCTGGCGACCGCGGGCGGCGCGGTGCTCCTGGACGTGCTCTACGAAGACCCGCTCGGTCCGCTGCTGACCGGGTTGCCGCGGGCTTCGTGAACCGGCGGAGTTATTTCACGAACTCGCAAAATTGACCGCCCGTCCGGGCGCCGCCGACAATTGCGGCATCCCCACCGACTCCCGGAACGGACGAAACCACCGTGAAGAAAACCCTGCCCCTGTTCGCCGCCGCCGTGATGCTGCTGGCCGGCTGCGCTTCGGCGACGGCCACCGGTGCGCCCGGGCAACCGGAGAAGCTGGAACTGCGCTACCAAGGCAGCGCGAACGCCGTCACCCTGCCCGAACTCGCCGAGGACCTCGGCTACTTCGGGCCGGTCAAACTGAAGTGGGTCGGCAACACGATCAGCGGCCCGCAGGACATCCAGTCGGCCGCCACCGACCAGACCGACTTCGGCGGCGCCTTCACCGGCGCGGTCGTCAAGCTCGTCGAAGCCGGGGCCCCGGTCAAGGCGGTCGTCAACTACTACGGCTCCGACGACAGGTCGTTCATCGGCTTCTACACCAAAGAGGACAGTCCGGTCCGGACCGCCCGCGACCTGATCGGCAAGAAGGTCGGCGTCAACACCGCCGGCGCCAACCTCGAAGCGGCGCTCGACACCTGGCTGAAGGGGCAGGGCCTCTCCGGCGACGAGATCAAGCAGGTGCAGCTGGTGGTGATCCCGCCGGTGAACGCCGAACAGGCGCTGCGCAACGGCCAGCTCGACGTCGCCGCGCTGCAGGGCATCCTGCAGGACCACGCCCTCGCTGCCGGCGGCATCCGCCCGCTGTTCACCGACGTCGCCGCGTTCGGGCCCTACAACGGCGGCCCGTACGTGCTGCGCACCGACTTCATCAAGAAGTACCCGGAGACCGCCAAGATCTTCGTCTCCGCCGTGGCGCGGGCGATCGAGTGGGAACGCACCACCCCGCGCGACGAGGTGATCGCGCGCTTCACGAAGATCATCGAAGCCCGCGGCCGCAACGAAAGCACCGACACGCTGAAGTACTGGAAGAGCGTCGGCATCACCCGCGGCGGCCTGATCTCCGACCAGGACTACACGCGGTGGGAGCCGTGGCTGAAGCAGGAGGGCTACCTCAAGCACGACCGGATCGACACTTCGAAGCTCTACACCAACGAGTTCAACCCCTACCGCGACGGCGCCCCGGCGGTGACCAAGTGATCGGCATCCGCTCGGTGACCAAGACCTTCGGTGCCCTGACCGCCCTCGACGACGTCTCGCTCGACATCGCCGACGGCACGTTCCTCTCCCTGGTCGGCCCGAGCGGCTCGGGCAAGTCGACGCTGCTCGACCTGCTGGGCGGGCTGACCACGCCGACGTCGGGCGAGGTCCTCATCGACGGCGAGCCGGTGCGCGGCCCCGGCCTCGACCGCGGGGTCGTCTTCCAGCAGTACGCGCTGTTCCCGTGGCGCACGGCCCGCGCCAACGTCGAGTTCGGCCTCGAAGGCGGGCCGCTCGGGAAGCGGCAGCGCGCCGAACGGGCGCGCGAATACCTCGCCCTGGTGGGGTTGTCCGGCTTCGAGGACCGCTACCCGCACGAGCTGTCCGGCGGGATGAAGCAGCGCGTCGCGATCGCCCGCAGCCTGGCCTACGACCCGGCCGTGCTCCTGATGGACGAGCCGTTCGCCGCGCTCGACGCGCAGACCCGCGAGCAGCTGCAGGAGGAGCTGCTGCGGATCTGGCGCCGCACCGGCAAGACGATCGTGTTCATCACCCACGGCATCGACGAGGCCGTCTACTTGGGACAGCGGGTCGCGGTGCTCACCTCGCGACCCGGGCGGCTCAAGGCCGTCGTCGACGTCGACCTGGGCGACCGCACCGGCGACGTCCGCTCCGGGCCGGAGTTCGGGCGGCAGCGCCACCGGCTCTGGGAACTGCTGCACGACGAGGTCCGCAAGGCGGCCGAACACGAACGGAGCGCGGCCCGATGACGACCACCCTCGAAGCACCGTCCGTCCACATCGGACGCACGGCTCCGCCGCCGGAACCACGCCGGCTCAGGCAGAAGCTCACCCGGGCGGTGCACGCGTCCGCCGCGGTCGTCCTGTTCGTCGCGCTCTGGGAGCTGGTCCCCCGGTTCGTGCTCGACGAGAGCACGCGGACGTTCCTGCCGCCGCTGTCGGAGGACCTGCACGCGCTGTGGGACCTCGCCCTCGACGGTGAACTCGCCGACCACCTGCTGGCCAGCGTCGGGCGATCCGCCGCCGGGTTCGCCGTGGCCGTCGCGGTGGCCGTGCCGCTGGGGCTGCTGATCGGCTGGTACCGGCCGGTGGCGCGGTTCCTGCAACCACTGCTGGAGCTCGCCCGCAACACCGCCGCGCTGGCGCTGCTGCCGGTGTTCACGCTGCTGCTGGGCATCGGCGAGCTGTCGAAGGTCAGCCTCGTGGTCTACGCCTGCGTGTGGCCGGTGCTGCTCAACACGATCGCCGGCGTCAACACCGTCGATCCGCTGCTGGTCAAGGCGGCCCGCTCGCTCGGGTTGTCGAGCCCGCGGCTGTTCCGGAAGGTGATCCTGCCCTCGGCGGTGCCGACGGTGTTCACCGGCATCCGGATGGCGGCGTCCTACTCGATCCTGGTGCTGGTGGCCGCGGAGATGGTCGGCGCGAAAGCCGGGCTCGGCTACCTGATCAACACGAGCCAGGTGAACTTCCAGATCCAGCAGATGTACGCCGGGATCATCGCGGTCTCGCTGCTGGGCGTGCTCGTCAACTCCGGTTTCGTCGTCCTCGAACGGCGGTTTTCCACCTGGCGTCCCAAGGAGACCCCATGATGCACCTCAACGCGTTCGTGATGCCGAACGGCCACCACGAAGCCGCGTGGCGGCACCCCTCGACCGACCCGCACCGGGCGCGGACGCTGCAGCACTACGCGGACATCGCGCGGACCGCCGAGCGCGGCAAGCTCGACTCGCTCTTCCTCGCCGACGGCGTCGCCCTGTGGGGCAACGTGAAGCACAACTCACACAGCCACTTCGAGCCGCTGACGCTGCTGTCCGCGCTCGCCGCGTCGACAGTCCAGATCGGACTGATCGCGACGGCGTCGACGACCTACAACGAGCCCTACCACCTGGCCCGGAAGTTCGCCTCGCTCGACCACCTCTCCGGCGGGCGCGCGGGCTGGAACATCGTCACCTCGGCCGGCATCGACGAGGCCCGCAACTTCAACCTGGCCAAGCGCCCGTCGCACGACGCGCGGTACGACCGGGCCGAGGAGTTCGTCGAGGTCGTCAAGAAGCTGTGGGACAGCTGGGACGACGACGCCGCGGTCGTCGACCGGCTGAGCGGCGTCTACGCCGACACCGACCGGATCCGCGCGATCGAGCACGACGGGCCGCATTTCCAGGTCCGCGGGCCGCTCAACATCGAACGGCCGCCGCAGGGACACCCGCTGCTCGTGCAGGCCGGGTCGTCGGAAACCGGCAAGGAGTACGCGGCCCGGCACGCCGAAGCCGTGTTCACCGCGCAGCAGACCTTCGCCGAGGGCAAGGCGTTCTACGACGACGTCAAGGGCCGGCTCGCGAAGTACGGCCGGGCGCCGGACGAGATCAAGATCCTGCCGGGCATTTCGCCGATCCTCGGCCGCACCGAAGCCGAGGCCCGCACCCGCGAAGCCGAGCTGAACGCGCTGATCACGCCGGACTACGGGCTGCGGCAGCTGTCGAAGATGCTCGACCACGACGTCTCCGCCTATCCGATCGACGGCCCGCTGCCCGACGTCGGCAGCTTCACCGAAGGCGGCCAGAGCCGGTTCGACCTGGTCGTCGGCCTGGCCCGGCGCGAGGACCTCACCATCCGGCAGCTCCTCGAACGGCTGGCCGGCGGGCGCGGGCACCGCGTCTTCGCCGGGACACCGGTCCAGGTCGCCGACGAGCTGGAGGCGTGGTTCCGCGGCGGTGCCGCCGACGGCTTCAACGTCATGCCGCCCACCCTGCCCGGCGGGCTCGACGACTTCGTCGACCTCGTCGTCCCGGAACTGCAGCGGCGCGGGCTCTTCCGCACCGAGTACTCCGGCACCACCCTGCGCGAGCACTACGGCCTCGCGCGGCCCGTCAACCGCAACCGAGTGAAGGAGCCCGCATGACCACCATCGGCACCGACGTCCGCAAGCTGACCGGGAGGATCGGCGCCGAGATCGTCGGCTTCGACCCCGCCGGCGACCTCGACGCGGCCCAGGTGGCGTTCCTGACCGACGCCCTGCACGAGCACAAGGCGCTGGTGTTCCGGAACGTCCGCCTCGACGACGAGGGCCAGCAGCGGTTCGCCGCGCACTTCGGCGAGCTGACCAAGGCCCACCCGACGGTGCCCGCCGCCGAGGGCGCGCCGGCGATCCTGCCCGTCGACAGCGAGCGGGGCCGGGCCAACCACTGGCACACCGACGTCACTTTCGTGCTCAACCCGCCGAAGGCCAGCACGCTGCGCAGCCTGGTGGTGCCGCCCTACGGCGGGGAGACGCTGATCGCGAACGCCGCCGCGGCCTACCGGGACCTGCCGGAACCGTTGCGGGCCTTCGCCGACACGCTGCGGGCGGTGCACACCAACGACTACGACTACGTGCAGCCGCCGGAGACGGTGGACGAGCAGGAGCAGGCGCGGCGGGCGCAGTTCGTGTCGCGGAAGTACCGGACCGTGCACCCGGTGGTGCGGGTGCACCCGGTGACCGGCGAGCGCGGCCTGTTCATCGGCGGGTTCGCCCAGCGGATCGAAGGGCTGTCGGTGACCGAGTCGCGGGACCTGCTGCGGCTGCTGCAGTCCTACGTCACGCGGCCGGAGAACATCGTGCGGGTCTCGTGGGAGCCGGACCAGCTCGTGCTGTTCGACAACCGGATCACCCAGCACTACGCGATCGACAACTACGACGGCCTGCCGCGGCGGCTCAACCGCGTCACGGTCGCCGGCGACATCCCGGCCGGCATCGACGGGCGGACGAGCGAGTCGCTCGAAGGTGACGCGTCGCACTACACCTCCGTCGCGTAGTCGGCGCCCGTCCGCGCCCGGGTGACCGGGTGCGGACGGGAAGGAGTGACCCCGTCGAGCGGCTCCCGGTCACCACCCCGTCCGCGCCCGGTTCCGGAAGCAGTCCCACGCGCGGCTGACCAGCGCCGGGTGCGTCCGCAGGTCGATCGCCGTGCGGGCCAGCGCCGCCGCCGAGGCCAGCATCGCCGCGCGGCCGCGCGGGCTCGCCGCCGCGGCGGCGAATTCCGGCGTGTGGTCCGAGTACTCCTCCGCCGCGATGGCCACGAACGGGTGGATCGCCGGGACGCGGACGCTGACGTCGCCGATGTCCGAGGACCCGAGGAAGACCCCCGGCGCCGGCGGCGTCGCGTGGATCCCGCACGCCGCCAGGTGCTCGGTGAACCGCTCCGACAGCACCGGGTTGTCGCGGAAGTGGGAGTAGCCGCGGCCGAGGCGTTCGACCTCGGCCTTCGCGCCGGTCGCCAGGGCCGCACCCTCCGCGCACGTCGTCACGTCTTCGACCAGGCGGTCCAGCGCGTCCGTCGTCAGCGCGCGGAGGCCGAAGCGGCCCTCCGCGCGGTCCGGGACGATGTTCGTCGCCTCGCCGCCGTGGGTGATGATCCCCTGGACGTGCGAGGCCGCCGGCAACCGCTGGCGCAGGGCCGCGACCGCGCCGAACGCCTGGATCAGCGCGGCGAGCGCGTCGATGCCCGCCTCCGGGTCGCCGGTCGGGTGGGCGGCGCGGCCGTGGAAGGTGACCTTGAGCTCCACCTGCGCGGTCAGCGGCGCCCACGACCACGAGTGGACGCCGGGGTGGACCATCAGGGCCGCGTCGACGTCGTCGAAGACCCCCGCCTCGGCCATGGCGACCTTGCCGCCGCCGCGTTCCTCGGCCGGTGTGCCCACGGCGAGCAGTGACCCCGCGGTGTCCCCCAGCACCTCCTTGGCGGCCAGCGCGGCGCCGAGGCCGGCCGCGGCGATCAGGTTGTGCCCGCACGCGTGCCCGAGGCCGGGGAGGGCGTCGTACTCCAGCAGCAGCGCCACACACGGCCGCCCTTCACCGGCGCGGGCGACGAACGCCGTGGGGAGCCCGGCGACCCCCGTTTCCACTTCGAAGCCGTCCGCGGCCAGCTCGCGCGTGAGCCGGTCCGCGGCGGCGTGCTCCTCATAGGACAATTCCGGCTGCTCGTGCAGTGCGGTCGCGACGGCCCACAGCCGCTCGTCCAGCTGCTCGATCCGCTCGTCGGCCCGCTCGTGCAGCTCCTCGTGCCACTCCATGCCCTCCGGGATACCCCAACCACGGACGGTCATGCCACCGGGGTGTTTCGCGCGAGCCGCCTCCGGCTACTCCGGCGCATGGACCACAGCAAGGCACCCGTGCTCGAGGCGCTGCGCGAATACCACAGCGCCGGCTACGTCCCGTTCAACGCGCCCGGCCACAAGCAGGGCCGCGGGGTCGACCCGCGCGTGCTGGAGATCGTCGGCGCCGACGTGTTCAAGTCCGACGTCATCGCGCTCAACGGCCTCGACGACCGGCTGATGCGCCAGGGCGTGCTCGCCGAGGCGCAGGAGCTGATGGCCGACGCGGTCGGCGCCGAGCACACGTTCTTCTCGACGTGCGGCAGTTCCCTGTCGGTGAAGAGCGCGATGCTCGCCGTCGCCGGCCCGCACGAAAAGCTGCTCGTGCCCCGGCACGTCCACAAGTCGGTGATCTCGGGGCTGATCGTCAGCGGGGTCCAGCCGGTGTGGGTGCGCCCGCACTGGGACGCCGGGCGGCACCTGAGCCACCCACCGGGCGTGCGGGAGTTCGCGGAAGCGTACGAGAGCAATCCCGACGTCAAGGGCGCCTTGGTGGTGACGCCGACCGACTACGGCACCGGCGGCGACCTCCGCGCGATCGCCGACTGGTGCCACGAGCGGGACCTTCCGCTGATCGTCGACGAGGCGTGGGGCGCGCACCTGCCCTTCCACGACGGCCTGCCGCCGTGGGGAATGGACGCCGGCGCCGACGTGTGCGTCACCAGCGTGCACAAGATGGGCGCCGCGGTCGAGCAGAGCTCGGTCTTCCACCTCCAGGGCGACCGCGTCGACCCGGACGTGCTGAAGGCGCGGGAAGACCTGCTCGGCACGACCAGTGCGAGCTCGCTGGTCTACGCGGCCCTCGACGGCTGGCGGCGGCAGATGGCCGAACACGGCCGGGAACTGATCGACGGCGCGCTGACGCTCGTGAAGTCGGTGCGCGGCCGGCTGGCCGAGCTCGGCGTGGCGGTGATGCACGACGAGTTCCTCGGCCCGGACCTGGCTCACGCGGTCGACCCGCTGAAGGTCGTGCTCGACCTCGACGCGCTCGGCATCAGCGGCTACCAGGCCGCCGACTGGCTGCGCGAGCACCAGCGGGTCACCGTCGGCCTGGCCGACCACCGCCGGATCGTCGCCCAGTTCAACCACTCCGACGACGAGCGGACCGCCGGCACGCTGGTCGACGCCGTCGACGCGCTGGTGAAGGCCGCGCCCTCGTTCGAGAAGCCGCCGAAGGTGGACCTGCCGTCGCCGCGGGAGCTCGAGCTGGAGACGGCGATGCTGCCGCGCGACGCCTTCTTCGGCCCGGCCGAGCAGGTGCCGGTGGCCGAGGCGCCGGGCCGGGTCGCGGCGGAGATGATCACGCCCTACCCGCCCGGGGCGCCCGGGGTGCTGCCCGGCGAGGTGATCACCCAGCCGGTCGTCGACTACCTGCGCAGCGGGCTCGGCGCGGGCATGATGCTGCCCGACCCCGCCGATGCCGAACTCAAGTCGATCCGCGTCGTCGCGAAGCGGTGACGAAAACGCCCGGCGGGCCGGAGCCCGCCGGGCGTTTCCTGGAAGCCGGTCAGGCCTTGGCGCTCTTGAGTTCCAGCGGGTTCTTCGGCGCCTTCGGGCGGGCGTCGATCATCCGCTGCCCCAGTTCCTGCAGCTGCTTGCGGCCCATCGCCGAGCGGACCTCGGGGAACCACTCGTCCTCTTCCTCTTCGACGTGGTGGCGGACGTTCTCGGTGAGGACCGTGACCTTCGCGTCGAAGGTCTCCTCCTTCGGGTCCATGCCGAGCAGCTCCGACAGCATCCACACCACGACGTGGTGCTCCTCCACGCTTTCCAGGACGTGGTCCTTCGTCTCCGGCACGGCCTGCCGCGCGGCCGGGTAGAAGATCTCTTCCTCGATGTAGGCGTGGACGGTCAGCTCCTCGATGATCGAGTCGGTGATCCGGCGCTTCTCGTCGTAGGCGTCCTCCCCCGCCTTTTCGAACTCCTTGAACAGCTTCTCCACGGTCTTGTGGTCGTTCTTGAGCAGCACGATCGCGTCGGTCGACATCGGTGTCCTCACGGTGTGGCCAGGTCCCGCAGGGCGACCTGGGAGTTCTCCAGTTCCTTCGTCATGAGCAGGGCCACGGTCCTGGCGTGCGCCAGTGCCCGGCCCACCTCCCCCACCGAATCCCAGGTCGCGGCGACCGCTTCCCCGCCGCCGGGCCGGACGACCCGGCCGGCCAGCAGGCCGTCCTCCAGCCGCCCCTGCAGGGCGGGCAGCAGCTGGGTGAGGTCGTCGGCCAGCAGCCGCAGGGCACCGAGCACCCGGTACATCTCGGCCGGGGAGTCGAGCTCGCCTTCGCCGACGCAGCGGGACAGCCGGCGCACGGTGGCACCCGCGTCGGCGGCCAGCAGCGAGGGCGAGGAGGCGGCACTCGGGTTCATGAGCGGCGGGATACCCGTTCGCCGCCCCGGAAAACGCCGTTTGCCGGATCCCCCGTCCGGGTATTCAGCGGGCCCCCGACCTCCAGGAGCACACCGGTGAACGAACCGACGGGCGACGTGCTGACGTTCGGCATCGAAGAGGAGTTCTTCGTCGTCGACCGCCGTGGCCACCTGTCCCAGGCCGGCGACGACGTCGTCGACGCCGCCGAAGCAGCTGGCGACGACCAAGGCGAACTGCAGCACGAACTGACCCGGCACCAAGCCGAGGCGGCCACGGACGTGTGCCGCACCCACGCCGAGGCCCTGCGCCAGCTGCGCGGGCTGCGCGGCGACCTGGCCCAGGCCGCGCGGCGGCGCGGATACCGGCTGCTGCCCGCCGCGGCGCCACTGCTGTTCGAAGAGAACCCGCCCGTCATCACGCCGAACCCGCGCTACGAGCGGATGGCCGAGCACTTCGGCGCCACCGCGCGGACTTCGCTGACGTGCGGGTGCCACGTGCACGTCGCGATCCCCGACAAGGAAACCGGCGTCGACGTGCTCAACCGGGTCCGGCCGTGGCTGCCCGCGCTGCTCACGGTGACCGCGAACTCGGCGGTCTCCGACGGCTACGACACCGGCTACTGCAGCTGGCGCTACCAGCAGTGGAGCCGGTGGCCCTCGGCCGGCCCGCCGCCGCGGTTCGCGTCGCTGGACGAGTACGAAAGCATCGTCGACGGGTGGCTGCGCGCCGGTTCGATCCTCGACCGCGGGATGATCTACTGGGACGTCCGGCTCTCGGACAAGCAGCCGACGCTGGAATTCCGCATCGCCGACGTCGCCGCCACCCCGGAAGACGCGGTCCTGCTGGGCGTGCTGGCCCGCGGGCTGGTCGCCACCGCGCTGGCGGGCGACGCTCCCCTGCCGCACCTGCCGAACGAGGTGCTGCGCGCCCAGCTCTGGCGGGCGTCGCGGGAAGGCGTCACCGGCTGCTGCCCGCACCCGAAGAGCGGTGACCTGGAGCCCACGAAGGTCGTGCTCGACGATCTGGTCGAGCTGACGGCGCCCGCGCTGGCGGCGGCCGGCGACCTCGACTTCGCGCGGGAGTCGACGGCCAGGCTGGCGGCCGAAGGCGGCGGCGCCGACCGGCAGCGGCGCCGGTTCGCCGAGCGCAACCGCGGCGAGGACGTCGTCGATCTGCTCGCCGGGACCTAGCGCCCCTGCTGGACCCGGTCGAGCAGTTCGAGGGCGCGGACCGCGGCCCGTGAGCCGCCCGGGTCGACGACGAGGTGGACGCCCGCGGCTTCGGCGTGCCGCCCGGCCCGCAGCAGCACGCGGATGCCCGCGGCGCCGAGGAACCGGACCTGCCCGAGGTCGACGCGCAGGACGCCGGGGCGGGCGCGGATGTGTTCGTCGAGGACAGTCGCGAGGCCGGCGACCGTGCACAGGTCGACTTCGCCGGTGACCTCCACGACGACCGCGTCGGCGCTCTTCCAGCGGAGCCGGCTGCCGAGGTCGCCGTCGGACGGGGCGCGGGGTGCGGGCAGGCGGTGGACAGGCGGGGAATCCACCGCGGCCGCCCGCGACCGCTCGTGAGTCGTCATCTGTGCGAAGTACCCGCAGTGAGCGCGTGGCGAAACAAGCGCCGAGTCCGGGTGCATTTCCGTCGCCGCAGCGGGTATCCGCGGCGAACGCCCGTCCGGAAGGAGCCCGCCCATGTCCGACGGCCCGCCCACGATGGGTGTCGAAGAGGAGTTCCTCCTCGTGAACCCCCGCACCGGGCACGCTTCCCCGTGCGCGGAACCGGTGCTGGCCCGGTACCGCCACCACGGCCCGTTACCCGACGGGGTGAAGATCCACCGCGAACTGCGGCTCACCCAGCTCGAAGCCGCCAGCGGCGTCTGCACCACCGCCGGCGAGCTGCGCCACCAGCTGACCGCCGCCCGCCGCGTGCTGGCCGGGGCCGCGGCGGCCGAAGACTGCGCGCTGCTGGCCACCGGCACCCCGGTCGGGCCCGGGCCTGCCGGGCCGCCGCCCGCGAGCACCGGCCGCTACGCCGAGATCGACGCCGTCTACGGCGCGGTCGTCGCCGACTACGAAGCCTGCGGGTGCCACGTCCACGTCGGGGTGCCCGACCCCGACACCGCCGTCGCCGTCGTCAACCACGTGGGCCGCTGGCTGCCCACGCTGCTCGCCCTGTCGGTCAACGCGCCGTTCGACCAGGGCCGCGACACCGGCTACCACAGCTGGCGGATGGTCCTGCAGTCCCGCTTCCCCGGCTCCGGCGTCGCACCTCACCTGCGAGGGCACGCCGAATACCGCCGGGCCGTGGAGACGCTGGTGGAGTGCGGTGCGCTCGTCGACCCGGACCAGACGTTCTGGCTGGCCCGCCCGTCCGGCCGGTTCCCGACGGTCGAGTTCCGGGTCGCCGACACCGCGCTGACCGTCGACCACGCCGTGCTGCAGGCGCTGCTGAGCCGGGCCCTGGTGCGGCGGGCGCTGACCGACCTGGCCGCGGGCCGGGAGGCCGCGCCGCTGTCGCCGCAGGTGGCCGCGGCGGCCGTGTGGACCGCGGCGCGTCACGGCCTCGCCGGGGAGCTCGTCGACGTGGCCGAGGAGACGCGGCGTCCCGCGTGGACCCTCGTCGAAGACCTCCTGGAGCACGTCCGGACGCCGCTGGCGGAAAGCGGCGACCTGGCCGAAGTGGAGGAACTCGTCGACGCGGTGCGCACCGAAGGCACCGGTTCCGTGCAGCAGCGCGCGGCGGCCGCCGACGGGACGGCGGCGGCGGTGCGGTGGCTCACCGCGGCCACC
Organism: Amycolatopsis sp. NPDC051102; assembly: GCF_040682815.1. Lineage (NCBI taxonomy): Bacteria > Bacillati > Actinomycetota > Actinomycetes > Pseudonocardiales > Pseudonocardiaceae > Amycolatopsis > Amycolatopsis sp. NPDC051102. The sequence goes on from NZ_JBFBBT010000010.1 coordinate 185,533, forward strand.
GTGCCGGCCGGGCATGGAACGCTGCTGACGGGGTAGCCCCGGGTCATGACGACCTCCACCACCCCCGGGGCGGCCACCCTGCCCGCGACCCGGGGTCCGCTCTCGGAAACCGTGCTGGAAACGCTCCTGCGCGAGCAGCCGCGGGCGGACCTGGACTTCGACGGGCTCGCGGACGCCGACCCGCTCGGCGACGACCTCCAGCTCGCCCTGCACCTGTGCTACGAACTGCACTACCAGGGCCTGCCCGGGGTGTCGGCCGACTGGGAGTGGGACCCGGAGGTGCTGCGGCTGCGCGGCGCGCTCGAGGCGCGGTTCCTCACCGCGCTCCGGGACAACGTGGCGGGCGGCGACGACGTCGCGGGCGAACTCGACAACCTGCTCGTCGAGCCGATCGACGTCGAAGGCCTCTCGCACTTCCTGCGCGACCAGGGCGACTGGGCGCAGATGCGGGAGTACTTCACCCACCGCTCGGTCTACCACCACAAGGAAGCCGACCCGCACGCGTGGGTGATCCCGCGGCTGCGCGGCCGCGCCAAGGCCGCGCTGGTGGCCGTGGAGTTCGACGAGTTCGGCGGCGGCCGCGCGGAGTTGATGCACGCGCGGCTCTACGCGGACCTGCTGCGCGCGGCGGACCTGCCGGACGGCTACCTCGAGCTCATCGACCACGTCCCCGCCGCGATGCTGGCGGTGGTCAACATGATGTCGCTGTTCGGCCTGCACCGGTCCCTGCGGGGCGCGCTGTGCGGCCACTTCGCGGCGGCGGAGATCACGACGGCACCGTCGGCGCAGCGGATGGACCAGGCCCTGCAGCGGCTGGGCGCGCCCGAGGCCTGCCGGTTCTTCTTCACCGAGCACATCGAGGCCGACGCGGTCCACGAACAGGTGATGCGGCACGACGTGCTCGGCGACCTGCTGGAGCAGGAGCCGGCGCTGGCCGCCGACGTCGTGTTCGGCATCCAGGCGACCGGATTCCTCGAAGGCCGCTTCGGCGAGCAGGTGCTGAGCCGCTGGAAGGCCGGGGAGTCGTCGCTGCGCCTGCCGCTGGGCTGACGTGGTGATGGCCTCCCGGTCCGCCGGAAGGCCATCACCCTCAGTCGTCCGTCTGCGTGCGCACCCGTTTGCGGTGGCTGGTGTCGCAGAAGGGGAACCGCTTGCTGCGCCGGCACGCGCACACCGCCACGACGAACCGGTCCGAGCGCACGGTCTCGCCCTCCGGCGTGCACAGCTCCACCGGCCCCTCCACGAGGACCGGCCCGCCCGGGACGACGGTCACCCGGCGGGGGCCGCGCTCAGCGGTCGGCACGGAGCACCACCAGCTCTTCCACCCGCTGCCCCGGCTCGATCAGCCCGGCCGCCTCGAGGAACGCCGTCCGTCCGGAAAGGACCGGTCCGAACGGGATCCGGGCGCGGCGGGCGACGGAGGTCCGGAGTCCCTGCGCGGCCAGCAGTTCCCGCGACTTGTCCACATCGGACATCGCGGACTGGACGAGCAACATCGTCCCCCCGGGACGCAGGAGCTTGCCCGCGGCGGCGCACAGCGGGTCGAGCACCGCGCGGCCGTCCGGGCCCGCGTCCCAGCCCCGGGTGGACCGGACGGCCGGCGCCGGGGACGGCACGTACGGCGGGTTCGCGACGACGACGTCGAACGGGCCTTCGCGCAGCGCCCGGCTCAAGCCGCCCCGGCACGGGCGCACGGCGAGCTGGCGGACGAGCGCGTTGAGCCGCGCCGAAGCCAGTGCCCGGCGCGAAAGGTCCACGGCGAACACGGTTCCCGCGCCGCGGCGGGCCAGGGTGATGGCCTGCGCGCCGGTGCCGGTGCACAGGTCGAGAGCCCGCGCGCCGGCCGGGATGGTGAGCTCGGCGATCGCGGCGGCGAGCAGGGCGGTGTCCTCCTGCGGCCGGTAGACGCCGGGCAGCCGCAGCATCCGCGGGGCGGCCGGCACCGGCGGGTGGACGACGGGCCGGGCGGCCAAGGGGCCCGGGCGGACGGGTTCCGCCGATGTGGTCATCTGGGTCTCCTCCACTCGCCGCGGTCCCGGCGCGATCGCCGGTGAGACAACCGCGTCGGTTCGGGGCTTACCCGGCGATCACCGCGGCAAACGCCGCGGTTGAGCCGTCCGTGGCCGGGTATCCAGTGCCGAAAGAACCGTGAAGGAGGCAGGAATGACGTCCGAAGAGCGCACGCAGCACCCGACCGATCCCGCCGAAGGCCCCCGTGGCGACGACCCGCACGGTGACACGCCGGAGGCGCAGCGCGAAACCCTCCGCGGCGAGCAGGGCACGTCGAGCGGGGACGAGCACGACGACAGCGACCCGCAGTCGGGCTGACCCGGAAACGAGCGGCGGGGGTCGCGTTCGGACTGTCCGAACGCGACCCCCGCTTTATCATGCCTCGTCGAATTCGAAGGGCAGGGCGTCCACGCACGCCTGGTACTTCTGCACCATTTCGTGCTCGGTGTGCCCGGCCACGAACAGGTGAGCCAGCTCGAAGCTGTAGCTGTCCTGCTCCGGCAGGTCGGAAAGCCGCTGCCCCACCTGCGGGATGATCTCGATCTGCGTGCCGTCGATGCGCTCCTGCACGGCTTCGATCTCTTCGCGGGTCGGCACGCGCGTCACGGCACCGTTTTCGAAGCGGCGCAGGTACCACTTGCCGGCGATCTGGTAGGTCCCCTTGCTGGGCCGGCGCCCGGGGTCCTGACCCAGGCCGAGCCGCACCATGATCTCGTGGTTGGCGACGCCGTCGACGAACTCGAACAGCTCGGCGTGCGACTGCGAGTGCCGCGGGTTGATCTCCAGCAGGCACACCTGGCCGGACTCGGGGTCGCAGAAGAACTCGATGCTGAACGTGCCGTTGTCGAAGCCGATCTGCTTCATCACCCGCTCGGCGACGTCCCGCATCCGCCGGACGGGCTCCTCCCCCAGCTGCGAGGGGTACTGGTGGCGCAGGAAGGACGAGCCGTCCGGGTAGTTGATCGAGTCGAGGGCGCCGTAGACGGTGACCTCGCCCTGGTGGACGTACCCTTCGATGGCGGCCTGGACGCCGTGCAGCGCCGCTTCGGCCAGGCACGCGGCGCCGCCGACTTCGGCGATCTCCGGCGGCAGCGGAACCTGTTCGAGCACGTACCCGAACGGCTCCCCCACGCGGCCGACGCCGGCCCGGATCTCGGCCACCGCGCCGGCGAATTCGGTGTCGTTCCGGGCCTTGAAGGCGAGCTCGGAGGAGAACGACTTGACCGGCTTGAGCCACATCGGGTAGCCGACGCCCTCGGGCGGGGCGGGGCGCGCGCCGTCGAGGTCGACGATGCCGAAGGCGGGCAGCTCGTCGATCACCTTTCTCTGCTCCAGCCGGCTCCAGTACTTGTGCTCGCACTTGAGTACCGCCTCCAGCGACACGCTGGGCAGGCCGTAGCGGGCGCACAGGATGGGGACCAGCGTCGCGGCCGGGAAGTCCCAGTAGCTGACGATCGCGTCGACGTCACCGTCGAACGCGTCGAGCTCGTGCTGGGCCGACTTCAGCAACGCTTCGAAGTCGATCTCGCCGTGCTGCAGCTCTTCGGGAGTCAGCAGGCCGTGGAACGAGTAGGTCCCGGCCCACGGCAGGCGTTCCAGGACCCGCCGGTTCTCCTCGTCCAGGCCGATCACGAAGATGTTCGTACTCATGCCAATGGGCTACCCGGGCCTTCGAACAGGCCAAACGGGGCCGGATGGCCGGTTTGACCCGGCCGCCGGCGGGCATCCGCAGGCATGACCGCCCTGCCCGAACCGCTTTCCCTGTGGATCGAGACCGCCCCCGCCCCGGATCGCACCGGCGTGCCGGTGCCCGAGTCCGCCGACGTCGCGGTGCTCGGCGCGGGCATCGCCGGGCTCACCACGGCGCTGCTGCTGGCCCGCGGCGGCCGTTCGGTCGTCGTGCTGGAAGCCGAGCGGGTCGCGGCCGGTGTGTCCGGCCACACCACCGCGAAGGTGAGCGCCCAGCACGGGGCGAAGTACGCGGACCTGACGTCCCGCCACGGCGAGGGCGCGGCGAAGGCGTACGCCGGAACGCAGGCCGCGGCGTGCGAGTGGATCGCCACCACCGCGGCGGAACTCGGCATCGACTGCGGCTTCACCCGCGCCGACAGCTACGTCTACACGACCCGCGAAGCCACCGTCGATTCCCTCAAGCGCGAGGCGGACGCGGCCGCCGCGGCCGGGCTGCCGGCGTCGTTCACCGAAGACGTCGCGCTCGACGTGCCCGCGCTCGGGGCCGTGCGGACGACCGGGCAGGCGCACTTCCACCCCCGCCGGTGGCTGCTCGGCCTGGCCGCCGAGCTCGAACGGCTCGGCGGGATCGTCGTCGAGCACGCCCGGGCTACCGCCGTCAACGGGCAGACCGTCCGCACTTCGCGCGGCGACGTCCTGGCGGGCGAAATCGTCGTCGCCACCCACTACCCGGTGCTCGACCGCGGCCTGTACTTCGCCCGGCTCGACCCGGTGCGCGACCTCGTCGTCGCGGGCCCGGCCGCCGGGAACTCCGCGCCGGCGGGCATGTTCCTCGACGCCGACACCCACCACTCCGTGCGCGGGTACACCGAACAGGGCACGCCGATGGTGATCGCCGGCGGCGAGCACTACCGCGTGGGCGCGCACGTCAACGTCGAACGCCGGTACGGCAGGCTCGCGGACTGGGCGGACGCGCACGCGGGCCTGCACCGGGTGACCCACCGCTGGTCCGCCCACGACATGTCCACCCCCGATCTGCTGCCCTACATCGGCCGCTACCTGCCGGGGACGAAGAACCTGTGGGTGGCCACCGGGTTCGGCCAGTGGGGCATGACCGGCGGCACGGCCGCGGGGCACGTCCTGGCGGCGCGGATCCTCGGCGAGCCGCACCCGGCCGCGGACCTGTTCGACCCCAACCGCTTCGACGCCCGTTCGGTGCTCGAGGTCGCCCAGGACAACCTGACCGTGGCGAAGTACCTGGTCGGCGACCACGTCGCCGCGCTGTGGCGGTCGGAGAAGCTCGACGACCTGCAGCCCGGCGAGGCCGAGGTCGTGCGCGTCGGCGGCGAGCTCGTCGCCGCCCACCGCGACGAAGCCGGGAAGCTGCACACGGTCGGCGCCCACTGCACGCACCTGGGGTGCCTGGTTTCCTTCAACGATGCCGAGAAGACCTGGGACTGCCCGTGCCACGGCTCGCGGTTCGGCGTGGACGGCGAGGTCGTGCAGGGCCCCGCGGTCCGGCCGCTGCGCCGCGGGCCGGAATGAGCCGGCGGGGGGACGTCCCCCCGCCGGCCCCTCGGGCTAACCGGACGCGAGCTTCTTGCCCGCGTCGTAGAGCAGGTGCAGGGCGTCGGCCACGCCCACGGCCGTGAGGACCGTGGCCGCCAGCCGGGCCGGCCGCGGTGCGATCACCAGCCCCGCGGCCAGGCCGGTGCCGACCCACACGTTCAGGCAGAACGGGCACGACACGAGCTCCCCCACCGCGTGCGCGACGTGGCCCTTCGCCGGCACGGATTCGTTCAGCTCGTCGTCGCCGGCCGGCTCTTCGTAGCGGGTGAACGGCGCCCGCAGCGGGCTGGTCACCGCGTCCTTGGCCAGCAGGCGGCTCGCCTTGAACGTCGCCGCGCCCAGCAGGAGCGTGTCGCCCACACCGAACCGGTCCGGCAGCCGGGCACCGACGGCGCGGCCGAGCAGCGTCAGCCCGCCCACCAGGGCGCTGTAGGCGCCCATCGCGGCGACGTACCCGCCGAGCGGCCGGTCCTCGTCACCGGCGTAACGGCGCTGGACGCGTTTCGCCTTCTCCGCGACGTCCTCGAGCACGCTCATGCGTCCGCCGATCCGGGCTTCATCATCTTGCCCTGCTGCTTCGCCTTGGCCGCGTCCGGGAGGACCCGGGAGGCGGCCGCCTGGAGCTTGTTCTTCGCCGCGCCGGGCACGACCTTGTCCTTGCCCGCCATCAAGGCTTCGTAGCCGGCTTCGGCGATCTCGGCCGGGGTGTCCTTGGGACCGGCGGCGATCTTGGTGTCGGTCATGTCGGCGCGTTCGAAGAATTCGGTGTCGACCGGGCCGGGCAGCATCGCGGTGACGGTGACGCCCTTGTCCTTCACCTCGGCGCGCAGGCCCTCGGAGAACGACGTCAGGAACGCCTTCGAGGCGGCGTAGACGGCCTGGTAGGGCGCGGGCGAGGTGCCGGCGATCGACGAGGTGAACAGCACCCGCCCGCGACCGCGGCCGACCATGCCGGGCAGCACCCGTTTGGTCAGGTGGACGGCCGAGCGCACGTTGAGGTCGACGACGGTCAGCTGGTCCGCCAGCTGCGTGTCGCCGGCGAACTCGCCGTTGACGCCGACGCCCGCGTTGACCGCCAGCGCCTCCACCGGGCGATCCGCGAGCCGGCGGACCAGTTCTTCGACGCCGTCCGGCTCGGCGAGGTCGGTGCGGACCGCCTCGACCCGGGCGCCGCACGCGCGGACCTCGTCCGCGGCCGCGGCCAGCTCGGCGTCCTCGGCGGCCAGCACGACGTCGAAGTCGTGCCGGGCGAACTGCTTCGCCAGCTCGAGCCCGATGCCGCTGGACGCGCCGGTGACGACGGCCAACGGCCTGGTTGCGGTGGTCATCCGTGCTCCTTCCGGTGGTTTCGTGCCCCGGCTACCCGCCGCGGCGGACGGCAATCATGGTTTCCCGGTACGCCGGGCGGGTATTTCGCCGCGGTGGGACGCACCAGACTCCGGCGCAGTGACCTGCGCGGCCCGGGCATCAAGCGCATCCGCCGCGGCCGCGGGTTCTCCTATGCCCTGCCCGACGGCTCACCGGTGACCGACGAGGAGGTCCTGACCCGGATCAAGGACCTCGTCATCCCGCCGGCCTGGCGGAACGTGTGGATCTGCCCCTACCCGAACGGGCACGTCCAGGCGGTCGGCACCGACGACGCGGGGCGGCGCCAGTACCTCTACCACGAGCAGTGGCGGCGCGACCGGGACGAGGAGAAGCACGACCGCGTGCTGCAGATGGCCCGCCGGCTGCCGCAGTGGCGCGCTTCGGTGGCGGAGGACCTCGCCGGGTCCGGCTTGACGCGCAAGCGGGTGCTCGCGGCGGCGTTGCGAATGCTCGACCGGGGCATCTTCCGCACCGGCGGTGAGGAGTACGCGGAGGAGAACGGCACCCACGGCGTCGCGACGCTGCTGCGCTCGCACGCCGCGGTCCGCGGCGACGAGTGCCGGTTCTGCTACGTCGCCAAGGGCGGCCTGGACCGCGAGGTGGCCATCTGCGACACCGAGCTGGCCTCGGTGGTGAAGTCGCTGCTGCGCAGCCGGTCGGGCAGCGACCGCCTGCTCGTCTACCGCGAGGGCGGCACGTGGCACGAGGTGCACGCGGCCGACATCAACGAGCGGTTCAAGGAGCTGGCGGGCGAGGACTGCACGGCCAAGGACATGCGCACGTGGAACGCCACGGTGCTGGCGGCGGCCGCGTTCGCCGCGGCGGACCCGCCGACGTCGGAGACCGCCCGCAAGCGCGCGGAGTCCCAGGTGATGAAGGAGGTCTCCACGGCACTCGGCAACACCCCGGCGGTCTGCCGTTCGTCCTATGTGGACCCCCGCCTGGTGGAGGCCTACCGCGCCGAGCGCACGATCGCCCCGGCCTTGAAGCGCGCGGCGCGGCTGGACGGCGACGAGGCACGGGCGGTCCTGGAGCGGGCGTGCGCCCGGTTGCTCAACGCGTCATGACTTTCCCCGCGAGGAGGCACGGTGAGTGAGCGTCGATCCATCCTAACGTGTACTGGCCGCCGACCCCGCTCGTCGGGGAGCCTGGACACGATGACATCCGAACCTTCCCCGGTGCGCTGGCGCGCGTCGATCGGCCTCTCGGTCGGCGGCGACGGCCCGGTGTCGAGCATCGTCGAGTCCGACCACGGGAGCGAGGGGTCGGCCCGCGAGTGGATCGAACGGAAGCTGCCGCGCACGAGGTTCCCGGCGTGGATCCCGGCGGCGCGGCGGGCCGACGGGGTGGAGTTGTTCGGCCGGGTCGATCGGGGCCGGATCGCGACGGACCGGCTGGTGCCCGTGTGGGAGTCCGAGGCGACGCCGGTCTGGCACGCCGACCGTGCTGGGGACCGGGTGCAGTGGCGGCGGTGCGTCGCCGAGGACCGGTGAGTTCGGCGGTTTCCGGCTGAGGGGTTCCGCCAGGGCAGAGCCGAGAAGGGGGTTTCGGCCGGGAGCCGGAGCCGAGCAGGGTTTCCGGCTGGGGCAGAGCCGAGCAGGCAAGTCCGGAACACCCGCCGCGGGTGCCGAGGCAGGCCAAGCCCGGCCGGCGGTACCGAGGCACGCCCAGCCGGTCAAGGCCGGGCCGGCCCCGGCCACCCCGGCTAAGGGCGGGGGTGGCCGTTCTCCGCGCGGACGTGCTTGCCCGTCGCCAGGTCCGCCAGGCGGGCCAGGGATTCGGTGTTGCGCGGCTTCGCGATCAGCGCCTGCAGCGCCTCCGGGAGCACCTTTCCCGGGCCGCGGATGATGTGCTCCGTCATGCGGACCAGCGTCTGACCGTCGCCGTGCGGGACCAGCGTCAAGCCGACCGCCGCCGCGCCCAGGGGCCAGCCGTGGGCCTCCAGCGACAGGGACAGGCCCGGCTCGACCGCCCGGACCACCGTCACGTCCTGGATGTGCAGGGGCCACGGGCCCACGCTGTGGTGGATCCGCGAGCCCACCGCCGGCCAGTCGCCTTCGACGTCGCGGATGTGTGAGCTCCCCACCACCCAGCCCGCGTACAGCCAGCCGTCCGCCAGCACGGCGAACACGGCTTCGGGCGGTACGTCGATCACGCGGCTGACTTCCGGCACGGCTTCCTCCTGCTTCCGGTGACGAACCAGGCATACCCACTCCCCGGCGGGGTATGCCCGCTCGTACCGAACGGAGGTCGCGATGACGGACAGACGAGAAGAACCCGAAGGCCCCGGCGAGCTGTCGAAGCGATCCTGGGGTGCCGTGCTCAAACGGACGTTCAAGCAGTTCAACCGCGACAACCTGACCGACTGGGCCGCCGCCCTCACCTACTACGGGGTGCTGTCACTCTTTCCGGGCATCATCGTGCTCACCGCGATCCTGGGCCTGCTGGGCCCGAACGAGATCCAGACGGTGATCGACAACATCAACCAGGTCGTCCCCGGCCAGGGCAAGGACATCCTCGTCGGCGCGATCAAGGAACTGACCGGCTCGCGCAGCCTGGCCGGTCCCCTGGCCATCATCGGCCTGCTCGGCGCGCTGTGGACGGCGTCCGGCTACATCGGCGCGTTCATGCGGGCGTCGAACGCGATCTACGGCATGCCGGAAGGCCGGCCGATCTGGAAGGTGATCCCGCTGCGGGTCGCCCTGACCATCGGCATCGTGGTGCTGCTGGCGCTGTGCGCGGTGGGGGTGGTCGCGACCGGGTCGATCGCGCGGCGGATCGGGGACCTGATCGGGCTCGGCTCGACCGGCATCCTCGTGTGGGAGATCGCCAAGTGGCCGGTGATCGCGGTGCTGGTGAGCGTGGCGTTCGCGCTGCTGTACTGGGTGGGGCCGAACGTCCGGCAGCCGTCGTTCCGGTGGCTGACGCCGGGCGGGCTGCTGGCCGTGGTGCTGTGGGTGCTCGCGTCCGCGGGGTTCGCGCTGTACGTCGCGAACTTCGGCTCCTACAACAAGACCTACGGTTCCCTGGCCGGGGTCATCGTGTTCCTTGTATGGTTGTGGATCTCCAATCTCGCGATCCTGCTGGGGGCCGAGCTGGACGCCGAACTGGCCCGCGGCCGCTCGATCGAAGCCGGCCGCGAGGACAACCAGGAAGAACCGTTCCTGCCGCCGCGGGACACGAAGGCGATGGACCAGGACGAAGCCGCGGCGGTGGCGAAGTCGGAACGGGAGTGAGCGGATGGCCTGCCGCATCACCGGGCTGGTGCTCGACTGCCGCGACCCGGACCGCCTGGCGGAGTTCTGGTGCGCGGTCCTGGGCTACGAGGTGATCGGCCACGAGCCGGACGGCCTCGAGCTGGGCGTACCGGGAGCCGCCCTCGGCGAGGGGCCGCCGACGCTGGTGCTGGCCCAGAGCGAAGACCCGCGCCGCGGGAAGCTGCCGTTGCACATCGACGTGAACCCGGCGGGCAGCGACCAGGAGACGGAGCTGGCCCGCCTGACGGCCCTCGGCGCCCGCCCGGCGGACGTCGGCCAGACCGGCGAAGAGTCGTGGGTGGTGCTGCAGGATCCGGAGGGCAACGAGTTCTGCCTGCTGCGCAAGGACATCGGCCCGGCTTGACACCCGGCCACCCGTGTACGCCGCTGCCGGGCTGGGTCGACGTCCAGTGACCCCGATCGGCGGCGGCGCCCACGAAAGCACAGGCGGCCCCGGCTGATCCTCCGATCAGCCGTAGATGGCCCGGTGGGCCGCCCGGATCGCCGCCGCGTAACCGGCGCCCAACCTGCCGTTCCTGGCCAGGGCCGCGCGGGCCGCGTTCGAGCCCGGGCCGCCGTGGACCGCTCCGCCCGGGTGGGCCGAGGCGCCCGCCAGGTACAGGCGGTCCACCGGGGTGTCCGGGCGGCCCGTGCCCGGGACCGGGCGGAAGAACAGCTGCTGGTGGATCGCCGTCGTGCCCGCGTTGATCGCGCCGCCGACCAGGCCGGGGTCGTGGCCCTCCAGTTCGGCCGGGCCCTGCGCGTAGCGGGCCTTGATCAGGCCGGTGAACCCCGGCGCGTTCGCCTCGACCGTCTCCTCGATCCGCTTGATCCGCCGGTCCAGGGCCGCCCGGTTCTCCACCGTGCCGCGCGGCACGTGCGTGTACGCCCACGCCGCCTCCGTTCCCGCGGGCGAGCGCGCCGGGTCGCTGGTCGTCATCTGGCCGAGCAGCAGGAACGGGCGGCGCGGGGTCCGGCCGCGGGCGAGTTCGCCGCCGAACGCCGAGAGCCCGTCGAGGTCCGTCCCGAGGTGGACCGTGCCCGCGCCGCGGGCGCCTTCCGCCGTCCACGGGATCGGGCCGGACAGCGCCCAGTCCACCTTCACCGTCGCGCTGTCCCACTCGAACTTGCCGAGGTCCTCGATGAGCCGGGACGGCAGCCACTCCTCCCCCACCAGTTCGCGGTACAGCACCGGCGCGGGGACGTCGGCCAGCACGGCCTTGCGCGCCCGCACCGGGTCGCCGGCGGCGTCCCGCACCCCCAGCGCCCGGCCGTCCCCGACGAGGATCTCCCGCACCGGGCGTCCACAGTGGATCCGGCCGCCGCGCGATTCGAGCCGGCGGACCAGCGCCGCGATCAGCTCGCCCGCGCCACCTTCGGGCACCGGGAACCCTTCGTCCTGCCCGATCATCGCGAGCAGCCAGCCGAACACCGCGCTGCCGGCGTTGTCCACGGAAAGGTCGCTGTGCGCGGAATTCCCGGCCAGCAGCAGCTTCGCGCCTTCGCCGGTGAACAGCTCGTCGGCGAACCGGCGCGCGGGCAGCGTCAGCATCCGCGCCAGCCGCAGGGCGTCGCCGGTTCCGGTGTGGCGCAGCAGCTTCAGCGCCGGGCGGACCGGCGGGAACGGCGTGAACAGGGCGTTCAGCAGCGGCTCGCGGATGTCCCGCCACTGCTCGAACAGCCGCCGCCACGCGTCGCCGTCGCCGTCGCCGAACTGCTCGACCGACGCCGCCGTGCGGTCGACGTCCCGGGACAGCAGCACACACCGGTCGTCGGGCAGGACGTGCGCGAGCACGTCGGGCGCGTGCCGCCAGCGCAGGCCGTGTTCTTCGAGCCGCAGGCCGCGGATCGCCGGCGACACCGCGCTCATCGGGTAGAACGCGCTGAACAGGTCGTTGCGGAAACCCGGCTCGGTGACCTCGGCGGTCCGGACCGCGCCACCGGGGTGGTCCGTCGCCTCCAGCACCAGCACCGACCAGCCCGCGTCGGCCAGGAGGTTCGCCGCCACCAGGCCGTTGTGCCCCGCGCCGATCACCACCGCGTCGACGGCTTCCGTACTCACTCCGGCCTCCCGGTTGGTCAGGCTTGCGACTGGTGGCTCGGCCCGACCCGGGTGAGCGAGCGGAGCCGGCCCATGACCCCGTCGCGGCGCGGCGGAGCCAGCGGCGCGCTCGCCGCCCCGGCGCCCGACCGGAGCCCGGCGACCAGGTCGCCGAGCGCGGCCGCAGCGTCATACCGAGGTTGCCAGCCCAGCGCGGTCTCCGCCAGCGTCGTGTCGGCGAGCGCCGCGCGATCGGCGAGTTCGAGCCAGCCCGGGTGGGCCGGCAGCGCGCCGCCGAGCCACGCCGCCCGGGCCGCGACCTGCACCACCGGCTTCGGCACCGGCACGCGCGTCCCGCCGAGGACGCCGGCCAGCGCGTCGGCGTCGAGCACTTCCGGCGCGGCCAGGTTGACCGGGCCGGTGAAGCGCCGGTCGAGGATGAGCCGGATCGCGGCGGCGACGTCGGAGGTGTGCACCGCCTGGGCGCGCAGATCCGTCCACAGCGGAACCGGCAGCCGGCGGGCGCCGACGAGCCCGGCGGGCACCGCCGGGTCGAGCAGCCAGCGCGCGAACTGCCCGGCCGCGCGCCGGTGCACGATCGCGCACGGCCGGATCCGGGCCACCCCGACCTCCGGGTACTGCTCTTCGAACCGGTCCAGCAGGGTTTCCAGCGCGGCCTTGCCGCGGCTGTAGGCGCTGGCCGCGATGCCGTCACAAGGCCAGTCCTCGGTCACCTTCGCCCAGCGAGGCGCCGGCCCGTAAGCGGCCACGGACGACGCGACGACCACGTGCGGCACCCCGGCGGCCGCCGCCGCGGCGAGGACGTGCCGAGTCCCGTGATCGTTGGTGCGCCACATCGGCGGGTCGCCACGCAGCGGCGAGATCGCCCACGCGAGGTGCACGACGGCGTCCGCGCCGACGAACAGCGCGGCGAGCTCCTCCTCGGCGCCCGGGACGCCGACGTCGGCGGCGCGCCAGCCGGCCCGGCGGTACGGCTCGGCCGTGGTGTCGGGCAGCCGGCGCGCCAGGCCGACGACGTCGTGGACGGGGTCGAGGGCGGCCAGCAGCGCCGTCCCGACGTTGCCGGTGGCCCCGGTGATCACGATCCGCACCCGGAAGGCGTACCCCCTGTAGGGGCTGCGAAACGTCAGTGACAACCGGGGCTCCGCCACCCGGAACCCTCGCAGACTCAGACGAGGTCGCGCGGGATCCGCTCGTGCCAGTTGCGGGAGACGATCCGCCGGGCGCCCTCGTAGGCGTCGAGCCGGGCGTCGACGACGAACTCGGTCTCCGTGCAGGCCACCCGGGTCCGGGTTTCGCTGCGCGCCTGCCACTCGCCCCGGGCGAACGTCACGACCCACTCGGTTTCCGCGACCGGCGAGCAGAAGTCGTCGGCGACCCAGCGGTAGCGCTCACGGACGTCGCGGGTGACCTCCAGGTCGAGGTCGTCGAAACGCCGGGTGCCCTCGTCCTTAACGATCTCCAGCGCGGACTCGTAGCCGACGAGGTCGCGCGAGACGGTCCAGCGCTGCTCCCCCGGCGTCACCCGGGTGACCGGGATCGGCGGCGCCCCTTCGGGTTCGCCGAACGGCCGGGGCGGCAGCTCGTCCGGTTCGGCGACCGGGCGCACCGGCAGCTCCAGCCCGCTCTGTCCGGTGTGGACAGTCAGCAGCACGGGTTTCGGCGGCGGCCAGGCCAGCGGCCAGTACGAAGTGGACACCGAAAGCCGGATCCGGTGCCCGGCCGGGAAAGCCTGGGCGACGGCGTTCATCTCGACCTCGACGGTGCACCGCTCACCGGGCTGTATCGGCGCCGGCTCGTCGTGCCCGTCGCGGTGGGTCAGGTTGAGCAGCCCGTAGGTGACGCGGGTGGCCCGCCCGTCCGGCGCGACGTCGGAGAGGCGCACCGCGACCATCGCGACCGGCTGGTCGGCCGAGACCTCCAGCCGCACCTTCGGCGCCCCGAGGATCTCGCAGCGCTCGGTGAGCACGCCGGTGTCGAACACGAGCGACCCGCCGTCCTCCTCGCGCTGGTCGTAGGGCAGGTCGGGCGGGGCGCTGTAGGACGCCCACTTGCCGGCGAACTGCCCGACCGACAACGGCGACGACAGCGTCAGGGCTTCGTCGCCCGAACTCTCCCCCGGCCGGCCGAGGCGGTGCCGGGCCAGCGGCAGGACGGTGGCCTCGACGTGCGGCGACGGCCAGGTCGCCTCGCCCACCCAGCGGCCGGGCCGGTCCTCGTAGGACGTCGACGGCGGCACGCTCTCCTGCATCCACGTGCACAGCATCGGCCCGTCCATGGCGCCGTTGTCCTCACCGCGCAGCCAGTGGTCCCACCACTTGACGACCTCCTGCAGGTACCCGATCGCCGGGCCCGGTTCGCCGAGGTGCGGGTACTTGTGCGACCACGGGCCGATCAGCCCGCGCCGCGGCACGTCGAGGTGGGCCAGCAGCCGCGTCACGGCGTTGGAGTAGCCGTCCGCCCAGCCGCTCGAGGCGAGCACCGGGACCTGGACATCGCTGTAGTTCTCCGAAACCGAGGCGTGCCGCCAGTAGCCGTCGCGGCGCTGGTGGCCGAGCCAGTTGCCGATCCAGAGGCTGCAGTCCTCCAGCCGCTCCCGCCACATCTCGCGCCACCGCTCGCCGACGACGGCCGGGTCCGGTGGCAGCGTGGCGTAGGAGAACATCGTGCCCGACTCGGCGACGTTGTCCGAGAGCAGGCAGCCGCCCATGTAGTGCATGTCGTCGGCGAACCGGTCGTCGGTGAACGACGAGATCACGATCGCGCGCAGGCTCGGCGGTTTCCGCGCCGCGACCTGCAGCGCGGCGAACGCGCCCCAGGAGATCCCCATCATCCCGGTGTCGCCGGTGCACCACGGCTGCGCGGCGATCCACTCGAGGACGTCCTCGGCGTCGAGCTGCTCGCGTTCGAGGTACTCGTCCGCCAGGACGCCCTCGGACTCGCCGGTGCCGCGGATGTCCACGCGCACGCAGGCGTACCCGTGCCCGGCGAGGTAGGGGTGGTGGACGGAGTCGCGGGGCGCGGTCAGGTCGCGCTTGCGGTAGGGGATGTATTCCAGGATCGCCGGCACCGGCTCGGTGTCCGACGAGACCGGCCGCCAGATGCGGGCGGACAGCACTGTCCCGTCGGACACCGGGATCCGGACGTGGTCCTCCACGGTGATTTCGTGCGGCAGCGAGGTGACGGCTCGCAAGAGCAACTTCCTCCCAGGGGTTACGCGTTCGGCTGCAGCAGGATCTTCTGGGCGCCGTCGAGCTTCTTCTGGAAGATGTCGTACGCGCGGGGCGCTTCTTCCAGCGGCAGCTTGTGGGTGGCGAAACCCTCGACGCCCAGCGGGTCGCCGTCGCCGGTGAGCACCGGCATGATGTCGTCCAGCCAGTGCCGGACGTTGGCCTGGCCCATCCGCAGCTGCACCTGCTTGTCGAACAGTTCCATCATCGGCATCGGGTCGACCATCCCGCCGTAGACGCCGGACAGCGAGATCGTGCCGCCGCGGCGGACGCTGTCGATGGCGGCGTAGAGCACGCTGAGCCGGTCGATCCCGGCCTTCTCGGTGATCTTCTCGCCGAGCGGCTGCGGCAGCAGGCCGACGAGGGTGTGCGCCAGCTTGCCGACCGGGGCGCCGTGCGCCTCCATGCCGACCGCGTCGATCACCGAGTCCGCGCCGCGGCCGTGGGTCAGCTGGCGGATCGCGTCGCCGATTTCCTTGTGGTCACGCGTGTCCAGCGCGGTGGCGCCGTGCTCGCGGGCGCGGGCGAGTCGCTCGGGCACCAGGTCGACGCCGATGACCTGACCGGCCCCGCGGTGGCGCGCGATCCGGCAGGACATCTGCCCGATCGGGCCGAGGCCGAAGACCACGACCGTGCCGTCCTTCGGGACGTTCGCGTACTCGACGGCCTGCCAGGCGGTCGGGACGACGTCGGAGAGGTAGACGAACCGCTCGTCCGGCGGGCCGTCCGGGACCTTGATCGGCCCGTAGTGCGCCTGCGGCACGCGCAGGTACTCGGCCTGGCCGCCGGGGACCTGGCCGTACAGCTTGGTGTAGCCGAGCAGCGAGGCACCCTTGCCGTGCTCCCTGACCTGCGTCGTTTCGCACTGCGACTGCAGGCCGCGCTCACACATCCAGCAGTGGCCGCAGGAGATGTTGAACGGGACCACGACCCGGTCGCCGGGCTTGAGGTTCGTCACCTCCGGCCCGACCTCCTCGACCACGCCCATCGGCTCGTGGCCGAGGATGTCGCCCTCGGTCATGAACGCGCCCAGCACCTCGTACAGGTGCAGGTCGGAGCCGCAGATCCCGGTCGAGGTGATCCGCACGACCGCGTCCGTGGCCTCCTCGATCTTCGGGTCCGGCACCTCTTCGACGCGGACGTCGCGTTTGCCGTGCCAGGTCACTGCCTTCATGGCTCTCCCTTTTCCGCGGGCGGGTGGTCTCCGCACCGGCTTCCCGCGGGTGGCAGCCGACAAACTCAGGTCAGCAGATCGGCCACCAGGTACACGGCCGCGGCCACCGCCGCGGCGGCCGGGAAGGTCAGCACCCAGCCCAGCACGATGTCCCGCGCGATCCCCCACCGCACCGCGGAAAGCCGCCGGGTCGCGCCGACACCCATGATCGCCGCGGTGATCACGTGCGTCGTCGAGATCGGGGCCTTCACCGCGAACGCCGTCACGTACAACACCGACGACGCCACGGACTCCGCGACGAAGCCGTGCGGCGGGTCCAGCGGGAACACCCGGCGGCCGAGCGTCCGCATGATCCGCAGACCACCCGAATAGGTGCCCAGCGACAAGGCTCCGGCGCAGGCCAATGTCACCCACAACGGCACCGAGAACGTCGCCTGCTCGCCCGCCGCCACCAGTGCCAGCACGATCACGCCCATGCCCTTCTGGGCGTCCTGCAGGCCGTGGCCGAGCGCGAGCGCCGACGCCGAGAGGATCTGGAACCGGCGGAACACGCGGCCGCTGCGGTGCGGGTTCGCCCGGCGCAGCAGCCACAGCGCGGCGACCATCGCGACGTACCCGAGGGCCAGCCCGAGCAGCGGCGACGCCACCATCGGGATCAGCACCTTTTCCGCGATGCCGGCCCAGTGCACGGTGCTCGCGGCGGCCAGCGCCGCGCCGACCATCCCGCCGATCAGCGAGTGCGAAGACGACGACGGCAGCCCGAAGTACCAGGTGATCAGGTTCCAGGTGATCGCGCCGAGCAACGCGGCGAAGACCACGGTGAGCGCGTCCGGGCCGGCCGGGACGTCGATGATCCCCTTGGCCACCGTCGCCGCGATCCCGGTGGACAGCAGCGCGCCGGCCAGGTTCATCACCGCCGCCAGCACGAGGGCGGCGCGCAGGGTCAGCGCCCGGGTCGACACCGCGCTGGCGATGGCGTTCGCCGCGTCGTGGAACCCGTTGGTGTAGTCGAAGACCAGCGTCAGCACGATCACGGTGACCAGGGCGGCGGTCCCCGTCACTCAGGACTCCTTGACCGCGATGGTCTGCACCACGTCGGCCACGTGCTCGAAGGCGTCGGCGGCCAGCTCGAACTGCTCGACGAC
Source organism: Amycolatopsis sp. NPDC051102 (assembly GCF_040682815.1). Classification (NCBI taxonomy): domain Bacteria; kingdom Bacillati; phylum Actinomycetota; class Actinomycetes; order Pseudonocardiales; family Pseudonocardiaceae; genus Amycolatopsis; species Amycolatopsis sp. NPDC051102. The sequence continues at coordinate 203,040 of NZ_JBFBBT010000010.1, forward strand.
CTCCTTGGTCTTGAGCACCTCGAGGGCGTCGCCGCCCGGCTCGAACAGGTGGGCCAGTATCCGCCGGTAGACGCGGTCGGCCTCGTTCTCCAGCTCGTTGATCTCGATCCAGAACGGCTCGAGGTCCCCCACCTTGGCCAGGCCGGGCATCGCCGTGGCGGTCAGCTCGGCGGACCGGCAGAGCACCCGGACCAGGACGTCGATCCCGGGCGGGAACGCCCCGATCCGGTAGAGCACGGCCAGGTCCGCCGCGGTGTCCATGAAGTCCAGCACGTCGTCGATCTTGGCGGCGAGCGCCTGGATGTCCTCGCGGTCGAACGGCGTCACGAACGAGCTGTTGAGCTCCACCATGATCGTGTGGGTCAGCTCGTCACCCTGGTGCTCGACCTCGTGCAGGCGCTTCGCGATCGGGTCCCGTTCGGCCGGGTCGGCGGCCACGAGGTCTCTCAGCAGCGCGGTCGCGGTGACCAGGTTCTTCGCCGCGTCGGCGAGCAGGTCGAAGAACCGGGTGCCCCGTGGGGTGAAGCGCATGAATGGACGTCCCTTCCTCACCGCACGGCCGTCGGGGGCCGGGTACCCCGTCCGGCCCCACGTTTAACGGCCGATCTCCGGGAAATCAGGAGTCATGACCGATCCCGGATCCCGGCGCCTGAGAGTACTGCTCTGGCACGTGCACGGTTCATGGACCGATGCGTTCGTCCGCGGCCGGCACGACTACTTCCTGCCGGTGTCACCCGACGGTGCGCCCTGGGGCCTGGGCAAGGCCGGGCGGAACTGGCCGTCGGTGACCGAGGTCCCGCTCGACCGGCTGGCCGAGGCCGAGCCGGACGTCGTGGTGCTGCAGCGGCCGGAGGAGCTCGACCTCGCCGCGCGCCTGGGCGTGCCGGCCGTCTACGTCGAACACAACGCGCCCCGGCCGTACGCCGCGTCGAGCGAACACCCCCTCGCCGGCCGCTCGGACATCACCGTCGCGCACGTGACCCACTTCAACCGGGCGATGTGGGGCTGCGGCCGCGCGCCCACGACCGTCGTGCCGCACGGCATCCCCGATCCGGGACCGCGCTACACCGGTGAGCTCGCCGCCGGCGTGTCGATGATCAACGAGCCGGTGCGGCGGCAGCGCGTCACCGGCGCCGACCTGCTCGGCACGCTCGCCGAGGCCGCCCCCGTCGACGTGTTCGGGATGGGGACCGAGGAGCTCGCCGCGCCCCTGCGCGGCCTGGGCGACGTCCCGGCACCGAAGCTGCACGACGAAATCGCCCGGCGCCGCGTCTACCTGCACACCGCCCGGTGGACGTCGCTGGGTCTGTCCCTTCTGGAGGCGATGCACCTGGCGATGCCGGTCGTCGTCTTCGCCAGCACCGAGGCAGTCGACGCGGTACCGGCCGACGCGGGCGTGCTCTCCACCGACGTCTCGGTGCTGGCGAGCGGGTTCCGCGAGCTGCTGCACGAACCCGACTTCGCCGCTCTCGCCGGCAAGAACGCCCGCGAACACGCCCTGAAGCACTACGGGCTGGACGCCTTCCTGACCGCTTGGGACCACCTCCTCGCCGAGACGGCCCGTTGACCCCGAAGGGAACGCCTCACCGATGAAGATCGCGATGGTGTCCGAGCACGCCAACCCCCTCGCCGTCCTCGGCGAAGCCGACGCCGGCGGCCAGAACGTGCACGTCGCCGAGCTGTCGGCCGCGCTGACGCGCGCCGGCCACGAGGTCACCGTCTACACGCGCCGGGAAAGCCGCGACGAGCCACCCGAAGTCCAGGCCCCCCAGGGGTTCCGCGTCGTGCACGTGCCCGCGGGGCCGCCGCGCAAGGAGCCGAAGGACCACCTCCTGCCCTACATGGGCGAGTTCGGCAGCTTCCTGCGGGACCGGTGGGCGCTCGACCGTCCCGACCTGGCGCACGCGCACTTCTGGATGTCGGGGCTGGCGACGTCCCTCGCCGCCAGCGCGACCGGCACCCCGGTGGCGCAGACGTTCCACGCCCTCGGCGTGGTCAAGAAGCGCTACCAGGGCGGCCAGGACACCAGCCCGGCCGACCGGATCCGGCTGGAGCGGATCATCGGCCGCCAGGCCGGGCGCGTGATCGCGACCTGCTCCGACGAGGTCTTCGAGCTCTCCCGCCTCGGCGTGCCGCGGTCCCGGATCTCGATCGTCCCCTGCGGCGTCGACCTCGGCCGGTTCTCCCCCGACGGGCCGGTCGCCCGCCGGGGACTGGCCCACCGGCTGGTCGCGGTCGGCCGGCTGGTGCCGCGCAAGGGTTTCGACATCGCGATCACCGCGCTCGCCCAGCTGCCGGACACCGAGCTCGTCATCGCCGGCGGCCCGGAACGCGGCAAGCTCTCCCAGGACCCCGAGGCCCAGCGGCTGCGGCAGCTGGCCGAGAAGCTCGGCGTCGGCGACCGCGTGCGCTGGCCCGGCCAGGTGTCGCGGGAGGACATGCCGTCCCTGCTGCGCTCGGCCGACGCCGTGGTGTGCACGCCGTGGTACGAGCCGTTCGGGATCGTGCCGCTGGAGGCGATGGCCTGCGGTGTCCCGGTGGTCGCGGCCGCGGTCGGCGGCCTGACCGACACCGTCGTCGACGGCGTCACGGGCCTGCTGGTCCGGCCGCACCAGCCGAAGGAACTCGCCAACCGCGTCCGCCGGCTGATCGACGACCCGGCCCTCTGCCACGCCTACGGCACCGCGGGCCACGACCGCGCGGTGGCCCGCTACTCGTGGGACCGCGTCGCCGCGGACACGCTGCGCGCCTACCACAAGCTGGTCCCGGAAACCGCGGTCACCGCCGAAGCCCGCTGAACCCTCGTGAGTGGTAAGGCGGGTTAGAACCCGCCTTACCACTCACGACCGTTTCAGCCCACGTAACGGCGGGCCTTCGAGGCCCGTTGGGGGGCCTCCAGGAGGCGGAGGCCGTGTTCGACGTGGGGCGGGACCACCCGGCGGTCCGCCAGGACCCACGGCAGGCCGCGGACGACGTCCAGGAGCGCTGCTGCGGTGGCGGCGTCGCGCGGGGCCGTGCGCAGGACGTCACGGCCGCGGCGCAGGACCGCCGGCCAGGGGCGGCGCAGGAGCAGCGTCCACAGCGTGTTGCGGATGCCGAGGCGGCGGCGGTGGCGCGGGTCGCGCAGCTTCGACGGCGCGTGGTGGATCACCATGTCCTCCGCCCAGCACATCCACCAGCCGCGGGCGGCGAGGTCCAGAGCGAACAGCTCCTCCTCTCCCCCGAGCCACATCCGGGTCGAGAAGCCGCCGACCTCGCGGAACGCGCTGACCCGCACCGCCGTCAAGCCCGCCATGATGCCGAGCAGCGCCGGGCCCGGCAGCCAGTCCGGCCCGGGCACCGGCGACTCGCGCAGCTCCGGCGTGATCGGGTCCTCGGCCAGGCCGGGTTCGACCAGGCAGCGGCCGGTCACCGAGCCGAGCGCCGGGAACTCGTCGAGCAGGTCCGCGGCCCGGGTGAGCGCGCCCGGCTGCCACGTCGTGTCGTCGTCGCAGAAGGCCACGTACGGTGTCGTCACCTCTTCGACGGCGACGTTGCGGGCCACCGCACCGAGGTTCTCCGCCAGCGCGAACAGGCGGACCTCGGGGAACTCCCGGGCGACCATGTCGGCCGAGCCGTCCGCGGAGCCGTTGTCGGCGACGTAGATCGGCGGGCGTTCCGGCAGGGACGTCATGTGCGCCAATGTCTCGCGCAGCTGCGCCCGCCGGTTGCAGGTGATGATCACGACCGAGATTCGCGCCATTCGGCGGTCCTTTCCAGAGTCCGGGCCTGGTGTTCGACGTGGGCGGGCAGGACGCGCCGCGAGCTCAGCGCGCGCGGCAGGCGCGGGACCGCCCCGAGGACGGCGCCGGGGGCCCGCACCAGCGTCCGGGCCACTTCCCGCCGGCAGACGCGCGGCGGGCGGCGCAGCACGGCGATCAGGAGGCGGTTGCGCAGTTCGGCCCGGCGGCGCCACGACGACGGCGGCCGCGACCGGGACGGGTGGTGGTGAGCGCACAGGCTCCCGACGTAGCAGACCTCCCAGCCGCGCGCGGCCAGGTCGTAGGCCAGGAGCTGCTCTTCCGCGCCGAAGTGGAGCAGCGGGCTGAAGCCGCCGACCTGCAGGTACGCCGTGCGCCGCACGATCGCGGAGCAGGCCAGGAAGCCGAGCACCAGCGGCCCGGGGGCGCCGTCGGGGTGGCCGAGCGGGCTGCGCTCCATTTCGGGCGTCACCGGGTCGTCCCGGCACTCCGGACCGACCAGGGTGCGCGCGGCGAGCAGGCCGGTCCGCGGGTGCTCGTCGAAGATGCGCTCGGCCGCGGCCAGCGCGTCCGGCGCCCACCACGAGTCGTCGTCGCTGAAGGCGACGTACGGCGTTTCGGCGACGACGACGCCGAGGGTGCGGGCGGCGGCGCCGAGGTTGTGCGGCAGGCGGATCACGCGCACGTTCGCGTGCCGCCCGGCGACCGCGGCCGTCTCGTCCTCGGAAGCGTTGTCCAGCACCACGACCGGCGGCTGCGGGTCCAAAGAGGACAGCTGACGCAGGGTGCGGGCCAGTTCGGCGGCGCGGTTGCGGGTGGCGATGACGACGGTCGTGCGCGCGGTCACCGCGCCCCCACCAGCTCGCCGACCAGCTCGGCCAGGCCGGGAACCGGTGGGTCCGGCACGGCTTCGGCCGACAGGCACCACTTCAGCCGCGCGTCGAGCACACCGGTGTCGCCGGCGTCTTCGGCCGCGACGACCGGCCAGCCCAGTGCCGCGCCCTGCGCGGTCACCTTCCCGCCGCCGGCGACCGGGTCGACGGCCACCACCGGCACGCCGGCCTTCAGCCCGAGCACCAGCCCGTGCAGCCGGGTGGTCACCACGACGTCCATTTTGGACAGAGCGGAGACGAACTGGTCGGGAGTGGCGCACCGCTGCCAGTCCTCGTGCGCCAGCCGGGTGTCCAGCGGCACGCGGGCGCAGTCCAGGCCGGCGAGCCAGCCGGTCAGGCCCGCGTGGACCTCGTCGTGCCGGCCCGCGCCGCCGTACTCCGGCTGGTGCGGCGCCAGGACGACGCCGAGCACCGGGGTGGCTGCCACCGTCCCGGCCAGGGACAGGTCCGGTTCCGCCGTCCCGCCGCCGTCGCGCGCCAGCACCCGGTGGAACCCGGTCACCGCCGGATCGGCGGGATCGGGCACGGACACGCCGACGGCGATCCGGCGGCAGGCCGCGTACCGCTCGTGCAGCCACCGCACCTGCGGCCCGTGCAGCGGACCGCAGGCGAACACCACGTGCGTGTAGTCCCCGGCGGGCGCGTCCGGCAGGTGCCGGGTGCCGGGGCGGAAGCCGGGGCTCCACGCGACGTCGTGGTCGATCCCGGCCTCGGTCAGCGCGGCCCCGGCCGCGCCGAGGCTCAGGACGTCACCCGCCGTGGCTTCTCCGTGCAGAAAACTGGCCCAACCCGTGAGCAGAACTCGCATGGTCGGAGCGTTTACCCGCTCCCCACCTCCTTACACGGGTTTGCGCCCACCGGGGCCGGGTAGCCGCCAGGGCATGACGGATCCGGGAGTGACCAGGCGGTTCGAGCGTGCGGTGGTGACCGGGGGTGCCGGCTTCGTCGGCGCGCACCTGTGCGAGCTGCTGCTCGAAGAGGACATCGAAGTGATCGCCGTGGACAACCTCGCGACGTCCTCGGCCGACACCCTCGAGAGACTGCGCCGCCACGAACGGTTCCGGTTCGTGCGCCACGACGTCACGCAGCCGATGCCGCTGAACTGCCGGGCCGACGTCGTGTTCCACCTGGCGTCCGCCGCCTCGCCCCGCGACTACCTGGCGCTGCCGATCGAGACGCTGCGCGCCGGCTCGCACGGCACCGAGAACGCGCTCGACCTGGCCCGGCGCGACGGCGCCCGGTTCGTGCTCGCCTCGACCAGCGAGGTCTACGGCGACCCGCTGGAACACCCGCAGCAAGAACGGTACTGGGGCAACGTGAACCCGATCGGGCCTCGCAGCGTCTACGACGAAGCCAAGCGCTACGCCGAGGCGCTGACGTCGGCCTACCGCCGCGAATACGGCGTCGACACCGGTATCGCGCGGATCTTCAACACCTACGGCCCCGGCATGCGCGCCCACGACGGCCGGATGATCCCGGCGTTCCTCGACCAGGCGCTCAACGGCGAGCCCCTCACGGTCACCGGCACCGGCGAGCAGACGCGGTCCATCTGCTACGTCGAGGACACCGTGCGCGGCCTCCTGAGCCTCGCCCGTTCCGGCCACCCGGGGCCGGTCAACATCGGCAATCCGGACGAGCTGACCGTCCGCCAGGTGGCGGAACGGATCAAGGACATCACCGGGTCCGATTCACCGATCGAGTACATCGACGCCGTCGTCGACGACCCGCAACGCCGCTGCCCCGACATCGGCCTCGCCCGCGACGTCCTGGGGTGGGAACCGAAGGTCGACGCCGACGACGGTCTCCGTCGCACTGCGGCGTGGTTCCGCCGCGCGCCGTCGCGCTGAGTAGCGACGCCCAGGGCTTTTGCGCGTCATCGTTTATCAACGACTTCGCCGGGTAGCGCTATAGGCGAGAGCGGGCCCTGCGAGTCCGCACCGAAACGCCAGAGGCAGGTCGATGCGCATACTCGGGATCAATGCCGTCTTCCACGACCCGGCCGCCGCGCTGGTGGTGGACGGGGAGATCGTCGCCGCGGCGGAGGAAGAGCGGTTCAGCCGCCGCAAACACGGCAAGCAGGCGGTGCCGTTCTCCACGTGGGAACAGCCCGCCCAGGCCGCCGCCTGGTGCCTGGCCCAGGCGGGGCTGTCCGCGAAGGACCTCGACGCCGTCGGGTACTCCTACGACCCGGCGCTCGTGGAACCCGGCCTGGCCGGCCACGACCCCAGCGGCGAGGAACTCCGGACGGAGTTCGCCAAACGGGCGCCCCTGTTCCTGAAGTCGGCGTTGCCGGGCCTCGACCCGGGCATCGTCAAGTTCGTCCGGCACCACGTCGCGCACGCCGCGTCGGCCGCGCTCGCCGCGCCGTTCGGCGACTGCGCCGTGCTCGTCGCCGACGGTCGTGGCGAGAGCACGTCCTATCTGGCCGGTGAGTACCGCGACGGGCGGTTCAAGGAGCTGGCGGCGCAGAAGCTGCCGGACTCGCTCGGCCTGCTCTACGAAGACCTCACCGAGCACTGCGGATTCGCGCGGTCCAGCGACGAGTACAAGGTCATGGCTCTCGCCTCCTACGGCAAGCCGGAGTTCCTCGACGAACTCTGCGAGCACGTCCACGTGACCGGCGACGGCGGCTTCCACGCTTCCGGCGTCGACCTGGCGTCGCTCGCCCCGCGCCGCGCACCCGGCGAAGAGCTCACCCCGCGGCACGCCGATCTGGCCGCCAGTGTCCAGAAAGTCCTCGAAGACATCCTGCTGGAACTGGCGGACTGGCTGCACGAGGCCACCGGCCAGCGCGACCTGGCGATGGCGGGCGGGATCGCGCTCAACTGCGTGGCCAACACCCGGCTGCACGCCGAGGGCCCGTTCGACCGGATCTGGGTGCAGCCCGCCGCGGGGGACGCGGGCACCGCGCTCGGCGCGGCGCTGCAGCTGGCCGCCGAATCCGGGGAGCCCCGCACGTCCATGGGCGACGCCGGTCTCGGCCGCGGCTGGACCGACGACGAGCTCGAAGAAATCCTGATCAAGGCGAAGCTGCCCTACGAACGACCGGACGACCTCGCCGAAACCGTCGCCGAAGCACTGGCGAACGACCAGGTGATCGCCTGGTTCCAGGGCCGCGCCGAATTCGGGCCGCGCGCGCTGGGCCACCGGTCGCTGCTGGCCCACCCGGGCCGCAAGGCGAACCTGGAACGGCTCAACGACGTCAAGGGCCGGGAGCAGTTCCGCCCGGTGGCGCCGATGGTCCGGGCCGAGCGCGCGGCCGAGATCTTCACCCGGGGCCCGCTGCCCAGCCCGTACATGCTGTTCGTGCACGACGTCGCCGAAGCCTGGCGCGACCGCATCCCGGCCGTCACGCACGTCGACGGCACGGCTCGCGTGCAGACGGTCGAGGAGCGCGAAAACCCGGTGCTGGCCCGGATGCTGGCCGCCTTCGAACGCCGGACGGGCCTGCCGGTCGTGATCAACACCAGCCTCAACACCGCGGGCCGCCCGATGGTCGACTCACCCCGGGACGCCCTCGAATGCTTCGGTTCCGCCCCGATCGACCTGCTCGCGCTGGGGCCGTTCGTGCTCCGGCGTCCCCGATCCACCCGACCCGGCGCGGCGTCGCCGGAGGAAACGGAGGTGCCGTGATGGAGGACCATCTCGCCGCGCTGGCCGAGGCCGCCGGCCGGACCCGCGAATCCGCCAGGAGGATAACCACGTGGGGACGGCACCTCGCCGGCGTGTTCGAAGCCGGCGGCCGGCTGCTCGCCTGCGGCAACGGGGGCAGCGCCGCCGAGGCCCAGCACCTCACCGGCGAGCTCGTCGGCCGGTTCCGCCACGAACGGCAGCCGCTCTCGGCCATCGCGTTGCACGCGGACACGTCCGCGACCACGGCCATCGTCAACGACTACGGCGACCACGAGGTCTTCGCCCGCCAGGTGCGCGCGCACGGGCGGGAGGGTGACGTGCTGGTCTGCCTGTCCACCAGCGGCACCAGCCAGAACGTCGTCGCCGCGGCGAAGGCCGCGCACGAACTCGGCGTGACGACGTGGGCGCTGACCGGGCCCGCCCCGAACCCCCTCGCCGCGCTGTGCGACGACGCCGTGACGGTCGAAGCGCCCACCGTCGCGACCGTGCAGGAAATGCACCTGGCGCTGGTGCACGGCCTCTGCGCGGCGCTCGACGACGCGCTCGGGGTGACCGCGTGAAACCGCTGGTCGTCCTGGGCGACACGCTCCTGGACGTCGACGCCGAAGGCACCGCCGAACGGCTGTGCCCGGAGGCGCCGGTGCCGGTGGTCGACCTGACGGCCCGGCGCCGCCGCCCCGGCGGCGCCGGCCTGGCCGCCCTGCTCGCCGCGCGGTCCGCGGCCGAGGTCGTCCTGGTCACGCCGCTCGGCGACGACGAAGGCGGCCACGCGCTCGCCGGGCTGCTGGAACCGGACGTCACCGTGCTGCCGCTGCCGCTGCGCGGCACGACGGTGTGCAAGACCCGGGTCCGCGCGGGCGGGCAGTCGTTGCTGCGCCTGGACTCCGGCGACGGCACGGCGACCGCCGACCCGCTGCCCGCCCGGGTGCACGAGGTCCTGGAAGGGGCCGGCGCGATCCTCGTGGCCGACTACGGCCGCGGCCTGACGCGCAACGCCGACGTCCGGCGGCTCCTGCGGGAGCTGGCCGAGCGGATCCCGGTGGTCTGGGACCCGCACCCCCGCGGCGCGCAGCCGGTGCCCGGCACGTGCCTGGTCACGCCGAACCTCGCGGAGGCGCGCGCGGTGCTGGCCGGGCACGAGGAACCGGCCGAGCTCGCCAAGCTGCTGCGCGGGCACTGGCACGCCGACGCGGTCGCGGTCACGGTCGGGGCCCACGGAGCCGTGCTCGCCGACGGCCTCGGCGAAACGAACGTCCCGGTCCCCGCCGCGGCGCGGACCCCGGGCCACACCGCGCCCGACACCTGCGGCGCGGGCGACCGGTTCGCCGCCGCGGCCACCGCGGCCCTGCTCGACGGCGCGGACATCACCGAAGCCGTCGCGACGGCCGTCGAGTCGGCCGCCCGGTTCGTCGCGGCCGGCGGCGCCACCGCGCTGTCCACGAACGACGGCCCGGTCCCCGATCCCCAGCCGGCGACCGACGCTTTCGGCCTCGCCCGACGGGTCCGCGAGAACGGCGGCCGGCTGATCGCCACCGGCGGCTGCTTCGACCTGCTGCACCCCGGGCACGTCAGCCTGCTGCGGCAGGCCCGCGCCCTCGGCGACGCACTCGTCGTCTGCCTCAATTCCGACGCGTCGGTGCGGGCCCTCAAGGGACCCGGCCGGCCGCTGGTGCGGGACCGCGACCGCGCCCGGCTCCTCAGCGCGTTGTCCTTCGTGGACGCGGTCGCCGTGTTCGACGAGGACTCCCCCGCCGCCGTCCTCGAGCGGCTGCGCCCGCACGCGTGGGTGAAGGGCGGCGACTACGCGGAAGCCGACCTGCCCGAACGCGCGGTCGTCGAACGGCACGGCGGCGAAGTCGTGCTCGTCCCGACCGTGCCCGGCTACTCGACGTCCCGGCTGGTCGCCGCGGCGGCCAGTGCCTGACCCCCTCGCCCGCGAAGGAGAGCGATGCGACCCCTCGGCAACGTCCTGATCACCGGTGGCGCGTCCGGCCTCGGCGCCGCCACCGTCGACGCCGTCCGCAAGGCCGGCGGCACCCCCTACGTCCTCGACCGCGTCCGCCCCGAGGATCCGGCCGAATACGTCGAAGCCGACCTGACCGACACCGCCGCGACCGAGGCCGCGGTGCGCGAGATCGCCGAGCGCGCGGGCGGCCTGGACGGCGTCTTCACCGCCGCCGGCACCGACGCCTGCGGGCCGCTCGGCGAAGTGTCCACAGAGGACTGGGAGCGGGTCGTCAAGGTGAACCTGTTCGGCACGGCCGCGGTGATCCGCGCCGCGCTCCCCTACCTGGAACGTTCGCACGGCACGGTCGTCACCGTCGCCTCCACCCTCGGCATCAAGGCGGTGAGCGACGCGACCGCCTACTGCGCCTCGAAGTTCGGCGTCGTCGGCTTCACCCGCGCGCTCGCCGCCGAGCTGGCCGGGCGCGTCGGCGTCACGCTGCTCGTCCCCGGCGGGATGTGGACGCACTTCTTCGACGACCGCACCGACCAGTACAAGCCGCCGCCGGACGCGAAGCTCAACCAGCCCGAACACGTCGCGAGCACGGTGGTGTTCGCCCTGCAGCAGCCGCCGGGCGCCGAAGTGCGCGAAATGGTCGTGTGCGCCTCGGAGGAGGGGTCGTGGCCGTGAGTGGCGCGGTCCTCGTGCTGCGCGCGCTCGGCGTCGGGGACCTGCTGACCGCGGTCCCCGCGTTGCGCGCCCTGCGCGCGGCCCACCCCGGCGACCGGCTGGTGCTGGCCGCGCCGGAGCAGCTGCGCGACCTGGTGGAGCTGATCGACGCGGTCGACGAGCTGCTGCCGACGCCCGGGCTGGGCGAGCTCGCCTGGCCGGGCCCGCCGCCGCGGCTCGCGGTGAACCTGCACGGCAGCGGCCCGGAGAGCATCCACGACCTGCTCGCCACCGACCCCGCCGAGCTGCTCACCCACCGCCACCCCGACTTCCCCGACGTCGCGGGCCTCGACTGGCGCGACGACGTGCACGAGGTCGACCGCTGGTGCCGCCTCGTCGAATACCGCCACCTGGAGGCGGACCGGTCGGCGCTCGCGCTGCCCGTCCCGCCCGGTCCGAGCCCGGCCCCGGACGCCGTCGTGGTGCACCCCGGTGCGGCGTTCCCGGCCCGGCGCTGGCCGCCGGAGCGGTTCGCGACCGTCGTCCGGGACCTCGCCGCCGACGGGCACCGGGTGGTGCTCACCGGCAGCGCCGCCGAGCGTGACCTGGCGCTTTCGATCGCCGAGGCGGCCGGGCTCGGCGAGGACGCCGTGCTGGCCGGGCGCACCGGCCTGGCGGAACTGGCCGCGCTGGTGGCCGGGGCGGCTTTGGTCGTCTGCGGCGACACCGGCGTCGGGCACCTCGCCACGGCGTTCGGCACGCCGTCGGTGCTGCTGTTCGGCCCGACCCCGCCCCGGCTGTGGGGCCCGCCGCCGTCGGCGCGGCAGCACGTCGTGCTCTGGGCCGGCAACGTGGGCGATCCGCACGGCGAAGAGCCCGACGGCGGGCTGCTGCTGCTCGGCGAAGAGCGGGTGCTGGCCGCGACGCGTTCGGCACTGGAAATGCAGGTGGCGCATGGCTGAGCACATCGGGATCGTCGGCGCGGGCTACGTCGGCCTCACCAGTGCCGCCTGCTTCGCCCGGCTCGGGCACCGCGTCACCTGCGTGGACGCCGACGAGTCCAAAGTGGACGAACTGAACCGGGGCGTGGTGTCCATCGCCGAGCCCGCCTTGGCCGACCTCGTCGCGCAGGGCCTCGGCGACCGGACGCTGACTTTCACCACCGCACAGGCGGAGCTCTACGGCGCCGACCTCGTCTTCCTGTGCCTGCCCACGCCGCCGGCCGAGGACGGGCGCCCCGACCTCGGCGTCCTCGAACACGTCGTGCCGCAGCTGGGCCGGCTGCTGCGGCCCGGCTGCGTGCTCGTGACCAAGTCGACGGTGCCGGTCGGCACCGCGGCCCGGCTGCCGCACCTGCTGGGCCGCGACGACCTGCCGGTGGTGGCCAACCCGGAGTTCCTCCGCGAAGGCCACGCCGTCGAAGACTTCCTGCACCCGGACCGGGTGGTGGTCGGCACCGACCCGGCGGATTCGCCGGCGGCGCAGCGGGTCGCGCGGCTGTACGAGCCGACCGGCGCGCCCGTCGTGGCGACCGACTCGGCCAGCGCCGAACTCGCCAAGTACGCCAGCAACGCGTTCCTCGCGGTGAAACTGTCCTACGTGAACGTCCTCGCCGAACTGTGCGAGCGGTTCGGCGCGGACGTCCGCGAGGTCTCGCGCACCATGGGCCTCGACGCGCGGATCGGCCCGGAGTTCCTCGCGCCGGGCCCCGGCTGGGGTGGTTCGTGCCTGCCGAAGGACACCTCGGCGCTGCTGCACGCCGCCGAGTCGGCGGGCGTCGACTTCGGCATCCTGCGCGACGCGGTCCGCGTCAACGCCCGGCAGCGCGCGCGGGTCGTGCGCGCCGTGCGGCAGGCGGTCACCGGCTCGGCGGCGGGGTCGCTCGCCGGCGCCCGGATCGGCCTGCTGGGCCTGGCTTTCAAGGCGGGCACCGGCGACCTGCGCGACTCGCCGGCGCTGGCGGTGGCGGCGGAACTCGCCCGCGCGGGCGCGGAACTCACCGCGCACGACCCGGCCGTCACGTGCGTACCCGGCACCGGCGCGGTCCAGGTCGTCGACGACCCGTACCTGGTGGCCAAGGACGCCGCCGCGCTCGTCGTGCTCACCGAGTGGCCGGAGTTCCGGGACCTCGACTGGGCCCGGCTGGCCGCGTCGGCGGACCGGGCGGTCGTCGTCGACACGCGCAACCTGCTCGACCCCGACGCCCTCGCCGAGGCGGGATTCAGCCACATCGGCGTCGGCACCCATCCCAGGAGGAGCTCATGACCCTGCGCGTCCTCGCGCTGACCTGCACGCTCAAGCCGTCGCCGGCGAAGTCGAGCAGCGACCTCATCGCGCGTCAGCTGCTCGACCTGTTCGCCGAGCGCGGCGCGACCGGTGAGCTGGTCCGCGTCGTCGACCACGACGTCCGGCCGGGCGTCGAGGCCGACATGGGCGAAGGCGACGCGTGGCCGGGCATCCGGCGGAAGATCGCCGCCGCGGACATCCTGCTGATCGCCACCCCGACCTGGGTGGGCCACATGTCGAGCGTGGCGCAGCGGGTCCTGGAGCGCCTCGACGCCGAACTGTCCGAAACCGACGACCAGGGCCGGCCGGCGATGTTCGGCAAGGTGGCGGTGGCCGCGGTCGTCGGCAACGAGGACGGCGCCCACAAGATCATCGCCGACCTGTTCCAGGCGCTGAACGACACCGGGTTCACCGTCCCCGCCCAGGGCGCCACTTACTGGAACGGCGAAGCCATGCAGGGCGGCGACTACCAGGACCTCGACGAGACGCCCAAGGCCGTGGCCTCGACGAACGCGACCCTGGTCCGCAACGCCGTCCACCTGGCCGACCTGCTGCGCGAGCGTCAGTATCCCGCGGAGTGACTACTCCGTTCGAGTGACGTCACTGCGCCGGACGAGTGTGGCACAGGCCACTGGGTAATTGACCGGCATGCCGAACCGAGTCCTGATCAGCCGCGACAGCAAGCCGATCCCGTGTGAGGAGTGCGGCCTGCCCGCGCTGCATGTCGCCCGCCTGGTGTCCGGCGACGGCACCCTGCTGGGTCAGACGATGGTGTGCACCGCCTGCCGGCGGCACCGCTCGGAGGCCGAAGCCGTCGCGATCCAGTAGCCGCCCGGTTCAGCGTTGCTCCAGCTGGTCCAGCAGCAGCCGCGCGGGCAGGGTCAGGGAGCCGAGACCGAGGCGGGCGGGGACGCCGTCCTCTTCGGCCGTCAGCAGCCGCTTCTCCAGCTTGTCGAGCAGCGCGCGGCACTCGTCCAGCTCGACCGGCTCCCCCACCAGCGCGACCGCCTGGACGGCGCCGGCCAGGTGGTGCATCAGGTCGGCCACGGCTTCCCGCGCGTCGGGCCAGGGGTACTCGAAGGGGTGTTCCCGCCCGTCGGCCGTGGCGCGCACGGCGGCGATCAGCTGGGAGACGGCGGGCCACAGCCCGAGCAGCGTCCGCAGCGGGCGTTCGTGGTGCACCCCGGCGGTCGGCCGGCCCCGCCGGAGGTTCAGCCGCCGGCCTTCCCGCGTCAGCCCGACGGCTTCTTCGGCGGCCAGCACCTGGCTGCGCGCGTCCTGCGCCTGGGACAACAGGTCGTCGAGGTCTTCGGACGGGTCGTCGCGCCGGACGAGGTCGGAGAGCGACTCCAGCAGCCCGGCCAGCGCGGCGGCGAGCCGCCCGGCCGCGGCCGCCAGCCGTTCCCCGTAGAGCGGCGGGAAGATCAACGTGTTGACGGCGACGCCGATGGCCGCGCCCAGCGCGGTTTCGAGCAGGCGGTCGCCGAGCAGGACGGGTTCCCGGGCGGTGCCGTAGGAGATGAGCAGCATGCCGGTGACGCCGACCCAGACCCCGGCGCTGCCGAACCGCCGCCAGCTGCCGGCGAGCAGGCCGACGAAGACGACGGCGGCCAGGGCGACGGCCTGCCACGGGATGAGCTGAGCGGCCACGGCGGCCAGCAGGACCCCGGTGGCCACCGAGCCGACCTGCTGAAGCCAGCCGCGCAGCGAGCGGTAGACGGTGGCTTCGACGAGGAAGACGGCGGCGTAGGGGGCGAGGAACGGCTGCGGCAGCCGCAGGACGAGGGTGGCGAGCAGCCATGCCCCGGTCGCGGCCAGGGTTGCTTTGGCGCTCTGGACGAGCACCCGCCGTTCCCGCCCGGGCACGCGGACGGCACGGGCGAACCAGCCGAACGGGGTGCGGTCGTGCTGTTCGGCTTCCGCGGGGGAGCCGGGGTTTTCCGGGCGGAGGGCGCGGACGAGCCGGCCGAGCGGGCGGCGGCCGCGCCGATGCCCCTCCCCCGGCCCGTCCGCCGCCACCTCGCTGCGTCTGTCCAGTCCGGTCATGCGGGCGGGGCGATGTGCACGAGCTTCGTCTGGGTCATCTCGTCCAGCAGCTCCGGCCCGTAGCCGTACCCGTTGCCACTGCGGCCGCGCGGGTGGGCCGCCCCGCCCGGCGCACCGCCGAACACGTTGTTCACCTTGACCGTGCCCGCCGGCAGGTCCCGCCACGCGCGCTGGGCGTTCGCCATCGAGGCCGTCAGCACCGTCGCCGCCAGGCCGTACTCGCCCTTCGCCGCCGCTTCCAGGCCCGCGTCGAAGTCCGGGACCACCTGCACCGGCGCCACCGGGCCGAACGTCTCCTCGGTCATCACCCGCAGGTCCGGGGTGCACTCCGTGAGCACGGTCGCCGGGTAGTGGGCTCCCGGGCCGTCCGGGACCGTGCCGCCCGTGAGCAGCCGGGCCCCGCGCGAAACCGCGTCCGACACGTGCGAGTGCACGTGGTCGCGGTGGCGCCGGTCGACCAGCGGCGCCAGCGTCCGCGCCTCGGCCTCCTTGACCAGCGCCGCCAGGAACGGCTCCGCGACCGCCGAGCACACGTAGATCCGCTCGACCGCGACGCAGATCTGCCCGGAGTTGGCGAACGCGCCCAGCGCCGCCTGCCCGGCCGCCCACGCCGGGTCGACGTCCTCGTCGATCACCAGCGGGTCGTTGCCGCCGTTCTCCAGCAACGTCTTCGCGCCCGTCGCCGCCGCGCTCGCGGCGATCGACCGGCCGGTCGCCGTGCTGCCGACGTGGGCCAGCACGTCGACGTCGTCGCGCATCGCCAGGATCGCGCCGACCCCGCCGTCGCCGTGGAGGGTCTGCAGCACGCCGCCCGGGAAGACGCCGCCGAGGACCTCGCCGAGCAGCTGTCCCGTGTGCGGCGCGCGCTCGCTCGGCTTGTGCACCACCGTGTTTCCGGTGACCAGGGCCGCGCCGAGCAGCCCGCAGGCGACCGCGACCGGGTCGTTCCACGGCGTGAGCGCCACGACGACGCCCCGCGGCTCGGGCACCATCAGGTCCGTCGCGCCCGCGTCGCCGAGCAGGCTGCGGCCGCGGTGGACCGGGCCGAGCTCGGCATACTGGTCCAAGGTGCCCGCGCCGGCGAGCACGCCTTCGCGCGCTTCGTCCCGAGGGCGCCCGGTTTCCGCTTCGTTCGCCTTCGCCAGTTCGTCGGCGTGGGCGCGCAGCCGTTCGGCGGCGGTGTGCAGCAACGCGCCGCGCTCGGCGGCCGGTGTCCGCGCCCACGGCGCCTTCGTCCGGTTCGCCAGCGCGAGCGCGGCGGCGATCTCGTCTTCGCCCGCGGCCGGCACACTGCCCACCACGCTGCCGTCGGCCGGATTCCGGATTTCGATCGTCCCCGCGGTCATCCGCACCTCCTTCTCGTCGCCCGGCGGTTACCCGGGTCCGGGGGCTTCGACACGCCGTTTGATCACCTGCGCCGGGGGTATCCGCCTCCGGTGACTGCATCGCTCGACTACACCGTGGTGATCCCCACGACGGGCCGGGAGACGCTTCGGCCACTGCTCGACACCCTGCTCGGCGGGCACGGCCCGCGGCCGGCGGAAATCCTCGTCGTCGACGACCGCCCCGCCGGCGGCGAACTGGCCGTCCCCGACGGCGTCCGCGTGCTCCGCTCGGGCGGGCGCGGGCCGGCAGCGGCCCGCAACCTCGGCTGGCGCACCGCGAAGAGCGAGTGGATCGCCTTCGTCGACGACGACGTCGTCCTCGCGCCCGACTGGCCGCGGCAGCTCGCCGACGACCTCGTTTCGCTGCCCCCGGACGTCGCCGCCTCCCAGGGCCGCATCACGGTGCCGCTGCCCGCGGACCGGCGGCCGGCCGACGACGAACGCAGCACCGCCGGGCTCGAGCACGCGCGGTGGATCACCGCGGACATGGCCTACCGCCGCGCCGCGCTCGTCGAGGCCGGCGGCTTCGACGAGCGGTTCCCGCGCGCGTTCCGCGAAGACTCCGACCTCGCGCTGCGGGTCGCCGAAGCCGGGCACCGCATCGACCAGGGTGAACGGCTGACCACGCACCCGGCTCGGCGGGCCGGGTTCTTCTACAGCCTGAAAGCCCAGCGCGGCAACGCCGACAACGCGCTGATGCGGGCCAAGCACGGCGTGCTCTGGCGCCAGCGGACCGGCGCCGGGCACGGCAGGCTCGGCCTGCACGCACTGTCCACAGTGGCCGGTCTGGCCGCGTTGACGCTGCCGTTGCTGCGGCAGCGCGGCAAGGCGCTGCTCGCGGCCGGGGTGTGGGCGGGGCTGACGGCGGAGTTCGCCGGCCGCCGGATCCTGCCGGGCCCGCGGACCCCGGGCGAAGTGGCGCGCATGGTCGTCACCAGCGCGCTGATCCCGCCCGCCGCGTGCTATCACCGGCTGCGCGGGGAGATCGCGGCCCGGCGGCCCCGGCCCCCGGTGGCGGTGCTGTTCGACCGGGACGACACGCTGATCGTCGACGTCCCCTACCTCAACGACCCGGACGGCGTCCGCCCGGTGCCCGGCGCGGTCGAGCTCGTCCGCGGGCTGCGCGAGCGCGGGATCCCGGTCGGGGTGGTGAGCAACCAGTCCGGTGTCGCGAAAGGACTGATCACCCCGGACCAGCTCGCCGCGGTGAACGCCCGCGTCAAGGAGCTCTTCGGCCCGTTCGGCACCTGGCAGGTCTGCGTCCACGACGACGGCGACGGCTGCGCGTGCCGCAAACCCGCGCCCGGCATGGTGTTGCGGGCCGCCGGGGAACTCGGCGTCGACCCCGCGTCCTGCGTGGTCATCGGCGACACCGGCGCCGACGTCGACGCCGCGCTCGCGGCCGGGGCCCGCGCGGTGCTGGTGCCGACCGCCCGGACGCTCGAGCCGGAGATCGCCCGCGCCCGGCGGCACGCCGCCGTCGCGCGTGACCTGTCGGAGGCGCTGCGCGTCGCCGGGGTCGCCGGATGACCCGCGTGCTCGTCGCCCGCCAGGACAACCTCGGGGACGTCCTGCTCGCCGGGCCCTGCATCCGGGCGGTGGCCGCGTCCGCGTCGCACGTGACGCTGCTCGCCGGCCCGCACGGCCGCGCCGCCGGCGAACTGCTGCCGGGCGTCGACGACGTGCTCACCTGGACGGCGCCGTGGATCGACCCCGAGCCGCCGCCGGTGACCGCGACGGACACCGGCGCGTTCGTGGCGCGGATGCGGGCGCAGTCGTTCGACCGGGCGCTGATCCTGACGTCGTTCCACCAGTCCCCGCTGCCGCTGGCGCTGCTGCTGCGGCAGGCCGGGGTGCCGTGGATCGGCGCGATCTCCGAGGACTACCCGGGCAGCCTGCTCGACCTGCGCCACCGCGTCGACGGCGATCCGCCGGAGCCGGTCCGGATGCTGTCGCTCGCCGAAGCGGCCGGGTTTTCGCTGCCGCCGGACGACCACGGCGCCTTGGCGCTGCGGCGGCCGCTGCCGGAGATCACCCGGCTGACCGGCGGCGGGGCGTACGTCGTGGTGCACCCGGCGGCGTCGGTGCCCGCCCGCCAGCCGACGGCGGCGTGGACCCGCGAGACCGTGCGTGCCCTGGCCGCCGACGGGCACCGGGTCCTCGTGACGGGCTCGCCGGCGGAGCGAACGCTGACCCAGGAGGTCGCCGGGACGTCGGCGGTGAACCTCGGCGGCCGGACGTCACTGGCGGAGCTGGCGGCGGTGCTGTCCGGCGCACAGGTGGTGGTGGCGCCCAACACGGGCCCGGCGCACCTCGCGGCCGCGGCGGGCACCCCGGTGGTGTCGCTGTTCGCCCCGGTGGTGCCGGCCGAGCGCTGGGCACCCTACGGCGTCCCCACGATCGTGCTCGGCGACCAGCAGGCCCCCTGCCGCGCCAGCCGCGCCCGGGTCTGCCCGGTCCCCGGCCACCCGTGCCTCGACACGATCGACCCCGCCGACGTCTGCCGCGCGGTGACCGCCCTCGCCCAGCCGGGCGCGGTGGTCCCGGAGGACGCTGCGCTGACTTCGCCGCACTGAGGCCCGGGCGGCCACCGCCCGGGCCACGGCACGGTCAGCCGCCGATCTCCTTGCTCACACCGCTCGGCCCTTCGTAGGTCCGGTCGGGCAACCCGCGCACGACGTCGAGGGTGTCCGGGTCGGCGCCGTTCCTTTCGGCCGCCTGCACCAGGTCGTCCCGCTTGGCCGGGTAGTCGACGCCGGAGAGGTACTTCTGGAGTTCGATCGGGTTCGGCTTGCTCACGGGAGCGCTCCTTCCGTTCGGGAACCGCGCGATTACCCCGCCCGGCCACGCACACACGCTCAAGACGGCACCGGCTGCCCGCAGCCGTTCGCGTTTAGTCCCCGGGGGCCGTGGTAGCCGACAGGGGACGAAAGGAGCTGCCCGTGTCGCTCCCTGCGCCTCTGCCCGCCGAAGCCGCTTCGCCGCGACGCGCCGTCGTCACCGGCGCCGACTCCGGTATCGGCCGCGCGGTCGCCGTCGCCCTCGCCGGCGGTGGCCTGGACGTCGGCGTCACCTACCACTCCGATGCCGATGGCGCCGAGGAAACCGCCGCCGAGGTCCGGTCGCACGGGGTCGCCGCGCATGTGCGGCGGCTCGACCTCACCGAGCTGCCCGGCGCGGCCGATGTCATCGATGCGTTCGCCGACGACCTCGGCGGCCTCGACGTTCTGGTCAACTGCTCCGGTACCGGCAGCAGCGAGCGCGTCACCGACCTCAGCTTCGAAAAGTGGCGCCAGGTCCTCGATGTCGACCTCGACGGAGTCTTCCTGCTTTCGCAGCGTGCGGCCCGGCACATGATCGACGCCGGCCGTGGCGGGCGGATCATCACCATCACCAGCGTCCACGAGCACGTGCCCCGCGTCGGCGCCGCGCCGTACTGCGCCGCGAAGGCCGGGGCCGGCGCGTTGACCCAGGTGCTCGCGCTGGAGCTGGCCGAGCACGGCATCACCGTGAACTCGGTGGCGCCCGGCGAGATCTCCACCCCGATGACCGGCCAGGCCGACGCCGACCCGCGCGAGCAGGACCGGCCCGGCATCCCCCTGGGCCGTCCCGGCCACGCCGCCGAAGTGGCGGCCGCGGTCGCGTTCCTGGCGACGCCGGCGGCCGGGTACATCACCGGCACGTCGCTCGTCGTCGACGGCGGCCTGCTGCTGATGGGCGCCCAGCACGGCACCGCCTACCGCGGGCACGACTGGCGTTCCCCCTGAGACCAGGGGCCCGCGTCCCGGCTGCAGGGACCGGCGCGGGTCCCGGCCACGGGCCGGACGGCGGCTCCCCCAGCCCGCCGTCCGGCCCTTTCCACTCCTCCGTTTCTCCCCCGATACCGCGGGTAACCGCGCGGCGAGGGAGAAGGAGGCACCCATGACGTCCGCCGAGACCCGTCCCCGGACCGCGGCGAGCTGGCTGCGCCCCGTCGTCGCCGTGCTCGGGCTGAGCTACCTCGTGCTGGGGATCGCCGGGTTCCTGACGCCGGAAACCGCCGCGGTCGGGCACGAAACCAGCCGCGCCGTGTGGATCTTCAGCGTGACCCCGCTGCTCAACCTGGTCCACACGGCCGTCGGCGTGCTCGGGTTGCTCGCCGCGACCCGCCGCACCGGCGCGATCATCTACTGCTGGGTGCTGTTCGTCGGCTTCACCGGGATGACCGCCTACGGGATCCTGGCGACCGCGCTCGTCAACCCGGAAGACCCGATCAACCTGAACTGGGCGGACAACTGGCTGCACGGCCTGACCGCGATCGCCGGGCTGGTGCTCGGCATCGTCGCCGCGCGCGCGGTCAACCGGGCTCGATCGTTTCGGCGGCCGGCCACCGGGTAGCCGGGAAGAACACGGGTGAAGGAGGTTCCATGCACCGCGAAAGCGACCAGCATTCCCCGCGGGAGGACGACGCGCAGAAGGCCGAACTGCGCGGGACCCTGCAGGGCAACGGCCCGTCCCACGCCGAACAGTGGCGCGACCCCGAACTCCCGGCCGACGACGAGGCCGAAGTCCCGCCGCTGGGCGGCGGCGCATGACCGCGGGCGTGGAGCGGCGCACAGTCGTGGTGCACCACCGGCTTCACGCGGACTTCGCCGTGCCGTTCCCGTGGCTGCAGCGCCTGCTCGGCCCGGGCAGCGGCCTGGAACTGGACGCCGGCGGCCTGCGCGTCCGGTTCGGGCCTTGGCTGGTCGAAACTCCGCTGAGCAACCTCGCCGGCGCGGAAGCGACCGGCCCGTACAGCATCCTGCGCGGCCTCGGCGTCCGCCTGTCGCTGGCCGACCGCGGCCTGACGTTCGGCACGACCACCCGCGGCGGCGTGTGCCTGCGGTTCCGCGAGCCGGTGACGGGCATCGACCCGTGGGGCCGGATCCACCACCCGGGGCTGACCGTGACGGTGTCCGAACCGGAGCTCGTCGCCGAGGCGATCAACCGGATCGTGGCGGGGTCATGACGGCGGCGCGCATGCTGGCGGTGGCGGTCGACTGCCGTCAGCCTGACCTGCTGGCCGAGTTCTGGGCGGCGGCGATCGGCGGCGGCAAGACCCGGACGTGGACGGACTCCCATGGCACGACGTATCGGCAAGTCGACTTCGAGGACGGCCCGGCGCTGCTGTTCCAGCCGGTACCGGAGGACAAGGCCGGCAAGAACCGGCTGCACCTGGACCTGGCCCCGGTGGAGCAGGACCAGCGGGCCGAGGTGGAACGCCTGGTGATGCTCGGCGCGAAAGTCCTCGAGGACCCGGCCGACGACCCGTGGATCGTGCTCGCCGACCCGGAGGGCAACGAATTCTGCGTGCTCCCGCCGCGGTGACTTCAGGGCCGGCCGACGGGGTCGCCGGCGTAGCTGGCCAAGCGCTCGTCGAAGCCGTCCGCGGCGCCGGGTCTGCGGAAGTCCGGGGGGTCGGGGCGGCCCGGGTACCCCTCGCGGTAGAGCGCCTTCACGAACGCCTCGACGGCTTCGGGCGGGGGCAGCACGTCCTGGCCGAGGTAGGCCAGCACGATGACTTCGTCGCCGCTCGCCGACTCGACCGCCGCGGCCCAGCCGTCGCGTTCGTCCCACAGCAACGCCGTTTCGTGTCCGGGGAACCGCGCGAGCCGCTGCTCCAGCGCGACGTACGCGCCGGCGGGGACGTCGATCTCGCAGAACCAGGCGGGCGCATCCAGCTTGGCCGCCACGGCCAGCAGGTACTGCCGCAGCCCGCGCGCCGCCGCGCCGAGCCCGTCCCGTTCGATCATCCCGCACCCACTTCTCCGGTCGGTGCCCCCGTCGGGTGATACCCCGTCACCCACCCGGTCAACCCGGGCCGACCCGGGTGGCGCAGCATCGCACCGACCGTCCTCTGTGGAGGACCCACGGTCACCGGAAGAGCAGGTCCAGCACGTCTTCGTCACTCGTCTGGTGGAAATCGGCGTACCACTGGCCCACCGCGCGAAAACCCGGCGGTTCGGCCACGCAGACGACGTCGTCGGCTTCGCGACGCACTCGCTCGGCGGCGGCCGGGGCGGCGACCGGCGTGGCGAAGACCAGCGTGCGCGGCCGGACAGCCCGGACGTCACGCAGCGCCGCTGTCGCCGTCACTCCGGTGGCCAAGCCGTCGTCGACGAGGATGACGTCACGGCCGGCGACGACGACGGGGGCCCGGCCGGCGCGGTAACGCCCGAGCCGCCGGCGCGCCTCCGCCCGCTCGCGGGCTTCGATTCGCGCCATCCGCGCGGCGGTCAGCTCGAGGGCGCGCAGGGCGGCTTCGTCGTAGATCGCCGGGCCCTCCGCGGTCACCGCGCCGACGCCGTACTCGCGGCGGCGCGGGGCGCCGATCTTGCGCGCCACCGCGACGTCCAGGGCGGCGCCGAGCCGCCGGGCGACGACGGCGGCGACCGGCACCCCGCCGCGGGCCAGCCCGAGCACGAGCGGGTCGGTCCAGGCGCGACCCCGCAGCTCTTCGGCGAGGCAGCGGCCGCCGTCGGCCCGGTCGGCGAAGACCCGCGCGGCCATCACCGCGGCGGGTGCACGCTCACGGACGCCACTCCTCGCGCCAGTCGGGGTGGGCCTCGTACACGGACGCGACCAGCTTGACGGACGCGTCGTCGTGGGCGTCGCGGATCTCCCGGCGCAGGAACTCCGCCTTCTCGGCGAACGGCACCGGGTGCCGGTCCTCCATCGCCTCGACCGGCCCGCCGGCCAGCAGCAGCCCGTCCTCGTCGTCGGCGTACATGATCCGCAGCCGCCCGCGCCGCTCGGCTTCGTCGATCAGCGGCAGTTCACCCGCCCGGACGCGCTCTTCGTCCTCCGCGAGCCGGGCGAGCACGAATTCGTCGAGCTTGGCGGTCGTGGTGTCGTCGAGATTCGTCATGGGTCCGGGTTACCCGCGCGGGCGCGCGCTCAAGCGTCCACGCGGCTCAGCCGGCGGGCCACCGCGAACCCGGTGCCGAGCAGCACGGCACCGCCGGTGATCCACGGCCACAGCGGCACCGAGCCGTCATCCGCCGGCTGCGCGGCCACCGCCGCGGCCGGCACCGCCACCCCCGGGCCCGCCACGGCGAGCCGGAACGGGATGCTGCCGGAAACCGGGTGGCCGTCGGCCGAGGTGACCCGGTAGCGGATGGTGTAGCCGCCGGCCGGGCCGAGCGGCCGCAGCGGGGCGGACACCCGGGCGTCCACAATGGACGCCGGGCCGGCCTCCCAGTGCGAACCGCCGTCGGGCCCGAGGACGGCGAGTTCGGTGAACCGGTTCTCCACCGGCTCGTCGAACTCGAGCACGACCTCGGCCGGAGCCACCTCGAGCGACGCGTCCGCGGCCGGCGAACTGGACACCAGGACGCTGTGGGCGGCCGCCCCGGGGGCGGCGAGCACGGCCGCCGCCCCGGCGGCCGCCAGCGCGGCGGCGATCCGGACGGGGAAGGACCTGCGGGAAGTCATGTTTTCTCGCCTTCTCTCCGAATTCGAGCGACGGCCGAACCGTAGCGAGCACATCCGGGGCCGCGGCCGAAGGCCGTGAAACGGCTGTGTTAAGCAATTCTCACCAGCACATCCGAGCGCCGGTCCACAACCGGGCAAACCGGACGACTACGCCGCTCGTCGGTGCCGCCGGCCACCCGAACAGCCCAGCGAAACCGGCTTTCGGCCCAGCATCTCACCGTGCCGAGCCGTTCTCGGGCCGCTCGACTTTACCTGGCCTTCACGTGAGGATCACCCCGCGAAACGTGGCGGCTGGTTTATTGCTCCCACATCCCCACCTTTCCTGCCGCACCGGAATTCCGGCACCGCCTTTTCCGCGAAGCGCTTTCCCGTTCTTTGGAGGACGAAACCGTGCGAGGACCCGCCCTGCGCCGTGACCACGTCATCGCCGCGAGCCTGGCCGGCGCGGTCGTGGTCGTCGTCGGCTACGCCTCCGGCATCGGGCTGCGCCCGGGCGGCGCCGCCGACGCGGCCACCCCGCCGGTGGTCGCGGACGGCGGGCACCCGGCCGCCCCGGAAACCCCGGGCGGGCAACCACTCCCCTCCGGCCTGCCACCGTCGGGCGTGCCACCGGTTCCGCTGCCCGCGCTCCCGGTGGGCGACCAGCCGGCGACCGCCATGCCACCGATGCCGGGCGACGTCGGCGTGCAGCCGCCCCCGGAGCCGCCTTCCCCGGAACCCACCCTCCCGCTCCCGCCCCCGCCGACGTCGACGACTCCGCCGGCTCCGGCGCCACCCGGACCCGGCGTGCCCGAGTGCCGGCCCGGTGTGCCGCAACAGGTTCTGGACACCGTCGGCGGGCTGCCGCTGCTCGGGAGCCTGACCACCGGCCTGGGGGTGACCGGGCCGGACGGGCTCGGCGCCCTCGTCCTCGGCTACTGCCGCACGGCCGACGGCAGCCTGGTTCCCGCGGACGCGGCCGGGTTCGCGGCCCCGGCCGTCCCGAATGGACGGTGAGCCGTGGACCCCGTCAAGGCGTGGTACGTGCTCGCACGCGCCGTCGACTACGCCGGCTTGACGCTGTTCGCCGGCGGCCTGCTGTTCCTGGCCGTGCTGTGGCCTGCGGGGGCCGGCCACCGCGGGGCCCGGTCGGTGGTGGTGACCGGCTGGACCCTCGGCCTGCTCGGCACGCTCGCCGGGCTGGGCCTGCAGGCCGCGTGGGCCGCGCAGCGGCCGCCCGGCGACTTCCTGGACTGGGACCTGCTCGGCCCGGCACTGGACAGCCAGTTCGGCCGGATCTGGTTCGCCAGGGCACTGCTGTGGCTGCTCGGCGGGGTCGTGCTGGCCTGGCTGCTGCAACGCGGCCGCGCCGCCGCCACGGCGTTGCCCTGGCGCGCCGGGGCCGGGGCGGTGCTGGCCGGGCTGCTCCGCACGACCGGGCTCACCGGGCACGCGGTGGAGAGCACCCGGCCGTGGCTGACGCAAATCGCGGACTTCGCGCACCTCGCGGGCGCTTCGGCCTGGATCGGCGGCCTGGCCGTGCTGCTGTTCGGCGTCCTCGCCCGGCGTGACCCCGAAGAGCTCGCCACGGTGATCCCGCGCTACTCGAAACTGGCGATGACGTCGGTCGCTGTCGTGGTCGCCGCGGGCGTGGTGCTCGCGTGGCAGACCGTCGGCAGCGTCGGCTGCGTGTTCGGCACGGCCTACGGGCGGACGCTGCTGGTCAAGCTGGCCGTGCTCGCCGTCGTCCTGCTCGCCGCCCAGGCCAGCCGCAGCTGGGTCGGGCGCCGCCTCGACTTCGCCGTCGTCCTGCGCGGGGACGCCGGCACCGTCCGCCCGTTCGTCCACTCCGTCGCCGCCGAGACCACGCTCGTGCTCGTGGTCCTGCTGGCGGCGAGCTTCCTCGTCACGGCCAGTCCCGGCCGCTGATCTCCCCGCGAAAGGAGTCCCTCGATGGACAACCCCACCCCCACCGCCCCCGAGCAGCCGGAGGTGGTGCGGCGACGGCGGACCTGGCCGGTCGCCGTGGCGGTCCTCGCCCTGGCGACGGCGCTGTTCAGCCTCGCCACGCTGCGCGGCGGGCAGACCGAGCAGGCCGCACCGAGCCAGGCCGCGAACGTCGACCTCGCCGCCCTGGCCCAGCAGGGTCCCCTCGCCGTCCCGCTCTACCAGGGACTCGCGCAGGAACAGGCCGGTGGCGCGGCTCCTGCGGCCGCGGCGCCTTCGGCGAAGGCCGTCGAAGCCATGGGCTACAAGTTCTCGCCGGCCGACCTGACGATCAACGTCGGTGACACCGTGACGTGGACCAACCACGACACCGCGCCGCACAACATCGTGGTCACCGACGGGCCGGAGAAGTTCACCTCGCCGACCCTGCAGACCGGCCAGACGTTCAGCCACACCTTCACCCAGGCCGGCAAGTACTCCTACTACTGCTCGATCCACCCGGACATGAAGGCGACCGTCACCGTGACCGGCGCGGCGCCGACCAGCGCCCCGCCGACCTCGGCCCCGACGTCCGCCCCCACCTCGGCACCGAGCCACTCGATGCCGATGCCGTCCACCCCGGCCGGCGGCTCCTGCGTGCCGAAGGCGGTCCTGCAGCCGATCCTCGACCACGTCAAGAGCGCGCATCTGGAGACCTCACCGGGTCAGCAGGTGCAGGACATCCTCAACCTGGACCAGTACCTCAAGACCCACACGGTGTGGCTGGAAACCGTGCTCGCCCCGGCGTTCGACGGGTCGGCGGACAAGGTCGTCACCGACACGCTGGCGCCGATCCTCGCGCACATCAAGAGTGCGCACCTGGAGACGTCGCTGGGCCAGCAGGTGACCGACCTGCTGAACCTCGACCAGTACATCAAGACGCACACGGTGTGGCTCGAAACCGTGCTCACGCCGTTGCTGAACCAGGCGAGCTGCTGACCCCGCGGGTGGCCGGGGCTTCCCGGCCACCCGCTCTCTCCCCGGAGGCCCTCCCCCATGTCCGACACCGCCGTCCTGCCGGCGACCCGCTACACCCTGCGCCGCGACCGCTGCGTCATCGAGCTTTCCCCGCGCCCGCCGCTGATCCGCGCCCGGCTGACCGCGACCGGCGGGCACTGGACGCCCGGCTCGGCGCTCACGGTCACCCTCGACCCCGGCTCCCTGCGGACGCCGATCCCGTTCCTGCACCGCGCGTTCCGCGGCGGGGAAATCACCTTCACCGCCGACGAGGTGGCCGAGGACCCCTTCGTCGCCGAGGGCCGCGTGGCCGGCCGTGACGTGCGCCTGCGCGGGGACGTCCGGCACCGGGACGACCACAGTGTCGTCGTCTGGGCCGCCGGGATCGTCCCGCCGGCCCGCCGGAAACCGCGGCGCGCCGGGGCACTCGTGCGGCTGCTCGCCCGGCGGCGGCTGCGCGTGGAGATCGCGATCGAGTTCGTCCGATGAGGCGCGCCGCTCTCATCGTCGCCGGCCTGCTGCTGTTCCTGGACCTGCCGTTCGCCGGCCCGGCCGCCGCGGCGACGCAGCAGGTCATGATGCAGGACTACGCCTACTCCCCCGCCGCGCTGACCGTGCGGGCCGGCGACACGGTCACGTGGATGCAGCACGACGAGGCTCCGCACGACGTCGTCACGACGAGCGCGCCGGTCGCGCTGCGCAGCCCGCGGCTGTCGGCCGGCCAAAGCTGGAGCTACACGTTCCGGGAACCTGGCACCTACTCCTACTACTGCTCGGTGCACCCCGACATGCGGGCCACCGTGACGGTGCTGCCCGCGCCCACGACGGCCGCGCCCAAGCCGGCGGCCACGGTGCCCCGGACCACGCCGCCGCCGCGCGCCACGACCGGGGCCGCCCCCGCCGTCGCGGTGCCGTCCGCCACCTCTGCGGCCACCACGTCCGCGGCGGCGGCTACGGCGGCTCCGGCCGCTGCTCCGAACCCGCAGCCGGTCCAGCAGGCGGCCGCGACGACCTCGCCGTCGCTGAACCCGATGCTGCTGGTCGCCGGGCTCGTCACCGGCATCGCGGTGCTGTGCCTGCTGCTGCTCGGTTCGCGGCAGCCGTGAATTCCTGTCCGGAAACCTGTCCCAGCAAAGGACTGGACCAATAATATCAGCCGTTCACAATGGAAGCATCGTCCTTCAGCGCGGAAGGTGACCGATGAACTTCCTTGTGCCCCTGCTGACCTTCGTCATGGCGGCCGCTCCGACACCGACGCCGGCACCGGCCGCCGCGCCGCTGGCGACGATCTGCAACAAGTACTGCGA
Organism: Amycolatopsis sp. NPDC051102; assembly: GCF_040682815.1. NCBI lineage: Bacteria > Bacillati > Actinomycetota > Actinomycetes > Pseudonocardiales > Pseudonocardiaceae > Amycolatopsis > Amycolatopsis sp. NPDC051102. The sequence continues at coordinate 231,321 of NZ_JBFBBT010000010.1, forward strand.
CGCGCGGGATCCCGCGTCGTCGCCCGGCGACCGCGAAGGCGCTTCGGCCGGCGTCGGCGGCCGGCGGATCGCCCTGCACCTCGACGACGGCGACGCCATGGGGTGGGCGGCGATCACCGGCGGCGCGGCCGGCGACCACGTCTGGCTGGACCGCTCGTTCGACGCCGGGCGCACGTGGGCATCCGGCAGCAAGCTCGGTGACACGGCGACGCCGTCGGGCGGGACCGGGTGGCGGACGCTGATGTACAACGCCGACGACTGGGCGAACCGCGGCGTCGGCCTGCTGCGCGCGTGCGGGCAGCCCGCGGGCTCGGGCAGCATCGCCTGCACCGGCTGGGCCCGCCCGACGTGGAACGCCTGGGACCGCCGCACCGCGGCCGCCACGGCGCTGATGGAGCGCTACAACCTCGGCACCGGCCTGTTCGACACGACCGGGTGGTGGAATTCGGCCAACGCGCTGACCGCGATCGTCGACAACGCCCGGATCAGCGGCATGGGCAGCTACCGCTACGCGATCGACACGGCGTACACGAAGAACCTCGCGGCTCAGGGCGGCCAGTTCCGCAACGACTACCTCGACGACACCGGCTGGTGGGGCCTGGCGTGGGTGGACGCCTACGACCTGACGGGCGACAGCAAGTACCTGAACACCGCCCGAGCGGACGCGGACCACATGTACGCGTACTGGGACGGCGTCTGCGGCGGCGGGGTCTGGTGGAGCACGAGCCGGACCTACAAGAACGCCATTCCGAACTCGCTGTACATCCAGCTGAACGCGGCGCTGCACAACCGGATCCCGGGTGACACGGCGTACCTGTCACGGGCTCGGGCGGGCTGGAACTGGTTCGCCGGCAGCGGGATGATCAACGGCTCGAACCTGGTCAACGACGGCCTGACCACGTCGACGTGCGCGAACAACGGCCAGGCGGTGTGGTCGTACAACCAGGGCGTGCCGTTGACGGCCCTGACCGAGCTCTCCCGCGCCACCGGCGACGCGAGCCTGCTGACGAAGGCCCGTGCGATGGCGAACGCGTCGACGTCGAACGGATCGCTGAACCCCGGTGGCATCCTCCGCGACCCGGGCGAGAGCGCGGGCGGCGGCGGGGCGGACGGCCCGACGTTCAAGGGCGTGTACGCCCGCGACCTGGCGGTGCTCAACGCGGCCCTCTCGGACCACCCGTACACGGCCTACCTGCAGCGTCAGGCGAACTCGGCCTACGCGAACGACCGGAACAGCGCGGACGCGTACGGCCTGCTGTGGGCCGGCCCGTTCGACCAGGCCGACGCGGCCCGGCAGCAGAGCGCCCTGGACCTGATGAACGCGGCCCCCTGACCGCGGGTGGCCGGGCTGTCGTGAGTGGTAAGGCGAGTTAGAACTCGCCTTACCACTCACGAGCTCAGAGCGTCTTCTCCAGCCGGCCGGCCAGCAGCTTGATGAACCGCGACGGGTCGGCGAGCTCGCCGCCCTCGGCCAGCAGCGCCATGCCGTACAGCAGCTCGGCCGTCTCGGCGAGACCCTCGTCGTCCGGCCGCGCGGTGTGTGCCTCGCGCAGGCCCGTCACCAGCGCGTGCTCCGGGTTGAGCTCCAGGATGCGCTTGATCGGCGGCAGCTCCTGCCCCATCGCCCGGTACATCTTCTCCAGCGTCGGGGTCAGGTCGTGGGTGTCGCCGACGATGCAGGCGGGCGATGTCGTCAGCCGCGACGACAGCCGGACCTCCTTGACGGTGTCGCCCAGGGCCGTCCCCATCCACGTCAGCAGGCCCTCGAAGTCCTTGTTCTGCTGTTCGCGGGCGACCTCGGTGGCCTTCTTGTCCTCCTCCGACTCCAGGTCCACCTGGCCCTTGGCGATCGACTGGAACTGCTTGCCGTCGAAGCCCGGCACCGCGTCGACCCACATCTCGTCGATCGGGTCGGTCAGCACCAGCACCTCGAAGCCCTTGGCGCGGAACGCCTCCATGTGCGGCGAGTTCTCGATCGCCGAGCGCGACTCGCCGGTCATGTAGTAGATGTGCTGCTGGCCGTCCTTCATCCGCTCGACGTACTCGCGCAGCGACGTCGGCTTCTCGGCGTCGTGCGTCGAGGCGAACGACGAGATCTCGAGGATGGCTTCGCGGTTCTCGAAGTCGTCGAGCAGGCCCTCCTTGACCGCCCGGCCGAACTCGCGCCAGAACGTCGCGTACTTCTCGGCGTCGGCGGTCATCATCGTCTTGACCGTCGAGAGCACCTTCTTCACCAGGCGACGGCGGATCAGCTGGATCTGCCGGTCCTGCTGCAGGATCTCCCGCGACACGTTGAGCGAGAGGTCCTGCGCGTCGACGACGCCCTTGACGAACCGCAGGTACTCGGGAACCAGCGACTCGCAGTCGTCCATGATGAAGACGCGCTTGACGTAGAGCTGCACGCCCCGCTTGCGCTCGCGCAGGAACAGGTCCATCGGCGCGTGTGACGGCAGGAACAGCAGCGCCTGGTACTCGAACGTCCCCTCGGCCTGCAGCCGGATCGTCTCCAGCGGGTCCTGCCAGTCGTGGCTGACGTGCTTGTAGAACTCGTGGTACTCGTCCTCGGTGACCTCGCTCGACGACCGCGCCCACAGCGCCTTCATCGAGTTGACGGTCTCGGCCTCCGCGTCCTCGCCGTCGCCCCGCATCCGGATCGGCCAGGTGATGAAGTCGGAGTACTTCTTCACGATCTCGCGGATCTTCGCCGCGGACGTGTAGTCGTAGAGGTGGTCCTCGGTGTCCTCGGGCTTGAGGTGCAGGGTGACCGCGGTGCCCTGGGCCGCGTCTTCGACCGGCTGGATCGTGTACGTGCCTTCGCCGGTCGACTCCCAGCGGACGCCTTCGGTCGTGCCCGCCCGGCGCGTCACGAGGGTGACCTTGTCCGCGACCATGAAGCTCGCGTAGAACCCGACGCCGAACTGCCCGATCAGGTCCTGCGACGCCGCCGCGTCCTTCGCCTCCTTGAGCTTGGTCAGGAAGTCCGCGGTACCGGACTTGGCGATCGTCCCGATCAGGGCGACGACCTCGTCGCGGGTCATCCCGATGCCGTTGTCCCGGACCGTCAGGGTCCGCGCCTCCGGATCGGTCTCGAGCTCGATGTGCAGGTCGGCCGTGTCCGCCTCGAGGTCCTTGTCGCGGTACGACTCCAGCCGCAGCTTGTCGAGGGCGTCGGAGGCGTTGGACACCAGTTCCCGCAGGAAGGTGTCCTTGTTCGAATAGATCGAATGGATCATCAGCTGGAGCAGCTGACGCGCTTCCGACTGGAACTCCAGCGTCTCGATCGGGGCAGTCACTTCCGTTCCTTTCCGCATGTCAAATGCCGAGGCCGGGTCGATCCTACCGAGCGCGGCCGGCGGTTCCGACCGCGCACTTTATGAACGCAATCTCGGACACGAGCGCTCCCGGTGTGATGCTGGCCACGCTCCGCTGCCGATCAAGGAGGATCGAGTGCCCGCACGCTTCGCCCGGTGGACGGCCGTGTTCGCCGCGGCCTGTGCCCTGACCACCGCCTTCGCCGGGCCCGCCACCGCGGCCGGCGTCGCCGGCCACCCCGTCCGCACCACCGGCTGCGGGCGCCCCGCCGGGTTCCCGGCCGGGGTGACGACCACCCGCCACGTCACCTCGGGCGGGCTCGACCGCGAATACACCGTCCACCTGCCCGCCCGCTACGACCCGCACCGGCCCTACCCCCTGGTCCTGTCGTTCCACGGGCACAAGCGGACGTCGCAGTACCAGGAGGAGCTGTCCGGCTTCTCGGCGCTGAACGCGATCGCGGTCTACCCGCAGGGCCTGATCGGCACCGACGGCGAGTCCGCCTGGACCGGCGCGCCCTATTCGGCCGCCGCCGACGACGTGCTGTTCACCAGCGACCTGCTGGACTCGCTGCAGCGCACGCTGTGCGTCGACCCCGCGCGGATCTACGCCGCCGGCAAGTCCAACGGCGGCGGGTTCGTCGGCGTGCTGGCGTGCCGGCTGGGCGGCCGGATCGCGGCGTTCGCGCCGGTGTCCGGAGCGTTCTACCCGCAGGGCGGCGCCTGCCGGCCGCGCCGCCCGGTGCCGGTGCTGGACTTCCACGGCACCGCCGACACGACCATCCCCTACGCCGGCAACCCGGCGAAGGGCCTGCCGCCGATCCCGGACTGGCTGACCGCCTGGTCCACAAGGGACGGTTGCCGCACCACTCCGGTGACGTGGACGCCGGTTCCCGGGGTCGTGGCGCAGAAGTGGCTCGGCTGCGACCGCCGCGGCGCGCTCGAGCACTACCGCGTCGAAGGGGCCGGGCACGTCTGGCCCAGCACCCGGCCGAACAACGATTCCGCGACGCCCACGGTGATCGACGCGACCCCGGTCATCTGGCGGTTCTTCCGCGCGCATCCACTGTGGTGAAACACGATTGACGCACCGCTTTCCTCTCGGCGACGATTTCGCCGGGAGAAAGAGGTGTGTTGTGAAGGTACTCGTCCTGAACGCCGGTTACGAACCGCTGCAGACCGTTTCGGTGCCGCACGCGATCCGCATGCTCGTGCGGCACGTCGCCGAAATCCACGAGGCCGAAGACGGTCTCGCGTACGGGCTGTTCCCGCGCCCGAAGATCGTGCGGTTGCTGCGGTACGTCGTCATGAAGTGGCGATATACGCAGCCGCCGCGCTGGTCCCGCCGCGGCGTGCTGACCCGCGACGGCCACCGCTGCGCGTACTGCGGCGCGAAGGCCACGACGATCGACCACGTGACGCCGCTGAGCCGGGGCGGCGCGCGGACGTCGTGGCTGAACACGGTCGCCGCCTGCGGTGGCACGGCCCGCAGCTGCAACGCCCGCAAGGCCGACAAGCTGCCGGCCGAAGCGGGGATGAAGCTGCGGTTCACCCCGTACGTCCCGGCGTGGGACCAGCTGCACCGGCCGGGCGCGTGAGCGCGGCCTGCCCGTCGGCGCACCGGCGGGCAGGCCGTTAGGCTCGAACCGAACGTCGTCCGCATCCGTGTGTTCCGGGGGAAGCCGGGAGGTCGTCGTGACCGACGCAGGAGAGCTGGTCGCCGGGCGCTACCGGCTGGCCGAACGCATCGGCCAGGGGTCGATGGGCGTCGTCTGGCGCGCCCGCGACGAGCGGCTCGACCGGGTCGTCGCGGTGAAGCAGCTGGACTACGACGCGGCCATCGGGCCGGCCGCCGGTGCGCAGGCCGCCGAGCGTGCGCTGCGTGAGGCGCGGCTGACCGCGCGCCTGCGGCACCCGCACGCGATCACGGTGCACGACGTCGTCGAGGCGCCCGGCGGGCCGTACCTGGTCATGGAGTACCTGCCCTCGCGCAGCCTGGCGGAGATCCTGCGCGACCGCGAGACGCTGCCCGCCGACGAGGTGGCGCGCATCGGCGTGCAGGTCGCGTCGGCGCTCGCCGCCGCGCACGCCGAGGGCGTCGTGCACCGCGACGTCACCCCCGCCAACGTCCTCCTCGGCGAGTCCGGCGTGGTCAAGATCGCGGATTTCGGCATCTCCCGGGCGACCGGCGAAGGCACGGTGACCGGCGGCGGCTTCATCGCGGGCACGCCCGCCTACCTGGCGCCCGAAGTGGCCGGCGGCCACGAAGCCGAGTACCCGGCCGACGTCTTTTCCCTGGGCGCGACGCTCTACCGGACGCTCGAGGGCGCTCCGCCGTTCGGCAACGACGACAACGCGATCGCGCTGCTCCTGCGCATCGCCAAGGAGGACGTCGTCCCGCCGCGCCACAGCGGCCCGCTCGCCGAGGTGCTCACCCGGATGCTGCAGCGGGATCCCGCAGCGCGCCCGGCGATGGCGGAGGTCCAGGAGCTGTTCGAAGCGGTCACCGGCGGCCGCCCGCTGCCCCCGCCCCGCCCCCGGCCGCGGGCCGGGACCCGGCTGCTGCGCGTCCACCGTCCCCGGCGCCGGCTCGTCCTGGCCGGCGCCGCGGGCGCGGTGCTGCTGGCGCTGGGCGTGGTGATCGGCACGGTGATCGTCCCGGACAGCGCACCCGCGGCCGCGCCGGTCCCGTCGGCCGCCCCGTCCTCGGCCGTGTCCTCGACGTCACCGGCCCCGGCCGCCACGACCCCGGCCGACCTGGGCTGCGCCGCCCGCTACGAGGTGACGAACTCCTGGCCCGGCGGCTACCAGGTGGAGGTGACGGTCCGGAACGACCGCGGCGCCGGCCTGCCGGGCTGGCGCGTCCGCTGGACGCTGCCCGCCGGGCACCGCATCACCGGCCTGTGGAACGGCACCTTCACCGTCGACGGTTCCACAGTGACGGTGGAAAACGCCGCGTGGAACGCGAAACTCGACGCGAACGCGACCACGACGTTCGGTTTCATCGCCCTGACGCAGAACGGAACCGGCGACGCCCGCCCGGCCGTCTCCTGCCGGACGCTCTGACTGTCCGTAGTTGCTCCGATCAGCGTAATTCCCGGGAGATCGAGAACCGGCCTCAACGGTCCGCGCGGCTGACCCGTCGGAAGTGGTGATCAACCATCAGACGGAGGTGCCAGTGCGAAGAAATCTTTCGGTGCTCGCGGTGCTGCTCGCCGGTTCGGCCGGGCTGACCGGGCTCGCCCCGCCGCCGGCGGTCGCGGCCGGGTCGTCGGCGACCGCCACCCTGATCACCGGCGACCGGGTCACCGTCCGGACCGCCCCGGACGGCCGCGACACGTTCGAAATCCAGCCGGCCGCGGCCAAGGGCATGGCGCGGGCGCTGGTCCACCTGCGGCTCGGCGGCCGGGACTACGAAGTCCCCGGCACCGCGCTCCCCTACCTCGGGCGCGGGCTCGACCTGAGCCTGTTCGACGTCAAGGCGTTGCTGGCGGGCGCCGCGAACCCGGCCGGCACCGCGACCTTCGGCGCCGCGCTGGCCCAGCAGTTCAAGGAGGACAACGCCCGGGGCCGCTTCGGCGGGCAGGGGCTCTTCGCGAACGGGACGCGCTACGCGGCGGCCGGCGCGCCGAAGCGGCAGGCCGTCCGACCGCGGTCGGTGATGCGCACGGTGTCCGTCGACGCCACCGACATCGCGGGCAAGCCCGCCGACACCGGTATCGCGTTCCTCTACAACACCGACGACGGCAACACCCTCGCCCCGGACGAGAACTTCAACTACTTCTCCGGCGGCACGGCCAAGTTCAGCGTGCCGGACGGCAACTACAGCGCCCTCGGCGTGTTCTGGACGGCCGACGCCGACGGCAACCCGACCGAGCTGCGGTTCAGCGCGCAGCCGGAGCTCGCGGTGAAGGCGGACGCGACCGTCCGGGTCGACGCGAAACGCGCGTCCAGCAGGCTGACCTGGGTGACCCCGCGCCCGGCGCTGCTCGACGACACCGGGTTCCTCTTCCGCCGGGCCGCCAAGACCGGGCCGGCCCTGGTCGTCGACTTCGACGGCGGCCCGGGCGTGCCGGTCTCGGTGTCGCCGACCGCCGCCCCGGTGCGCACCGGGGCGCTGCAGACGTACCCGTACAGCAGGCTCGTGTCCCCGCCCGGGCCCGGCACGCCGTACGAATACGTGCTGCAGAAGGCCACCGTCGGCACGATTCCGCAGCAGCGGTACGTGATCACGGCGAAGGACGTCGCCACGGTGGACGCCACCTACTACAGCGAGTACAGCTCGGTGGGCCGGCGGCAGCGCAGCGGCATGTTCACCTTCGAGGACGGCGGCGGCCGGCCGTCGCACCTGATCGACCTGCCGCGGAAGCAGACCGAGTACGTCTCCGCGGCACCCGACCTGGTGTGGTTCGGCGGGATGTCGAAGTACGTGCTGCCCGGCCCGTTCCCCGGCTGGGCGGGCGGCCAGTACGAGGCGTTCCACAGCTACCAGGGCGGCTCGTCGGTCACCGAAGGCTGGAACCGCTTCCCGCTGCACCCCGCGGGTGCGGTGGCGCTGCCGGGCGGCTCCGCGATCTACACCCTGCCGGCCGCGACCCGCGCCGGCGACCTGCTGCGGTTCTCGATCACGCCGTTCAGCGACAACCAGCCGGGCCACACGGGTTTCGGCTACTACGGCGAGCCGCGGGACACCATCACCGGGCACTACCGGCTCACGCAGGACGGCACCACCCTCGCCGAGGGCACGCCGACAGGCGGCGGCTTCGAAGCCGCGTTCCAGCAGGAAGCCACGCCGGGTCCGGCGACGCTCGGGCTCACGGTCGACGCCGGGCGCACCGGGCCGATGTACCGGCAGAGCACGGCGAGCCACACCGAGTGGACGTGGAAGTCCCAGCACGTCGAGGGCGCGCAGCTGCCGCCGGCGTGGTACTGCGCCCGCGGCGACGACGGGCCGGACCGCGCGTGTGCGGTCGAGCCGCTGCTGACCCTGCAGTACGCCGTCGGCGGGCTCCGGCCGGACGGGTCCACCGCGAGCGGCCCGCAGAGCCTGGACCTCACCGTCGGGCACCTGCAGCAGAGTGCCGCTTCGCCGATCGCCGGCGCGACCGTGCAGTACTCCACCGACGGCACGACCTGGCAGGACGCGACCGTCACCGCGCGCGGCGACGGCGTCTTCCACGCGGACTTCCCGGTGACCACGGAGGCGTTCCGCGGTACGGACGTCTCGCTGCGGGTCACCGCGTCCGACGCCGCCGGGGCGACGATCGCCGAGAGCGTCACGGCCGCCTACCACGTCTACACGTCCTGAGGGGAATGTCCACTGTGAACAGACGATGGATCGCAGCGCTGGCCGCGGTGGTCGCGGCGGCCGGCCTGGCCACCCCCGCGGCGGCCGCCGCACCGGTCGCCCGCCCGGCCTGCCCCGAACCGGCCCCCGGCCAGGCGCGGTGCCTCACCACCTACCCGCCGCGCGCGGTGCGGGCGTTCGCCGACGGGCCGGCCGGCTGGGGCGCCGGCGACCTCGCGTCGGCGTACCGGCTGCCGGAGCAGGCCGGACCGGACACCGTCGTCGGCATCTCGATCGCCTTCGACGCGCCGAACCTGGAGGCCGACCTGGGCACCTACCGGGCGCAGTACGGCTTGCCGCCGTGCACCACGGCGAACGGCTGCTTCCGCAAGGTGAACCAGCAGGGCGCGGCGGCGCCGCTGCCGCCGGCCAGTTTCGGCTGGGGCCTTGAGTCCACTTTGGACGTGTCGATGGTGTCGGCGGCGTGCCCGTCCTGCCGGATCCTCGTCGTGGAAGGCGATTCGCCGGAGTTCGCCGACCTGGCGGCGACGGAGGACACCGCGGTGCGGCTGGGCGCGAAGGTGGTGTCGAACAGCTACGGCGCCCGGGAAGGCGGCGCCCCGCTGGCGTACGCGAGCCACTACCAGCACCCGGGCGTGACGGTGGTGGCGTCCTCGGGCGACGCCGGCTTCACGGCGGCGAGCTATCCGGCGGTGCTGGCTTCGACGGTCGCGGTCGGCGGGACGTCGCTGGCGCGCGACCCGGATTCGCCGCGCGGGTGGGCGGAGCAGGCGTGGCAGTACGGCGGCAGCGGCTGCTCGGCCTACATCGCCAAACCGAAGTGGCAGCACGACACCCACTGCGGCAAGCGGACGGTCGCCGACGTGTCGGCGGTCGCGGACAGCCTGGCGGTGTACAACACCGACGTCGGCGGCTGGCTGCCGGTGAACGGCACGAGTGCCTCGGCCCCGTTCGTGGCGGGCCTGTACGGCCGTTCGGGCCGGGCGGGCACGGCCCAGCCGGCCGACGTGTACGCCAACGCGGCCCGGTTCGTGGACGTCACCACGGGCAACAACGACCCCGTGGGCGCCGGTAAGAAGTGCGGCGGCGACTACCTGTGCGTCGCGGGCCCGGGCTACGACGCTCCCACGGGCGTCGGGGTGCCGAACGGCCTGAGCGGCTTCTGAGGGCCTGACGTGAACGGCTCCGGCCGGGAGCCGTTCACGTCAGCCCAGGCCGGGGCGGCAGAGCCCGCGCTCGTAGGCGAGCAGGCCCGCGCCCGTCCGGTGGGCGCAGCCCAGCTTCCGCACCACCCGCGCCACGCAGTCCCGCACGACCGGCTCCGGCAGTCCGAGCCGGTCCGCGATCTCGGCGTTCGTCAGCGCCGCGCCCACCGCCGCGAGGACGTCGGTCTCGCGGGCCGAGAGCCGGTCCACCTGCGCGAGCCGGTCGTCGCGCGGACCGGACAGGCGCGTGGCGGCCGACACCAGGCGGCGGGAGGCGTCCGGGGACAGCACGAGGTGGCCGTCGGCCGCCAGGCGGACCACCTTGACGAGGTCGTTGCGGCGGGCCGAACGCAGCAGGAAGCCCGCCGCGCCGTCGCGCAGCGCGCGCAGGATGGCCGCGTCCGAGTCGAAGGTGGCCAGCGCGACGACCGCCGGGCGCCGGGGCAGCGCGTCCGGCCAGGTCAGCCGCAGGTCCAGCAGCAGCACGTCCGGCAGCCGGCGCCGGAGGGTGACGCGGGCCGCCGTCGCGTCGGGGGCCGAACCGACGACCTCGATGCCGTCCGCGTCGTCGAGGATCCGGCCCAAGCGGGCACGCACCGCCGGGTCGCGCTCGGCCACCAGGACCCGGACCGGCGGTGCGAGCACCCGGTCAGTCCTTGGCCCGCAGGCGGATCAGCGGCAGGTCGGTCTTCGACGCGCCGACCAGGTCACGCCCGCCCGGGCCGCGCAGCCGCAGCTCGCGGAAGCGCACCGACGACAGCTGCGCGGCTTCGATCGGGTAGACGTCGCCGTAGCGCCGGATCTTGTCGACCAGTTCCTTGCCGAGCAGCTCGACGAGGCCCGCGTGCCGGGTCGCGCCGCCGCCCAGCGGCACGTCCAGCTGCGCGCGGACCTCGGGGAACCGCTGGTCCAGCTCGACGGCCAGCTGGTGGATGGTGACGTAGGCCCGGCCGAACTCGGTGGCGTCGGGACCCGGCGGGATCTCCGTGAGCACCTTGACGAGCTTGTCGTCCATCCCGAGCTTGTCCCACAGGGTCACGTCTTTTCCTCCACATGCGGCCGCCGTTGGTCTACCAGAGGACCGGCACGCGGTCCACTCCCCCGGTGACACGGTTGGTCCGGATCCGGAGTTCATCGACGTCGACGGCCAGGCGCAGCCCCGGGAACCGGCGGAACAGCGAGCCGAAGACGACGCGCAGTTCGGTGCGGGCCAGGCTGGCGCCGATGCAGAACCAGCCACCGTAGGCGAACGAGACGTGCGAATTCGGCTTGCGGGCGGGGTCGAACGCCCCGGGCTCGGGGAACACGCTCTCGTCCCGGTTGGCCGCGGCGATCGACAGGACGAGCGCGTCGCCGCGCGCGATCTTCACCCCGCCGAGCTCGACGTCGTCGTGGGCGTACCGCAGCAACCCGAGCGGGCTCGGCGCGGACAGCCGCAGGATCTCTTCGACGACGCCGTGCACGAGACCGTCGGGATCGGCGGCCAGCGCGTCCCGCCGGGCGAGGTCGGTGAGCAGGTAGAGGACGCCGAGATCGATCCGGTTGGAGGTGGTTTCGTGGCCGGCGAACAACAGACCGGCAGCGAGCCGCGCGAGATCGTCGTCCTTGAAGGAGGGATCCTCGGCCTGCGCGCGCACCATGTCCGAGACGACGTCCGGCCCGGGATCGCGCCGCTTGCTGTCGGCCAGCCGGCTCATGTAGGCGGCGAACTCGTCGAGCGCGGCTTCCGCGCCACTGCCGATGTCCATCCGGCCCATCCGCTCGGAGAGCACCCGGAACGTGTCGCGGTCCTCGTACGGAACGCCGAGCAGTTCGCAGATCACCAGCACGGGCAGCGGGAAGGAGAGGTGTTCGTGCAGGTCGACGGCCCCGCCGTCGCGCCGGGCGCGTTCCATGGCGGCGAAGCAGCCGTCGGCGAGTTCCTGCACGTGCCCGGCGAGCCGCCGGATCCGGTTGGCGGAGAAGGCGGGCACGAGCATCCGCCGCATCCGCGCGTGCTCGGTGTGTTCGGTTTCGTGGTCACCCTGCGGCCGGCTGAGGATGGCGGCATCCGAAAGCGCGGACGCCTCCTCCGGCGCGGGGTGCGACCGCCCGAACCGCGGATCGGTGAAGACGGCCCGCACCTCTTCGAACCCGGTGACGAGCCAGGCGGGATCACCGGTGGGAGTGGTGACCGGAACAACCGGCCCCTGCCGGCGAAGCACCTCGAAGAGCGGCGCGATTTCCAGGACGTTCGGCCGATCGAACGGCAGACGCGGAACGGTGGCGGTCATCGGGTCCCTCCCGGAGGCACGGCACGGCCGGCACGAATCACAGGCGGCCCGGTCACCGGCCGTTCCCCCCGGTCCCCCGCAATCCACGGTACTCAGGAACCCGCCCCCCGGACACGGAAACCGGCTTCCCCGCCCGATCGGGCCATCACCGGGTCGGCCACGGGCCAACAACGGCCTTCGAGGCGCGCCCCGGCGCCCGCGAACCGACCCGCCCCACTGCGGCAACGCGGCTCGGCGCCGGCCGACCGCCCGGACCGCAGACCCAACCGCGATCACCGCCGGCCGAGCGCCCGGCTAAAGCAGCTGCCAGGCCCGCGTCAGCGTGTCCCGCAGGATCTGCTCCATCTCGTCGAACTCCCGCTGGTCGCAGACCAGCGGCGGCGACAGCTGCACGACCGGCTCGGCCCGGTCGTCCGCCCGGCAGTACAGGCCCGCCTCGAACAGCGCTTCCGACAGGAACCCCCGCAGCACGCGCTCGGACTCCGCCGCGGTGAACGTCTCCTTGGTCGCCTTGTCCTTCACCAGCTCGATGCCGTAGAAGAACCCCGCGCCGCGGACGTCCCCGACGATCGGCAGGTCCGTCAGCTTGTCCAAAGTGGACCGGAAGGCGGTCTCGCGGCGGAGGACGTGGCCGTAGAGGTCCTCGCGCTCCATCAGGTCCAGGTTCGCCAGCGCCACCGCGCACGACACCGGGTGCCCGCCGTAGGTCGAGCCGTGCATGAACGTCGTTTCGCCGCGGGTGAACGGCTCCATCAACCGCTCGGAAGCCAGCACCGCGCCCAGCGGTGCGTAGCCCGACGTCAGGCCCTTCGCCGTCGTGATGATGTCCGGCTGGTAGCCGTAGCGCTTGGCCGCGAAGTCGTGACCGAGGCGGCCGAACGCGCAGATCACCTCGTCCGACACCAGCAGGACGTCGTGCTTGTCGCAGATCTCCCGCACCCGCGCGAAATAGCCCGGCGGCGGCACGAAACAGCCGCCGGTGTTCTGCACCGGCTCGAGGAACACCGCCGCCACCGTGTCCGCGCCTTCGAACTCGATCGCCTGCTCGATCCGGTCGGCGGCCCAGCGGCCGTACGCCTCGTAGTCGTCGGCGTGCTCGGTCGCGCGGTAGAAGTTCGTGTTCGGCACGCGCAAGCTGCTCGGCACCAGCGGCTCGAAGTCCGCCTTCGCGCCGGGGATGCCGGTGATCGACAGCGCTCCCTGCGACGTCCCGTGGTAGGCCAGCGCGCGGCTGATCACCTTGTGCTTGCCCGGCTTCCCGACGAGCTTGAAGTACTGCTTCGCGAGCTTCCACGCCGTCTCGACGGACTCGCCGCCGCTGACGGTGAAGAACACGCGGTTCAGCTCGCCCGGCGCCGCCGCGGCCAGCCGCGAAGCCAGCTCGATCGCCGTCGGGTGCGCGTGGCCCCACAGCGGGAAGTACGCGAGCTGCTTCGTCTGCCGCGCGGCGGCTTCGGCGAGTTCCTCGCGGCCGTGGCCGACCTGGACCGCGAACAGCCCGGCGAGGCCGTCCAGGTAGCGCTTCCCGCGGGCGTCCCAGATGTACGGGCCTTCGCCGCGCACGATCACCGGGACGTCGGTTTCGTCGTAGGCCGAGTGGCGGGTGAAGTGCATCCAGAGGTTGCTGCGGGCCGCCTGGGCGAGGCTCGAGGCGTCGGCGGAGGCGCGGTCGGCGGTAGTGGTCATGCCTCGGTTTATCGCACGCATCGAGCCCGCGGCGCAAGCGATTCAGTCGTCCAGCCGAACTTGGACGACTAATTCATGGTCAACAATCGACCGTCGCATTCGGATTCAGTCGTCACGTTCCGCGCGTGCCCCACTGATAGGTCTGCTTCCGCAGCTTGAGGTAGACCATCACTTCCGCGTGCCGGACGCCCGACAGCGCGCGGATCCGCGTCGAGATCAGCTGCAGCAGTGCCTCGTCGTCCGCGCAGACGGCCTCGCACAGCAGGTCGTAGCGCCCGGCGCAGAGGATCACGTAGGCGATTTCGTCCATTTCGGCCAGTGCGTCGCCAACCGGCTCCAGCGGCCCGTCGACGGTGATCGCGATCATCGCCTGCCGGAACAGCCCGACCTGCAACGGATCCGAGACGGCGACGATCTGGATGACACCGGAGTCCGACAGCCGCTGCACCCGCTGCCGGACCGCCGCCTCCGACAGGCCGACTGCCTTGCCGATGGTCGCGTACGCGCGCCGCCCGTCCTCCTGCAGCTGCGCGATGATCTGCCGCGAAATGTCGTCGAGCACCGGCGGGGCGGGTCGGCCGGTGGCGTCCTGGCTGCTCACGCCCGGGATCATCCCCGACACCGGCGACGCCGGGCAACCGCGGCACGCCGTAACAGTACGTAACTAAATCCGAATACCCGAGCCCGCCCAGACAACGGATTTAGTCGTCTTCAGGCCGTTGACAAGGCCGAATCGGTGCTGTTCCATCCGTCGCACCCTGCTCCCGGCCGGAGGGAACGCCCATGCCCCGCACTCCCGCCCCGCCCGACGTCGCGGCCGCCGCCACGGCCAAGCCCCGCACGCTCACCCGGTCCATCGGCGTCGGCGGCGGCACGCTCCTCACGCTCAGCTGCGTGACGCCGGCGTCGTCGCTGTTCGTCCTCGTGCCCCCGCTGTTCGCCGACCTCGGCACCGGTACCGCGCTCGCCATCGCGCTCGCGGTGCTGCTCTGCGTCGGGATCGCCTTCTGCTACTCCGAACTCGGCACGCTGGTGCCGAGCGCCGGCGGCGAGTACGCGATGGTCACGACGGTCGCGAACCGGTTCGCCGGGTGGCTGACGTTCATGCTGTCGTTCGTCGTCATCCTCGTCGTGCCGCCGATCATCGCCATCGGCGTCGCGGACTACCTCGCCGCCGTCGTCGACGTCAGCCCGTCGATCGCGGGCGCGCTCGTCATGCTCGCCTCGACCGTGATGGGCCTGCTGAACCTGCGGTCCAACGCCTGGATCACCGGGATCTTCCTGGTGATCGAGATCGTCGCGATCTTCGTGGTGTCCCTGCTGGGCTTCACGCACACCACGCAGAGCCCGGCCGTGCTGCTGAAGCCGAGCCTCGGCACGAGCGGGATCGGGCTGATCGCCGTGGTCGCCGGGCTCGCCGTCGCGTTGTTCGTGGTGCAGGGGTTCAGCACCGCCGTCTACCTCGCCGAGGAGATGCGCGAGCCGCGCCGGACCGTCGCGCGGACGGTGTTCTGGACGCTCGGGATCAGCGCCGTGGTGATCCTCGTGCCGGTCGTGGCCATCACCCTGGCCGTGCCCGACGCCGCCGCGCTCGCCGGCGTCGACCTGTCCGCGCTGGTCACCGGCTGGAGCAACAGCGCCGTCGGGGTGGCGATCAGCCTCTGCATCGCGGCCGCGATCGTCAACGCCGTGATCGTCATGGTCATCCAGAACTCGCGGGTGCTCTTCGCTTCGGCGCGCGACCAGGCGTGGCCGGCGCCGGTGAACCGCGCGATGAGCGTGGTGAGCGCGCGGTTCGGCTCGCCGTGGGTGGCGACGCTGGTGACCGGGCTGTCCGAGGCCGTCCTGTGCTTCGTGCCGGTCGACACGCTCAGCGGCGTCACCGGGGTCGCCGTCGTCGCGCTGTACCTGAGCGTCGCGGCCGCCACGCTCCGGGCGCGCCGGGCGGCGCACCGCGGGCCGGAGGTGTGGCGGATGCCGGCGTGGCCGCTCGTGCCGGTGCTCGCCGTCGCCGTGCTGGCCTACGTGCTGGTCGAGCAAAGCGCGCTGGACCTCGGGATCACCGCCGGCGTGCTGGTGGTGTCGGCGCTGTACTGGTGGGGCTACCTGCGGCGGCGTTCCGGGCGCTGGGTCGTCACGGTTCCGCAGGACTAGAGCGTGCTTCGAGCACCGCGAGGTCACGCACGGCGTACCGGTGGTGCTCGGCTTCTTCCTTCAGCACCACCTTGAGGCAGCGGCGCACGACGTACTCCTGGTCGGGGTACGGGCCGGCCGGTTTGCGCCCGCACACCCGGTCGAGCCCGGCCGCGGTGAGCCCGTCGACGACACGCCGCATCGCGGCCATGCGGGCGAGCCGCGGCGCGAGCACCTCGTCGAGCGTCGGGGTGGCTTCGAGGGTGAGGCCGAGCTTCGCGGACTCGGCCGGCGGCATCCCGCCGGCGGGAAAGCCCCACGGGTGGTAGGGCGTTTCCTCCTCGAGCACCGCGTTGCCGAGCCAGGCGTCGCCGGCGAACAGCAGGTGCCGCTGGGTCTCGACGAACGACCACTCGCCGTCGACCTGCTCGTGGAGTTCGGCCTCCGGCAGCGACCTCGCCCGGTCGAACGTCGCGGCCCACTGCTTCTCGACGGCGTCCCAGGCAGCCCGGTAGTCCCCGGGAGAAGCCGCCTCCCGCGCCAGCACCCGCACCGGATGCCGGCGATCGAGTTCGGCCTCGACGTAAGCGGTCACGTCGACGTCGTTGACGACGAGGCGTTCGAACAAGCCACCGAGGCGGACGTCGCTGCCGTAGCAGTCGACGATCTTCAGGCCGGTCACCTCGCAATCGCGGATCTCGAGGCCCGCGAGGTCGCACAGGTGGATACGGGCCCCGCGGAACCGGTCGGTCCGGGCGTAGTCGTCAGCCATCCGAGCAGTCTCGCGGACTCGCCCCGCGGGCTCTAGCGGCGGCCCCTGAGCTGCCGCACGCCGACGACGATCACCGCGAGCAGGCCGGCGATCGCGACGATCGCCCAGATCCAGCTCGGGATGCCGACGGAGTCGGGCGTCGTGGCGGACGCCCCGGTGACGGTGAAGTGCAGGGTGCCGGTGACGTTGTCGCCGTCCTTCGCGACGACCTGCCAGGTCAGCGTGTAGGCCTGGGCGCCGCCGGACGGCGTCACCGGGACCGTCACGACCCCGCCCTCGACCGCCGGGGCGCCGATCTGCCAGGCGGTGCCGTCGCGGCCGGTGACCTTCACCGGGTCCGGCGGCAGCGTCACCGGCTCGCCGAACGTCAGCCGGACCTGCGTCGGCGCGGTCGTGAGCGACGCGCCCTCCGCGGGTGAGCTGGACTCGAGCTCGGTGTGCGCCGACGCGGGCCCGGCGAGCACGAGCAGCCCGATGACGGCGGCGAGAACGGCTCCGGACGCACGACGCGGGATCATCCGGACATCCTGCCCTATCCGCCCGTGCAGTCTTCGTGTCCACCCGTGCAGCCGCGGCGGGGTCACTTCTCTTCGCGCCGCGCATTGGCCAGGATGGACGCCTGGGTGGCGAGGGAAGGACGTCCATGGCGACAGTGCGCGACGAGTCCGACGCACGGCAGCAGCTGAAGGCGGAGCGCCGGCACGAAGTACCCGACGAGCCGCGCGAAGGAGCGTCGGACGTGGCGAAGCCGCAGGGAGCCGGTTCGGCTGCGCTGATCGCCGACACCGACGTCCTCGCGCTGGACTACGCCGACGTCGAAACGGCCAAGAGGGCCCTCGACGAGCGCTACCAGGAGCTTTCCGGCCACCTCGCGGACGCCCGCGAGCTGGGCACCCCGCTCGCCGACGGCAAGGGGCCGGTGTCGCACTGGATGCGCCGTTCGTTCGGGCTGCGCGGCGGCGCGGACGCCGGTGGGGTGCAGGCCGCCCTGACGTCGTACCTGGCCGAACTCGCTTCGCTGCGGCAGGCCCTGGAGACCGTCGCCGCGACGCACGCGAGGAACGACGACGAGGCGGCCGCGGCGCTGCGGGCGGGTGAGGACCGTGCCTGAGTTCCACTCCACGCACCACCGTCCGACCGCGCGGGAGCAGGCGAAGACGCGGCGCGTCCGCCGGGAAAAGGCGGCCAACGCCCGTGAAGCCGCGTTCGGCCGGATCCACTGGGACAGCTACGACCACCGCGAGCTGTGGGACATGGTGCAGTCGGCCGAGCCGCCGAAGCTGGGCGAGCAGGCCCACCGGTGGGCCGAACTCGCCAAGGGCGTCGACGCGGCGACCGGCAGCGTCCACGCGCTGGTGCAGCAGCTGCTGCTGTCGTGGCGCGGCCCGTCCGCGGCGCGAGCAGCCGACTCGGTGCGGCAGCTGACCACCTGGGCGAGCACGGCGAGCGAGAACGCGCGGCAGATCGGCGACGGCCTCGACACCTACACCGCGGCGATCGGCGAGGCCCGGCGGAAGATGCCGGAACCGGTGCACTACTGGGCCGAGCGGTGGTTCCGGGAGGGCTACGCGGTCAAGCGGCTCGACGGGCCCGAGGGCACCTACATGCTGGACGACCTGCTCGACGACAAGCTGCCGACCAAGAAGCAGGCGGACGACGCGAAGGCCGAAGCCGTCCGGGTGATGGAACAGTACGAGAGCGCGAGCCATGACGTCCGCCACCGGCTGCCGCCGGTGTTCGACACCGCGCCGGCGGTGAGCGCGTCGGAGACGGGCGTCGCGGTCGTGCCGTCGGCTCCGGATCCGGGTTTCGACCCCGGTCTCGATCCCGCTTTCGATCCGCCTTCCCACCGGGTGCCCGGCGACTCGACGTCGACGGCTTCGGTGGTGCCCGGCACGGTGACCGCGGCCGGGCTGCCGGCCGGTCTGCCGATCGGGCTGACGGCCGGTCCCGACGGCGTGATCGGCACGGCGGGCGGCACCGGGCCGTCGGGGTACGGGACGGGATGGACCGGGGTACCGGGTTCCGGCGTCCCGGGGGCCGGCGGAACGGGGGCACCCGGCGAGGGCGGGCGGGCCGGTTCAGGCCGGTTCGGCCCGGCCGGTTCGGGCTTCGGGCCCGGCGCGGGGAACGGCCGCGGCACGGCGGGCGGGTACGGCATGTACCCGCCGGGCCAGGGCGGCCGCCGCGAGGAGGACACCGAACACCACGACAAGTACGCCTCGGGCTACGACCTGATGGACGACCTGCCGCCCGCGTACCCGCCGGTGTTCGGCGAATGACCGGCTTCCACGCCGACCCGGCGGCCTTGGCGGCGTTGGCGCGCCGACTGGAGGACACCGCGCAGGAGTACGGCACGGCCGCGGACGAAACCGGTGGCTCGGGCGACCTCGGACCGCTGGTGGCGGACGCGTTCCGGGCGGTCACGGGCGAGTGGGCGGACCGGATCCGGGTCGTGCAGGAGGACTTCGGCGCGACGGCGGACGGCGTCCGGGCGGCGGCGGAGGTCTACCGGACCGGCGACGCGAACGCCGTGGCGGAACTCAGGCGTGCCGATGGCTGACTTCCGCGGCCTCGGCTTCGATCCCGCCCCGGGCAGCCCCGACGCCGTCGCCGAAGCGGCACGCCGGTGCTCCGCGGCCGCGGAACGGTTGGGTGATATCCCGGTGCCCGGCGACGTTCCCGGGTGGGCCGGGCCGTCCGCGCAAGCGCTTGCCGCGCGCGCCCGGCAGTCCGCGGCCGGCGTCGCCGCCCTGCCGGAGGCCCTTCGCTCGGCCGCCGCCGTCCTCGAAGACTGGGCCGGCACCCTGCTCGCCCACCGCCGTCAGGCCGAAGAGCTCGACCGCCGGGCCGGACGAGCCCAACGGGCCGTCCTCGATGCCGAAGACGCCGTCGAACAGGCCGAAACGACAGCGCAGTTCTCTCCGGCCGCCGCACCCGAAGCCGCCGCGGCCCGCGCCCGGCTCGCTGCCCGGCGGGACGAGCTCGACCGCGTCCGCCGCGAAGCCCGCGACCTCGAACGCGCCCACTCCGCCGAAGCCGCGCGCGTCGCCGGGCGGCTGCGGGCCCTCGGTGACGACGCGCCGCTGCCCAGCGCGCCCGGCTTCCGGCAGCTCACCACCGCCTTGGAGGCGTTCTCGGCCGCCGGGCGCGAGCTGGGCGTGACCGTCGCGCGCACCCCCGGCGCGCCGGTGACGCCGCCGCCGGGCGCCGTGGGCGCGTTCACCGCGGCGCTGGGTGGCCGGTGAAACTGCCCGCCGTCCCGGGGATCACCCCGGTCAGCCTGGCCTCCGTCGAGCGCACCACGGCGGAGCTGCACGCCCACATGGCCCGCCTGCGCGGGCCCGACGCCGCCCGCGACGTCGGGCTCGAAGCGGCCGCCGTGCAGTCCGCGGAAATCGCCCACGAGCAGCACGCGGGCCTGCTGGCCCTGGTCGAGCACCGCGACGCCGACCCGGCGCTGCTCATCGCCGGGGTGGTCCCGCTCGCCGGCCCGGCCGTCGACGCCGCGGACCTCCGGCACTTCGTCGCCGACACGACGCCCGGCCTGCGCGAGGTGAGCCACGCGCAGACCCGGCGTGGCTACCCGGTGGTGATCGTCGAGCGGATCGGCCTGTCCGGCGCGCAGCTGCAGGCGGTCGTGCTCGATCCGGACCGCCCGCGCGCGGCGGTGTTCACCCTGCACTCCCCCGGCGGCCGGGGCTGGCTCGAGGTCGCCGGGCTGGCCGGGACGCTCGTCGCCGGCGTCGACCTCACCCCCGCAGCGCCCGCTCCCGGAATTCGCGCGGAGTCCGGCCGGTCGCCCGGCGGAACGTCCGCGAGAAGTGCGGGGCGCTGGTGAACCCGCAGTCGCGCGCGATCTCCGCGATGCCCCGGCCCGCCTTGGCCGGGTCCGCCAGCAGCGCCTTCGCGCGCTCGATCCGCAGCCCCTTGAGCCGTTCCGAGACGCCCTGCCCGTCGTCGAACAGCTGGTACAGCCGCCGGCGCGAGATGTACAGCGCTTCGGCGATGCGGTCCGCGGTGAGCGACTGGTCGGCCAGGTGGGCCCGCATGTACTCCAGCGCTTCGCGCCGCCGGGCCGCGAGCGCGTCCACCCGGTCGAGCTCACTGCGCAGGGCACTGCGCAGCACCAGCTCGGCCAGGCCCAGCAGGTGGTGGGCCAGTCCGTGCGGGTCGAGCCGCGGCCCGGCCGCCAGCACGTGCGCCACCGCCCCGGCGAACAGGGCTCGCAGCGGCGCCTCGACTTCGACCGGGCGGAACATCAGCGGCCGCAGCTCGGCGAACGAGATCGACAGCTTCGCCGCCGCGACGGTCAGCATGACGACCCCGCGGTCCGACGGCAGCAGGTGCAGCGTCGCGTCGGCGAACGTCAGCTTCGCGCCGGATTCGGCGACCGCGCGCGGTACCGGGCACCGCAGCACGAGCTGGATGCCCTCGGGATCGCTCGCCACACCGCCGAGGATCGCCGCGCGCGCCGCCGCGGCGCCCGAGGCGCGGACGACGAGGTACCCGCTCGCGGGTACCTCCACCGGATTCGGCTCGGCCATCGGCACCATCGTGCCCGACGCCGGCCACCCACGACGTGAAGGGGGACCATGGCGCGCCGCACCGCGACGGCGACGGGAGTGATCCTGTCGCATCAGGAATTCGATCTCCTCTGGGAGGACCTGGGACCGGGCGGGCCACCGCCCTACCCGCTGGACGTGCCGGCGCACGGCCGCACCCACGCCGAACGCGACGAGCTGGGCGTGCGCGTGTTCGCGGGGCTCGCCGAGGCCGGGCTGACCGACGGCGACGACGTCGACCCGGCACTGGCGGACCTGATCGGCCTGCTCGGTTCACCGGCGCTGAGCGTCGACGCGCTGGTGCTGGGGGAAGCGCCGTGGCGCCTGCTGGCCGCGGTGCGGGACACGGCGGGGGTGCTCGCCGTCCTCGACGAACGCGACCTCGTCCTCGAACCGCTGCGTCCGGCGGACCTCGTGCCGTCGGTGGCCCGGATGCTCGGCGACCAGCCGCCGGGCCCCGGCGACCCGCTGCGGCTTCCGCGGGCGGCGTACTCGGCGGCGATGGACGCCTACGCGCGCAACGGTTACGACGCGTTCGAGCAGGCACTGGCCGCGGCGGGGATCACCGGCCGGGCGGTCCGTCCGCTCGCGACGCTGGTGACGGCGGAGCGGCACACGGCGGGTCAGCTGGCGGCGACCGGCCCGGCGGGCCGCACCCCGGTGCTGGCCTGGTTCGACACCGCGGCGGGCCGGTACGCGGTGACGCCGGAGGACGCCGGCGGCGAGCCGTGGGTGACCGTCACCCCGGTGGACGGGCTGGCCGGCCGCCTCGCCCGGCTCGTCGACGCCGCCCGCTGACCCGGGTCAGGTCGCCGGCAGCAGGTCACCCAGCACCTCCCGGCCCTGGCCCAGGGCGTCGGCCCCGGCGTCCGCGGCCAGCGTCCGGATCAGGTCCGCCAGCTCGTGCGGCGGCCGGGTCAGCGCCCGCCGGTCGAGGTGCAGGTCCACGAGGGCGCCGTGCAGGTCGACCACGACCGAGACGCCGTCAGCCGCCGCCGAAGCGCGGATCGCCGCGAGCCGGGTGCCGTAGCCCGTCATTGCACCCGCCAGCTTTCCGGTGTCGTCTCTTCCGCAACCTCGTCCGGTGCCGGGAGGCCGAGCCCGGGCACCTCGCCGTCCAGGGTGTGCCACAGCGACGCGGTCGCGCGGGCCGAGGCCGCCGCCGTGAGCAGCAGGATCCGGCGGGCGAGCTCGTCCGGGGCCAGCCGCAGCGCCGCGGCCTCCAGGGTCAGCTCCTGCAGCGCCCCGCCGGGCGCGACCTCGACCGCGACCGTCCGGTCGGCGGCTTTTCCGGTGATCACGGGTGCACCCCTCCGTAGAACGTCGACGCCGAGAGCGTGTGCGTGTTCCGGCGGACGGCGTCCCCGGAGTTGCCCTCGATCATCGTGACCTGGTTCCCGTCGACCTTCTCGACGATGCCGATGTGCGTGCTCGTCGCCGTGCTCTGCGGGCCGGTGCCGAAGATCAGCACGTCCCCCGGCCGGGCCTCGTGCAGCGAGTGCTTCCCGTACGCGTGCCCGTTGCGCTGTCCCCAGTGGAAGACGTCGCCGCTGAACGGCAGGACGGGAATCTCCACCCCGGCCTTGCGCCACATCGCGGTGGCGAAGGACGAACACCACGCGGCGGTCGGGCCGTACGGGTTGCGGTTGCTGCCCGGCGGGTTCTCGCGGGTGCCGAGCTCTTTGCGCGCGGCGTGCACGACCTCCTGGCCCCGGTTCTTCGCCGGGTGCGCCGGCTTGTCACCGGCGCTGTCGTGGGTCAGGTCCTTCCGCAGCGCGTCCAGCTTCTTCGCCGACGCTTCGAGTTCGGCGTGGACGTGCCGCAGGGTCGACGCCGACTGGCGCGTGTAGTGCGGCACCAGGTCGGCGACGTGCCCGACGGCCCGCATCAACGCCGCCTGCGTCCCCGTGGCGACACCGGCGTCGAGAACTTGCTTGGCCTTCGCGGTGTATTCGTCGACCAGCCGCTGCACGGCGGTGTGTCCACTGTCCACTGTGGATGCCACGTGCGCGACGATCTTCTCGGCCGCCGCCCCGGCCGCGCCCGTGATCCGCAGCTCCTTCGTCAGCTTCGCGCTGTTGTGGCGGAAACCGTCGGCGCCGCGGCCGTGCCAGTGCTCGAGGACGGTGGTGCTTTCCTTGTGGTAGGCGTCGTGCTGGTCGTCGACCGCGGCCGCGACCTGGTGCAGGGCGAATTCGGCGCGGACGGCGTCCTCGGCCTTCCCGGCGAGTTTGTTCCGGTGGGCGATCAGGTCTTCGGCGAAGGAGCGCGCGAGGGCGGCGGTGTCCACGTCAGCTCCGGCCGTTCAGGGCGGCGGCGGTGGCCGTCTCGTGGTCGCGATAGGACTTCGCGGCCTTCTGGGCGGCCGACGCCAGCCCGTCGGCGTGCGCGCCGACACCCTTGACCTGCCGCTGCAGCGCCAGCCCGAAGCCGGCCAGCGCGGCGGCGAACCCCGATTCCCGGCCGATCCGGCCGAAGCTGTCCTCGGCGATGTCCCGGACGTCCCGCAGCTGCCCGGTCGCGCCGTCCAGGGCGTCGGCGACGTGCCGGGCCCGCCGCACGTAGCCGTGCAGCACGGTGTCGTCCACGCGCAGCGGTTCGCCACCTCCTCGCGCGTGCGGCTTGCCGTGGTGCGCGGTGACGTTCCGCGCGGCCTCGCGCGCGGCGGCCAGGTGGTGCTTGTAGGCACCGTTCGTGTACGTCGACCAGGGCGTGAAGTCGTGGCCGTCGCCCGAGATGCGGTTCGCGACGCGGGCGTTGGTGTCCGGGTCGAACAGCTGGTCGTCGGACTTGAGGTGGTATTGGTGACGCCGCTCGGGGCCGAGCGCGCCCAGCATGTTGATCTGCCAGAGGCCGTACGAGTCGTCCGGCGGGGTCGCGTTGTGCGCGGTCGTCCGGCCGCCGGACTCGGCCAGCGCGACCGCGACCGCGGTGGTGAGGCCCTGGCCGCGGAAGCCGGCCGCGTAGGCGTGCCGGGCGATCTCCCCGGCGCTCAGCTTGGTCATGGTTCGACCTTGACCGGTTGGGTACCCCTCCGACAGCCGCGCTGCACGCAGGGACAACCCGCGTGCACACCCGGCTCAACCTTCGGGCCCGCTCACCCGTACTGCTCCCGGGTGAACCTGCGAGAAGGGGACACGGATGCGCAGAACCGGGGCGCTGGCCCTGCTGGGGTTGACGCTGGTCACGACGGCCTGCGCGGCTCCTCGTACGACGACACCCGCTCCGCTCGCGGAACCGGCGCCCCGCACGGTCACGCCGGTCCCCGTCACGACCAGCACACCGCCGCCCGCACCACCGTGCGCCGTCACGACCGGGGCCTGCGTGAGCCTGGCGCAGCGGCTGGCGTGGCTGGTGCGGGACGGCCAGGTGGTCCGCGGCCCGGTCCAGGCCGGCTTCGGGCCGCCCGACCAGGCGACGCCCGCCGGGTCGTTCCACGTCGTGTGGAAGGACCGCGAGCACCGCAGCAGCGTCTACGGCACCGACATGCCGAACTCGGTGTTCTTCGCCGCCGGCGGGATCGCCTTCCACGCCGGTCCGCTGGACGCGCCGTCGCACGGCTGCGTCCACCTCACCGACGCCGACTCGGCGGCGTTCTTCGCCGGGCTGAACGTCGGCGACGCGGTGCAGGTCTTGTAGGCTTCGTCCCCGGTGGACACTTCGACGGTCATTTCCCGGCTGCGCGCCGCCGGCTGTGTGTTCGCCGAGGACGAAGCCGCGCTGCTCGTCGAGGCCGCCACGACGTCCGCGGAGCTCGAGTCGCTGGTGCAACGCCGCGTCGCCGGGCTGCCGCTGGAGCACCTGCTCGGCTGGGCGGAGTTCCACGGGCTGCGGATCGCCGTCCGGCCCGGGGTGTTCGTGCCGCGTCGCCGCACCGGATTCCTCGTCGACGTCGCCGTCTCGCTCGCACCGCCGGACCCGGTGGTGCTCGACCTGTGCTGCGGGTCCGGCGCGCTGGGCGCCGCGTTCGCCGCCGCGCTCCCGCCACGTGAGCTGCACGCCGCCGACGTCGAACCGGCCGCGGTCGACTGCGCGCGGCTGAACCTGCCGCTGGTGTACCAGGGCGATCTTTACGACGCGTTGCCCGCCTCGCTGCGCGGCCGCGTCGACGTGCTGCTGGCCAACGTGCCCTACGTCCCTACGGACGCCGTCGCGACGATGCCGCCGGAGGCGCGCCTGCACGAGCCGCTGGTGGCGCTCGACGGCGGCGCGGACGGGCTCGACCTCGCCCGCCGGGTCGCCGAGGGCGCGCCGCGCTGGCTGGCGCCGGGCGGGACCGTGCTGGTGGAATCGAGCGAACGCCAGGCGCCGGTGCTGACGGGCATCTTCGCCGCGGCCGGGCTGAAGCCGGACGTCCACGAGTCCGGCGACCTGGGCGCGACCGTGGTCACCGGCACCGCGCAAAGCTGATCTCACGTTCCGGCGCGCCCGGACGTCTACAGGGTGTGATCGTGAAACCGTTCGAGCAGATCGTGACCGAGCACGGGCCGATGGTCCTCCGGGTGTGCCGGGCCGTGCTCGGTCCGGCCGACGCCGAAGACGCCTGGTCGGAAACGTTCCTGTCGGCGTTGAAGGCGTACCCGGAGCTGCCGGCGGACGCGAACGTCCAGGCGTGGCTGGTCACGATCGCGCACCGCAAAGCCATCGACGTCACGCGCGCCCAGGCCCGCCGCCCGCTGCCGGTCGGCGAGATCCCGGACCGGCCGGGGCGCGCGGAGACGTTCACCGGCGACCTGTGGGACGCGCTGGCGAGACTGCCGGACAAGCAACGGCTCGCCGTCGCCTACCACTACCTGGCCGGCCTGCCGTACCGCGAAATCGCGGAGATCACCGGGGGGACCGCCGACGCCGCACGCCGCGCGGCCGCCGACGGCGTCAAGGCCCTGCGGGCCGCCTACCCCTTGGAAGGAGCGCACTCATGACCGACATCTTCGCTTCTTTTCCGCAGTTCGACGTCGTGCTGGACGGCACCATCCGGCACGAGCGCCTGGTCGCGGACGCCGAACGCCGGGGCCTGCTGGACATCGCCTACCGGACGCTCGACACCCCGGTCGGGTCGCTGCTGCTGGCGGCCACCGAGCGGGGCCTGGTCAAAGTGGCCTTCGACCGCCAGGACCACGATGCGGTGCTGGCCGCGCTGGCCGCGGAGATCAGCCCGCGCATCCTGCGCGCGCCGAGCCGCCTCGACGCCGTGACCCGCCAGCTCGACGAGTACTTCACCGGCGGGCGCCGCGCCTTCGACGTCCCGCTGGACTTCCGGCTGGCCCGCGGGTTCCGCCTGTCGGTGCTGGAGCACCTGCCGGAGATCGACTACGGCCACACGGAGAGCTACGCCCAGGTGGCGGCGGCCGCGGGCAGCCCGAAGGCGGTCCGCGCGGTCGGCACGGCGTGCGCGCTCAACCCGCTGCCGCTGGTGGTGCCGTGCCACCGGGTCGTCCGGTCCGACGGATCGTACGGCCAGTA
This sequence comes from Amycolatopsis sp. NPDC051102, assembly GCF_040682815.1. Lineage (NCBI taxonomy): Bacteria > Bacillati > Actinomycetota > Actinomycetes > Pseudonocardiales > Pseudonocardiaceae > Amycolatopsis > Amycolatopsis sp. NPDC051102. Next base: position 258,037 of record NZ_JBFBBT010000010.1, read on the forward strand.
CGCGGGCGGCGAGGAAGCCAAGCGGACCCTGCTGACCATGGAGGCGGCGGCGTGACCACGTTCGAGCAGCGCGTCGCCGCGGCGGACTGGGACGCGGTGGCCGCGGAGGTCGACGACTACGGCTGCGCGCTCCTGCCCCAGCTGCTCACCCCGGCCGAGTGCGCACGGCTGGTGGCGCTCTGGGACGAGCCGTCGCGCTTCCGGGCGACGGTGAACCTGCGCCGTCACCGCTTCGGGGACAACGGGGACTACCACTACTTCGCGTCGCCGTTCCCGGAACCGGTGCAGCGGCTGCGGCAGTCGCTCTACCCGCGGCTGCTGCCGATCGCCCAGGACTGGGCCGCGCGGCTGGGGCGTCCCGCCGAGTGGCCGTCCACATTGGACGAATGGCTGGCGGTCTGCCACGCGGCGGGCCAGCGGCGGCCCACGCCGATCCTGCTGCGCTACGAGCCGGGCGGCTGGAACGCGCTGCACCGGGACCTCTACGGCGACAAGGTGTTCCCGCTGCAGGTCGTGATCAACCTCAACGACCCGGGCACCGACCACACGGGCGGCGAGTTCCTGCTGGTGGAGCAGCGGCCGCGTGCGCAGTCACGCGGTACCGCCACGCTCATCCCGCAGGGCCACGGCCTGGTGTTCACCACCCGCGACCGGCCGGTCCGCTCGGCCCGCGGCTGGTCGGCGGCCCCGGTGCGCCACGGCGTGTCGGTGGTCCGTTCCGGCCGGCGGCACACCCTCGGCCTCGTCTTCCACGACGCGACATGACTTCCGCCGAACTCGAGGCGCTCGTGGGGCTGATCGGCCGCGCCCGGCACATCGTGCTCGGCACCGCGGCGGACCCGGCGTCACGGGCGGACGGCGAACGGATCGCGGCGGCGTGGGGCGGCCTGGTCCTGGCCACGGTGACCTGGCCCGAGACGGCGGCGTCGTGGCTGCGTCAGGCGCAGCGGTTCGCGGCGCCGGAGCCGGACGTCTGGGTGGTCAGCGCCACCCCGGCGGGCTGGACCGGCATGGCACGGCGGCTGCAGCTTTCGACGTCGTGGCGTCCCGAGCGGACGCTGGTGACCTCGGCGCTGGACGGCTTTCCCCTCCCCGGTCTGCGTGGCACCCGGGCGGACGGCACAACCTGGGAGACCCGGTGAAACACCGCGTGGCGGATTCCCCGCTCGGCCCCCTCACCCTGGTCGGCACCGGAACCGCGGTGACCGGCGTGTACTTCCCGAACCACTGGACCCGCCCGGACCGCACGGCGTTCGGCGAGCGCGACGACACCGCGTTCCCCGAGGCCGTCCGCCAGCTGGAGGAGTATTTCGCCGGCCGGCGCACGGCGTTCGACGTCCCGACGCAGGCGACCGGCCCCGGCTTCGACCGCGCGGTGTGGGCGGAGATCGCCCGGATCCCTTATGGAGCCACGGCAACGTACGGCGATCTCGCGCGGGCGGTCGGCGGCCTGCCGCACGAGGTCGGGGCGGCGGTGGGCCGCAACCCGCTGAGCATCCTGGTGGCGTGCCACCGCGTGGTCGGCAAGAACGGCAAGCTGACCGGCTACGCGGGTGGGCTGAAGCGCAAGGAGTTCCTGCTGGAGCTCGAACGCCCACCGGAGTCGACGCTTTGGTGAACTCACGCCGGGCTGAGCAGCATCGTCGCGCCCAGCCCGGTCATCGTCACGGCGATCACGACGTCCAGCACCCGCCAGGCGACGGGCTTGGCGAACACCCCGGCGAGCCGCTTCGCGCCGAACCCGAGGGCGCTGAACCAGACAGCGCTGGCGACCCCGGCGCCGAGCCCGAACAGCCACCGACCATCGCCGTGGGCGACGGCGACCGAGCCGAGCAGCAGGACGGTGTCGAGGTAGACGTGTGGATTGAGCCAGGTGAAGGCCACGCAGGCGAGAACGGCCTTCCGCAGCGGCGTCCGTTCGGCACCGACGGTCATGACGGACGGCCGGAACGCCCGCCGCGCGGCGAGGAAGCCGTACCCGACCAGGAAGACCCCACCCCCGACCGCGATGACGCCGACGGCCGTGGGCCACTGCTTCAGCACGGCCCCGATCCCGCTGACGCCGAGCCCGATGAGCACGAGATCGGAGACGGCACAGATGACGACGAGCGGCGCGACACTGCCCCCGCGCAGGCCCTGCTGCAGGAGAAAGGCGTTCTGCGAGCCGATGGCAACGATGAGCGACAGGCCGGTACCGAACCCGGCGAGGAGGAGCGTGATCACGCTTCTCACGGTATGAGCGCCCGGCGGGGTTACTCCAGCTAAAGATTCTTACGTAACATTAGCGCTCGTGATGTCGGATCTCCCGCTGGACCAGGTCAGAACACTGCTCGCGGTGGTGGACGAGCAGAGTTTCGACGCCGCAGCGGCGGCGCTGCACGTGACACCGTCGGCGGTCAGTCAGCGCATCAAGTCCCTGGAGCAACGCACCGGCCGAGTCCTCCTCCTGCGCACCAAGCCGATCCGGCTGACGGCCTCCGGCCAGGTCCTGGTCCGGTTCGCCCGGTCACTGGCGCAGCTGGAGCAGGACGCCCTTTCCGAGCTGGGCCTGGGCGCGTCCGTCCGCACGATGACGATCGCGGTGAACGCGGACTCCCTGGCGACGTGGTTCCTCCCCGCCCTGGCCGGCGTCCCCGAGGCCGTGAACATCTGCTTCGACCTCCAGCGCGAGGACCAGGACCACACGGCAACCCTCCTCCGGGAGGGCTTGGTGATGGCCGCGGTGACCGCGGCGCCCCAGCCAGTCCAGGGCTGCACGTCGCATCGCCTCGGCCGGATGCGCTACCGGCCGATGGCCTCCCCGGCGTTCATCACCCGCTGGCTGTCCGACGCTCCGTTGTCATCCGCCCTCCCCACGGCCCCGCAGATCGCGTTCGACCGCAAGGACAACCTCCAGGACCGCTTCTTGAGGGCACTCACCCGCCGCCGAACATTCACCCCGGTCCGCCACCACATACCGGCATCGGAGTCCTTCGTGGACGCGGTCACCGCCGGCCTGGGCTGGGGCATGGTCCCCGAACTCCAGGCGGCGTCACGTGGGGACGCGTTGGTGGACCTGGCCCCGGAACGGCCGTTGGACGTACCGCTGCACTGGCAGCAGTGGAAACTGGACAGCCCAGCCTTGGCCGCGGTCGCCGGGGCCGTCGCCCGCGGCGCGAAGGTGGCGTTGCGTTGACCGGCACCACTTTTGACAAGGGCCTGACGAGCCTGAAGATAGCAAGGGGAAGTCCGTTTCCTCGCCGACCGATCACCGCTGCCGGTTTGCACCCATGGCAACGGACGGTAGTCGCGGCCAGCAGACCGTCACCACGGGATTGCCAGGTGGGCCGGGCGAGGCGCCGGTTTGGGTATACTTGGCTACTGGCGCGATGGCCGGCCGGACAGACGAGCGGACGACAGATGACCGAAGTGCCACGACGACTCGTCTTCGTCCACGGCATCGGCGGGATCCGGGATGCGGAGGCCGAAGCGGCCTCGTGGTCAGCGGCGCTGACCCGCAATACGGATCTGACCTCGATCCAGGTGACCTTCGTCGACTACAGCAAAGAGTTTCACGTCGACGGCGCGCAGGGCGATCCGGCTATCGAGACGGAGCTGCTGCAGGAGCTTGTTGCCGAACTGGTCGCTGAACTCGAGGAGAATGCCTCAACTTCGTCCGAGCGGGTACTGGCGGACGCGCGTATGCAGCTGACGGCCACCGCGGACCAGGGGCCAGGGGAAGTGGTCCGGAGGCTGGCCAACGTGTTGACGACTGTGCTCGCCATGCCAGGGCTGCGGTCGGCCGGGCAATGGGCAAGCGGTCGCAGTGTCCTGGGGCACTTGGCACAGGTCGCCATCTATCTGGGCCGCGCCGGCGAGGTCGACGCGCGCATCCGAGCACGAGTGCACGACGCGCTGACGGCCGGGCCGGCCGTTGTCGTCGCCCACTCGCTCGGCTCGGTCGTTGCTTATGAGGCCCTGCACGAACACTCCGGTCCCATTCCGCTTCTGGTCACACTCGGCTCGCCGCTCGCGATGAGTGCTGTTGTCTGGCATCGCCTCACGCCACGTCCACCGAGAACGCCTGAGTGCGTGGACCGCTGGCAGAACTTCTGGGACTGCGACGACATCGTCGTTGCACGCCCCCGGCTCGAACGCCGCTTCTTGCCGAACACGAACGGGGTCATCCCCGTGAGCAGGCAGATCGACTCGGTGGGCCTGTGGACCCATACGGCGACGAAGTACCTTGCCCAGCCGCTCGTCGCCGCCCAGATCGCGGATGCGTTGCGTTGAGCAGGCTCAGTTTGATCGTGGCCGCGCAGAATCATGCCGCGGGTCACCTCAGCGTGCTCGAGCGCGTCGCCGGCGACCTGCGCGAACTACTGGCAGACGCGGAGATCGGTGGTTGCATACCGGTCGAGACGATGCCCACTACGAAGGCGGAGATCGAATGCGCGGTGAGCGCGGCAATCCGGACCGCGGGTGAGCGACATGCCGTGCTGGTGCTCGCATTCCTCGGCCACGGTTTCACCACCGACCAGGACAGTCACCTGTACTACATGGCCGGCGACACACGGATCGCAAGCCCAGCAAGCGGCGTCGATGTCAGCAGGTTGATTGCCGAGGCGGCCGGCGAGCCTGGCGTAGCGGGAGTGATCGCCGTCGTCGATACCTGCCACGCATCCGGCGGGTTACCGGACGTGCATCGAATCACGGGCGGGCCGGGAGGCGGCCGAACGCGTGTAGCAGTGTTGTTTGCTTCGACCGCCGATCAGCCCGCTTTTCGCATGCAATTCACCACAGCTTTGAACACCGTCCTCCGCGACGGGCTCTCAGGCGCAGGACCGCACCTACTGCCGAATCGCGCCCTGATCCAGCGACTTCGCACCATGACGGCAGGTCAGGTTGTCGGACATCTGGACTACGACGCGGATCCGTATTCGATCGACGAACTATGGCTGGCTCGAAACACATCCCACAGAGAAGCAGCCTCTTACGGAAGCGCGCACTACCGCCTCGATCCACCGGTACTCGTTTCGAAGTCACGCCCAGTCCGCGGACCGGGCGATCTGCTTGATGTCAACCGCGCCGTCGTACCCTACCGGGAGCGAGCTTTTGATAAAAAGTTGACTTCATGGAGAGACGGACCCGAAATCCGCATTTCCGCCCTCTTGTTGCACGGCGAAGGCGGCCAAGGCAAGACACGAGCAGCCAGACATTGCGCCGAATCCGCAACCGAAAGTGGCTGGGAAGTGCTGCACGCCATCCGATACGACGGTTCACGGTTGCCCAGCCTGAGCAATGATTCATCGCAACCACTCTTGGTCCTGGTGGACTATGTCGAGCGATGGGAGCCGGCCGCGATCGAACAACTCGCGGCCGACCTGGAGGCAACCGGCCGCAACCGCGTTCGCCTGCTACTGATCTCGCGTAACGCAACGGGCATGTGGCGACCAGTTGAGGCCACCATTGATCCATTTGTCGATCGCATCGAAGACCCCATTGAACTGAGTGAATTAGCTAACGGATTTATTGATGGTCGGCTTGCGTTTGCCGAGGCGGTGACCGCCTTTCAGATCGCGATGGGGATTCCAGAAAAACAGCTCGTTCAAAGCGACGATGAATTCGCCGCCCGGTCTCCGATCGAGCTGCACATGATCGCACTGGCGGCGGTTTGCGCTGACCATGAAGGGACTGCAACTCCACGAGCGTCACGGGTGTCCGCGTTTCTTCTGCAGCGTGAGCGTCGGTACTGGCTGAAGATCATCGGCACACATCGAAATATCGCCAACTCGGCTTCCACCTTCGATCGCCTGGAACGCGTCGCGGTCATCGCCACACTCATCGGCCCTGTCGACAATCGCAGCGATGCCCTGGAGGTGCTTCGCGATCACAATATTGCGGGAAGCGATGCTTCGGCCGACGAGATACTTGACCTCCACACCTTGTTGTATCCGCCGCGATTGCCAGGCCACTTGCTCACGCCGATGCACCCGGACCGCCTTGGCGAAGACTTTCTTGCGGAATGCCTTTCGCGTCCGAGCTATCTCGACATGCTCGAGTCGCTTCCGAAACAGAACGTGCCGTCATCCACCGATGGTAAACTGCGTATGTTCGCCACGATATCTGCCGTCGCTGAGCGAAATCCCACACTGAAGAATGTGCTACGGCAGCAAGTTTTCGATCGGCCGGCAGCATATGTGCACACAAACTCCAAGGGCGTCAGGTACTACCTCCACAGTGCCGAGGTGACATTGCGAGGGGGAATTCCTCAGACAATCTACTTCTTTGCGAAGGATATTCGTCAGGCCAACGTCAAAGGCGCACCTTCGAGCCTCCCCCCTGATCGCGTCGTGAAGGAGAACGACCGAAATGGATTCCTCACGATCTCGAAAAGAAAGACTTGAGCAAGAGTCCGAACGGTCCGGCCATGCTCAAGTCATGGTTTCGGGTACGGTCGGATACAGTGGCACACTTGGGGCAATCGGAGGGGTGGAGCGTTGATCGAAGTCGTGGAACTGGTCGTGACCGCACTGACCGCGGGCGCCGTGGCCGGCGCGAAGGATACCGCGAGCGTCGCGGTCAAGGACGCTTACGCCAACCTCAAGGTGTTGACCACCAGGACATTGAGCCGCAGACCGGGCTGGAAGGAACCTGTCGCAGCTCTGGACTCGCCACAGGAACACCGTGCCGAGCTGATCGCCGCGCTGAGCGCAGCCGATGCCGAGCGAGACGTTGAGCTGGCCGACGCAGCCCGGAGGCTGCTGAGGCTCGCCGAGTCGTCGGACTCGGAGGTCGGAAAATATGTTGTCAATGCGCACCACAACAAGGGCGTACAAATAGGTGACGGCAATACCATGACAATAAAGATCGACGACTGATCCGCCGACTTTCGTCCAGTAAACCGAATCTTCGACCAGCACCGACGAAGCGCGACCGGTACATTCAAGCGCCGACTGCCTCCCACAGGAATATCGAGAGTTGTTTCCTCGCGAGCTCAGCCGACTCCGGACCGTGAAGGCGGCCGTCGGCATGAGGATGCAGACCGATAAGGCTGACTTGACGAGGCTTGCCGGGCCAAGGTTCCACGTCTTCGTCATCCGGAGGAGGAATCTCGTAGTCTTCAGCCATTTCGACAAGCATCTCGAAGGGTTGCTTGCCATCACGCAGTCGCACCTGGCGCGTGACCGGATCGTACTCCACGAGCAGGCAAGTCCGCCCCCGGCGCACGAGCAGCTCCTCCAGGCCGCCTTCCCATTCCGAGCGCTCCAACTCCTTCCAGCCCGTGTGGGACAAGAGCATCTCCGCGCAGTCCAGCACCGTCTCGGGTCCATCGGCAAATTCGCTGCCAGTGCCGTAAAGACGCCGATAATCATCCCAAAGCGGGCCGGAATCACCGATCGCGAGATCAGCGGACTGACCGGCTGCGACCACAGACAGCAGGTCCCCGTCGAGCTCCGTCGACGCCGGTTCTCCGCAGCCTCCGCGGCGGCACCAGTGGTCGCCAGGACAGGCGAACCCGAGCCGGTGCACAGCGCCGATCGTGTCATCGGAGGCCGACGACCGCGTAATGCACAGCAGATAGCTGTGAAGCGGTAACGGCGTACCGCTCAGACCGTCTACGCCGTTGAACCCGCCACCGTAGACGTACACCAGCAGGCCACTTTGCTCAGCCTTCGCCCAGCCGGCCACGGCTGCTTGCGCGGTCGCCAAGAACGGGCCCAAGTCGCCGGGATCCCACCCATCGAGCCGCCAGCGCCTGCTGTACCGCCAATCGCCCGCGCCCGCCAACGCCTTGGCAACGAGTTCGACCCCGAGTGCTGAGTTGTCCTCGACCACGACTCCACCGACCGTCGGTACTGTCGCGAGCATTTCCGCGGCCACCCCAGGGTCTTGCGATGCGCGTCGACGTCGCTGAGGGTCGCGCGGCCACCAGCAGACGTCGTCCGGGACCAACGCCGCATTCGCCATGTCGTCGATCAGCACGTCGCCGCTCGGCGCTTCGCCGCCGCCCACACCCAGCAAAGCGTGCAGGACCAGTTCCAGCTCCCCGACTCCACCCGGCATCATCTTGTGCTCGGGGCGTCCCTCGTAGCTCTCGAAAACCTCGACGGCGACCTCGTCGAACTCTGGGAAGCTCGTCACGACCGCGGCTCGCAGTGCCCAGAATTCCTCCGACGAGCGCACGGCCAGCGTCGGCGCCGCCGCGGATCCGTCCGGATGCAGTCTGGGAACCCACTCCGGACGATTGTCCTGCCGTCGCTTGACCGCATCCAGGTGGGACAGCAACTCACTCTTCGATGGCCGTGGTCGGGAGAACACGACCTCCGCCGAACGCACCAACGTCTCCAGCTCGCCCCTGGTCAAGCTTTCAGGCACCGGCGGGATGTCGATGAACACTTCGGGCTTGACCAACGGTTTGATCAACGCTTCGACCGCTGCGGTGAAGCGCGCGCCGAAAACGCCTCGCGTCGTCTCGAAGGCGACCTTCGCCGACTCGATGTCCGCTTCGGCGCCGACCAGAGCCTCGAGCGTCGACAACCACGCCTCGTTTTCAGCCACAGGCCCGGTCATGACGGCGAGGCCAGGACCCTGCACCTCCACGAAGTTGACCGTGTTGTGGTCACCGATGAGCACGCCTTTGTTGCCGTGGACATCGAGAAACCAAGATGCATGCGACTCGTCCGGCAGCAGGACCATGTTCGAAGCCCTACCCGCCCACGCCGACGACGCTCGATACGCTCTCGAGCGTCCCAGCCCGAACCGAACCACCTACTGACTCGTGCACAGTGTGATTATAAAGCCGGTTCGTTGTCGCCCAGTGCACGCTCAGCCGACCGCAACTTGCACTGAGAATTGCCGCCAGTTCGACTTCTCGTTCGCGATCCAGCCTGTCAGTTCTCCTCAGCCGGGAAAATCGCCCACTCCGCGCTCCACCAGGTCGAACGCCTCGTCGATCACCGCCGCCTGCTCGCGCCGGACCACCTCGGCCTCGTCTCCCGCCACGATGCGGCCCATTGCGTGCGCGAAGATCGTCGTGATCGCCGTTGTCAGCAAACCCGCCACCATCCGGGAGCGGAACGCCTCCCCCGTCTCCTCCGTCAGCACCTCCGCGAACGCCGCCGCGATCTCGCGTTCCTGCTCGTACCACCGTGCCGTCAACGCCGGGCTCGACGTCAGCACCCACCAGAACCCCGGGCCGCCGGCGATCGCTCCTGACAACGGGTGGCCCGAGGACAGCAACCCGTGCTGGTGGCGGCGCAACGCCTCGCACGCCGAGACCCCCGCCGGCCGGGTGCGGATCACCGTCGTCAGCTCCTCCAGGCGGTCCGCGTGACGGTCCAGGAACAGGTCCTCCTTGCGGGGGAAGTAGTTGAACACCGTCATCTTGGAGACGCCCGCCGCCTCCGCGATCTCCGCCACCGTCACCTCCTCGAAGCCGCGCTCGATGAAGAGGCCTGTTGCCACGTTCGAGATCAGCAGGCGGGTTGCCTGCTTCTTCCGCTCGCGCAGTCCGTGATCCGCCATGAGCCGAGAGTATAGACCGAGCTCAAAGTTTGACTCGGTAAAAGTTTCGCGGCATCATCGGAGGCATGAACAGGGATGTGGTGATCTCCGGGGGCGGACCGGTCGGCTTGATGCTGGCCTGTGAACTGCGGCTGGCGGGCGTGGACGTGCTCGTCGTCGAACGGCTGCCCGAGCCGGACCAGACGATCAAGGCCGGGTCGGTCAACCTGACCACGGCCGAAGCCTTCTACCGGCGGGGGCTGCTGCCCGCCATGGACGAAGTCGTCCAGCAGAACCACGCGCAGATCAAGAAGTTCCTCGAATCCCGGGGCGGGGGCGGGCCGAAGGGCATGATCCCGGTGGGGCACTTCGCCGGGATCATGGTCGCCTCCGACGGGGTCGACTTCGGCGATCCCGACTTCCGGGAGGCCGGGCCCGCGGCCGGGGTGGTCGTCATCCAGCAGCAGGCCGTCGAGGCGATCCTGGCCGGACGCGCCGCCGAACTGGGGGTCGAAATCCGGCGCGGGGTCGAGCTGACCGGGTTCGACGCCGACGACAGCGGCGTCACCGTGCACCTCGGGGACGGCGGATCCGTGCGCGCCGGTTGGCTCGTCGGCGCCGACGGTGGGCGGAGCCGGGTCCGGAAGCTGGCGGGCTTCGAGTTCCCCGGCACCGATCCCGCCGTCACCGGGCGGCAGGCGATGGCCGACCTGACCGGCACGGAAGTGCTGCCCGGCGGCTGGCAGCACGGCGACGGCGGCCTCTACGTCCACGGGCCGACGCCCGGCCGGTTCCTCACCGTCGAGTTCGACGGGCCGCCCGCGGACCGGGACGCGCCGATCACCGCGCAGGAGCTCGAAGACAGCTTCCGGCGCGTCTCGGGCGCGGACGTCCGGGTGACGAAGGTCCACAGCGCGACGCGCTTCACCGACAATGCCCGCCAGGCGAGCACCTACCGGCTGGGCCGCGTGTTCCTGGCCGGCGACGCGGCGCACGTCCACTCCCCCTTCGGCGGCCAGGGCCTCAACCTCGGCATCGGCGACGCCGTCAACCTGGGCTGGAAGCTCGCCGCGACGATCCGCGGCTGGGCGCCCGAGGGCCTGCTCGACAGCTACACGACCGAACGGCACCCCATCGGCGAGTGGGTGCTCGAGTGGACCCGGGCGCAGGTCGCGCTCATGCGCAGCGACGTGCGGACGAAGGCGCTGCGCCGGGTCGTCGACGACCTGCTGCACACCGGCGACGGCGCGACATACCTGGCGAAGAAGCTCTCCGGCGTCCTGCACCGGTACCCGATCGAGGGCGAGCACGACCTCACCGGCCGCGCGGCTCCGGACTTCGCCTTCGCCGACGGCACCCGGCTCGGCGAGTACCTCCACGACGGCCAGGCCCTCCTGCTCGACTTGGCCGAAAACCCCGTGCTGCCCGAGACGGCGGCGGGGTGGGCCGGACGCGTGAAGGTGCTGACGGCGAAGTGCGTGGGCGACGCGGCCCCGACGGGCGTGCTGGTCCGTCCGGACGGGCACATCGCCTGGGCCCGCGACGACGGTTCGGCGGACGGTCTCGGGGCGGCGTTGCGCCGGTGGTTCGGCGAACCCGCGTGACGCGGTGGGCGCGCCGGGCTCCCGGCGCGCCCTACAGCCGTGCGGCCAGCGTCGTCGCCAAGCGGGCGTAGACGTCGCTGCGGTGCTTGACCACGTACGCGATCGCGAGCCGGTTCTGGCCCTCCTTTTTGTAGTTCTCCAGCGACTTCGCCGGCCGGTAGGAGCCCGTGGCGGCGATGATCCACAGGTCGAGCAGCCAGGGGTGCACGTACTTCCCCTCGTACCGGCACTGGAACTCGGTGTTCTCGACGAACGTCCGATCGGGCGGCTGCTCCGTGGACATGAGGTCTTCACTGGTCTGCAGGAGCTCCTGCAGCTCGGCCGTGCCGAGGAACGGACACGCGGCAGTGACCTTCGCGGGCGAGGCCGGCGCGCCCTACAGCCGTGCGGCCACCGTTGCCGAGCAAGCGGCGAGGCAAAAACCCGCCACGACTACCGCGACCCCACCACGGAATCTCCCCACCTCACCAAGCTAGCCCGATTTCTCCGCCGCCAGCTGCACCGCGACGTCGATGATCATGTCCTCCTGGCCGCCGACCAGCGCGAGTTCGCCGCAGCGGCGCAGGATCGCCTGCGCCGGGACGCCGTAGCGCTCGGCCGCCCGCTCCGCGTGCAGCAGGAAACTCGAGTACACCCCGGCCCAGCCCTGGACGATCGCGTTGCGGTCCATCTTCGGCCACCGGTGCAGGTACGGGCGGACGACCTCCTCGGCCGCGTCGAGCAGCGCGCCGACGTCGAGACCCGTGTCGACCCCCAGCCGGTCGAACACCGCCGCCAGGACCTCCGTCGGCGAATTGCCCGCGCCCGCCCCGAGTGCGCACAGCGACCCGTCGATGTACCGGACACCCGCCTCGTACGCCAGGACCGAGTTCGCGACGCCGAGCGACAGGTTCTGGTGCCCGTGGTAGCCGACCCACGCCGTGTCGCCGACCTCCGCGACCAGTGCTTCGAAGCGGGCGCGGGCCTCGTGCATCAGGAGCGCCCCCGCCGAGTCCGTCACGTACGCCGCCTGGCAGCCCGCATCCACCATGATCCGGGCCTGCTTCGCCAGGTCCTCCGGCGGCGTCCGGTGCGCCATCATCAGGAACCCGGCCGTTTCCATCCCGAGTTCGCGCGCCAGGCCGAAGTGCTGCGGCGAGACGTCGGCTTCGGTGCAGTGCGTCGCCACGCGGACCATCTCCGCGCCCGCGTCGAACGCGCGCTGCAGGTCCTCCGCCGTGCCGATCCCCGGCACGAGCAGCACCGCGATCTTCGCCTGCTTCGCCTCTTCGCGCGCCGCCGCGATCAGCCGGAGCTCGTCGACGGCGGAAAAGCCGTAGGTGAACGACGATCCGCCGAGGCCGTCGCCGTGGGTCACTTCGATGACTTCGACGCCCGCGCGGTCGAGCGCGCGGACGGTATCCCGCACCTGCTGCTCGGTGAAGCGGTGGGCCATCGCGTGGCTGCCGTCGCGCAGCGTCGTGTCGACGATCCGGACGTCGTGGCGCAGCTCCGGGCGCGCGGTGACCGATGACGCGTTCGCCGGCTCGCTCATGCCGGCACCTCCTGCTTCGCGCGGGCCATCAGCTCGCCGACCCGGGCGGCCGCGGCGGTCATGATGTCCAGGTTTCCGGCGTACTCGGGCAGGTAGTCGCCGTTGCCGCGGACCTCGAGGAAGATGCCGACCCGCGCGTGGCCGTCCCACTCCTCGCGCGCGTCGTCGAACTGCGGATCCGCCCGCAACCGGTAGCCCGGCACGTACTTGCGGACCTCCGCCACCATGTCGTGGATCGACGCGGTGACGGCGTCGCGGTCGGCATCGAGCCCGATCGCGCAGAACACCGTGTCCCGCATGATCATCGGCGGCTCGACGGGGTTGAGGATGATGATCGCCTTGCCGCGCCCGGCACCCCCGATCTCGGCCACCGCCTGCGACGTCGTGCGCGTGAACTCGTCGATGTTCGCCCGCGTCCCCGGGCCGGCGCCCCGCGAAGCCACCGACGCGACGATCTCCGCGTACGGCACCGGCGTCACCCGGGAAACCGCGTGCACCATGGGGATCGTGGCCTGCCCGCCGCAGGTGATCATCGAGACGTTCGGGGCGTCGAGGTGCGCGCCGAGGTTCACCGGCGGGCACACCATCGGGCCGAGGTGCGCCGGGGTCAGGTCGATCGCCTGGATCCCGGCTTCCTCGTACCGCGGGGCGTTCGCGGCGTGCGCCTTCGCCGACGTCGCTTCGAACACCAGCGCCGGCAGGGGATCCTGGCGCAGGAGCCAGTCGACGCCCTCGGCGGACGCCGCGATCCCCTGCGCCCGGGCGCGTTCGAGGCCGTCCGACTCGACCACGCCGACCACGTAACCGACTTCGAGCGCGTCACTGCGTCGCAGCTTCGCCAGCAAATCGGTGCCGATGTTGCCGGGGCCGACGATCGCCGCCATCACGGGAGCCATGCCCCGACGGTCGCACCGCGCCGGCCGCCCGGAACAGCCTTGTGTTCCGGCCAGCGGAACGTCGAGCGGCCATCACCGGCTCCCGGCGGTCTCCCGCGTGCGGCGCGCGCCCTGGATCACCGCCGCGGCCAGCAGAGCGGCCACTCCCCCGCACGTCATGACGGCCGGGACCGACACGGCGTCCACCACGAACCCGCCGGCCAGCGCACCGGCCGAAAGCGTGGCCTGGAACGACGCGGTGAACAGGACCGTGGCCGCTTCGGGAGCGTCGGGCGCTTCGCGGGCGAACCATGCCTGGGAGCAGACCGGCACCGCGCCGTAGGCCACGCCCCACACCAGAAGCGTTACGAGCGCGCCGAGCGGCCCGGTGTGCGGCAGCGCGAAGACCGACACCGCGATCAGCACCGCCGCGACGGCGAAGGCAGCCCGGTGCCGCGCGGCCAGGAAAGTGCCCGCGATCCCGGCGACGCCGTACGCCAGCAGGTAGGCACTGAGCACCTCCGGCCGGACGACGTCCCGCAGCAGCGGCGTGACGTAGGTGTAGGTGCCGAAGTGGGCGAGCACAACAAGGAACGTCACCAGCAGTCCACTGCGGACTCCCGAGCGGCGCAGCAGTCCACTCAGGACACTGGGCCGGATGCGCACCGTGGCGGGCAGGGCCGGGGTGAGGAGCACGAGCACGGCGGCGGTCCCGAAACTCAGCAGGCCCAGCAGGAGGAACGCGGTCCGCCAGCCCGCCAGCTGGCCGACGAGCGTGCCGAGCGGGACGCCCAGCACCGAACCGAGGGGCACGGCGGAAAAGATCACCGAGGTCGCCCGGGCGGCGGCCGCCGTGCCCACCAGCCGGGGCGCCAGCCCGCTGCCGAACGACCAGAACCCGCCGATGACGACGCCGACGAGGAAGCGGGCGGCCAGCAGCACCCAGAACACCGGTGCGGCGGCGGCCAGCACCCCGGCGACCCCGAGCAGGACCAGCAGGCCGGCCAGCATCCGCCGCCGGTCGATCCGGCCGGCCGCGACGGTGACCACCGGTGCGGCGACGGCGGCGACGAAGCCCGGCACGGTCATGGTCCAGCCGGCGGTCCCGGCCGGCACGCCGAACGCGGCCGCGATCGGCGTCAGCAGCCCGATCGGCAGGATTTCGGTGGTGACGATGAGGAAAATCCCGGCAGTGACCGCGAAGACGGCGGGCCACCGGGACGAAGGTGCGTTCATGGTGCCCCAGTGAACCGGCGGCCGACCGTGCGGGCTGGCAGGTTTGCGACAGCTTCGCCGGCCTCGCGGGGTCACGTCGGATTCCCGCCGGTTTGATCGACTCCGGATCGGGGCAGTTCCGGAAAAGCAACCCGATCGAGGAGGTTTCGATGGCCGAGCGGCGTTGGCACTTCATCCCGACCACGGCTGCGCTGTGCTGGTTGTACCTGGGCGTGGGGGCGGTCCTGCTCGTCTCCAGCATCCTCACCCTGACCGGCACCGACGGCCGGGCGCCGGTCCTGGCGGTGATCGCCGCGGTGGCGGCGGTGGGCCTGATGGCGCTTTCCGTGGTCGGCCTGGCCCGCCCGAAACTGCGCGGCCGCTGAGCCGGAGCGGACCGGCCGGGTCCCGCGGCGGCGGCGGGGCCCGGCCGGAAATCCCTACAGCTCCCGGTGATCCGCGTGCTCGACCCGGGCTTCCGGCACCGGGCGGCCGTCGCTCACCCGGAAGTCGTCCACGCCGTCGAGCACGAACGTCGGCGTGCCCGCCACCTGGTCCGCACGGCCGTGGTGGACGTCGGCGTCGGCCACGTCCCGCAGCACGAACGCCGGGCGCGTGTCGGGCTTGCCGAACCGCACGTCCACGTTGTCCCAGCTGATCCCGCGGGCGTGGCGGACGAAGAAGCCGTACGCGGGCAGCGTGCCGAACATCGACGGCTCAGGGTAAGCGGTTTCCAGCTCCGGCGGGTCCTGCACCGCGTCACCCGGGGTCAGGCCGCCGGCCAGGTGGTGGCGGATGTTGCTCAGCTTGACGTCCTCGATGGGGTGGCCCGGGATGCCGGCCAGGCACGACGGGTACCGCGGGTCCGCGTCGACCGTCGTGACGTCGCTGATGCTGACCCGCCGGAGGAACCCGACCGGGATGCCCGCCGGGCCGCGCATCCGCGCGCCCAGCCGGAGGAACAGCGGCATCTGGACGTTGCGCATCGTGAGGTTGCTGATCGTGACGTCCTCCAACCAACCGCCGTCGACCGTCTCCAGGGCCAGGCCGCGGCAGTGCTCGAAGACCACGTTCGAGATGGCGATGTTGCGGAACCCGCCGTTGGATTCGGTGCCGAACTTGACGCGGCCGGTGCGGCCGTACGACGACGACGTCTTGTACGTGCCGCCGACGAGTGTGCCGAGGTCGTAGCCGCTGACGAAGCAGTTGTCGATGGTGACGTTTTCGGTGTCGCGCACCTGGTTCAGCGCGTAGGTGCTCTTGAGCACGATGGCGTCGTCGTTCGGCGAGTTCACCGTCGTGTTGGCGATCCGGACGTTCTTGCAGCAGTCGATGTTGATGCCGTCGCGGTTGGTGTCGATCACCAGCCCGTCGATGCGGAAGTTGTCGACGCCGGTGGGCAGGATGCCGAAGTGGCCGCCGTTGACGATGGTGATGTCGCGGATCGCTACGTTGCGGCACAGCTTGAGCGCGATCGCCTTGTTCCCGTTGAGCGGCGCGGATTCCGCGCTGCCGCCGGCCACCAGGCCCTGGCCGTCGATCTTGCCGGGCCCTTCGATGGTGACGTTCTCCAGGTTCTCACCCCAGATCAGGCTGTTGTGCCAGTGGCTGTGCCCGAAGTCCTGGTACGGGTTGCCCGCGCCCGGTTCGGCGGGGTCGTACCCCTGGCCGCCGGCCGGGGCGGCGGCCAGGATCGTCGCGTTCGCGCCGAGGTACAGCGCGATGTTGCTCTTGAGGTGGATCGAATAGCTCGCGTACGTCCCGGCCGGGAAGTACACGGTGCCGCCGCGCACCGCGGCCGCGTCGATCGCGCGGTTGATCGCGGCGGTGTCGATGGTGCGCCCGTCGCCCTTCGCGCCGCACTTCGTGACGTCGAAGAAGCGGCCCGGCGCACCCGACAGTTCCTCGGCGGCGGCCTGAGGTCCGACCAATGGC
The DNA here is from genome assembly GCF_040682815.1 of Amycolatopsis sp. NPDC051102. Taxonomy (NCBI): domain Bacteria; kingdom Bacillati; phylum Actinomycetota; class Actinomycetes; order Pseudonocardiales; family Pseudonocardiaceae; genus Amycolatopsis; species Amycolatopsis sp. NPDC051102. Next base: position 274,686 of record NZ_JBFBBT010000010.1, read on the forward strand.
AGGGCACCGGCAGCGCCTGCGGCTCCCCACGCGACGACACGGCGGCGGCTCAACGCTCTTCCCACGAAAACTCCCTCAACTCGCCACGGCAAAAGCACTTCTCGGTGCTTCCGACGGCGGATCGGGATGCGTCGTCCAGCTAAGAGCAAAAGATCGGATGAGTCAAGGCACGCGCGGACGCATGATCAACGCCGCAACGTGGTACACGCACGGCTTTCCGGTGCGGTTGGCGTAGGAATGCCCGACGTCGGCGGGAAAGTACACCGAATCGCCCGACCCCAGGACGTACTCGGCGTCGCCGACCCCCAGGCACAGTTCCCCCGACTCGACGGCGACGAATTCGTGGGAACCCGGGGCGTACGCCGGGAACCGGCCCGCGTCGCACCCGGGCGGCAGGGTCGTGCGGATCCACTCGAAGTTGACGCCGGGGACGACCGGCGTCAGGACCGTGCGGTGCCAGCCGCCGGGTTCGGCGACGTGGTCCTGCTCCGCCGCGCGGCGGACGATCACGCGGTCGGTCTCCAGGTCGGCCAGCAGCCGGGAAAGGGACAGCCCGAGGCCGTCGGCGATCCGGGACAGCACCACGACTGTCGGCGTCTTTTCGCCACGCTCGATGGCCGACAGCATGCTCACGCTGACGCCCGCCTGCCGGGCCAGCGCCGTCAGCGCGAGACCACGGTCGGCGCGCAGGTCGTGCAGGCGGCGGCCGAGCGAGACGGAATCGATCATTCCTCTATAATACCTGCTATGTCCACTATAGCGGAAGCGACCGAGGCCGACGCCGAAGGCATCGCTGCCGTCTTCGCGCCGTACGTCACCGGCTCCGTCGTCACGTTCGAAACCACACCGCCGACCGCGGAGCAGTGGCGCGCCAGAATCCGCGAGAGCACGTGGCCCTTCCTCGTCCTCGCCGGCGAAGGCGAGATCCTCGGCTACGCCCTGGCGACGCCGTGGCGGCCGAAACCGGCCTACCGGTATTCGGTGGAAACGACGATCTACCTCGCCGCCGGGGCCGCCGGCCGCGGTCACGGACGCCGGCTGCTCGACGAACTGCTGAAGCGGTGCGGAGCCGCCGGGGCCCGGCAGGCCATCGCCGTCATCGTCGACTCCGGCAACCCGGCGTCGCGGAACCTGCACCGCGCGGCCGGCTTCACCGAGGCGGGCGTGCTGCGCCGCGTCGGCTTCAAGCACGACCGCTGGCTCGACACCCTGCTGATGCAGCGCGAACTGGCCTAACGGGACTTCGCCCGCAGGTGCAGCCGCTCCCCCTGCTTGCCGAACAGGCTGAGGATCTCGGCCGGGCGGCCGTCGACCGCGCCGAACCAGTGCGGGAGCCGCGTGTCGAACTCCGCCGCCTCGCCCGGGCCCAGCGTCATGTCCCGGTCGGCCAGGATCAGCCGCAGCCGGCCCGACAGGACGTACAGCCACTCGTACCCCTCGTGGACCTGCGGGTCGGGTTCGCCCGTCTCCGGTTCGAGGACCATCTTGAACGCCTGCGGCGCGCCCGGCTGCCGGGTCAGCGGCAGCACCGTCATCGTCGCGCCGTTGTGGCGCGGGATGCGGCGCGCGGTCAGCCGGACCCGCGGGTCGCCGACCTCCGGCGCGCCGACCAGCTCGTCCAGGGGCACCTGGTGGGCTTGGGCGATCGGCAGCAGCAGCTCCAGGCTCGGCTTGCGCTGGCCGGACTCCAGCCGGGACAGCGTGCTCTTCGAAATGCCCGTCGCCGCCGACAGGTCGGCGAGCGTGACCCGCCGCTGCGTGCGGACCCGCTTGAGCCGGGGGCCGACCTCGGCCAGTGCCTGGGTGATCGCGTCCGTCATGCCCCCAGGAAACCCGCTTGTCCCGGAAACGGCAACTTTAGTTGTCGGATTCGCGAAGCCGGGGCCATGGTGGCGGCATGACTGATGACAACAGCTTCGACGTACTGGTGGTGGGTGGTGGCGCCGCGGGACTCAGCGCCGCCCTGATGCTCGGCCGGGCGCGGCGGCGCGTCGCGGTGGTCGACGCCCGGGCCCCGCGCAACGCACCCGCGTCCCACATGCACGGCTTCCTTTCCCGCGACGGCCTCCCGCCGTCCGAACTCCTGGAACTCGGCCGCGGCGAACTCCGCGGCTACGGCGTGGAACTCCTCGAAGACCACGTGACCCGGCTCGACCCCGGCTTCACGGCCGAGCTGGCGAGCGGCCGCGTGCTGACCGCCCGGCGCGTCCTGGTCGCCACCGGCGCCCACGACGAGCTGCCGGACCTCCCCGGTCTGCGAGAAAGCTGGGGCACCGACGTCGTGACCTGCCCCTACTGCCACGGCTACGAAGTGCGCGACCAGCCCCTCGGCGTCCTCGGCACCCACGCCGAGAGCGTCGAACACGCCCTGCTGGTCCGCCAGTGGTCGCCGGACACCGCGTACTTCCCGCACACGACGCCACTGTCCGAAGAGGACCGGGAACGGCTCGACGCGCGCGGGATCCGCGTCGTCGACGGACCTGTGACCGGCGTCCGGCGCGAGGACGGCCGCCTCACCGGCGTCGAGCTCGGGGCCCGGTTCGTGCCGCGGACGGCGCTGTTCCTCCGCACCCGGATCGTTCCGCACGACGACTTGCTGCGCGGCCTCGGCTACGTCGAGGGCGAAGTGGACCCGTCCGGGAAGACGAGCGTGCCGGGCGTGTGGGCGGCGGGGAACGTCGTGGACGCGCGGGCGACGGTGATCATCGCCGCGGCGCAGGGCGCGGCCGCCGCCGGCGCGCTGAACCACGACCTCGTCGCCGAGGACGTCCGGCAGGCGGTCGGCGCGCTCGGCGGCTTCTCCCCCGCCGCGGAACGCGCGGCCGCCGGGGCGCGCTGAATTCCTGGCGTCCGGAGCTCCCGCGTGCCACGCTCGGCGGATGCGCCCGACGCTCTACGAATTCGCCGGTGGCGACCCCGCGTTCCGCGCGCTGGCCGCCGCCCACCACGAGCGCTGCCTGGCCGATCCGGAGCTGAACCACCCGTTCTCGAAGCGCGATCAGAACCCGCAGCACGTCGAGCGGCTCGCCTGGTACTGGGCCGAGGTCATGGGCGGCCCGCCGCGGTTCTCCGCGGAGTGCAGCGATCATTCGGCGATGCTGCGGATGCACGCCGGCAACGGCGACATGAGCGACCTCGGCCGCCGGTTCGTCGCTTGCTTCGTCCAAGCCGCCGACGACGCGGGCCTGCCGGCCGACCCGGAGTTCCGCGCGGCGCTGCGGGCCTACATGGAGTGGGCGGTGGCCGAAGTGCTGACCTACCCGGGGCCGCCGGACGAGGTGCCCGCCGGGCTGGCCGTGCCGCGCTGGTCCTGGAACGGGTTGCAGCCGCTGTAACGACCGGGGCGGTCCCCGCGTCTTGCAGGCGACGACCGGCTGTGGAGGTCCGTCGCCAGAGCCGGTCCGGACGGGTTCCCCCCACCCGCCCGGGCCGGTTCGCCCACGACGTCCGAAAGCCGCGAGCAGCACCACGGCGGCCGGGGCCAGACTGGCCGGCGTGCTCCTCGACCGCTACCTCCTCGCCTCCCGGGGTTTCGAACTCCACCTCCGCGCGGTGCCGCCGGACGGCTGGGGCGCGCCGACGCCGTGTGCCGAATGGGACGTCCGGGCCCTGGTCAACCACATGACCCGCGGCAACCTCAACTACGTCGGCCTGCTGCGCGGGGCCACCCGGGAGCAATTCCTGGCCCGGCGGGACGAAGACGCCCTCGGCGACGACCCCGTCGCCGCGTACATCGCCTCGGTCCAGGCCTGTGCTGCCGCCTTCGCCGAGGCAGGGGCGCTGGACCGCGTGGTCGACTACCCGCTCGGCAAGCTCACCGGACGGCGCGCCCTGGCCGTGCGCACGACGGACAGCACCGTGCACACCTGGGACCTCGCCCGCGCGCTCGGCGCCGACGAGACCCTCGACCCGGGCCTGGTCGCGTGGATCGACGAGGACTACGACGCGATCTTCGCGGGACTGGGCCCCGGCATCTTCGCCGAACCGACGGCCGCCGCGCCCGGCGCGTCCCGCCAGGACCGGCTGCTCACGCGCTTCGGTCGCAACCCCGGCCGAGCCGCCCGACCAGCTCGGTGAGCGCATCCCCGAGCGGCCGGTCGACCCGCACGGACGCGTAGCGGTCCCCGCGGGTTTCGCCGCGGTTGACGATCACCACCGGCTTGCCCGCGGCCGCCGCGTGGCGGACGAACCGGAGCCCGGACATCACCGTCAGGGACGAGCCCAGCACGAGCAGCGCCGCGGCGGCGTCGACCAGCCGGTAGCACTGCTCGACCCGCGGCCGCGGCACGTTCTCGCCGAAGAACACGACGTCCGGCTTGAGGACGCCGTCGCACGCCTCACACGGCACCGTCCGGAAGCCACGCACGACATCGGCGGGCAGTTCGACGTCGCCGTCCGGGTTGATCCGGGTGGCCGCCCCCGCGAAACCGGGGTTCGCCGCCCGCAGCCGCCGGTCCAGCTCCGCGCGCGGGCTCGTGCGGCGGCAACCCAGGCAGATCACCCGGTCCAGGCTGCCGTGCAGCTCGACCGCGTCGGTGCCGACCGCCTGGTGCAGCCCGTCGACGTTCTGCGTGATGACGCTGTCGACATATCCCCCGTCACTCAGGGCGGTCACCGCGCGGTGGCCGTCGTTGGGGTCGGCGCGGGCGATCGTGCGCCAGCCGAGGTGGCTGCGCGCCCAGTACCGCTGCCGCCCTTCGGCGCTGGTGACGAACTCGTCGTAGGTCATCGGCGTGTGCCGGCGCAGGCTGCCGCTTTCGCCGCGGTAGTCGGGAATCCCGGATTCGGTGGACAGCCCGGCCCCGCTGAGCACGGCCACCCCGCCGCGCGCGACGACGTCCGTCAGCTCGTCGAGACCGGACGTCCGCGGCAGCGGCGCGTCCGCCGACGTCCAGGACAGCGTGGGCCGGGTTCGCACTAGGCCAGGGTACGTGGGCCGGTGAGCGTCTTCTCGAACCAGTGATCGGCGTAGTGCTCGTCGTTGAACGGCGCGACCTCCCGGTACCCCGCGGCGCGGTACAGCGCGATCGCTTCGGCGAGCGCACGGTTCGTCTCGAGCCGTAGCGTGCGGACGCCGGCGTCGAAGGCGTACGCCTCCAGCTCGCCGAGCAGCCGCCGCCCGAGCCCCAGGCCGCGGACCCCGGGCGCCACCCACATCCGTTTGGCCTGGGCCGGCGCGTCGCCGTGGAACTTCAGCGCACCGCACCCCACGGCTTCGCCGTGCAGCGTGGCGACCAGCAGCACCCCGGCGGGCGGGGTCATTTCGACGTCGTCGGCGGAGATGCCGAGGGCCGGGTCGAAGCCTTCGTCGAACCGCTCGGCCAGCTCGGCGAAGTAGGCCCGCAGGCAGAACCGGGCGGCCGGTCGGCCGGGCGGACACGGAGCGACCTCGACCGCCGAAGCCGTCAGGAGCCGCTCGACCTCGGCCATCGCGGCGGCGAGCCGGCTGCGCTGCCCACCGGACAGCGGCGCGAGGATCGCGCCGGCCGCGGCGTCGGAGAGCCGGTCGAGAGCCGCACGCTCGGCGAGCCCGGCTTCGGTGAGCCGCGCCGTCCGGACACGCCCGTCGCCGGCCCCGGCCTCGACGCGCACCAGCCCGTCCTGCTCCAGCCCGCGCAGCAACCGGCTCAGGTACCCGGAGTCGAGGCCGAGCCGGGCACGCAGCTCCCTGACGTCCCGGCCCGCCGCGCCGATCTCCCACAGCACCCGAGCCTGCCCCAGCGGACGGGCGCGGGCCAGGAAGGCGTCGTCGAGCGCACCGATCCGCTGCGTGACGGTCCGGTTGAACCGCCGGAGGCCCCGCACCAGGTCCTGGTCCATTCCCTGACTCTAGTCAGAGAACGGCCGGCCGGGGGCCGTCCCAGACCGACCCTTCGTCCGCGAACGCCTCCAGCAGGGCGCTCAAGCGGGCGTCGCCGCGGCCGTTCAGCTCGTCGGAGGCGATCCGGCGGGCCACGCCCGCCAGGAAGTCGGCCATCTGGACGCGTGCGTCCGACCTGGAGTCGACGAACCGGACGCCCGCCAGGCGGTGGCCGAGCGTCGCCTTCAGCTGGAGGACGCGCTCGGCGGTGAGGGCGAGCTGCTCGTCGTGCACCAGGGCGACCGGGGTGCCGTCCGCGCTCCAGTGGCGGACCGTGTGGATCACCGCCGGGACCAGCGGATCCAGCACGGGCACCAGGCCCGGGTCGCTCGCCAGGCGGGCGCGGTAGGCGGCGACCCGCTCCTCGCCACCGCGGAACCGGCCGACGATCTCCCCGGCCTCGCCGGGCACCCGGGCGAGTTCGGCGGCGAGGGCGAAGAACTCCCCCGGCGACGTCGTGACCCCGCGCCGGGGCTTCAGCCGCAGCACGCTGGTGAACGCCGTCAGGAAGAACTCCCAGCGGGCGGCGCCGAAAGCGGCCGGGCCGGCGCGGTGAAGAGTGCGGGCCGACGCCTCCGTGCCCGCTTCGTCCAGCAGCGTGACCGCGGCCCGGACGGCGAAGAACGTCTTGTCGGTCAGGTGGACGTGGCCGCGGCCGGCGAGCGGGCCGCCGGGGTCGAGCAGCCATTCGAGGACCGCGCGGTGCTTGGCGCGAAGCAGGTGGTTGGCCTTGTACTCCTCCGCGGGCGAACCGATGCGCTCGCGGATCTCGCGAACGCAGGCGGCCGCCGCGGGCAGCGGCATCCGCACGCCGGCGTGGGCGAAGACGTCCGTTTCGCCGCCGAGCAGGTTCTCGCCCTCCGAGCCCGACTCGTCGCAGGCGATCTCGACCGGCTGCACCCACCCGATCGTGCCAGAGGGAGCCGCCCGCGGGCGACCCGATCGGCGGCGCGGCGTCACGGTTGGGCCACGGCGGCTAACGACCACGGCGGCTCCGGTGACTCGCGGGGAGCAGGGTGTTCCGGGGAGGTGCCGATGGCCACACACGAACGACCGGCCCGGCTCGCCTTGACGGCCGCCGTGGTCCTGCTCCTGCTGGGCGCCGCGGGAGTCCTTGTGCGGCAACAGGTCTTCGCCACGGGCCCGCCGCAGGGCGACTGGGCGGAGCCGGGCGCACTGGCGCCGATGACACGCCGGTTCGGCGGCGGCGTGGACCTGAGCGTCGACGGCGGCCCGCCACGGCAGGTGCGGATCCCGGTGCCCGGCGCGCCGCCCGCGGGGTTCGCGCCCGTCGTCATCGCCGAGAACGGTTCCCTGCTCGTGCCCGCCACCTACGACGGCGCCACCCGGACCGTCGTCGCGGAGGCCGCGCACTCCGGCAGGTTCTGGGGCGGCCTGCTCGACCTCGCCGCGCTGGGTCGCGAGGCCGAGCCGGCGCCGCGGCCGGACTGCGCCGGGCACGCGGCGAGCTCCGGCGGGGTGACCGTCGACGTCGGCGAGCCGGATCCGCGGACGCCGGTGTGGGTCTGCGTGACGGCCGGGAACGGCCGCGCGGACGTCACGCTGACGTCGAACGCGAGGGTGCCCTACCGGATCGTCCTGCCGCCGGGCTGGCCGGCACCGGGCGCCCGGACCGCGGCGGCGAGCACGTCCGCCGTGCAGCTGTTCGGCCGCCCGAGGCAGCGCGACCTGCTCTGGCCCGGCGCCGGCGTGACCTACAGCGTCCCGTTCGGCCTGCTGCCGGCGAGCGTGCGCGGCCAGGCCGACCCCGGACCCGCCCTCGGGACGGCGCTCGCCACGGCGGCCCACCGCGCCGCCGGGCTGTTCGGCCTGGCCGGCGACGCCGGCCCGGCGGCCGGCGTGCTCGCCTGCGCCGCGGACGCCGGCGCCGCCCGGTACACCCCGGACCGGCCGTTCGCCGAGGTCGCGGCCGACGTCTGGACCGCGCTCGAACCGTGCCACCCGGACGGCGGCGCGGTCGTGCGCCGGCTCGTCGCCGCCGGGATCGGGGCGGTGACGAGCAGCGTCGCCGCGGCGAGTCCCGCCTTCGAGCTCCCGGTGACCACCAGCCGCGCGCAGCGGTTCACGCAGAGCGTCGCGTACCGGCCGCGGGCCGCGACGGCCCGGGTGACCGGCTCCTGCGCGACGGTGTCTGCGGTGTCCGGCCGCCACGACGCCTACCGCTGCTCGGCCGGCGGCACGACGTACGACCCGTGTTTCGCCGGACCGCGGCCGCAGCTCTCGTGCCCGGCTTCGGCGACGAAGGCCGTCCTGCTGACCGCCTCGGGCGCGCTGCCGGTGCCACCCCGGCCCGGCGGGACGGCCGATCCCTTCCTGCTGGTGCTGGAGAACGGCCTGCAGTGCGCGGCCGTGGCGGGACCGGAAGTCCGGTACACCTGCTCGGACGGCCGGACCGTCCTGCACGGCGTGCCGGACACGGCGAGTCCGTTGTGGACGATCGAGGGCCGGACGGTCGCGAAGGCCTACGGCTAGGCCAAGGTGATCTTGCCGCCGTCGACCGTGATCGCCTTCTTCTCCAGGGGCTTCGACGCCGGGCCGGTCGCCACCGACCCGTCGGCGATCTTGAACCGGCTGCCGTGGCACGGGCAGTCGATGGTGCCGCCGGCCACGGCGCCGACCGTGCAGCCCTGGTGGGTGCAGATCGCCGAGAAGGCCGCGAACGTCCCGGCCACCGGCTGCGTCACCACTACCTGCTTGTCCGCGAACACCTTGCCGCCGCCGACCGGGATGTCACCGGACGGGCCGAGCTCGGTGCCGCCGGCCGGCGGCGTCCCGCCCGGGCTGCCGCCGTAGGTGCTGCAGCCGGCCACCAGCCCGGCACCGAGGACCGCGAGGGCCGTCCGGCGCGCCAGCACCGGGTCCGCGTCGTCGTTCCGCATCTTCGTCCTCCGCGCTAGAAGGTCAGGCCGGACTGGGTGAAGAACCACAGTGACGCGCTCAGCCACAACCCGACCAGCGCGGTGAAGACCAGGCCGCCGAGCAGCGGCAGCGACCACCCCGGCGCGCCGTCCTTGCGCAGCAGGAGCATCTTCGCGACGAACAGGCCGTAGAAGAAGCAGCCGAGCAGGGAATGCAGGAGAACGCGCAGGTCGAACGCCTGGAACCCGAGCGCGTAGAGGCAGTGCATCGCCACCGGGATCGACACGAGGAAGGCCAGCCGGCCCGACCACCGGTGCACCGGCGCGACCCAGGCGGGCACACCGCCGTCGAGCTTGCCGTACATCGCCAGGGCCGACCCCAGCTGGACGAGGGCGAGCACGACGACGACCGTGGCGAGCCACGCCTTCACGGACTGGGGACCGGAGAAGCCCGCGACGTTCACCGCAACCCCGGTCGGGGTGTGCAGGCCGCCGTAGACCCCGAGGACCACTGAGACGACGGCGCCCGCCACCAGCGGCACCACGAGCGCGACCGCGGTGCGGCGGCCCGCTGCCGGGGCGGTCATCAGAAGTCCCCGGTCCCGGTTAGGCCGCTGATCGGCTCCGCGGTCACCGGGACGCCGTCGACGGTCGCGGTACCGGCCGCCGGGTCGAGTGCCGGGGCCGCCGTCGCGTCTTCGCCGGTCGTGAGGAGGCCGACCTGGCTGCCGTCGGGCTGCACGATCCAGCCGGCCCTCGCGGACTTACCTTTCACCTTCGGCGTCGCGCGGTAGAGGCCCGCGGGTTTCTTCGCCGTCGGCACCGTGAACTCGTACGTCCGGCCGGCCGCCGTCACGGTCCCAGTAGCCGAAGCCGTGTCGAAACTGCCCGTCAGGCTCGCGTTGCGGGCGCCTTTCAGGTCCAGCTTCCCGCCGGCGGTCACGCCCTGGAGCCACGCTTCGAGCTTCTTGCCGTCGCAGACGTACGCGATGGCGTGCCCGTCGCGCGCCGACACCGCGATCGACGCGCCGCCACCGGTCACCCGCCCGGCGTAGTCCGCCCGCGCGGGCGCAGCGGGCTTCGGCGGCGCCGACGTCGTCGCGGGTGGCGCGGCCGTCGTGGTGCTCGAGGTGCTCGCGGCCCCGGCGACCGGCGCCGCACCGGTCCCCGCCGCCAGGTCGGCGACGCCGATCCCGCCGGCGAGCACCACACCGGCGAGCAAAGTGAACAACGGACCCGGATGTTTCATGGTCTGCCCCGCATCTCCCCGGTCCACCACCGTGTCCTGAACACGGAGGCCGAGCCGAAACGGCTCAACGCTACGCGTGGAAAAGAGGTATTGCTTAGCCACGGCAACCGGGTGGATCGTGGTTGACTGGCCGGATGCTGCCCTGGGACGGCGAACTCGCCGGCCGGCTCGACCGGCACACCGTGACTTCCGCGTTGCTGCGCGGCAACCCGCTCGGCGATCCGCACGAACGGCCGCTGTGGGTGTACGTCCCGCCGGGCTACGACGACGGCGACGAGCGGTACCCGGCGGTCTACGTCATCCAGGGCTACACCGGGCACCTGACGATGTGGGCCAACCGGACCCCGTTCCGCCAGCCGTTCGTGGAGACGGCCGACGCCGTCTTCGCCGGCGGTGCACCGGGGTGCGTCGTGGTCTACGTCGACGCGTGGACCGCCTACGGCGGCTCGCAGTTCGTCGATTCGCCGGGCACCGGCCGCTACCACTCGTACCTGTGCGACGAGATCGTGCCGTGGGTCGACGAGCGCTACCGGACGCTCACCACCCCGGCGTCCCGCGCGATCGCCGGCAAGTCCTCGGGCGGGTTCGGCGCGATGATCACGCCGATGCTGCGCCCGGACCTGTTCGGGGCGCTGGCCACGCACGCGGGCGACTCGCTCTACGAGCTGTGCTACGTCCCCGACTTCGGCAAGGCGGTCCGCGCGCTGCGCGAGTACGACCAGGACATCCAGGCGTGGTGGGCGGATTTCCGGAGCCGCCCGGCGTTCACCGAGCCCGAGGACGCGACCCTGCTGATGATCCTCGGCGTCTCGGCGTGCTTCTCGGCCTCGGCGGACGGGATCCCGGAGCTGCCGTTCGACCCGCTGACCGGCGCGCTGCGGCCGGAGCCGTGGCAGCGCTGGCTGGACTGGGACCCGGTCCGGATGGTGCCGCACCACGCGGAGGCGATCCGGTCACTGCACGCGGTGTGGATCGACGCGGGCACGAGCGACGAGTACTTCCTCGACCTGGGCGCGCAGGCGTTCCGAGCGGAGGTGGCGGCGGCGGGCCTGCCGGACGACCGCGTCCGCTTCGAGCTGTTCGACGCCGGCCACGGCGGGATCGACTACCGCTACCCGCTTTCCCTGGCCTGGCTGGCGGAGCGGCTGGCCCGCTGATGGTCACCGAGACGGACTTGACCCTGCCCGGCGGGCGTTCGCTGCACGTCTACGACACCGGCGGCCCCGCGCGGCTCACCGTCTTCTGGCACCACGGCACGCCCAACACCGGGGCGCCGCCCGGGCCGCTGCTGCCGCTCGCGCGGGAGCTCGGCGTGCGGTTCGTGTCCTTCGACCGGCCCGGTTACCGCACCTCCACGCCGGTGCCGGGGCGGACCGTCGGAGAGGTCGCCGGGTGGGTGGCCGCCGTGGCCGATGCGCTCGGTGTCGGGCGGTTCGCCGTGCTGGGGCACTCCGGTGGGAGCTCGCACGCCCTCGCCTGTGCCGCGCTGCTGCCCGAACGGGTGCTCGCCGTCGGGAGCCTGGCCGCGGTGGCGCCCTTCGACGCGGCCGGGCTCGACTGGTTCGGGGGCATGGCCGCGGCCAGTGCCGCTTCGCTGCGGGCCGCCACGGAAGGGCGGGCCGCCAAGGAAAAGCACGAAGCCGCCGCCGAGTTCGATCCGGCTGTCTTCACCGACGCCGACTTCGCCACGCTCGAAGGGTCGTGGTCGTGGCTGGGCGAGGTCGTCCGCGCGGCGCTCGCGGACGGGCCCGGCGGGCTGATCGACGACGACCTCGCCTACGTCACGCCGTGGGGCGGCGATCCCGCGTCGATCAGCGCGCCCGTCCTGCTGGTGCACGGCGAGCAGGACCGGATGATCCCCGCGACGCACAGCGCGTGGCTCGCCGGCCGGTGCCCGGCCGCCGAGTACCGGCCCTCGCCCGGCGACGGGCACCTGTCCGTGCTGCGCCACGCCGCCGACACGCTCACCTGGCTCGCCGATCAGGGCAGCAGGAGCAGCGAAGCGACCACCGGCGCCAGGTAGAGCGCCGGGAACACCAGGTGCCCGTACGCCCGCGCCCGGGCCACGGTGACGAGTGCGCCGGCGAAGTACAGCACCAGGCCGATCGCCGCCGCGAGGCCGATCGGCGGCCAGAACAGCCCGGCGAGCAGCCCCGCCGCGCCGGCTGCCTTCGCCGTGCCCAGCCACGGCCACCACGGCTCGGGCACGCCGTACTCGGTGATCGGCTCGACGACCCACTTCGCGCGGGCCAGCATCGAGACGGCCGAGAAGCCGACCCAGGCCGCGGCGGCGATGGTGACGATCAGGTGTGCGGTGGACATCGGAACTCCTCGGGGGCTTCGCGGACCCCACGAGCCGGGGTCCATCACCCCCACGACTCCGCGGTCCGGGCCGATGTGACAGCCCGGGCCGTGACGGCGGTCACTCGTTCGCGAAGTGGGCCACGACCATGTCCACGAGAGCGGTGACGTCGGCGTCGACCATCGGCTCGCCGGTCATGCCCATCCGGTGCAGCAGGGTGCCGACGACGACGTCGACGAAGAACAGGACCCGGTGTTCCGGCTCGCCGAGCGCGTCCTGCAGCGCGAGCCGGTACGGATCCTGCAGCCGCGAAGACAGCACCACGCGCAGGGCCGGATCGCTGACCGCGTCGCTGAACACGCCCGCGAACGCGTCACCCACACCGGGTTCGGCGATCTTCGCCGCGCCCCACCGGATGACCGAGGCCAGGATTTCCGCCCGGGTCCCGCCCACCAGCGGTGCCGGGCCGAACGCGTCCAGGAGGACGTCCACGACGAGCTCGCCCTTGGACGGCCAGCGCCGGTAGATCGTCGTCTTGGCGATGCCGGCCGCCGCGGCGATGCGCTCGACGGTGGCCCGCGCGTAGCCGAGCTCGTGGACCGTCCGCAGCGTCGCGGCGAACACCGCGGCGTCGACCCCGGCGCGGGGGCGGCCCGGTGGCCGGGCTGGTCCGGAAGGCATGGCGCCACCCTAGCGGTTTTCGCTACCGTAGGTTTCGATACCGCAGGTTTCGAAATTAAGGAGCCGACCATGATCCAGGAAACCCGCCCGCCGGAACCCGACTGGCTCGCGCTGACGACCGGCGAGCTGATCGCCTACCGAGAGGCGGAAAACCGCTTCCGGGCGTCCGCCGCCGCCCGGGCGTTCACCGGGGAACCGGACGACGGCGCCGTGCTCGGGTGGCGGGACCTCGCGCTGCCCGGCCGCGACCTCCCGGTCCGGGTGTACCGGCCCGCGGAGCACGGCGGCGCCGCGCTGCCGCTCGTGGTCCACGTGCACGGCGGCGGGTTCGTGGGCACGGCGGTGCAGAGCGACTGGGTCAACAGCCACCTCGCGGCGCGGTTGCCCGCGGTCGTCGTCTCGGTCGAGCACCGGCTGGTCGCGCCGGACCACCCGCTGCCGGACGCCGTCGACGACGGCTGGGACACGCTGCGGCACCTCCTGGGCGACGCCGCACCGTGGGGCGTCGACCCGGCGCGGGCCGCGGTCTTCGGCGAAAGCTGCGGCGGCTTGATCAGCGCGCTGGCGGCGATCCGGGCCCGTGACGCCGGGGTGTCCCTCCGGGCGCAGGTGCTGGTCAACCCCGTGACCGAGGTGACCGCGGCGATGCTCGACCACGGTTCGGCCGCCGAGCACGCCCATACCTCCACCCTCGGCGTGCCGGTGCTGCGCCTGTTCCGGCAGCTCGCCGTCCCGCCGGGCGCCGACGCCCGCGCGGTGTCGCCGCTGCACGCCGACGACCTGGGCGGGCTGGCCCCGGCACTGGTGGTGGTGCCGACGCACGACCCGCTGGCCGACCACGGCCGCCGCTACGCCGAGCGGCTCGGCGCGGCGGGCACCCCGGTGCGGCTCACCGAACACGCCGGCGCGGGGCACGCGTTCCTCAGCCTGCCGGGCGTGGCGCCGCAGGCCGAGGCCGCGCGGGCGGAGATCCTCGCATTCCTCCGGACCTCCTTCGCCGCATGACCGGGCCCGCGATCGACGGCGAAGCGCTGGACGGTGTCGCGGTCACCTGCCTGTGGACGCTGCGCAACCGCGCCGAGGAGTCGCGGCACCCCGGCTCGGCGTTCGCCGACCCGCGGGCCGAACGCCTCCAGCGCCGGATCGAGTACGACTACGCGCGGTTCGGCAAGCCGGGCCAGCTCCACCCGCTGCGCGCGCTGACCCTGGACTTCGCCCTCCGCGCCTACCTGGACCGGCATCCCGGCGCGACCGTCGTCGCCCTCGGCGAGGGCCTGCAGACGACCTACTGGCGCCTGGGGCGGCCGGCGGTCGACTGGCTGTCGGTGGACCTGCCACCCGTGATCGACCTGCGCCGGCGCCTGCTCCCGCCGGAGCCGCGGATGACGTCGATCCCGGCCTCGGCACTGGACCGCGCCTGGCTGGACGTCCCCGATCCGGCGCGGGGCGTGTTCATCTCCGCCGAGGGGCTGTTCATGTACCTCGAACGCGACGACGTGTTCGCCCTGATCGCCGACTGCGCCGCACGGTTCCCCGGCGGGCAGCTGTTCTTCGACTCGATCCCGCCGTGGCTCAGCAGGCGGACGCTGCCGACCGGGCCGCGGGGGCGCCCCCCGTCTTCCACGCTACCGGACGGCACCGACAATTCCGGGCTGCGGCTGTCCGCCCGCTACACCGTGCCGCCGATGCCGTTCGGCCTGACGGTCTCCGAAGCCGCGCGCCTGCCCGAGCTCGTCCCCGGCGTGGCCGCCGTCGAAGACCTGCAGCCGCCGCCCGGGCGCCGGGCCTGGCGGCCGGGCGTCCTGCGCCGGATCGCGAACCTGCCGGGGCTGCGCGACCTGCGTCCGTCGATCACGCTGGTGAGTTTCGCCGGGGGACGGTGAACCGCGGTGCCGCGCCGGGCAGGCGCGGCACCGCCCCGCGTCCACTGTGGATCAGCGAGCCGGCAGCAGCGGCAGGAGTTCCTGGTGGCGGCCGGGCCGGCGCAGCACGGGCGAGCCGGGCTCGTGCGGGTCCAGGGCACCGGCCCGCAGCTCGGCCAGGAACCGCACGACTTCCTGCGCCGGCGGCAGGATGTCCGCCCCGCCGAGGTAGGCCAGCACGATCATGTCCTCGCCGCACGCCGCCTCGACCGCGACCGCCCAGCCGTGCACCTCGTCCCAGAGCAGCGCCACGTCGCGCTCGGGGAAGCGCCGCAACCGCCAGTCCACCGCCACGTAGGCCGAGACCGGGACGTCGACGTCCACGGTGCACGACTCGAAGCCGAAGCCGAGCGCACGCGCCACTTCGCCCAGATACGCGCGCAGGCCGCGCTGGAACCAGAATTCGAGATCGGTGTCGATCAGGGCGGACACCAGTTTCCTTTCGCCGCATTCGACAAGAACGGCGACGGCCGCCGTGTCATTGTCTTTCACCACCACGGCGGACGCCGCGGTTCGTGCGTCGACCGTACCGACTTCATCGACTTCGGCCCACCGCCGGTTGATCCGGCGGCCAGTGCGTGCAGCGACACGATCATCTGCACGTGCAACAGTCCGATGTGGACGATCAAATCCGCAGGTGACGCCGTTTTCCGGCCATTTCCGGCAAAACCACGCCGCCACCGGGAGGAATGGCGCTTTCCGAAGTTCAGCCGATCGCAGGAATCGGCACGCGGGTGCGTTCCAGATCCGCGAAAAGATCTCCGTGCTCCTCGACGCGCCGCAAAACCTCGCCGGCGGTGAACCGCAGGTGCGTGACGTGCCGGCACGCGCGGACCTCGTCCCACGTGACCGGGGCCGACACGGTCGGCTCGTCGCGCCCGCGCAGCGAGTACGGCGCCACGGTGGTCTTGTACGGGTTGTTCTGGCTCCAGTCGATGAAGACCTTGCCCGGACGCAGGTTCTTCGTCATCCGCGCCACGACGAGGTCGGGCGTCTCCGCGGCGAGCCGCTCGGCCAGTGCTTTCGCGTACCGCGACGGCTCACCGCCGTCCGCGGTCACCACGCCCGCGTACAGCTGCATGCCCTTGGAACCGCTCGTCTTCGCGACCGGCGTGAGGCCGTCCCGCACGAGGACGTCGTGGAGCCGCTCGGCGACCCGGCTGCAGTCGACCACCGTCGCGCCGGGCCCCGGGTCGAGGTCGAACACGAGCCGGTCCGGGGTGCGGCGCTCGTCGCCGGGGCCGACGGTCCACTGGTGGACGTGCAGCTCGAGCGCGGCGAGGTTGGCCGCCCACACGAGCTCGGGCAGGTCGTCGATCATCGGGTAGGCGACGATCTCGGGCTCCTGGCCCCGGCCGCCGACGGCCAGGCACGCGGTGCGGACCCAGTCCGGCGCGTGCCGCGAGACGTCCTTCTCGAAGAACGAGCCACCGCCGACGCCGTCCGGGAAGCGCACGAACGTCACCGCCCGGTCGCGCAGGTGCGGCAGCAGCACGGGCGCGATCCGCGTGTAGTAGTCGAGGACCTCGCCCTTGGTGAAGCCGTGGCGCGGGTAGAGCACCTTCTCGAGGTTCGAGAGCGTCAGCTGCCGCTCGCCGACCTGCACCGTGATCCGGCTCCCCGCCACGGCCCCACGTTACCGCGGCGGGACGTGCCCCGAGACCACTCGTTCGACGAACCGCTCGGCGACCGCCCGCAGCTTCGTGTTCTCCCGCTGCGACTGCTCGACCAGCATGGCGAAGGCATCGTCGGCGCCGACCTGGCGGATGGCCATCAGCATGCCCTTGGCCTGGTCGATGACCGCCCGCGAAGTCAGCGCCGTCCGGAGGTGCTCGGCGGTGTCCCGCGCCCGCAGGTACCGGTGGTAGACGCGCAGGATCGCCTCGACCGCGGCGGTGTAGAGCTCCAGCAGCTGCCCCTCGACCTCCTCGAAGCCGTCGTCCTGCCGCCCGTAGCAGTTGACGGCCCCGGAGAACTCCTCGTCGGCGACCAGCGGCGCGGCGAGGAAACTCCCGAACCCGGCCTCCCGCGCCCCGCGCCCGAACTCGGGCCAGCGCTCGAGCGCGTCGGTGACGGTGGTGCGGACGATCTTGCCGCTCCGCATCGCCTCAAGGCAGGGCCCGTCCCCGATCCGGTACTGGTCACGGTCGAGATCGCCGACGACGGCGCTGGTGGTGGTCGCCGTGTGCGGCGCTTCCCCGGTCACCAGGGTGACGGAAGCCTCGCCGACCCCGGGCACGGCGTGCCGCACCTGCAGGCAGACGTGCTGGAGCAGGATCCGGAAGTCGTCCTCTTCCCGCAGGACCGCGGACAGCGCTTCGAGGGCCCCCGTGACCTCGTCGAACAGGGGCGAAGCCGTCGTGGTGGGGTCGGACCGTTCCATGCCTGCTCCTCCACTCGGCGCGAAGTGACCTCGGGTACCCAGTCCGGGGCGGATCCATGTCCGTGATGCGGAGAAGGACCGGAGCAGGTTTGCCGAACGCGCCGGATAGGTAATCAGCACGCATGTCGTCGGAAGAGGCTGCGCCCGGTGGGCTGCCGCTGGATGATGAGCTGGCCGTCGTCGCCGCCCGGATGTCCGGGCTGCTGCTGTCGCGCGAGACCGTCGATTCGGTGCTGGAACTGATCGTTTCGCTCGCCGGGACCACCATCACCGCCGCCTCCGGGGTCGGGGTCACCCTGATCGACGGCGACGGGGACTTCGTCACCACCAGTGCGTCCGGTCCGCTCGTGCGCGAGGCCGACGCCCTGCAGTACGAGCTCGGTGAAGGCCCCTGCTTGGCCGCGTTGCGGGACTGCTCGCCGCAGCGGATCGACGACGTCGCCGCCGAACGGCGGTGGACCCGGTGGTGTGCCGCGGTGGCCGGGTCGGGGCTGCGGTCGGTCGTCACCGCGCCGATGGTCACCGGGGAGGGCTGCCACGGCGCCATCAAGCTCTACGCCACGGCTCCCGGCGCCTTCGGCCCCTCCGACGAGCACGCGCTGGTCCGGTTCGCCGACCGCGCCGCCGTCCTGGTCGCCAACGCGCGGGCCTACGAGCGGGCCAGCCGGTTCAGCGCGCAGTTCAAGGAAACCCTGCGCGACCGGGACCTGATCACCATGGCGAAAGGCTTCCTGATGGGCCGCGACGGCCTCGACGAGGAAACGGCGTTCGACCGCCTGCTCGCGCTGGCCCGCGCCGACGGTGGCAGTCCGGCCGAGACCGCCGCGCAGCTCGTCGCGCCGCGGGAAAGGTGAGCGGATGCGTTTCGTGCCCGAGGACGAACAACGGCGGCGGATCGCCGCCTGCTTCGCCCGGAGCGAACTCACGCTGGAACAGCTGTGGATGCGGTACTTCGCGCTCGGCGGCAGCCTGAGCCTGATCGAGCTGGACGCCTACCTGAACGGGCTGACCACGCTGCCCCGCGTCGACCGCGACATGCTCGCCCACGCCGTCAACGAGCGGCTCGACGAGGTCGCCGGCCCCGCCCGCGCGCCCTACAGCCACTCGGTCAGCGACGCGAAACCGCTGCACGGCCCGCTGAAGGCCCTGGTGGACCTGCTCGAAGGCGCGCACCGGGCCCCGCCCGAGCGGCTCCCGGCCGTCGTCGCCGAGGCGGGCCGCGCGCTCGACCTGACCATCGGCGTCTACCTCGCCGACTACGACCAGCGGACGCTCGTGCCGCTGCGCCCGGGCAGCGCCGAGCTCGACATCGAAACCACGGTGGGCGGCGACGTGTACCGCCGCGCCGGGACCACCGTCACGCGGGACGGCACCCTGTGGACCATCCTGCTCGACGGCGTCGAACGGCTCGGTGTGCTGGAAATCGTCCCGGACGACGCCGACCCGGAGGACCCGGTGCTGCGGGAGCAGTGCCGGTGGCTGGCGACACTGCTCGGGCACCTGGTCACCGCCACGACCCAGTACGGCGACGGCCTGGACAGCCGGCGCCGCCACCGGCGCCGCGGCTCCCCCGCCGAGCTGCTGTGGCAAAGCCTGCCGCCGCTCACCGCGGCCACCGAAAGCGTGGTCGTCGGCGCGAGCGTCCAGCCGGCGTACGACCTCTGCGGCACGGTGTTCGACTACGCGCTTTCCGAGAACTGCGCGCAGCTGGCGCTGTTCGACGCCGGCATGCGCACGGGCAGCGCGAACATCGCGGTCGTGACCGCGCTTTCCGCCTACCGCGCCGCCCGCCACGGCGGCGCGTCCCTCGGCGAGCAGTTCACCGCGGTGGCCGCCGAGCTGGAAACCCTGTCCGGCGCCCCGGCCGTGACCGGGGCGGTCGTCGAACTGGACCTGGCCACGGGAATCCTGCGGCTGCTCGGCGCGGGCAGTCCGCCACTGCTGGTCGTCCGCGACGGCGAGGCGCTCCCCGCGACGGAATCGCTCGCGACGCGGTTTTCCGTGGCGGGCGGGCCGTTCCACCCCACGCAGGTGCGGCTCGAACCCGGCGACCTGCTGGCGCTGTACTCCCGGGGCGTCGCGGAGACCACGAACGGGGCGGGCGAGCCGTTCGGCCGCGCCCGGATCGCCCGCCACCTCGGCCACGACGCCGCCGAGCTGCCGCCGGAGATCGCCCGCCGGCTCACCCGCGCGGTACTCGTCCACGGCGCCGACGAGCTGCGGCAGGACGCGGGCGTGCTGATCGCCCGGTGGATCTCGCGCTGAACGCGGTCAGCAGGCGCGGTCCTGCACGCCCGCCGCCAGCAGCTCCCGCAGCGCATCCGACAACGAAGCGAACATCGGTACCCCCGCCGCCAACCCCGTGACACGGAACAGGCGCGCCAGCGTCCGGCTGTTCGCCACCACCCCGAAGCACCCGCCGTCGGCTTGGGCGCGCTCCGCGGCGGCCGCCAGGGCGCGGGCGCCCGCCAGGCCGACGAACGCCACCTGGGTCAGGTCCACCACCGTCGTCCCGGGTGGGGCCGCACGCAGCTCGCGGTCGAGGATCGGCAGGGTCAGCGCGTCGATCTCGCCGGCGAAGGTCAGCACGAGGAGACCGGGGCGGTACTCCGTCCGGCGCGCCGTGAGGGGCGCGGACCGGGTGGGGACCGGGAACGTGGGGGACACGGGTTCGGTTGGCCTTCCGCGCCGGCCGGGGCCGGCGACGCAGTGACGTGATCAAGGGCAGGGACGTGATCAAGGACGGGGTCTTGATACCCAAACGCGTGGTTCGGAAACGCCCTTCTTCAGGACGAGACCGCCGTGAAGGCCGACCAGAGCCGCTCCGCGGCGTGGCGGGCGGGCTCGCCCGGGTGGATCTCCGGGGTGCCCGCCGGCTGGGTCGTCGTGTGGCCGCCGAGGTGCTCGACGAGGGCGATGGCCAGCTCGCGGACCTTGACGTTGAACTCCTGGCTGGCGCGGCGCAGCGTCTGCCACGCCTCCTCCGGCGGGCAGCGCCGGACCGCCATGAGCGCGCCCTTCGCCTGCTCGATGGCGGCGCGGGAGGCCAGCAGGTCGAGCATCTGGTCGGGGTCCCCCGCGGTGGCCGTCTCGGCGACCACCAGCGTCATCTCCGTGAGCTTCGCGTACCGCTGCAGGACGGGCAGCGTGGTGGAACCGGGCGGCCGGTCCAGCGTCGCCGAAAGCACGAAAACCCCGTGCTCGTCCCAGAACCCGGGCAGGGCGACGGCGCCGCGGACCGCGGTCCCGCCGGGCACGGACTCGCCGGTCAGGCCGGGCCAGCGCGCGTCGCCGAAGAGCTCGTCCGTCGCGACCGGCTCACCGGTGGCGTCGGCGACCGTGACCGGGCCGCCGTGGCGCAGCTGGGCGGGCACCAGGTACTCGCCGAGGCCGGCGGTGGCCAGCACCTGCAGCGGCCGGCCGCCGTGGCTGACCGTCAGCCCCGCCCCGAGGCACCCGGGCAGCTCGCCGGCGACCCGCTCGAGCAGCGCCTGCAGCAGCTCGGTCAGCGGTCTCCAGCGGTCCGCCGCGTTCATCAGTGATTCGGTCACCGCACCCTCCACCGGTTCTATGGTTCTCTTGATGTACCCCAGAACGCCGCACTCCGCTCGCGGCGGCGGCCCGCATTGTGGGACCGGCCACGCGCAGCCCGCCCGGGTACGGCCATCCGGCGCAGATCGATCACCCGGCTGCACTCAGCAGCGGTCGAGCAGCTCCTGTTCCCGCACCACCGGCAGCGACAGCGTCCGGTAGCCGACGTCGTCGAAGAGGACGGTCAGCTTGTCGTCCTCGATGGTCATCACGACGCCGCGGCCCCACTCGGCGTGCCGGACCACGTTCTCCGCGCGGAACTCCCCCGCCGGCGCCGGTTCTTCGGCCGCGGCACCGGCTTCGCACGTGTCGCAGTGGCCGCACGGCGTCGCGAGTTCCTCGCCGAAGTAGCCGAGCAGGTACCGGCGGCGGCAGCCGGTGGTCTCCGCGTAGGCGCGGATCATCTCCACCCGCGAGCGGGTGAGCTCGGCCGCCCGCTCCGCCGCTTCGAGCGCCCGCCCGACGACGGCGTCGGTGCCCGCGCGGCCGTGGGTGAGCGTGAACCGGCCGTCCGGCCCGGTCAGCACGTCGCCGCCCCGTTCGAGCAGGCCGAGGGCGCGGGTCCGCCGCGCGGACGGACCGGGGACGGCTTCGGCGAGCTGACGGCGGTTCAGCGGGCCGGCCCGCAGGGCGTCGACGACCGCGCGGACTTCCGGTTCCGGCGGCGCGGACCGGGTCAGGAACCGCTGCCGCGCCAGGTCTTCCGGCCGGTAGCAGAGCAGGACCTCGGCGGGCTCGCCGTCCCGGCCCGCGCGGCCGATCTGCTGGTAGTACGTGTCGACCGAGTCCGGCACGGAGGCGTGCACTACGTACCGCACGTGGGGCTGGTCGATGCCCATGCCGAACGCCGAGGTCGCCACCACGACGTCGGTCTCCCCCGCGGCGAACCGCTCGTGGACGGCGTCGCGGTCGGCGGTCTTCATCCCGCCGTGGTAGGCGAAGGCGCGGACACCGCGGTCCGCCAGCGCGGCGGCGTACTCCTCGGCCTCCCGGCGGCTCGCGGTGTAGAGCAGCCCGCTGCCGGGCAGCGCCGCGACCCGGTCCACCACCGCAGCGCGCTTCGCGGCGTCGTCGGTGAAGCGCGCGACCGCCAGGTGCAGGTTCGGCCGGTCGAAGCTCGCGATCACCCGCACCGGGTCCCGCAGCCCCAGCGCGGCGACGATGTCGTCGCGGACCGGTGCGGCCGCGGTGGCGGTCAGGGCGATCACCGGCGGCCGCCCGAGCCGTTCGACGACCGGCGCCAGGCGCAGGTAGTCGGGCCGGAAGTCGTGGCCCCACGCCGAAACGCAGTGCGCCTCGTCCACGACGAACAGCGACGCCCCCGCCTCGGCCAGCCCGGCGACGACCTCGTCCTTCGCCAGCTGTTCCGGCGAGAGGAAGACGTACTCGGCGGTGCCGCGCCGGATCGCGTCCCACACGGCCTCCCGTGCGGCGGCGGACTGCCGCGAGTCGAGCGCGACGGCGTCCGGCACGGCCGCGGCGTCCAGGCCCTCGATCTGGTCGCGCTGCAGGGCCAGCAGGGGCGACACGACCACCGTCGGACCGGGCAGCACCAGCGCGGGCACCTGGTAGATCGCCGACTTCCCGGCCCCGGTGGGCAGCACCGCGAGCACGTCCCGGCCCTCCCGCGCCGCGCTCATCGCGGCGGCCTGCTCGGCGGACAGCTCGGCCCAGCCGAAGCGCTCCGCGGCCAGCCGGCGCAGCTCGGCCACGTTCGGATCGTCGTTCATGGCGGCAGGGCTACCCACGACGGCGCCCGGCAACCACTCGACCCGAACGAGCGGTTTACCCGCCGCGCCGGACCGGGTAGCCAGCCGGTGACCCGAGGAGGCGCCATGACCCACCGGTGGACCCGATGACGTTCAGCGAAGTCGTCGTCGCCGGGCAGATCGCCCGCGACCTGGTGATCGAAGTCCCCGACGCGCCGGACGCGGACTCGTCGGCGCCGGTGCGGCACCGGCAGGAGCTGCTCGGCGGGAAGGGCGCGAACCAGGCCGTGGCGCTGAGCCAGCTCGGGATGTCGGTGTCGCTGGTCGGCGTCGTCGGCCGCGACCGCACCGGGGACGCGCTGCTCGCCCAGGCCCGGGCCGACCGGATCGGCACCTCGCACGTGATCCGCCGGCCGGGCACCGAGACGGCGCTGCTCGTCGACGTCGTCGACGACCAGGGCCGCCGCCGCTACCTGGAGCACGTCCCGGAGGGGACGCTGCTGACCGAGACCGACGTCTTCGCCGCGTCCGCCCCGATTTCGGCCGCCGCCTCGCTGATCGTGCAGCTGCAGCAGCCCGCCCCGGTGGCCCTGCTGGCGGCCCGGCTCGCGCACACGGCGGGCACCCGGGTCGTGCTGGACGGGGCGCCGGAGTCCGACACGCTGACCGCGGACCTGCTCGCCCTCGCCGACGTCGTGCGCGCCGACGGTCACGAAGCCGAGCTCCTCACCGGACAGCCGGTGGACGACGTCGCTTCGGCCGCCCGGGCCGCCGCGGAACTCCGGCGGCGCGGGCCGTCGCTGGCCGTGCTCGAGGTGGCCGGGCAGGGCAACCTCTTCGCCGGCCCGGAGGGCACCTGGTTCGTGCCGCACGTCGAGACCGAGGTCGTCGACCCCACCGGCGCCGGCGACGCGCTCGTGGCCACCCTGACCGCGGCGCTGACCCGCCGCCGCCCGCTGGAGACGGCGGCGAGCCTGGCCGTGGCGGCGGCCGCGGCGACGACCGAGCACGCGGGCGGGCGCCCGCACCTGTCGCGCGCGGAACTGGACCGGCTGCAGCCCCGGCAGCTCGAAACCGTGCGGGCCTGAGCGCTACAGGCCCGGAAGCTTCTGCTCGAGACCGAGCAGGACCGCGAACGGGTCGCCACGCTCGGCCAGCCGGCCCGGGACGTCCCGGATGGTCCACCGGTCCGGCGCGAGCCCCGGCTCGTCCAGCTCGTCCCACTCCAGCGGCACCGAAACCGGCGCGCCGGGCCGCGGACGCACGCTGTAGGGCGCGACGAGGGTCTTGTTGAGCACGTTCTGCGTGTAGTCGAGACGGGCGCGGCCGCGGCGCTTGTCCTTCGTCCAGGCCCAGCTGACCAGGTCGGGCAGCACCCGCCCGATCGTCCTGGACACCGTCTCCGCCCACGCGCGGGTCTGCTCGAACGTGCAGTGCGGCGCGATCGGCACCCACACCTGGATCCCGCGCTGGCCGGTCACCTTGGGCCGGCCGGTGAGGCCGAGGTGCTCCAGGGCGGTGCGGTGCAGCCGCGCCAGCTCCAGCACCTCGTCGAACGTCGTCTCCGGGCCCGGGTCGATGTCGAACAGCACCCACGTCGGGTGGTCGACGTCGGCGGCGCGGGAGGTCCAGGCGTGCAGCTCCAGCGCGCCGTAGTTCGCCAGCCACGCGAGCGTCGCCACGCTGTCGGCGACGACGTACCGCTGGCTCTCCCCCGGCTCGGCGCGTTCGTTGCGCCAGGTGGTCAGCCAGTCCGGGGCGTGCTGCGGGACTTCCTTCTGCCAGAAGCCCGGCTCGGTGACGCCCTGTGGGAACCGGTGCGTGTTGAGCGGGCGGCCGGCCAGGTAGGGCAGCATGGCCGGCCCGGCGGTGACGTAGTAGCGGATGAGGTCCCGCTTGGTGACGGGCTCGCCGCCGCCGGCCGCCGGGAAGAGCACCTTGTCCAGGTTGGTCAGGGCCAGTTCCCGGCCCGCCACCGACCAGCGGCCCTTGGCGCCCAGTGCGTCGAGGGCCGCGAGCTCGGCCTCGGTCGGCGCCTGCCACCCGCCGACGGCTTCTTCCGCTTCCGCGGCGGGCCGGTCGCCGTGCCACAGGGCGTCGGGAGCGGCCGCGACCTCGTCGTTGGTGCGGCCGCTCTTCACCGACCGCGGGTGGTCTTCGGCGTCCCAGCCGGGCTGGGCGTGCTCATCCTGCTTGTGCAGCAGGAACCACTGGTCCTTCTCGCCGCGGCTGGTGCGGACGAGGACGAACCGCCCGGCCAGCTTCTCGCCGTCGAGGTCGAAGTGCAGCGTGCCGGCCTCGATCGCGCGCGCCGGGTCGGCTTCGACCGGCCGCCACACGCCGCGGTCCCAGACGATGACGTCCCCGCCGCCGTAGTCGCCGCGCGGGATGACCCCTTCGAAGTCGGCGTACTCGATCGGGTGATCTTCGACGTGCACGGCCAGCCGGCGGGCCTTCGGGTCCAGCGTGGGCCCCTTGGGCACCGCCCAGCTGACCAGCACGCCGCCGAGCTCGAGGCGGAAGTCGTAGTGCAGCCGGCGCGCCCGGTGCCGCTGCACCACGAACCGGTGGCGGTCCGGGCCGGCCGCCGCACCGCCGGCCGGTTCGGCGGTGCGGGCGAAGTCGCGCATCTCCTGGTAGCGCCGCAGTTTGCGGGCCGGGGCTCCTGCCATGCCGTGGGGGTACCCACTCAGTCCGGAGCCGACCAGGGCGGGTTCTTCCGCGCCAGTTCCTCGTATTCGGCGACCTCCTGCGGGGTCGGGTCCGGGCCGACCTCCTCCGCGAACTCCTCCGGGTCGGTGACTTCGTCGCCGGGCTCGGTCATGCGCCACCTCCCAGCGCGCCGCGGATGAGGTCGCGCGCCCGGTCCATGATCGCCGCGGGCGCGCCCAGCAGCAGGTTGGCCTTCGCGCTCTCGACGCCGGGGTGCGGGCGGGTCGGCCCCACCGCTTCGGCCAGCTTGGCGGTCGCGGCCATCGCCCGCAGCCGCTCCGGCGGGCGGTGCGCCCGCAGCAGCGGGAACTCCTCCCGCTCCTCGTGTTCGGCGTGCGCGAGCACGTCGTCGCGCAGCTGCACCAGCAGCGTGTCGAACCCGTCGGCCTCCGGGCCCAGCTTCTGCAGGGTGGTCAGCAGTTCCTTGGCCCGGTGCTCCTCGCCCAGCCGCGCGTCGACGACGGGCCCCGCCGCCGGTTCGAGGTCGCGGATCTCCGGGTGCACGACCAGTTCCTCCGCCGTCTCGTGCACCGCCAGCAGCCGCACGAGGTCGTGGAACAGCTCCCGGCGCCGGTCGCCGTCCGCGGTCTCCAGCCCGGCGAACAGCTCACGGATTTCGCGGTGCTGGCGCTCCAGCAGCTCGATGACGTCCTCGTCGTGCTCCGCCATGGACAGCCTCCTCCTCGTTCGGTCAGGTGGAGGCAGCGTTCCCCGTCGCCGGCGGGTTACTCGTCGCGGTTCGCGACTGTGAGCCACAGCGCGCCCGCGGCGGCCACGGCCAGACCGGCGGCGGTCCACCACGACCACCAGCCGAAGAAGGCGACGACCAGCCCGACGGCGAGCAGCACACCGCCGCCGACCGAGGCGGTATCGTCGTTCCCGGCCCGCGCGGTGAACGCCATCAGCCCATCCTCCCGTCGACGGCGGCCACGACCAAGGCGGCGCAGCGCGCGACCGTCAAGCCTCGTTCCTTCGCCATCGAAGCCAGGGCGGCGTTGGCGGCCGGGCGGTTCAACCCTTGCGCGGCAAGGACTTCCAGGGCCACGCGGACGACGTCGGTGGCGGGCGGGGTGGCGGTGCGCACGGGCATCGGGAGACCTCCGGCTATTCGGCGGCGAAACGAACGCGACCGGATACCCCGCCGCGCCGGGTTTCACACGCTCCACCGAACCCTTCCGGGCGGGACTCGCGCAACTCTGACGAGCCACACCGCGGTGTCCGGCGGCACGCGGCCGCCGTCGAGGCACGCGAGTATCTACGCTGGGGCCGTGACCGACGCATGGGAATGGGACCCGTCCCTCTATTCGGGCAGCGCGCGGTACTACTCGCGCGGCCGCGCGGCGTACCCCGCGGAGCTCGCCGCGGCCTTCGCCGCCGAACTCGGGCTGGACGGAACGGGACGGCTGCTCGACGTCGGCTGCGGCCCCGGCTCGCTGACGCTGCCGCTGGCCGGATCGTTCGAGGAAGCGGTCGGGCTCGACGCCGACGGCGACATGCTCGCCGAAGCGGCCCGGCTGGCGGCGGAGGCGGGTATCGGGAACTGCCGGTGGGTGCACCGGCGAGCGGAGGAGCTGCCCGCCGGGCTGGGCCGGTTCCGGCTCGTCACCTTCGCGCAGTCGTTCCACTGGTTCGACCGGCCCCGGGTCGCGGCCGCCGTGCGCGAATTGCTGGCGCCGGACGGGATCTGCGCCCACGTGCACGCCTCGACGCTCGAACCCGAGCACCCGGCGATCGCCGAGCTGGTGCGCGAATACCTGGGCCCGGTGCGGCGCGCCGGACGGGGTTCGCTGCCCGAAGGCACGCCCGGCGGCGAGGCCGCGATCTACCGTGCGGCGGGCTTCCACGGCCCGCGGCGGTTCGAGGTGCCGGGCCGGGTCGTGACCCGCACGGTCGACGACGTCGTCGCCGGGGTGTTCTCGCTGTCGAGCTCGGCACCACACCTGTTCGGCGAGCGGCGGGCCGAGTTCGAGGGGGAACTGCGGCGGCGGCTGGCCCCGGCGCGGACGTTCACCGTGTCGCTGCGCAAGGTCGCCGTCGACCTGTGGTTCACCAGGGGTTGTTGAAGTCCTCGTCCTCTTCGACGGCGGTGCGGGGGCGACGGGCGGCCCGCGGCTCGTCCCGCACCGGCCGCGGCGACGGCGCCGGCTCGAAGCCGGCCGGGCCGGGGTACGCCTCCGCGTCGAAGGCGGAGGCGGGCTCGGCGTGCGACCGGTCGGTGCTCCAGCCCGACTTCGTCTTGCGCTGCGCCATTTCGCGGACGTGCTGCACGTACCGCTCGGCCGCCTGGACCTGCTTGGTCATGTACTCCTGGGAGCGGGCCTTGATCTCCTCGCCCTGTTGTTCCCGCAGGGCACGGCGATCGGCCTGTTCGCGGACGAGGCCGTCGAGCTCGGCCTTCATCCCGGCGATGTCGGTCACGGGTCCTCCTACCAGGTCCGGGCGGACGGCGGGTCTTCGTCGTCGTTGAGGGAGCCGATGATCCGCCGGCCCGGTTCACCGAGATTGTCGAAGACGGCGCCCTCGATCCGGTACGCGGCACGGCGTTCGGTGTCGCCACCGCCGCCACCGCCGTGGGCACCGCCCATGGCGCCCATGCCCGGCATCCCGGCCATCGACGAGCCCTGCGCGCCGGGCGCCCCCGCCGCCGACGCGAAGGCGGGCGTGGGCTGCGGTTGCGTCACCCCGGCACCGGTGTGGGCGCCGCCGGACGTCGGCGTCTCCCCCAGCCCGGCGCCGCCCGGGTCGATGCCCCCGCCCGAGAAGCCGGCCCCGCCGTGCCCGCCGCCGTGCCCGCCGCCGATCCCGGCGGCCGACGGGCCACCCCCGCCACCGTGGTGCGAGCCGCCGCCGTCGCCGCCGTGGTGCGCGCCCGGGTCGCCGCCGTCGTGCGGCTTGAGGTCTTCGAGCGTGCCCCGGTGGGTGGGCAGGTCGTCGATCTTCTTCTCGGGGGTGTCGCCGAGCGGGTGCGCGGGCTTGTCGTCGTCGCCGAGGGTGTAGGTCGTCGGGGTGCCCTTGCCGTCGTCGACGGTGACGACGGTCTGGCCGTCCGGGCCGTCGGGCCGCTCGGCGGTGATCCGGAGGTCGCCGTCCTTGATGTGGATCTTGCCGTCCGCGCCGGGGTGGTACGTGCCGTCGTCCGTCCCTTGTGGACCATCGCCGGGCTTGCCGTCGGCGGACCAGTCGAGCTTGTAGTCCTTCGGTTCGCCGGGCCCGTCGCCGACCTTGATGTCCATCTTGCCGTCGTGGTCCGGCTCGGTCATCTCGAAGGTCTTGTCGCCCTGCTTGACCTTGAGGACGTCGGGGTCGTCGTCACCCTTGTGCTCGCCGGGCTTGCCGTCGTCGCCGAGCAGGCTGTCGGGCTTGCCGTCGTGGTCGGCGTCGGTGCCGGTTCCGCCGCCGGGATCGGTCTCGATGCCCGGTCCGCTGAACTCCTTGAGGGCGTCCGCGGCCTTCTTCTTCGCGTCCTCCGCGGCGTGCTCGGCCGCGGCTTTGCCGTCGTCACCGCCACCCGCGCCCGAATCGCCCCCACCCGAGCCGGCGCCGCCGCCCAGGCCGCCGGCACCGTCGCCGGAGTCCGTCTTGATACCCGGCCCGCTGAACTCCTTGAGGGCGTCCGCGGCCTTCTTCTTGGCCGCCTCCGCGGCCTGCTCGGCCGCGGCTTTGCCGTCGTCGCCCCCCGAGCCGGCGCCACCGCCCGCACCGGAGCCGCCGCCCAAGCTGCCGGCACCGTCACCGGAGTCGGTCTGGATGCCCGGCCCGCTGAACTCCTTCAGGGCGTCCGCGGCCTTCTTCTTGGCTGCCTCGGCCGCCGCGGCCGCGGCGTCCTGGCCGGTGTCGGACGGCGGCGCCACGGACGACGGCGTCGTGTCCCCGGAGCCTGCGCCACCCGAACCCGAACCCGAACCGCCGGAGGAACCGAGGCCGGCGCCGGAGTCCGTCTGGATGCCCGGGCCGCTGAACTCCTTCAGCGCGTCCGCGGCCTTCTGCTTCGCGGCCTCGGCCTGCTGCGCCGCCTGCTGCTTGGCCGCCTCGGCCGCGGCCGCCTGGTCGTCCTGGCCGCCGCCGGACGAGCCGGAGCCACCGCCCGTGGAGCCGCCGCCGGCGGAGGCGGACCCGTCCGGGATCGGCGGCACCGAACCGCCGCCGCCCGTCCCCGAGCCACCGCCGGAGCCGCTCGGCAGGTCGGCCCCCGAGCCACCGGCGGACCCCGAGCCACCACCGGACCCCGCGCCGCCGCCCGGCGCACCGGATCCCGAGCTCGTGTCGGGAATCGGCGGCACCGAACCGCCACCGCCACCCGAGCCCGAGCCCGAGCCGCCGCCGGACGCGCCCGAACCCGACCCGCTGCCCGAGCCACCCGGGCCGCCGCCGGAACCCCCGGCCGCGCCCGAACCACCGCCCGTGCCGCCGGTCGATCCGGAACCGCCGGGCATCGAAACGCCCTCGAACTCGTTGCGGATCCCGCCCATGACCTTGTCGAGCGCGTCGTACGCCTGGTCGACCAGGTCCTTCGTGTCCTTGCAGGTCTTGGCGAAGCCCTGGTACAGCCGGTCCCACATGTCGGGGTTGAACTGGTTCTGGATCCACTGCTTGGCCAGGTCCTGGCCGTGCTTCTTGATCTCGTCGCCGTCGCAGCAGCCCTGGTCGTTGAGCGTCTTGACCAGGTTGGTGCCGAAGTTGAGGTCCATCCAGCCCGCGATCTGGGCCAGATCCTGCTCGTTGCCGTGTTCGCCGCTGGCGACCGCGACGACCTTCTGCGCCATCGTGTAGTCGGCCTTGCCGACCAGGTCGGTGTACATCCCGATGACGGCGTCGGCCTTGCCCTTGCACAGCTGGAACACCGTCGTGGCCGTGTTCAGCGTCGCTTCGCTCGCGTTGCCGAGCGTCTGGGACAGCTTCGCCGCCTTCGGCTGGATCTTGTCGTTGTAGGTGTCCGACGCGGCGTCGGCGCCCGCGCCGCTCCAGGTGCGGAACAGGGTGCCCAGCTGCGAGCCGGTGTCCTGCACCGTCTGGTCCACCGTCTGCGAACCGCGCTTGAAGTGCCCGGCGTCGGCGACGAAGTCCGCGAAGCTGATCCCGCGCTGCTCGTCGAACGGCGCCCGGATGTCCTTGTCGAGGTCCAGCGCGCGGGTGTTGCCGCGGCAGTCGGCCGGGATCTTGGCCAGCAGCGAACCGAACGTCTCGAACAGCTTCAGCGCGGGCGCGGCGGCGTCGAAGATCTCGTCCGACGTCTTCGTCCCGCCGGCGTCGGCCCCGTCGTCGGTGACGGCGGGCGGCTTCGTGTCCTCGAGCTTCTTCTTGCCGTCGTCGACAGCCTTCTTTTCCTGGTCCTCGTTGTAGCTGTTCTGGTCACCGCTCGCCTTGGCCTTGTCGTAGGCCTCGTCGACCGACTGGCCGGCGAACAGCGGGTTCGCGTTGTAGGCGTTGGCGTACTTCTCGGCTTCCTGCCGCTTCTGCTTGATCTCGTCCGGTTCCTGGTCGGCCAGGAACGGCGGCGGTGGCGGGTTTTCCCGCAGCCAGCTGCTGATCAGCGCGCTCTTCTGCCCAGCGGGGACGCTCGGGTCGTCCAGGATCGCCTTGACGTCGGACCACTTCTTCTTGTCGGCCATCAGAGCGAGCCCCCGGCGTTCGTGATCGCGCCCGCCTGGTTGCCCTCGTTCGTGCTGTAGCTCGACCCGGCGGTGCCGAGGTTCGTGCCGAACGAGCCGAGGGTGCTGCTGTAGCCGGACACCGCGGCCCACAGCGCCTGCGCGCCCGCGGTGTACTTGGCCGCGTGCGCGCCGTGCGCCCGGCCGAACTTCTCCGCCGTCACCTGCGAGTTCTGCAGGTCCGGGTTGTCGTCGAGCAGGTGCTCCGCCAGGTCACCGATGGTCTTGGCCGCCGTCGACAACGCCTCGGTCGTCGCGGTGTAGCCCCCGCCGCTCATTTCCGCGCCTCTCCTGAAGATCCGTGAGTTCCCATGGCTTCCGCGAGCACGTCGGCCACGGACCCCACGTCGGTGAACCGGTCGAGCCGGTCCAGGTCGATCGTCACGCCGTAATAGATCTCCAGCGCCGCCAGCAGCTTGATCCGCCCCTTCGAGTCGATGCCCAGCTCCTCCAGGGGCGCGTCGGGCTCGACGAGAGCCGGGTCGAGCCGGAAGGTGTCGCAGACGACCTTCGTGACCTCGGCGCGGTGATCACCCACAGTCGTCACCATAACGTGCCTTCGCGGCGGACCGGGCGACTTTGCCGCTCGATGTGCGCGGAAGTCCACCGGAAGGGACCAGACGTACCGCGCGCAGCGTGAGCCCGTGTTCCCGCGACACCGCGCGCAGCACCGCCCGGGTCACCTCGCGGACGTCGGCGTCGGCGCCGCGCGCCCACTCGGCCACCACCACCGCGCCCTCGCCGCCGGAGCCGGTGACGCCGAACGCGGCGACGCGGTCGCGGCGGACCGCGGGGTGGGCCTCCGCGGCCGCCGCCTCGATGTCCTGCGGATGGAAGTTGCGGCCGTCGACGACGATGAGGTCCTTGAGCCGGCCGGTGACGTAGAGGTCGCCGCGGTGCACGACGCCGAGGTCGCCGGTGCGCAGCCAGCCGCCGAGGCCGTCGAGCTCGGCGCCGAACGCGCTCGCGTCGCCGCGGCCCCAGTAGCCGGTGGCGACGTTCGGGCCGTGCACCCAGATCTCGCCGACGACGCCGTCGGGCTGCGCCTGCCCGTCGCGGACGATCCGGACGAGCTGCCCGACCGGGCGGCCGACGGACACGAGCTCCTGCCCGTCCGGGGTCTCCACGGCCCGGCCCTGCGCGAGGACTTCGCGGTCGAACACCGCGCTGCGCGGGCCGTCCTCGCCCGCGCTCGCCACGTACACCGTGGCTTCGGCGAGCCCGTACGACGGCCGCTGCGCCGCGGGCCGGAACCCGCGGGGCCCGAACACCTCCTGGAACCGCTCGATCGTGCGCGGCCGGACGGGTTCGCTGCCGTTGAGCGCGACCCGGACTCCCCTGAGGTCGAGGTCTTCTCCGGTGTCGGCGTCGGCGGCGAGGTCGTAGGCGAAGTTCGGCGCGGCGGTGAACACCGCCGGGTAGTCCGCCAGCTGCCGCAGCCACCGCCCCGGCCGGTGCACGAACTCGGCCGGGGCCATGAACACCGACCGGCCGCCGGCGAAGACGGGCAGGCACAGCAGCTGGATCAGGCCCATGTCGTGGAAGAACGGGATCCAGCCGGCGCAGGTGGTGCCCTCGTCGACGGCGTAGGCGAGGCTGCCCTGCCAGCAGGCCGCGACGATCGCGCGGTGCGGGATCACCGCGCCGGCCGGCTCGCGCGTCGACCCGGACGTGTACTGCAGGTAGGCCGGGCTCTC
Source organism: Amycolatopsis sp. NPDC051102 (assembly GCF_040682815.1). NCBI lineage: Bacteria > Bacillati > Actinomycetota > Actinomycetes > Pseudonocardiales > Pseudonocardiaceae > Amycolatopsis > Amycolatopsis sp. NPDC051102. The sequence continues at coordinate 307,319 of NZ_JBFBBT010000010.1, forward strand.
CGGCGCCACCGGCACCGGATCGGCGCCGGGCCCGGTCAGCTCGTCGGCCACGAGGACGTCATCGTGCGCGGGCAGCCGCTCCGCAGCGGCCGCCGACGTCAGCCACACCCGTGCCCCGGCGTCGGCCAGGACGCCGGTGAGCCGGCCGGCCTGCGCGGGACTCGACGGCGCCATCAGCGGGACGGCGACGAGCCCGGCGGCCAGCGCGCCGAAGAACGCCAGCGGGTAGGCGAGTTCCTGGCCCGCGAGGATCGCGACGCGCTCCCCCGGCTCGGTCACCCGGCGCAGTTCGCCCGCCACCACCCGGACCCGGGCGGCGAACTCCGCCCACGTCCAGGTGTGCTCCGCGTTGCGTGTGTGGTCCTGGTGGGTGAACAACGGCCGATCGTCGTCCGCGCGGGCGAACAGCCGGTCCACGATCGAGGCGCGCAGCACCGCCTCGGGCACGGTCACGGGCGCACAGGGCACGAAGGCAACCTACTGGCACCGCCGGCGCGGCGTGCGCCCCGGCCGGGAAAGCGGTTCACCACCGGGGCGGGCGCGGGTACGGTCGCTGACCATGGCCTCCCCGGAAGCGCTGGTCTCCGCCCTGGCGGACCCGGCCCGACTGCAGTTCTTCGCCCGCGTCTGCGCCGCCCCCGACGGGCTTCCGGCCGACGCGGCCGCGGCCAAGCTCGCGAAGCGGCTCGTCGACGCGGGACTCCTCGCGGTGGACGGCGACCGCTACCGGGCGACGTCCGAGGTGTTCCGCGAAGCCCTCGCCAAGGCACCCGCCGACCCGCTCGACGGGCTCTTCCGCCACGGCAGGCTCATCGCGATCCCGCATTCGGGCAAGCGGCGGCAGCTGCTGCTCGGCTACCTCGCCGAGCGGTTCGAACCGGGCCGGCTCTACACCGAGCAGGACGTCCGCGAGAAGCTCTCGATGGTCCACGACGACCACGCGACGCTCCGCCGCTACCTCGTCGACGAGGGCCTGCTGCAGCGCAGCAACGACGGCGGCGCCTACGGCCGCCCGTCGGAGGCGCGCGTCGCCGGCTGAGTCGCGGGGAGGTCGAACAGCGCCAGGACGCCCGCGTCGGCGAACACGACATTGTGCGCCACCCGGCCCCCGCGCACGGTGAACACCTGCAAGGTGTGCAGCCGGTACACCCCGGCCTCGTCGCGGCAGTACGCGACGAGCGCGGGCTGGCCGTTCGCGCTCGTGCGCGTCATGCGCCAGCCGGGGCCCCGCCTGGCGAACATCAGCTCGAGGAACCGGCCGTAGCCGTCCGGGCCGCGGAACCACAGCGGGACCGGCGGCATCTCCATCACGACGTCCTCGGTCAGCAGCTCGACCAGGCCCGCGACGTCGGCTCGTTCGAACGCCCGGACGTAGGAGTCCAGGACCGCCTCCACCGCGCTGTCGTCCGGTTCGGGCACCTCGTCCGCCGACAGGCCGCCGAGCCCGGCGCGGGCGCGCTGCAGGGCGCTGTTGACCGCCGCGGGTGTGGTGTCCAGGAAGCCCGCCACCTCCGCCGCGCTGAACTCCAGGACGTCCCGCAGGATCAGCACCGCACGCTGCTTCGGCGGCAGCGTCTGCATCGCCGCCAGCAGCGCCAGCCGGAGCGTGCCGCGGCGGGCCAGGCGCAGGCCGGGGTCGTCGAGGCGCGCGTCCGGGAACGGGTGCAGCCAGGGGATTTCGAACGACGGCGTGAGCGGCACGCCCGGGTCGTCGCCGGGGCCGCCGAGCCCGGACGGCAGCGGCCGCCGGGCGCGGCCCTCCAGCGCGGTGAGGCAGGCGTTGGTGGCGATCCGGTAGAGCCAGGTGCGCACCGACGCGCGGGCCGGGTCGTAGCCCGCCCACGCCTTCCAGGCGCGGACCAGCGTCTCCTGCACCAGGTCCTCGGCTTCGTGGACCGAGCCGAGCATGCGGTAGCAGTGCGCGAGCAGCTCGCGCCGGTGCGGCTCGGTGCGCGTCCCGAAGTCCTGCGTCGCGAAGTCGTGCATTGTTCTCCCGTCCAGGCCGGTGGCGGTGGGTATACCGGCGCCACCGCCGGGATTCATCGCGGCCGGGAGAAGATCTTTTACAGGTCGTCGAAGTCCTCGGGCCGCAGGCCGTCGAGCTCGGCGCGGAACCGGGCGACCTCGGCCTCGGTGTCCAGCACGTCCGCGGCCGGCCCTTCGGTCTCCTGCTCGACCTCGAGCTGCACGGACGCGACGTCCAGCACCTCTTCGGCGACGCGGATGGGCGCGCCCTGGCGCAGGCCGAGCGCGACCGCGTCGCTCGGGCGGGCCGACACGCGGGTGCCCGAGGCGAGCACCAGGTCGGCGTAGAAGATGCCGTCCCGCACCTCGGTCAGCTCGACCGCGGCGACACCCTGGCCGAACGCCGCGAGGACGTCGCCGAGCAGCTCGATCGTGCCCGGGCGCGGCTGCGCGATCTGCTCACGCGCCCGCACCAGGGCCTCGGCCTCGCCGTACCCGATCATGATGGCCAGCCAGCGGCGGGCCCCCTCCGGCTCGCGGAGCAGCATCAGGGGCGCCTCGCCGGGCACCGGAACGGCCATCCCCACCACTTCGATCGGGATCACGCTGACCACCGCACCCTCCGTGTCGTGGGAGTCCTCCGCGCGCGTAATACCCACATCGAGGGGTTCGCAACCCCGTCCGGAGCGGCCGGATTTCCCGGTCCGGCTCTTCTCGGCTGCGGACTGCGCGCGCTTTCCTTGCCCGGCACCGGAAGCGCTGTCACCGTCGGGGCGTGGAACCGACGATTTCGCGCAGTGTCACCGTCCCGGCCGCGCCGGGCACGGTGTGGTCGTGGGTCACCGATCTGCCGCGGATGGGCGAGCTGAGCCCGGAGAACGTCGGCGGCCGCTGGCTGGACGGCGCCGGGCCCGCCCTCGGCGCGCGTTTCCGCGGCCGCAACCGCAACGGCGAGCTGCAGTGGTGGACGCGGGTGCGGGTGGTCGCGTTCGAGCCGGGTCGCCGGTTCGCCTTCGACGTGCGCACGCCGCTCGGCTCGCGGGTCTCGCGGTGGGAGTACGTGCTGGCGCCGGCCGCGGACGGCTGCGTCGTCACCGAGAACTGGTACCGGATCGGCAGCTGGGTGGTGCGGAAGTTCATGGGCCCGCGCATCACCGGCCGCGCCGACCGGCCCGGCTACAACGTGCGCTCGATCGAGCACACCCTCGCGGCCCTGAAAGCCCGCGCCGAGGAGCGCGCGGCCGCGTAAGTCTCTTGTTGAAACTCGCTTGGCCAGCTAGGTTGTCTTATCGAACCTAGGAGGACCATGCCCGCCACCGCGCCGAAACCCGGCCTCGTGCTGCTCGTCGTCTCGACGGCCGCGTTCCTCGCGAGCCTGGACACGTTCATCGTCACGATCGCCTTCCCCGGCATCCGGGCCGCGTTCCCCGGCGACGGCCTGGCGACGCTGTCGTGGGTGCTCAACGGCTACACCGTGCTGTTCGCCGCCTGCCTCGCCCCGGCCGGGCGGCTGGCCGACCGGTACGGCCGCAAACGCCTGTTCCTCATCGGCGTCGCGGTGTTCACCCTCGCCTCGGCGGCGTGCGCGGCCGCGCCGTCGATCGGCGTGCTGATCGCGTTCCGCGCGGTGCAGGCGATCGGCGCCGCGCTCGTCATGCCGACGTCACTGGCCCTGCTGCTGACGGCGTTCCCGCCGCACCGGCGCCCGGCGGCGGTCGGTGTCTGGGCTTCGGTGGGGGCGGCCGCCGCGGCCCTCGGCCCGCCGGTCGGCGGCCTGCTCGTCGAAGCGTCCTGGCGCTGGGTGTTCCTGGTGAACCTGCCGATCTGCGCGGTGACGCTGCTGGCCGGGCCGCGCGTGCTGCGCGAGTCGCGGGACACTTCCACCGGCGTTCCGGACGTCCTCGGCGCCGCCGGCCTGCTCGTGGGTGTCGGCGCGCTGGCGTATGCGCTGGTCGAGGCGTCCGACGACGGCTGGGGTGCGCGGCCGGTGCTGCTGGCGTTCGCGGTGGCCGCCGTCGCGCTGGCCTGGGTCCCGTGGCGCTCGGCGCGGCACGCGGTGCCGGTGCTGGACCTGCCGGCGCTGCGCATCCCGACGTTGTGGCTGGCCTGCGTGACCACCGGGCTGTTCGCCGCCGGGTTCGCGGCGATGCTCTTCGGCAACGTGCTGTTCCTGACCTCGATCTGGCACGACTCGGCGCTGCTCGCCGGGCTGTCCCTGGCGCCGGGGCCGCTGGTGGTGGTCCCGGTGTCGATCCTCGGCGGCCGGTTCGTGCACCGCTTCGGCCCCGGCCCGGTGGTCGCCCTCGGCGGCGTCGCGTTCGGAGCGGGGGCGCTGGTGTGGTTGCTGCGCATGGGTTCGGCGCCCGACTACGCGGCGGCGATGCTGCCCGGCCAGCTGCTGACGGGCCTCGGGGTGGGGCTGATCCTGCCGAGCCTGTCGGGCGTGGTCGGCACGGTCCTGCCGGCGGCCCGCTGGGGCGCGGGCTCGTCGATGGTCAACACGACGCGGCAGATCGGCACGGTCCTGGGCACGGCGGTGCTGGTCGCGGTGTTCGCCGGCCCGCCGGACCTGGCGGACTTCCGCCGCGGCTGGCTGGTGGTCCTGGTGACGGCGGTGGCGACCTGCCTGGGCGGCCTGCTGATCGCGGGACGGCGCCGCACGGACCACTACGCCGAACCCCAGGCGGCGTCCAGCACCGCCAGGCCGGCGTCGATGCTGTCCGAGGCGATCGAGCCGTAGCCGAGGACGATGCCCTGCCGCGGAAATCCGCCGCACAGGTCGGAAAGCGTCTGGATCGCCGCCCCGGCCGCACCCGCCCGGGCCACGACCGGGTCCAGGTCGGTGGCGTCGTCTCCGGCCAGGGCGCACAGGTGCAGGCCCGCCGCCGACGGCACCACGCTCAGGCGGCCGGCGAAGACCTTCTCCAGGGCCGTCGTGATGCGCTCGTGGCGTTCCGCGTAGACCTTCGTGGCGCGGCGGAGGTGGCGGGCGAAGAGGCCTTCGTCGACGAACCGGGCCAGCGCGGCCTGCGCGGGCAGGTCGCCGTGCCAGCCCGAGAGCTGGCGCGCGTGGTGAAGCGCGTCCCGCAGCGACGCCGGGGCGATCAGGAAACCCAGGCGCAGCATGGGAAGCAGGGTCTTGGAGAACGAGCCGACGTAGGCCACCCGGCCGTCGCGGTCGAGGCTCTGCAACGGCTCCAGGGGGCGGTCGGAGAACCGGAACTCGCTGTCGTAGTCGTCTTCGACGACGACCGCGCCGGCGCGTCCGGCCCACGCCAGCAACGCCGTGCGCCGGGCGAGGGACATCGGCGTGCCGAGCGGGAATTGGTGCGACGGCGTGACGTACACCAGCTTCGTCCGCGGTGGCAGCGCGGCGACGTCGAGCCCTTCGCCGTCCACCGGCACCCCGACGACTTCGGCGCCGTGCGACGCGAACAGCAGCCTCGCCATCCGGTAGCCCGGCTCCTCCACGGCGACCCGGTCGCCGGGCTCGAGCAGCACGCGGCACAGCAGGTCGAGGGCCTGCTGCGCGCCTTGGGTGACGAGCACGTCGTCGGCGCCGGCGCGCACCGAGCGTGAGACGCCGACGTGCCGGGCGATCGCCGCGCGCAGGCCGGGGTGGCCGCCCGGTCCGGCGTAGTGCGCGAACCCGGCGGTGTCCCGCAGTTCGCGCGCGAGCAGCCGCCGCCACGTCTCGAGCGGGAACAGGGCGGCGTCGGGGATGCCGACGCGGAAGTCGAACACCGGCGCGGGACCGGGTGCGGCGGCCGGAGCGGGCAGGTGCTGCCAGATCGCTTTGGGCTGCGGCCCTGTCCTCGACGGCGCGCTGCGCGGCTTCGGCGAAGGGAATTCCGCGCAGACGTACGTCCCGGCGCCGACGCGGCCGGTGAGGAAGCCGTCGGCGGTGAGGCGGTCGTAGGCGACGGCGACGGTGTTGCGCGAAACGGCCAGGCGCCGCGCCAATTCACGGGTGGGCGGCAGCCGCTCCCCCGCGCGCAGCCTGCCGTCCAGCACGGCGTCCCGCAGCTGCCGGTAGATCCGGACGCTGAGGTCGCCGCGCCCGGCCAGGCTGACGTGGAAGTCCATCGGCCGACCCTACATTGGTCCAATTCAGAGGGTCAGAATTGGATCTGGGATCGGGCCAAAGGGACCTCTAACGTACTGCCCATGACAGTGCTTCACGACCGTCCGGAAACCCGGCGGGCCGGTCGGCTCCTCGCGGCCGCCCAGCTGGCCGGCTCGCTCGGCGACGGCGCGTTCCTGACCTGCTCGGTGCTGTTCTTCACGCGGATCGCCGGGCTGACCCCGGCCCAGGTCGGGTTCGGGCTCACGCTCGGCTGGGCGGCCGGCTCGGTCGCGGGCGTGCCGCTCGGCAGGCTCGCCGACCGTCACGGCACCCGCGGCTCGGCGGTGCTGCTGGCCCTGGCGACGGGCGCGTCGATCCTCGCGTTCCTGTTCGTGCGGTCCCCGTTGCTGTTCGTCCTCGCCGCGTCCCTCTACGGCAGCTGCCAGACCGGGCTGGCCGCCGTCCGCCAGGCGTTGCTGGCCGACCTCGCCGACCCGGAACGGCGGACGCGCATCCGGGCCCACCTGCAGTCGGCGGGCAACGCCGGGCTGGCGATCGGCGCCGGCTTGGGCGGCCTCGCGTTGTCGGCCGACACGGCTTCGGCGTACCTGACGGTCTTCGTGCTCGACGCGGCGATGTTCGTGGCGACGGCGGCCCTGCTGCGCGCGCTGCCGGCACTGCCCCGGACGTCCTCACCGCGCACCGGGCCACCGAAGCCGGCAGTGCTGCGCGACCGGCCGTACGCGCTGGTGACGTTGCTCAACGCGATCCTGTTGCTGCGCATGCCGTTGCTGAGCGTCGCGATTCCATTGTGGATCGTCGAGCGCACGGCGGCGCCGGGCTGGACGGTGTCGGCGCTGTTCGTGCTCAACACGCTGGTGGTGGTGCTGCTGCAGGTCCGCGTCGCGGGCCGGCTGACGACCCTCGGCTCGGCGGCGCGGATGGTGCGCCGGTCGGGGGTCCTGCTGCTGGCCTCGTGCGTGGCTTTCGCGTCGTCGGCGCTGGGGACGTCGCCCTCGGTGGCGTTCGGGGTGCTGGTGGTGGGGGCGCTGGTGCAGGTGGTGGGCGAGATGCTGCAGTCGGCGGGCAGCTGGGAGATCGGCTTCGCCCTGGCGCCGGCGGACAAGCAGGGCGAGTACCAGGGCTTCTTCGGCAGCGGGATTTCGGTGGCCCGCGCGGTGGGTCCGCTGCTGCTGAGCACGGTGGTCGTCGGCTGGGGTCTGCCGGGCTGGCTGCTGCTGGGCGCGGTGTTCCTGGCGGCGGGCTGGGCGATGGGCCCGGCGGTCCGCTGGGCGGCCGCCACCCGCCCGGCTACTCGCTGACCTTGGCCGCCGGGGCTTGGTGCACCGAGAGGTCCTGGCCGGCCGCCGAGTCGGCGGTCCAGGCGCCCGACTCGGCCGTCCAGGTCTGGCCCGCGAAGCTCACCTTGTCCACGCCCAGTGCTTCCGCGCGAGCCACCAGCCAGGTCGCGTACGTCCAGCCCTGGGCCGCCGGGTGTGCTCCGCTCAAGCTCGCGGTGCCCAGCTCCTCCGTGGCCGCTCCGGCCAGGTCGCCGGGTGCGGCCAAGGTCAGGTTGCGGCAGGTCAGGGCGGCCGGGAACTGGCCGTTGAACGCCGCCGCCAGCGCCCGGGACTGCGGCTCCCACTGGGCGTAGGCGTCCGGGACGCCCGATCGCTGGACCGCCTGGGCCGCCTCGGTGATCGGCAGGGTGTCCCAGTTCGCCAGCTTCTCGAGCTTTTGGTAGAACTCTGTCGCCGCATAGACCGGGTCGCGCAGCTGCGCCACCGTGCCCCAGCCCTGGCTCGGCCGCTGCTGGAACAGCCCGACCGAGTCGCGGTCACCGCCTTCGAGGTTGCGCAGCTTCGACTCCTGCAACGCGGTGGCGAGCGCCACCGTGGCCGCGTGCGCGGGCAGGCCCAGTTTGGTCCCCACGGCCGAGATCGTCGCCGCGTTGTTCATCTGCTCCGGGGTGAACGTGTACGCGGAGGCGTTCTCACCCGGCAGCGCCACCGTGCACCCCGGCGTCCGGACCTGGCTGCGCGTCAGCACCACCACCACGATGATCCCCGCGGTCAGCACGACGACCGCCCCCAGGACCATGGCCACCTTCAGGCCACATCCACGCACACTGCCTCCCCGTCACCCGTTCGCACCAGTCTGCCCAATGGGAGGACGCGGCGCGCCCGGCGGGGTTCAGTGATCGGGACCGAGGAAGATCGGGTTGGACATCGCCACCATCGCGTTCGGCACCGTCGTGTTCGGACCGCCGGACGGGCGGCGGACCTCGACGCGCACCCACCGGCTGTACCGCGGGTAGGTCGTCCACGTGACGGTGGCCGCCCCCGAGTCGCCGATGGTCTCGGTGTGCTCGGGGCCGAGCTGGTCGAGGAACGTGACCGTGGTGCCCGGCACCCCGGCGACGGCGGCCTTGACGGTCACCGGCGTCCCGGTGCCCGCGGCGAGCCGCTCGCCGATGCCCGCGACCGCGCCGCCACCGGCCACCGTGAAGTCCAGCCGGACCGACGCCGATTCGGCCAGCCACGAGCGTCCCGCCTTCAGGCCGGCCAGCAGTTCCCGGCGGCGCAGGCGGTCGGCGAGCACGACGGTGTGCGGCAGGGCGACGCGCTGGTCCGGGTTGTGCGCGTCGGAGTCGCCGATCGCCGGAATGAACCGGCCGCCGCGCAGCAGGCCGTCCCAGTGGATGACGCTCGCCTCGTCGTCCTGGGTCCACGGGCCGTTCCACACCTCGACCAGGTCGGCGAGCTCGTAGGCGAATTCGTAGGTGCAGCCGAAGCAGTTGGCGAACGGGTGCGCCGCGGTGACCAGGCCGCCGGCGCGGTGCACCTGGTCGGCGAACCGCCGGAAGTCGCGCGGGTCGGCCGCGCGGTAGCGCCAGTCGATCCAGGTGCCGGCGGGCAGGCCGATCGCCGGCCAGTGGCCGGAGCGGGTCGTCACCTCTTCGCCGTTGAGGATGAGCAGGTCGTCGGTGGCGTGCGCCCCCCACTGCAGCTGCGAGCTGGAGGTGTTGTGGTCGGTGGAGACGATGAAGTCGAGCCCGGCGGCGCGGGCGTCGGCGACCAGCTGCTCCGGCGTCCGGCGGCCGTCGGAGTGGACGGTGTGCAGGTGGCTGTCACCGCGGTACCAGGCGCGGCCCTTGTCCCGCGCCGGAGCGGTTTCCGGCGCGGGGTCCGGCTTGAAGGGCGGGCCGTCCGGGCCGAAGGTGAGGGTGATGTCCACGCGGTAGTTCAAGCCCTGCGGCGCCACGGTGTACGGGCCGAGGATGACGTGCCACCGGCCGGGCCTGATCGGGCCGGCGAGGTAGCCGGGCGTCGCCTCGGACGCGCTGATCGAGAACCGGTCGCGGAAGCCGCCCGACCAGCCGCGGAAGCCGCGCGCGTTGCCCAGCTCGTGCCCTTCGGGCCCGAAGATGCCGATGTCGCAGGCGTTCCCGCGGGTACCGGCGGGCACGGCCGGCCGGTCGTAGGAGTACACGACGTCGATCTGCCGGACGCCCCGCGGGACGTCGACGGGCAGGTAGTACCAGTCGGGCACGTCCGGTTTCAGGGTGCCGGTCACGGTCCGGGTCTGGCTGCCGTCCGGCTGAGCGGCGAACGCGACACCGGGCAGCATCCCCGCGGCCGCGGCCACCCCACCGGCACGCAGCAGCGTCCGCCGGCTGAAGTCCCCAGAGTTCATGCCTACCTCCGGCTCCCGACGCTAGGCGGCCCACGCGAACGCGGACAAGAACCGGCGGTGAACTTTCGGCGGAACCCGGTCAGGACCGCTTGGCGAGGATTTTCGCGAGCGCCACCACGGTGACGGCGGCGACCAGCCCCAGCCGCGCGACATCGGCGGCGGGCACCCAGGTCACGGAGCCGTCCCGCACGACGAACGCCCCGGCGGGCCGGGCGAGCACCCCGAACCCGGCGCCCTCCCGCACGGGCAGCGCCCCGGAGTCACCCGCACCGCCACCACCGCCCCCGAAAACGGTCGCGGCGGGGATGACGACGACCCCGTCGCGGTCCACCGGTTCGCCGTAGACCAGCCTGGCGGAGAAGACCTCCCGCACGGCCGATGCCAACTGCCCGAGCTTCATCCGGCCAGCATGGCGGCGCACCGGCGCCGGGCGCGCCTCATGGGTGGCGGACAACCCCGCGCGGCCCGGTTTTGTCGGTGGTGTCCGGTAAAGTGGAAAACGGGGGGCGCCCCCGGGGCCCGTGCACGCGAGCGGGCGAAGTCTGCGGGCACGACCGCCGCGGCAACAAGCCCGATGCCACCGGATCCGGCGAGCCGAACCATCCACTGTGGACGATCGGCGGGACTCCACGACAAGCCGGCCCCTTGCTGAAACCGCACGTCGTGCCGTCTGGTTCGCGCACCCGGTTCCGGCCCGCGCCGCGTCGGTCAGTCGATGCCTTCGACGATGCGGAAGTCGCGCCGGAAGCCGTCGGGGAGGGCCGCCAGCGCCTTCTTGTAGGCCTCGCTCTCGTAGGCCGCGACCGCCTGTTCGAAGCTGTCGAACTCGATCAGCACGACGCGTTCGGTGATTCCGGCTTCGTGGGCGACGACCCGGCCGCCGCCACGGGCCAGGACCCGCCCGCCCCCGGCCCGGACGGCCGGGCCGGCCAGCTGGTTGTAGGCAGTCAGCGTCTCCGGGTCGGAGATGGCGGGGTAGACACTGACCCAGTAGCCCTTGGCCATGGAGACCTCCTCGAATCACCCGCGACGTTCGCGACGAGATGCATAAGACTTTAATATAGATACTCTATGCTTCGGTCATGACCCGGCCAGGCGCCCCTCGTGACGCTTCCACCGCGATCGGGTCGGCCCTCTACGGGCTGGCCACCAGGGCGGTGAGACGCCTTCCGCGCGACATGAGCATCACGTCCGCCACCACCCTGGCCACCCTGCACAGGTCCGGCCCGCGCCGCATCACCGACCTGGCCGCGATCGAGGGCGTCACCCAGCCCGCGATGACCACTCTGGTCCGGGCGTTGGAGGAGGCCGGGCTGGTCGAACGGAAAGGCGACGCGTCCGACAGGCGGGTCACGCTGGTGTGCCTGACCGAGGCCGGCGCGTCGTACGTCCGGACGCGGCACCAGGCCGGCGTCGACGGGTTCGCCCGGCTGATCGGCGAACTCGCCGACGACGAGGTCGAGGCCCTGGTGGCGGCGCTTCCGGCGCTGGCGCACCTGGCAGAGCTCGAAAGCCAGGACCGGGAAGGGCCGAAGCGGTGACGCCCTGATCGTGGCGCCGGTTTGCCCGATCGGGTGTAAACCCGCCGTATCCGGGGCATCTGTCAGGACCACCTGTGTTCCGAGGGGAGCACGCTGTACCGAGGGGAGACCGCGATGACCTTCGACTTCGTCAGCCGCTGGCTGGGCAGGCATCGCGACCGCCCCGGCGTCACCGTCGACCTGTCCTGCGGGGGCCGCGTGACGCTGCGCGAGATCGACGGACGGCCCGTGCTGGCCGTCACCACCGCGCCCGGGCCCGACGGCCGGTGCGAGGTCGCCGCCGTCCCGTTGTCCGATGCCGAACGCCGCGAGCTCGGGCAGGTGCTGGAGTCCGACGTCCTGCTCGCCTCCTGATCGCCCGCCCGTCACCCCCTGTTCGCCTGGTGTAGGGGTTTTGTGGCAGACCTCGCGTGAAAGCCGGTCCGGGACGTGTGGTGCCGGTCGCTTTTTGTCGGGTCTCCACAACTCAGCCGCCCCGGCATGCGCCATGGCGGACATTGGTCTCCCCCGCGGTCATCCACCAGGGTGTAGACAGGTGCGGGCGACGTTCCAGGACAGGTACGTCGCCTTCTGCGCGTGCGTACTTGGGAGGCTCAGCCGGTGTTCAGTCGTGTCGCCATCGTCAACCGCGGAGAGGCCGCGATGCGGCTCATCCACGCCGTCCGGGATCTGTCGGCGGAAACCGGGACGCGGATCGAGACGGTCGCCCTCTACACCGACGCCGATCGCACCGCCACGTTCGTCCGCGAGGCCGACCTGGCCTACGACCTGGGCCCGGCCGCGGCCCGCCCGTACCTCGACCTGGCCAAGCTCGAGAAGGCGCTGGTCGAGACGAAGGCCGACGCCGCCTGGGTCGGCTGGGGCTTCGTCGCCGAGGACCCGGCCTTCGCCGAGCTGTGCGAGAAGATCGGCATCACCTTCGTCGGGCCCAGCGCCGACGCGATGCGCAAGCTCGGCGACAAGATCGGCGCGAAGCTGATCGCCGAAGAGGTCGGCGTGCCGGTCGCGCCGTGGAGCCGCGGCGAGGTCGCCACCCTCGAGGACGCGCTGAAGGCCGGTGAGCAGATCGGCTACCCGCTGATGCTGAAGGCGACCGCGGGCGGCGGCGGGCGCGGCATCCGCAAGGTGTCCTCGGCCGACGAGCTGGCCGACGCCTACGAGCGCACCAGCCAGGAAGCGCTGCGGGCCTTCGGTTCCGGCGTCGTGTTCCTGGAGCGCCTGGTCACCGGCGCCCGGCACGTCGAGGTCCAGGTCATCTCCGACGGCGCGACGGCGTGGGCGCTCGGCGTCCGCGACTGCTCGGTGCAGCGGCGCAACCAGAAGATCATCGAAGAGTCGGCGTCGCCGGTCCTCTCGCCCCCGCAGACGGCCGAGCTGAAGGCGTCGGCGGAGCGGCTCGCCGTCGCCGTCGGCTACCGCGGCGCGTGCACCGTCGAGTTCCTGTACCACCCGGGCGAAAAGCTGTTCGCCTTCCTCGAGGTCAACACGCGGCTGCAGGTCGAGCACCCGATCACCGAGATCACCACCGGCACCGACCTGGTCAAGCTGCAGCTGCACGTGGCGGACGGCGGCAAGCTGGAAGGCGACCAGCCCGCCGAGAGCGGTCACGCCGTCGAGGCGCGCCTGAACGCCGAGGACCCCGACCGCGACTTCGCCCCCTCCCCCGGCCGCATCGCGCGGCTCGCCCTGCCCGCCGGCCCCGGCATCCGCGTCGACACCGGCGTCAGCGAGGGCGACACCATCCCGGCCGACTTCGACTCGATGATCGCCAAGATCATCGCCTACGGCCGCGACCGCGACGAGGCCCTCGGCCGCCTGCGCCGCGCGATGGCCGAGACCACGGTGATCATCGAGGGCGGCGCGACCAACAAGAGCTTCGTGCTCGACCTGCTCGACCAGCCCGAGGTGATCGACGCCAGCGCCGACACCGGCTGGATCGACCGCGTCCGCGCCGAAGGCCGCCTGGTCACCCACCGGCACTCCGCGATCGCGCTCGCCGCGGCCGCCATCGAGGCCTACCAGGACGAAGAAGAGGTTTCCGTCCAGCGGCTGCTGTCCACCGCGCACGGCGGGCGCCCGCAGGTGCAGCACGAGAGCCGCCCGCTCGACCTCAAGCTCCGGGGCATCGGCTACCGCGTCTCCGTGGCCCGGGCCGGCCGCACCCGCTTCCGCGTCGGGATCTCGGCCGGCGCGTCCGACGTCCACCACGCCGACATCGAGATCGACCGCTTCGACGCCCACAGCGGCCGGATCGTCGTCAACGGGCGGGGTTTCCGGCTCATCTCGGCCACCCACGGCCCGATCCACCTGGTCGAGGTCGACGGCGTCACCCACCGCATCAGCCGCGACGAGGGCGGCGTCGTCCGCTCCCCCGCGCCCGCCCTGGTCGTCGCGACGCCGCTGGCCGTCGGCGACGAGGTCGAGGCGAACGCGCCGATCCTCGTGCTGGAAAGCATGAAGATGGAGACGGTGCTGCGCGCGCCGTTCCGCGCCCGCGTCCGCGAGTGCCCGGTGTCGGTCGGCAGCCAGGTCGAGACGGGCGCGCCGCTGATGCGCCTGGAGCCCCTCGCCGACGACGACGCCGAGGAAGCCGCCGACACCGGCGAAACCGTCGAGATCGAGCTGCCGTCGGTCCCGGACGGCGTGTCCGCGGCCGACCGCGTCGAACGCGGCCGCCAGGACCTGCGCAGCCTGCTGCTCGGCTTCGACGTCGACCCGGCCGAGCGCAAGCGCGTCCTGGCCGCGTACCTGGAAGCCCGCGCCGAGCTCGGCGGCCGGCCGGTCGAGGGCGAGCTGGAGCTGCTCACCGTCTTCGCCGACCTGTCCGAGCTGAGCCGCAACACCCCGGGCGGCGAGGACACCGTGCCGAACGGCGCGGTGCACAGCCCGCGCGAGTTCTTCCACAGCTACCTGCAGAGCCTCGACGTCGAACGCGCCGGCGTCTCCGAAGGGTTCCAGGCGAAGCTGAAGCGCGTCCTCGCGCACTACGGCGTCGCCGACCTCGAGCGCACGCCGGAGCTGGAGGCCGCGGTCTTCCGGATCTTCCTGGCCCAGCAGCGGATGACGGCCGACGTCGCCGTCGTCTCCGAGCTGCTGCGGCAGTGGCTGGCCGGGGCGCCGCCGGCCGAGCCGCTGGGCGAACGCGCCGGGCTCGCGCTGGAGCACCTGGTCGAGGCCACGCAGGTGCGGTTCCCGGTGGTGTCCGACCTGGCCCGCGGTGTGGTCTTCCGCTGGTTCGCCCAGCCGCTGCTGCGCCGCAGCCGTGCCCGCGTCTACGCCGCCGTCCGCACCGAGCTGACCTACCTCGACCAGCACCCGGACGCACCGGACCGCGCGGAGCGGATCCAGGCCATGATCACCGGCTCGCAGCCCCTGGTGCGGCTGATCGGGCAGCGGATCGGCCGCCCGGGCCGCGATCACGCGCCGCTGCTGGAGGTCCTGACCCGCCGGTACTACGGCAACCGCCGGCTGTCCGGAGTCGCCGTGCGCGACACCGGCGGCCACCGGTGGCTGACCGCCGAGCTGAACGCCCCCGACGGGGTGCTGCCGCTGGTCACCACCGCCGTCGACATCGCCGAGCTGCCCGGCGCCCTGCGCGCGCTCGGCGAGGTGGCCACCGAAGGCGTGGTCGCCGACCTGTACCTGCGCTGGGAGGACCAGCCGGACGTCGACGCGGCCGCGGAGCGGCTCGGCGCGCTGCTGACCGAGCACCCGCTCCCCTCCGGCGTCCGCCGGGTCGTGGTCACCGTGGCCGGCACCGGCGGCGCGGTGATGCACCACCACTTCACCTTCGAGCGCGAAGGTGACGGCTTCACCGAGGACAGGCTGATCCGCGGCCTGCACCCGCAGATCGCGCAGCGCCTGCAGCTGCAGCGGCTGCGCGAGTTCGACCTCACCCGGCTGCCGTCGGCGGACGAGGAGATCTACCTGTTCAAGGCCGCGGCGAAGACCAACCCGGCCGACGAGCGGCTGATCGCGATGGGCCAGGTCCGCGACCTGACGCCGCTGCGCGAGGCCGACGGGCGGCTGGTCGCCCTGCCCGCGCTCGAGGACGCGGTCACCGCCTGCCTCGACGCGATCCGCAACATCCAGGCGCAGCGGCCGCCGAACAAGCGGTTCGACACGAACCGGATCATGATGTACGTCTGGCCGCCGACCGACCTGACCACCGAGGAGCTCAACCAGCTCGTCCAGCGCATCCTGCCGACGTCGGTGGGCGCCGGGCTGGAGGAGGTCCAGTTCCTGGCGCGGCGCCGGACGGACTCGGGCAAGCTGACCGAACTGGCCGTCCGGATCGCCCTCGACGCCGGGCACGGCGCGCGGCTGCACGTCGAGGCGCCGTCGGACGAGCCGGTGAAGCCTCTCGACGACTACCGCCTGAAGGTGCTGCGCGCGGCGCGGCGCGGGACCGTCTACCCGTACGAGATCACCGGCCTGCTCTCCGGCCCGGAGGGCACCTTCACCGAGCACGACCTGGATGGGTCGGGTGCCCTGGTTCCGGTGGATCGGCCGAAGGGCAAGAACACCGCGGCGATCATCGCCGGCGTCGTCACGACCCCGACCGAGCGGCACCCCGAGGGCGTCACCCGTGTCGTGCTGCTCGGCGACCCGACGAAGTCGCTCGGTGCGCTGTCGGAGCCGGAGTGCTCGCGCGTGATCGCGGCGCTCGACCTGGCCGAGCGGATGCAGGTGCCGCTGGAGTGGTTCGCGCTGTCCTCGGGCGCGCGGATCTCGATGTCCTCGGGCACCGAGAACATGGACTGGGTCGCCGCGGCGCTGAAGCGGATCGTCACGTTCACCCAGGACGGCGGCGAGATCAACATCGTGGTCAACGGCATCAACGTCGGCGCCCAGCCGTACTGGAACGCCGAAGCCACGATGCTCATGCGCACCAAGGGCGTCCTGATCATGACGCCGGACTCGGCGATGGTGCTCACCGGCAAGCAGGCGCTCGACTTCTCCGGTGGCGTGTCGGCCGAGGACAACTTCGGCATCGGCGGCTACGACCGCGTGATGGGCCCGAACGGCCAGGCGCAGTACTGGGCGCCGAACCTGCCGGCCGCGCGGGAAGTGCTGATGGCGCACTACGACCACACGTACGTGGTGCCGGGTGAGGCCGGGCCGCGGAAGGTGGGCACGAGCGACCCGGTCGACCGGGACGTCTCGCCGTTCCCGCACGCGATCGTCGGCAGCGACTTCACGACGGTCGGCCAGATCTTCTCGGCCGAGCACAACCCGGACCGCAAGAAGCCGTTCGACATCCGCACGGTGATGCGCGCGCTGTCCGACCAGGACCACCCGGTGCTGGAGCGCTGGGCGGGCATGGCCGACGCGGAGACGTCCGCGGTGCAGGACGTGCACATCGGCGGCCGCCCGGTCTGCCTGATCGGCATCGAGTCGCGGTCGGTCCCCCGCCGCGGCTTCCCGCCCACCGACGGCCCGGACACCTACACCGCGGGCACGCTGTTCCCGCGGTCGTCGAAGAAGACGGCGCGGGCGATCAACGCGGCGTCGGGCAACCGGCCGCTGGTGGTGCTGGCGAACCTGTCCGGCTTCGACGGCTCGCCGGAGTCGCTGCGCAAGCTGCAGCTGGAGTACGGCGCGGAGATCGGCCGGGCGATCGTCAACTTCGAGGGCCCCATCGTGTTCTGCGTGATTTCGCGGTACCACGGCGGCGCGTTCGTGGTGTTCTCCAAGGCGCTGAACCCGAACATGACGGTGCTGGCGCTGGAGGGTTCGTTCGCCTCGGTGCTGGGCGGCGCCCCGGCGGCGGCGGTGGTGTTCGCGGGCGAGGTCAACAACCGCACGGCGAACGACCCGCGCGTGACGGAGCTGCAGGCCCAGGTGGCGGCGGCGAGCGGCGCGGCACGCGCCTCGCTGAGCGCCCAGCTGGCGGAGGTCCAGTCGGCGGTCCGCGCGGAGAAGGTCAGCGAAGTGGCGGCGGAGTTCGACCGCGTGCACAGCATCCAGCGCGCGGTCGAGGTCGGCTCGGTGGACGCGATCATCTCGGCGGCCGAGCTGCGGCCGCGGATCATCGAGGCCATCGAACACGGCCTGAAGAAGTAGCGAGCCGCACGAGAAGGGCGGCACTTTCACGTGAAAGTGCCGCCCTTCGGCCTTCCGGCGACTCGCGACTTTCGGGGGTATGACCCCTTTGTGCCGTACCGACACACTGTGCGTGCCGGTACGGTGACCACGGGTTCCGACCGGACCTCCATCCGTGCGGCGTGAGGAGATCCCCCGATGGCGTCAAGGTCCCTGTCCCGGCTCGCCCTCGTGGCGAGCGGGGTCCTGCTCAGCTCCCTGCTCGGCGGCACCGCCGGCGCGCAGGCCGCCGACACGCCGGTGTTCTGGCGCGTCCCGGCCACCGCCGCCCAAGCGCAGGCGCTGGCCGCGGCCGGCTTCGACGTCGAAGAGGGGGACGCCGGCACCGTCAACGTCGTCGGTGGCCAGGCCGTCGCCGGGAAGCTGCGGGCGCTCGGCTTCCGGCCGTCGTTCTTCGACACCGTCTACAAGGACCTGCCCGCCGAGACGAACAGGCTGGCGGCGGACACCTTCTACGGCGGGTACCGGACCGTCACCGCGCACGAGAACCACCTGACGCAGGTCGCCGCCGCGCACCCCGATCTGGCCACGAAGTACACGATCGGGCAGTCCTGGAAGAAGGCCAAGGGCCAAGGCGGCCACGACATCCAGGCCATCTGCCTGACGAAGAAGCAGGCCGGCGACTGCACGCTGTCGGCGACGTCGCCGAAGCCGAAGTTCTTCCTGATGGCCCAGATCCACGCGCGCGAGCTGTCGACCGGCGAGCTCGCGTGGCGCTTCATCGACTACCTCGCCGACGGCTACGCCACCGACGCGACCGCGAAGTCCATCATGGACACCACCGAGGTGTGGGTGGTGCCGATCGCCAACCCGGACGGCGTCGACATCGTCGCCTCGGGCGGCAACTCGCCGAAGCTGCAGCGCAAGAACGCGAACAACTCCCGCGGCGGCTGCACCGGCACGAACATCGGCGTCGACCTCAACCGGAACTCGACGTTCAAGTGGGGCGGCGACTCGAACTCCGCGTGCTCCGAGACCTACCAGGGCGTGGGCGCCGGGTCCGAGCCCGAGGTGCAGGCGCTGGAGAAGCTGGCCCGCGCGATCTTCCCGGACCAGCGCGGCACCGGCGACAACGACCCGGCGCCGGCGACGGCCAAGGGCACGATGATCACGCTGCACAGCTACGGCAACGACATCATCATCCCGTGGGGCTTCACCCAGGCCACCGCGCCGAACGACGCGCAGTACCGCCGGCTGGGCGCGAAGTACGCGGCGTCCAACGGCTACCTCGTCGGCACGAACGAGGAGACCGTCGGCTACGACACGACCGGCACCACCGACGACTTCACCTACGGCGAACTCGGCGTCGCCAGCGTGACGTTCGAGGTCGGCGGTTCGAGCGGCACGTGCGGCGGCTTCCTGCCGCGCTACACCTGCGTCGACAGCACGTTCTGGCCGAAGAACAAGGGCGCGCTGGTGACCGCCGCCAAGGCCGCGGCGGCGCCGTACCAGCAGTGAGTCACGGCCGGCAGACGTAGATGCAGTTCTGCGGACGCGGGGAATCCAGCACGTCGACGTGCCGGAACCCCGCGTCCGCCAGCATTTGCCGCGCCTTTTCCCGGCCCCACATCGCACCGAGCGCGGCCCCGCCCTCGGCCAGCGACGTCGTCGTGCAGTACATCAGGCTGATCGAGTAGGTGAGGGCGGCCAGCGGGTTGCCGACGTTCGCCGCGACATCGCTGGAGAAGTCGGTGTCCACCATGAAGAACAGGCCGTCCGGCGCGAGGGCGCCCCGGACCCGCCGCAGCACGACGTCTGGCCGGTCCTGGTCGTGGACGGCGTCGAACGCGGTGATGACGTCGTAGGGCGGATCGGCGCTCAGCTCGGCGGCGTCCCCGACGGCGAACCCGGCGTTCGGCAGGTCGATGCCCCGCGCCTGCTCGACGACGTTCGGGTTGATGTCCAGCCCGGTGAACCGCGAGGCGGGAAACGCCCGCGCGGCCACGGCGATCGCGTTCCCGGTACCGCAGCCGAGGTCGAGCACCCGGGCACCGGCGGTGAGCCGGTCCGTGAGGCCGGGGACCGCGCCGAAGAAGCCGTCCACCAGGTGCTCGCGGTAGATGTGCTTCCAGCTGTCGCCGGGTTTCGCGCCGAGGGTTTCGAGGTAGGGCCCGTAGGCCGACCTGGGCACGCCGCCGCCTTCGGCGAAGGCGCGTTCGAGGTCGGGGAGGATGCCGGTGAAGGCGGACAGCGTGAGCAGCGACGACATCATGTTCGATGCCGTCTCGCCGAGCAGGAACCGCGCGTGCTCCGGCGGGAAGGTGTAGTGCGGCTCGGCGTAGGTGAAGATCCCGCCGGTGACCATGGCCCCGAGCCACTCGCGGACATAGCGCTCCTGGAGCCCGGCCCGCTCGGCGAGTTCGGCGCTGGTGGCCCGGCCGCGGGCGGCGGCCTCGAACAGCCCGGTGCGGTGCCCCACGCCGATCAGCATGGTGAGCGCGCTGCCGGTCATGGTCGCGGTCAGGTGGGCGGCGAAGTCCTCGGCCTCCATGGGGTGGAGCTTACCCGCCGGCCGGACCGTCCGATGTGGACGGTCCGGCCGGCGGGCCTCAGGCGTCCTCGTCCTCCAGGCCCGCGTCGGCGAGCACCGCGTACACCCGGCGGCGCGCGTCGGCGAGGATCTTCTTCACCTCCGCCACCTGGGCTTCCGTCCCGCTGTGGCCCACCTGGGCCGCCGCGCCCGAGAGCTCGCCCAGTGCGTGCCACAGCGCCGCGAACCGGTCGGCGCCCGGCTCTTCCTCCGGTTCCTCCCACAGGGCCGCGAACTCCTCCTCGCGGCCGGCGACGTGCGCGCGGCCCGCGTCGGTCAGCTCGGCGACGCGGCGGCCCGCCGACTCGACCGTGTGGACCAGGCCCTCGTCCTCCAGCTGCTGCAGGATCGGGTACACCGAGCCCGGACTGGGGCGCCACCGGTCGTGGGTGCGGCGCCGGATCTCCTGCATCAGCTGGTAGCCGTGCCGGGGCTCCTCCGCCAGCAGCGCCAGCACGGCCGGACGCACCGGGCGGGCCGGCGGCCGGCCGCCGCGGAACTCGCGCACCCGCTGGAACGGTCCCGGCCCGCCGAACCAGCCGCCGGGGCCGCCGAACGAGCCCGGGCCGCCCGGGAACCCGGGGAAGCCCGGTGGCTGCGGCGGGTGCGGTGGTGGCGGCGGGAACCCACCGGGCGGCCCGCCGCGGGCCAGCTCGGGGCCGCCGTGCCACTCCTCGTGCCCCGGCACGGCGTGCTCCGGCCGGCCGTGGTGAGGGTGGTGGTGCCCGAACCCGCCGAAGATCCGGTCCGCTCCCGTCTGCATGTCCATGACGACCTCCCAGTCGTATCGGCGACATTCACACGATATATCGCCGCTCGATCGGCGGCAAGGTGTCAGCCCGCGCCGGACTTCACCGCCAGGGTCAGCAGCTCCGCCGCCGGCCCCGTCAGGCGCCGTCCCCCCGGCCACACCGCCCGCAGCACCCGGCCCAGCTCCACGCCGTCCACCGGCACCGGGACCAGCCGCCGCCCCGCGACCTCGCGGACGACGTCGAGGTCGCTGATCACCGCCGGCCCGGCACCCGCCGTCACCGCGTTGCGCACCGCCGACGCCGAGCCCAGCTCCAGCAACGGCCGCACCGGACCCGCACCGGCCCGGCGCAGGGCCGCCTCCACCGTCTCGCGGGTGCCCGACCCCGGCTCGCGCACCACCAGCGGCGTCGCGGCCAGCTCGGCGGCGGTCAGCGGGCGGCGGCGCCGGGCCCAGGGGTGCCCGGCCGGGACCACGACGACGAGCCGGTCCGTCGCCACCCGGCGCGTCGACAGGCCCGGCCACGGCCCCGGCGACTCGACGAAGCCCAGGTCCACGCGGCCGCGCGCGACCAGCTCGGCCACCTGCTCGGAGTTCACCACCTCGAGCCCGACGTAGGTGTCCGGCCCCGTCCGCTTGACCTCGCCGATCCACGCAGGGACGAAGTGCTCGGCGAGCGTCATGCTCGCGGCCACCCGCAGCTGCGCACCGCGCTGGGTGCGCAGCGCCTCCGCACCGGTGCGCAGACCGTCCACTTCGGCCAGCACGCGGTGGGCCCAGCCGGCGATCACCCGGCCGTCCGGTGTCAGGGCCGAGCCGCGGCGCGTCCGGTCCACCAGGGACAGTCCCAGCTGGCGTTCCAAAGTAGACAGACGTTTGCTCGCCGACGGCTGGGCGATGCCGAGCGCCCCGGCGGCCTGGCCGATGCTGCCGAGGTCGTCGACGAGCACCAGCAGGCGCAGCGAATCCAGATCGGGTCCGGTCATAGCTTCAGTCTATGACCTCACCTCGCACTGACGGCTACCGCGCGTGCCCGCGAGCGGCGACGCTTCGGGTATGGCACTGACGACGGCGAAAACCTCCGGCCTCGCGATCATCGGGCTCGGCGTCGCCGCGGCGTACGCGCTCAGCTCGGCCTGGCCGGTGGTCGGCGCCCTCACCGTCGCGGTCGTGCTGGGCGTCGTCCTCGGCAGCACGCCCGTCCTGACCGGCGAGCACCGCCAGGCCGTCGCCCGCCTCACGAAACGTCTGTTGCGCGCGGGCGTCGTCCTGCTCGGGCTGCAGCTCGCCGTGCCCACGGTGCTCGCGCTCGGCCCCGGCACGCTCGCCGCCGTGGTGCTGACCGTCGCGGTCACCTTCCTCGGCACCCTCGGCCTCGCCCGGCTCGTCCGGGTGCCGCGCAGCCTCGCCCTGCTGGTCGCCACCGGGTTCTCGATCTGCGGCGCGTCCGCGATCGCCGCCGTGGAGGGCGTGGTCGACCGCGACGACGAGGACGTGGCGACCGCCGTCGCGCTCGTCACCTGCTACGGCAGCTTCGCCTTGGCCGTCCTCCCCCTCCTCGCCCGCGCCCTCGGCCTCGACGCGACCCGGACCGGCAGCTGGGCGGGGATCTCGGTGCACGAGGTCGCCCAGGTCGTCGCGGCGGCCGGGCCGGCGGGCGCCGCCGCGGTCGGGATCGCCGTCGTGGTGAAGCTCAGCCGGGTCGTCCTGCTCGCCCCGGTGGTCGCGCTCGTCGGCGCCGCCGAACGCACCCGCCGCGAGGGACACGCGCCGCTCGTGCCGCTGTTCGTCCTCGGTTTCCTCGCGATGGTCGCCGTCCGCAGCACCGGGCTCGTCCCCGCGATCGTGCTCGACGGCGCGAAGACCGTGTCGACGCTCCTGCTCGCGGGGGCGCTGTTCGGCCTCGGCTGCGCCGTCCGGCTCGGCTCGTTGCTGCGCGGCGGCGGGCGGGCACTGCTCCTGGGGTTCCTCTCCACGCTGCTGGTGCTGGCGACCGGGTTCGGCACCCTGACCGCGTTCACCTGAAATTCGCCTGCCGGACACGTATAGTTCGTTATACGCGAGGTTGTACACCTCTTGTACGGGCCGCGTCGACGCTGTCGCCGAGACGTAGAAGAAACCCGTAGGGAGCCCGTACCGTGAAGATCACCCGACTCGCCCGCGGCCTGCTCGCCGGGCTGCTGGGGTGCGCCGCCGTCGCCGTCCCGGCCGCCATCGGCACCGCGACCGCCCAGGCCGACGTGGCCAGCACACTGGTGTTCACCAAGAACACCGAGGGCCACGACTGCTACCGCATCCCGACCATCGTCAAGGCGAACAACGGCGACCTGCTCGCCTTCGCCGAAGGCCGCAACGGCGGCGCCTCGTTCTGCAACGACCTCGGCAAGATCGACCTCGTGATGAAGCGTTCGACCGACGGTGGCAAGACGTGGGGTGCGCTGAACACCGTCATCGAGGCCTTCGGCGACGTGAAGGGCAACCCGGCGCCGATCGTCGTCCCGGGCAGCAACCGGATCGTGCTGCTGTCGACGATGCAGTGCTTCACGAACCCGTCGTGCGGCCGGGTCCCGCGCGTGTCCATCAGCGAGGACAACGGGAAGACGTGGGCGGCGCCGAAGGTGCTGACCACGGAGCTCGGCTTCGCGAGCGCTCCCGGCTGGCTCGCGACCGGCCCGTCGCACGGGATCGTGCTGAGCCGCGGCGCGCACGCCGGCCGGCTCGTCGCCGGGGTGAGCTACACCGTCGGCGGCAAGAACACCGGTGCGCTGGTCTACAGCGACGACAAGGGCACCACCTGGCACCGCGGCGCGACCGACACGTCCACTTCGGACCTGATGAACCCGCAGGAGATCAGCGTCACCGAGCTGCAGGACGGCCGGGTGTACGCCGCCGCGCGCAACGACGCCAACGATGACGACAAGTGCCTGTCCGACGGCACCCACAACCGGGCCTTCGCGATCAGCTCCGACGGCGGCGCGACGTTCAGCTCGAAGTTCGCCTTCGCCACCGACCTGGTCACCCCGGTCGTCGAAGGCTCGACGGCGCGGATGAGCGCCACCGACGCGGGCGGCAAGTACAACCGCATCGTGTTCGCCGCGCCGTCGGTCTGCGACCGGCGCAAGGAACTGCGGATCCACTCGTCGTTCGACGAGGGTGCCAACTGGACCGGCACCGCGGGCAGCCTGCTCGTCTGGGGCCAGGACGCGGCGTACTCCGACATGGTCCAGCTGTCGCAGGCTTCGGTCGGCGTGCTGTTCGAGGCGGGCCCGGAGTTCCACGCGAACGACACGATCCGGTTCGCGTCGGTCGGTGACGCCGCGCTCGGCGCGCCGGCCTGCGGTGGCGGCTACGGCGTCATCGACTCGGCTCCGCTCGGCACCGGCGGCGCGGCCGGCACGGTGTACCTGTCGTACAACGCGGCCAACGGCCGGAACTGCGTCAGCACCATGAAGAACGCCGCCGCCGGGTCGGCCACCGCGACCTCGGCCTACCTGGAGGTCAAGGGTTCGGCGCGGCAGACGGATTCGGGAGCGTTCTCCTACTTCGCCGGCCCGGTCGAGGCCGCGGCGGCGGACAAGTGCGTGAAGTGGGGCGGCTCGGCCGGCGGCCAGGCCTACGACAGCGAGTTCGAGCACTGCGGCTGAACCGCGAGGGTGGGACCCGCCCTCTGGCCGGGTCCCACCCCTCCCGCGGGGGGGGCCGCCCCCCCCCCCCCCGCGGCCGGGGGGGGGTCAACAACCCGGGCACGCGGGCCGCGCACCCGCCCCGGCGGGCGCGGGCGGGGCGGGCCGTCCATTGCCACCGT
>NZ_JBFBBT010000011.1:0-239968 GCF_040682815.1 Amycolatopsis sp. NPDC051102
TCGAGCACGAAAACGCTGGTGAGGAGCGGTTTCTCCCGCTCCCGTAAGGGTGCCCTCGGCAGGATTCGAACCTGCGACACCTGCCTCCGGAGGGCAGTGCTCTATCCCCTGAGCTACGAGGGCCCATCGCTGGGCGACTCCGAAAGCTTAGCGCATGCCCCGCGACCCCCGTGCCGCAGGTGGTCCCACGCGCGATTGCGCTGGTCACGGCCATGAAGTTGATCGGTTCAGGCAAGCGTCGCTAGCGTGGGAGGCCCACCTGAAGGAGCCGACATGGCCGAGCCGTTCCAGGTATCGCTCGACGAAGGCGATGTCGCCGATCTGCGGGAGCGGTTGCGGCGTACCCGGTGGCCCGAGGCCGAGACCGTCGATGACTGGTCGCAGGGCGTTCCGCTCGCCTACGTGCGTGAGCTCTGTCGCGACTGGGGTGAAGAGTACGACTTCGGGTTCGCCCGGCGGCTCAACGCGTTCCCGCAGTTCCGGGCCACCGTGGACGGGGTGGGGCTGCACTTCCTGCACGTCCGGTCGCCGGTGCCCGGTGCGCTGCCGCTCGTGCTCACCCATGGGTGGCCCGGGTCCGTGCTCGAGTTCCTCGACGTGATCGGGCCGCTCACCGACCCCGAGCGCCACGGTGGCGATCCCGCCGACGCCTTCCACGTCGTGGTGCCGTCGCTGCCCGGGTTCGGGTGGAGCGACAAGCCCGCCGTGAAGATCGGGCGGGTGGCCGCGCTGTGGGACGGGCTGATGACGTCGCTCGGCTACGACCGCTACGGCGCCCAGGGTGGCGACTGGGGCGCCGCCGTCACCAACGCGCTCGCGCGGTTCGGGCGGGTGGCCGGGGTGCACGTCAACTTCGCGCCCGTGCGGATGGACATCGCCGATCCGACGCCCGAAGAGCGTCGGGCCCTCGCCGATCTCGAGGAGTTCCGGCGGACCGGCAGTGGCTACTCCGCCCAGCAGGGGACCCGGCCGCAGACGCTCGGCTACGGCCTCACCGATTCGCCGGCCGGTCAGGCCGCGTGGATCGCCGAGAAGTTCTGGGCCTGGACCGACCACAAGGGCCGCCCGGAGGACGCCGTCGACCGCCGGCGCATCCTGGACATGATCTCCGTCTACTGGTTCACTGCGACGGCGGCCTCGTCCGCGCGGATGTACTGGGAGAACAACGACCGCGATCTGTCCACAGTGGATGTTCCCGCCGGGATTTCGGTGTTCCCGCGGGAGATCGTCCGGCCGTCGCGGCGGCAGGCCGAACAGCGCTACACCGACCTGCGCTGGTTCGAGGAGCTGCCCGCCGGCGGGCACTTCGCCGCGCTCGAACAGCCCGAGTCGTTCGTCGGACAGGTTCGGGGGTTCTTCCGGCTCGTGCGTTAGGCGAGCCAGCCGCCGGTCAGCTGCTGGACGGCCGAGCCGTCCAGGTCGGCGAACTTGACCGCCGCGAACTCCTCGGCCCACTTCGACGTCTGGATCCGGAACGCGGGCGCGTCCGCGGTCATCGCGCCCAGGATCACCTCGGCGACCTCGTCGGCGGTCTGGGCGCTCTGGAACGACTTCGTGACGTTGGCGATGTACTTGTGCAGCGAACCGGCGTACGGGCCTGCTTCGGCGAAGAGCCGCTCGTCGACGCCGACGTTGTTGACGAACTCCGTCGCGACCGCGCCCGGCTCGACGACGCACACCGTCACGCCCTGCGCCGCGGCGACCGGCGCCAGCGACTCCATCAGGCCTTCGACGGCGAACTTCGCCGCGCAGTACGCCTCGTTGAAGGGCTGGCCGACGACGCCGCCGACGCTGGTCACGGTGATCAGGCGGCCGCCGCTCGCGCGCAGCGCCGGCAGCGCGGCCTTGGTCGCCGCGGCGACGCCGAAGAAGTTGACCTCCATGGTGTCGCGGATGGCCGAGAGCGGCTCCTGCTCGATCGTGCCGACGTGGCCCGCGCCGGCGTTGTTGACCAGAACGTCGAGGCGGCCGTAGTCGGCGAGGACGCCCTCGAACGCCGCGCTGACGGACTGGGCGTCGGTGACGTCGAGCGGGCGTACGTCCAGTTCGACGCCGGCGTCGGCGGCGGCCTGGCGCAGGCGGTCGGCGCGGCCGGTGTCGCGCAGGGTGGCGACAGTGCGGAAGCCACGCCGGGCCGCCAGTACCGCGGTGGCGAGGCCGATCCCGGTGGACGTGCCGGTGATCAGGGCGACGCGGTCGTTGCTCATCGGAGTACCTGCTTCATGTAGATGATGGTTAATGGAGTGAACTAAAATCACTATAGGCATGGATGGTTCATGCGGTCAACTATTCCTCTATCATCGGTAGATGAGCGCTGACCCGATCACCGACGACGTCGTCGCCCTGCTCGCGCGGATCGTCGACCGGTTCACGGAGTCGTACGAGACCGCGGCGGCGTCGCAGGGGCTGACGACGGTGCAGGCCAAGGTGCTCGCCGCGCTCGGGCAGCCGCTGCCGATGCACCGCATCGCGGAGCAGCTGAAGTCCGAGCGGTCGAACGTGACCGGGATCATCGACCGCCTCGAAGCGCGCGGACTGGTGGAGCGGCGTCCGGACGAGCGCGACCGCCGCATCAAGAACATCGTCGCCACGCCGGCGGGCGCGGTGCTGGCCCGGAACTTCCGGCGCTCGCTCGGCTTCGCCGCGGAACCGCTGGCCGCGCTGGCTCCCGAGGACCGTGTCCGATTGCGGGAGCTGCTGCGGCGGATGGTCGACGCCGATGCGTGACGAGTCCAGCTGACGGGAAACCCTCCTGGTGGATTGGGCGGATTCGTCGGGTCGCGGTAACTTTCGGGTGGGTCAACTTAGGCTGTCCTCTGTTGCACATATGCGCATTCGACTATATGTTTGGCCGGACGGTGAACCGGGAACGGAGGCGGCATGGGGCACGGACACGGCCACGGGCACGCGATCGAGCCGGCGAGTGCGTCGGGCCGGTACGTGCGGAGCCTGGCCATCGCCCTCGGCGTCGGCGCCGGCTTCATGGTGCTCGAGTTCGTCGTCGGCTTCACGACCGGCTCGCTGGCCCTGATCTCCGACGCGGCGCACATGTTCACCGACGTCCTCGGTGTCGGCATGGCGCTGACCGCGATCGTCCTCGCGCGCCGCTCCGGTCCCACAGTCAGCCGCACCTTCGGCCTCTATCGCGCGGAAGTGCTGGCCGCACTCGGCAACGCGATCCTGTTGTTCGGCGTCGCGGGGTACGTCCTCGTCGAAGCGATCGGCCGGATCAGCGACCCGCCGGCGGTCCCCGGTCTCCCGGTGCTGCTGGCCGCGGCGGCGGGCCTGGTGGCCAACATCGTGTCGTTCGCGGTGCTGCGTTCCGGGGCGAAGGAGAGCCTCAACGTCCGCGGCGCGTACCTCGAGGTGCTGGCCGACCTCATCGGCTCGGTCGGCGTGCTGGTCAGCGGCGCGGTGACGCTGCTGACGGGCTGGCGCTACGCCGACCCGATCATCGGTGTCGCGATCGGCCTGTTCGTGCTGCCCCGCACGTGGATGCTGGCCCGCCGGGCGCTGCGCATCCTCTTCCAGCACGCGCCGCAGGGCGTCGACGTCGGCGCGATCAACGCGGAACTGTCCGCGCTCCCCGGCGTCGCGGACGTACACGACCTGCACGTCTGGACGCTGACGTCGGGCATGGAGGTGGCTTCGGCGCACCTGACCCTGGCGCCGCCGGCGAAGCAGTCGGACGTGCTGACGGAGGCGCAGAACCTGCTGTCCTCGCGGTACGCGATCGAGCACGCGACGCTGCAGGTCGAAGCGCCGCAGTGCGCACGCCGCTGCCAGGAACTGTCCTGGTGACGCGGAACAGCCGCGCGAGCGGCTAGGCCGGCAGCGGCTGGGCGCCCCGGGTCGAGAGCATCAGCTTCATCTGGTCCATCTCCGCGCCCTGCGAAGTCATGATGCTGTTCACCAGTGCCTTCAACGCCGGCAGGCTCGAATGCGACGCCGCGTACTGGGCCATCGCCGTGCCGCCCTGGTGGTGGCGGAGCATCAGCTGAAGGAAGAAGACGTCGAGCTGCTTGCCCGACAGCGAACGCAGCTTGGCCAGCTCCGCGTCGGTCGCCATGCCCGGCATCAGCGCGCTGCCGGAGGGATTGACCGAGACCGGGGCCATCGACATCCCGTCATGGCCGGACATCGGCTCGGTCATCCACTGCATCGGCGCGCCGATCGCCTGCTCGGGCTGGTCCCACAGCATGAGCCAGCCCTTCATCCGCCCGACCTGCTCCAGCTGCGTCCGCTCGATGTCGAACGCGAGCTGGCGGATCTCCGGGTCGGTCGAGTGGTCGCGGGCCCAGCCGGCCATCGTGACGGCCTGGAGGTGGTGCGTCGACATGTCCTGCGCGAAGCCGACCTCGACGGACCCGGCTGCCGGGGTGGCAGCCGGGGCGTCGTCGATGGCGCGGGTCAGGAACATCCCCGCCGTCGCGCCGATCAGCAGGACCGCGAGCAGGGTCCCGCCGATGATCACCCAGCGCGACCAGGTCGGCTGCTCGGCGGGCTCTTCCGTGGTCACTTGGTCGGCGTCGCCGAGGGCGCGGAGGCACCGGTGGACGGCGCGGGAGCACCCTGCGAAGGCTGGTTCATGCCGCCCTGTTCCTGCTGGGCGCCCGCGGTGCCCTTGTAGTCCATCGGCTTGGCGTCGGGACCGGGCTTCGACGGGTTGAACGGCGGCGGGTTGTCCGGGTCGAACTGGCCGGGGCCGAGGGCGTCACACGACGCGCCGACCTCGGGGTAGACCCCGTTCGGGTTGGTGCGCAGGGCCGCGATGAACTCGTCGATCCGCGCGTCGTTGACGTCGTCCACCTTCAGCTGGTGGCCCCACGACTGCAGCGAGATCGGCTTGTCGAGGCCCGGGTAGGGCGACATCATCGTGAACGGCTTGCCCTTGACGCGGACGCTGAGCTGGTTCAGCGCGTCGCCGGTGACCTGCTGCGGGTTGTAGGCGATCCACACGGCGCCGTGCTCGAGGGCGTGCACCATGTTCTCGGTCCGCACCGCGTTCGGGTAGACGACGCCGGTGCACGCCGCCCAGTAGCCGTCGTGCGGGCCGCCGAACGGCGGGGTCTTGTCGTAGGCGACGCGCTCGGTCGGCAGGACGTGGACGCTGCCGGTGTAGGTCGCGGTCACCACGCCGGGGATGCGCTTCGAGGGGTCGGGGTCCGACGCCGTCGGCGCGAACGACGCGGCCGCGGCCTCGCGGTCGGCCTGCTCCCGCTTCGGCGCCGACTGCACCATGTAGTAGATGATCACCGAGGCGGCCAGCGCCACGACGGCGACGACGGCGACGATCGTCCCCCAGGGCGTGCCCTTCTTGCTCACGACGGAACCGCGGGCCGCCTTCACCGCCGACCCCTTTTTCCGAGTTGTCCCGTTCGCCATGGCTCCCGCGTTCTCCCTCTGGTGGCTGCGGACGGATTCCCGCCCGGGCCAGTCTAGGGGCCGGCCGTCTGATCACCGTTAACACCTCACGTAGCAGTAACAGCCGAGGCTTCGCCTCGGGCCGGGGGCTCCGCCACCCGGACCCCCAAAGCGGAGGTGTCGTGACGTCTTCGAGACCGATGCAAGGGCCCCACCAGGGCACACCTAGAATTCGGCAAGTGACTCCCGCCGCTCTCGCCGACCTGGTCCGCAGCTCCGCCGTGCAGGTGCTCGCCGCACGCGGCATCGACGACGCCGTGCTGCCGGAGCAGGTGACCATCGAACGCCCGCGCAACCCCGATCACGGCGACTACGCGACGAACCTGGCGCTGCAGGTGGCCAAGAAGGCCGGCCTCAAGCCGCGCGAATTCGCCGAGGCGCTCGCCGAAGCGGTGTCGGCGGACGACGGTGTCGCCTCGGCCGAGGTCGCCGGCCCCGGCTTCCTCAACTTCCGGCTCGCCGCCGCCGCGCAGGGCGACATCGTGCGCCAGGTGCTCGACGCCGGCGCCGCGTACGGCCGCGGCGACGCGCTGGCCGGCACCCGGATCAACCTCGAGTTCGTCTCGGCGAACCCGACCGGCCCGATCCACCTCGGCGGCACTCGCTGGGCCGCGGTCGGCGACGCGCTGGGCCGCGTGCTCGCCGCGCAGGGCGGGGACGTCACCCGTGAGTACTACTTCAACGACGCCGGTGCCCAGATCGACCGGTTCGTCCGGTCGCTGGTCGCCGCGGCGAAGGGCGAGCCCGCGCCGGAGGACGGCTACGCGGGCGGTTACATCAACGACATCGCCGCCAACGTCCTCAAGCAGGAGCCGAGCGCGCTGTCGCTGCCGGAAGCCGAGCGCCACGAGACGTTCCGCCGGATCGGCATCGAGCTGATGTTCTCCGAGATCAAGTCCAGCCTGCACGAGTTCGGCACCGACTTCGACGTCTACTTCCACGAGAACTCGCTGCACGAGTCGGGTGCGGTCGACGCCGCCGTCCAGCAGCTGAAGGACTCCGGGAACCTGTACTTCAACGAGGGCGCCTGGTGGCTCAAGTCGTCTGAGTACGGCGACGACAAGGACCGCGTCGTCATCAAGCAGGACGGCAACCCGGCCTACATCGCCGGTGACCTGGCCTACTTCAAGGACAAGCGCAACCGCGGCTTCGACCTGTGCATCTACATGCTCGGCGCGGACCACCACGGCTACATCGCCCGGCTCAAGGCCGCGGCGGCCGCGTTCGGCGACGACCCGGCCACGGTCGAGGTGCTGATCGGCCAGATGGTCAACCTCGTCAGCGACGGCAAGCCGGTCCGGATGTCCAAGCGCGCGGGCACCGTGATCACCATGGAGGACCTCGTCGAGGCCGTCGGCGTCGACCCGGCCCGCTACGAGCTGATCCGCTACTCCGTCGACTCCACTTTGGACGTCGACCTGGACCTGCTGCGCAAGCACTCCAACGACAACCCCGTCTACTACGTCCAGTACGCCCACGCGCGGCTGGCGTCCCTGCAGCGCAACGCGGCCGACCTCGGTATCAAGTCCACTTCGGACGTCGATTTCGGACTGCTGACGCTGCCCGCCGAGGGCGACCTGATCCGCACCATCGGCGAGTTCCCGGAAACCGTGCGCCGCGCCGCCGAAATGCGGGAGCCGCACCGGATCGCGCGCTACCTCGAAGAACTCGCGGGCGCCTACCACAAGTTCTACACCGTGGGCCGCGTGCTGCCCATGGGCGACGAAGAGGCGACCCCTCTGACGTACGCCCGGCTCGCGCTGTGCGAAGCCGCCCGCCAGGTGCTGGCGAACGGCCTCACCCTCCTCGGTGTCTCCGCTCCGGAACGGATGTAAGAAATGGCGCACCCCGCGGGCCCCAGGCACGCCGACGTCTACCCCCACGCCGACACCTCCGGGCTCCAGCCGTCCGGGGTCGAACAGCTCGACAAGCTGCCCGCGAAGGTGTGGCCGCGCAACACCTTCCGTGCCGCCGACGGCGTCGTCCGGATCGCCGGCGTCGACGTCCGAGAGCTGGCCGAAAAGCACGGCACCCCGCTGTTCGTCGTCGACGAAGCCGACTTCAAGTCCCGCTGCGCCGACTACGCCGAGGCGTTCGACGACCCGTCGCTCGTGCACTACGCGTCCAAGGCGTTCCTGTCCATCGAGGTCGCCCGCTGGGTGGCCGAGCAGGGGCTGAGCCTGGACGTCTGCAGCGGCGGCGAGCTCGCCGTGGCGCAGCGCGCGGACTTCCCGGCCGAGCGGATCACCTTCCACGGCAACAACAAGTCGCCCGCGGAGCTGGAAGCCGCGGTCGCCGCCGGCGTCGGCACGGTCGTGCTCGACTCCTACTTCGAGATCGCCCGGCTGGCCGACATCGCCGCCCGCCACGACGTCGTGCAGCCGGTGCTGATCCGCGTCACGGTCGGCGTCGAGGCGCACACCCACGAGTTCATCGCGACCGCGCACGAGGACCAGAAGTTCGGGTTCTCCCTGGCGAGCGGCGACGCCGCCGAAGCGGTCCGCCGGGTGCTGAACGCGCGTTCGCTGAAGCTCGTCGGCCTGCACAGCCACATCGGTTCGCAGATCTTCGACGCCGACGGCTTCGAGGTCGCCGCCCGCCGCGTGGTCGGGCTGCTCGGCGACCTGGCCAAGGAGCACGGCCCCGAGCTGCTCGACCAGCTGAGCCTGGTCGACCTCGGCGGCGGCTTCGGCATCGCCTACACCGAGAAGGACAACCCGCCGCCGCCCGCGCAGATGATCACGCAGATCCGCGAGATCGTCCGCAAGGAGTGCGCGTACGCGGGCCTGCCGGTGCCGCGGATCGCGGGCGAGCCGGGCCGCGCGATCGCCGGTCCGGGCACGATCACGCTGTACGAGGTCGGCACCATCAAGGACGTCTCGCTCGGCGACGAGTCCTCCCGGCGGTACGTCAGCGTCGACGGCGGGATGAGCGACAACATCCGCACCGCCCTCTACGACGCGGTCTACGACGTCCGGCTGGTTTCCCGCTCCGCGGGCGACAACGATCAGCCCGTCCCGGCGGTGCTGTCCCGGGTCGTGGGAAAACACTGTGAGTCCGGCGACATCGTCGTACGAGACTGCTGGCTGCCCGACACGCTGGCTCCCGGCGACCTGCTGGCGGTCGCGGCGACCGGCGCGTACTGCTACTCGATGGCGAGCACGTACAACCGGATGCCCCGCCCGGCCGTGGTCGCCGTGCGCAACGGCAGCTCGCGGCTGCTGCTGCGGCGGGAGACGACCGACGACATGCTGCGCCTGGAGGTCTGAGTCACTGTGTCTGCTGCAGAAGGCCATCCGATCAGGGTCGCGCTGCTGGGCTGCGGGACCGTCGGCGGCGAGGTCGCCCGGCTGCTCACCGAGCAGGCGGGCGAGCTGGCCGCGCGGGCGGGCACGCCGGTCGAGCTGGCCGGCATCGCCGTCCGCCGCCCGGACAAGCACCCCGAGCTGCCGCCGGAGCTGCTGACCGCCGACGCCGAAAAGCTCGTGACCAGCGACGACGTCGACGTCGTCGTCGAGCTGGTCGGCGGCATCGAGCCCGTGCGCGGCTGGCTGCTCGCCGCGCTGAAGGCCGGGAAGTCCGTCGTCACGGCGAACAAGGCGCTGCTGGCCGAGCACTCCGCCGACCTCTTCGAGGCAGCCGACGCCGCGGGCGCGGACCTCTACTTCGAAGCCGCGGTGGCCGGTGCCATCCCGCTGCTGCGCCCGCTGCGGGAGTCACTGGCCGGCGACCGCATCACGCGCGTGATGGGCATCGTCAACGGCACCACGAACTACATCCTCTCGGCGATGGACTCCACCGGTGCCGGCTACGCCGAGACGCTCGACGAGGCCAGCCGGCTCGGGTACGCCGAGGCCGACCCGACCGCCGACGTCGACGGCTACGACGCCGCGTCGAAGGCCGCGATCCTCGCTTCGCTCGCCTTCCACACCCGTGTGACGGCGTCGGACGTGCACCGCGAGGGCATCGCCGACGTCACCGCCGCCGACCTGGCCGCGGCCCGGATGCTCGGCCGCACGGTGAAGCTGCTGGCCATCTGCGAGCGGGTGACCGACGACGACGGCGTCGAGTCCGTCTCCGCCCGGGTGCACCCGGTGATGATCCCGCGCAGCCACCAGCTGGCCGGCGTCGGCGGCGCCTTCAACGCCGTCTACGTCGAGGCCGACGCCGCGGGCGAGCTGATGTTCTACGGCCAGGGCGCGGGCGGCGCGCCGACCGCGAGCGCGGTGCTCGGCGACCTCGTCGCGGTGGCCCGCAACCAGGTCGTGGGCGGCCGCGGCCCGCGCGAATCCGCGCACGCGGCCCTGCCGGTGCGGCCGATGGGCCAGACCCCGACGCGGTACCACGTGAGCCTGTCGGTCGCCGACCGCGCCGGTGTGCTCGCTCAGGTGGCGCAGGCGTTCGCCGACCACGGCGTCAGCATCGCGGCGGTGCGCCAGAGCGACGTCGGCGACCGCGCGAGCCTGGTCGTGGTGACGCACCAGGCACCCGACGCGGCCCTGCAGTCCACTGTGGACCAGGTCGGCCGGCTGGACGTGGTGCACGAAGTTGTCAGCGTCATGCGCGTGGAAGGCGAAGACCAGTGATCAGGCACCCGTGGCCCGGACTCATCGAGGCGTACCGGGACCGCGTCCCGGTCCCGGACGGGGCGCGGGTCGTCACGCTGGGGGAGGGCAACACGCCGCTGCTGCCCGCCCACCACCTGTCCGAGCTGACCGGCTGCGAGGTGTACCTCAAGGTCGAGGGCGCCAACCCGACCGGCTCGTTCAAGGACCGCGGGATGACCGTGGCCATCACGCACGCGCTCGCCAGCGGCCTCAAGGCGGTGATCTGCGCGTCGACCGGCAACACCTCCGCCTCGGCCGCCGCCTACGCCGCCCGCGCCGGCCTCACCTGTGCCGTGCTGGTGCCCCAAGGCAAGATCGCCATGGGCAAGCTCGCCCAGGCCGTCCTGCACGGCGC
This sequence comes from Amycolatopsis sp. NPDC051102, assembly GCF_040682815.1. Classification (NCBI taxonomy): domain Bacteria; kingdom Bacillati; phylum Actinomycetota; class Actinomycetes; order Pseudonocardiales; family Pseudonocardiaceae; genus Amycolatopsis; species Amycolatopsis sp. NPDC051102. Next base: position 10,387 of record NZ_JBFBBT010000011.1, read on the forward strand.
GCGGATCCTGCAGGTCGACGGCAACTTCGACGACTGCCTCGAACTGGCCCGCAAGACCGCGGCCGACTACCCGGTCACCCTGGTCAACTCGGTCAACCCGGTCCGCATCGCCGGCCAGAAGACCGCCGCCTTCGAGATCTGCGACGTCCTCGGCGAGGCGCCGGACATCCACTGCCTGCCGGTCGGCAACGCCGGCAACATCACCGCCTACTGGGCGGGGTATTCGGAGTACGCGAACGACAGTGTGGTGAAGAACACGCCGCGGATGTTCGGCTTCCAGGCGGCCGGCGCGGCGCCGCTCGTGCTGGGCGAGCCGGTGCGCGACCCGGACACCATCGCGACGGCGATCCGGATCGGCAGCCCGGCGTCGTGGACCGCCGCGGTGAAGGCGAAGGACGAGTCCGGCGGCCTGTTCGACGCGGTCACCGACGAGAAGATCCTCGAGGCGTACCGGCTGCTGGCCGCGCGCGAGGGCGTCTTCGTCGAGCCGGCCTCGGCGACCAGCGTGGCGGGCCTGCTCGCGACGGCCGCCGACGGGCGGCTCCCGAAGGGCTCCCGCGTCGTGTGCACGGTCACCGGCCACGGCCTGAAGGACCCGCAGACGGCCCTGGCGGGCAACGTCGAGGTCGAACCCCTCGCCGTGGACCCCTCGGCCGTCGCGGCGGCGCTGGACCTGCGGTGAGTACCGGCTTCCGCGTCACCGTCCCGGCGTCGACGGCGAACCTCGGGCCCGGCTTCGACGCCTTCGGGCTGGCGCTGAGCCTCTACGACGTCGTCGAGGTGCGGGTCACCGACACCGGGCTGAAGGTCGAGGTCATCGACGCCGGCGCGGGCGGGGTCGAGGACGTCCCCACCGACGAGACCCACCTGGTCGTGCGGGCGATCCGCGCGACCTGCGAGCACCTCGGCGTCGAGCTTCCCGGCCTGCACCTGCGCTGCTTCAACGCGATCCCGCACGCGCGCGGCCTCGGCTCGTCCGCGGCCGCGGTGGTGTCCGGCGTGGCCGCCGGGTACGCGCTGGCGGGCCGGGAAATCGACGCGTTCGACGCGCTGCAGCTCGCGGGCGGCTTCGAAGGCCACGCCGACAACGCCGCCGCCAGCCTACTCGGCGGCCTGGTCCTGGCCTGGTGCGACGGCGAGGGGTTCCACGCCGAACGGCTCACGCCGCACGCGTCGATCCAGCCGGTCGTGGCGGTGCCGTCGGTGCGTTCGGCCACCGCGACCACGCGCGGCCTGCTCCCGGCGACCGTGCCGCACGCGGACGCCGCGCACAGCGCCGGCCGGGCCGCGCTCGCCGTCCACGCGCTGACGGCGAAGCCGGAGCTCCTGCTCCCGGCCACCGAAGACCGGCTGCACCAGCACTACCGCGCCCCGGCGTACCCGGCGAGCACGGAGCTGGTGGCGACGCTCCGTGCACACGGCGTGGCCGCCGCCGTCTCCGGTGCCGGTCCGACGGTGCTCGCCCTGACCACCACGGGAATACTCCCGCCGTCGGCCGGCGTTGACGGGTTCGACGTCTTCGAGCTGCCCGTGGATCTCACGGGTGTGCAGGTTGCGGCTCAGTAAAGGCTGGGTCACGTGCCTGCCGCCACGCCCGCCACGCGGGGGGTGGTTGTTGCACCCGGCACCGCTGCGGTCTACCCTCGGGGGCGTTCGATCACCGTGCGTTTCCGCACCCGATGCCGGTCCCGGGGAGTCTCCCGGATCGCATCCTTCGTCGATCCGCCGAATCCGCACCGCCTGGCACGCGGGGTAACGCGGAGGGACGCAGGCGGGTTTCCGGTCTCGGCGGTGCCGAATTCCGTGTCCTCCGAATGGAGGACGCAAACCCCTGTGGTGGAGGCGCTCCCGCTGTGTTTCGCACGGCCGAAGAGCTCATCTCCCGTATCGGGGGGCAGATACGCCGGTTCGCGATCAGAAGCGAGCGGCAGTCCGCTGATCCGCCTGGAGGCGTGGATCGGTCAGGAAGGACATGTGTGAGCAACACCGATCTTTTGAGCGACGTGGGTAGCGACACGGCCGGTTCGAACGGCACCGCCCCCGCTCCCAAGCGGACGGTCGGCGGGCTGACCGGCAAGACCGTCGCCGAACTGCGTTCGCTGGCTGGGGAGCTCGGCGTCGGCGAGACGACGGGCATGCGCAAGGGCGATCTGATCGCCGCGATCCGCGAGCGCCAGGGCAAGTCCCGCAAGCCGCGTGCGGCGGCCGAGACGCTGCCGCTCGAGGGCGTCGGCGAGCCGCCGAAGGCCGCCAAGGCCGAGGCGAAGGCCGAAGCCCCCGCGGCCGAGACCAGGCCGGAGCCGAAGGCCGAGGCGCCCGCCTCCGCGCCGTCGGACACCCCGCCGGCGGCCGAGCGCCCGCAGCAGGACAGGCAGGACGGCCCCCAGGGCCAGGACGGCCAGCCCGAGGAGGGCGGCCGCAGCCGGCGTCGCCGCGGTGCCAACCGCGCCGCCGGGGCGCCCGACGGCCAGCAGGGCGGCGACCGCCAGCAGGGCCAGGGCCAGGGCGGCGGTGACCGTCAGCAGGGCGACCGCCAGCAGGGCGAGCGCCAGGGCGGCGGCAACCGCGACCAGCAGCGCCAGGGCGGCAACCGTGGCGACCGCAGTGACAACCGTGGCGACCGTGGCGACAACCGTGGCGACCGTGGCGACGCCCGCCAGGACGGCAACCGCGGCGACCGCCAGCGCGGCAGCCAGCAGCAGGACGGCAGCCGCGGCGGCCAGGACAACCGCAACCAGCAGCCGGACGACGACGAGGAAGGCGGCCGTCGCGGCCGTCGCTTCCGCGACCGTCGCCGCCGGGGCAGTGGCGGCGGCCAGCGCGACGCCGGTTCGCCGGACACCGAGATCCGCGAGGACGACGTCCTGCTGCCCGTCGCGGGCATCCTGGACGTGCTCGACAACTACGCGTTCGTGCGCACCTCCGGCTACCTCGCCGGCCCGAACGACGTGTACGTCTCGCTGTCGCTGGTCCGCAAGTACGGCCTGCGCCGCGGTGACGCCATCACCGGTGTCGTGCGCCAGCCGCGCGACGGCGAGCAGCAGCGGCAGAAGTTCAACCCGCTGGTGCGCGTCGACTCGATCAACGGCCTGGAGCCGGACGAGGCCAAGCGGCGTCCCGACTTCACCAAGCTGACCCCGCTGTACCCGAACGAGCGGCTGCGCCTCGAGACCGAGTCGCACAAGCTCACCACCCGCGTGATCGACCTGATCATGCCGGTCGGCAAGGGGCAGCGCGCCCTGATCGTGTCGCCGCCGAAGGCCGGTAAGACCACGATCATGCAGGACATCGCGAACGCGATCTCCACGAACAACCCCGAGTGCCACCTGATGGTCGTCCTGGTCGACGAGCGTCCGGAAGAGGTCACCGACATGCAGCGCTCGGTGAAGGGCGAGGTCATCGCCTCGACCTTCGACCGGCCGCCGTCCGACCACACGTCGGTCGCGGAGCTGTCGATCGAGCGGGCCAAGCGCCTGGTCGAGATGGGGCACGACGTCGTCGTGCTGCTCGACTCGATCACCCGCCTCGGCCGTGCCTACAACCTGGCGGCCCCGGCGTCCGGCCGGATCCTGTCCGGTGGTGTCGACTCGACCGCGCTGTACCCGCCGAAGCGATTCCTGGGTGCGGCCCGCAACATCGAAAACGGCGGCTCGCTGACCATCTTCGCCACGGCGATGGTCGAGACCGGCTCGACGATGGACACGGTCATCTTCGAGGAGTTCAAGGGCACCGGCAACGCCGAGCTCAAGCTGGACCGGAAGATCGCCGAGCGCCGCGTGTTCCCGGCGGTCGACGTCAACCCGTCCGGTACGCGCAAGGACGAGCTGCTGCTCTCGCCGGACGAGCTCGCGGTCACGGTGAAGCTGAGCCGGGTGCTGCACGCGCTCGACTCGCAGCAGGCCATCGACCTGCTGATCTCGCGGCTGCGGAAGACCAAGACCAACGTCGAGTTCCTGATGCAGGTCTCGAAGACCGCCCTCGGCGGCGGCGAAGACGACTGAGTCCCGGTCTGCGGAAGGGGCCTTCCCGGGCACCCGGGGAGGCCCCTTCCGCGTCGGGAATAGCTGGTCAGCGGGGTACGTTCCAGTACACGTCAGCGCGTCTGGCAGAATCACCCGCTGAAGTCCGGCGCCGGTTCACCCCGTGGGAACGACTGGGGACCCGGAGCCAACGAGAGAGGACACCATGAAGAGCGGCATTCACCCCGAGTACGTGGTCACCGAAGTGAACTGCGACTGCGGGAACAGCTTCACCACGCACAGCACGAAGACCAGCGGCAACATCCACGTCGAGATCTGCTCGAACTGCCACCCGTTCTACACGGGCAAGCAGAAGATCATGGACACCGGTGGCCGGGTCGCGCGCTTCGAGGCTCGCTACGGCAAGCGCCAGAAGAAGGCCGACGCCAAGTAGCTTTTTCCACGGCGCCCATCCGGTACTTCCGGGTGGGCGCCGTTTCGTGTCTTTCCCGGGCTGAGAGGTGGCAGAGGTGGATTCGAGCTCGCTCAAGGGGCTGCTCGCCGAGCACGCGGAGCTGGAAACCCAGCTGGCGGACCCGGCGGTGCACGCCGACCAGGCGCGCGCCCGCAAGCTCGGCCGCCGCTACGCCGAGCTGACGCCGGTGGTGCGGGCCGTCCGCGAGCTGGACGCCGCCCGTGACGACCTCTCGGCCGCCAAGGAGATGGCCGCCGAGGACGCGGAGTTCGCCGCGGAGGCCGAGGAGCTGAGCGCGAAGATCCCGGAGCTGGAGTCGAAGCTCACCGAGCTGCTGCTGCCGCGCGACCCGTACGACGGCTCCGACGTCGTGATGGAGATCAAGTCCGGCGAGGGCGGCGAGGAGTCGGCGCTGTTCGCCGGCGACCTGCTGCGGATGTACCTGCGCTACGCCGAGCGCCACGGCTGGAAGGCGGAGGTGCTCGACTCGGTCGACTCCGACCTGGGCGGCTTCAAGGACGTGACGCTCTCGATCAAGACGAAGTCGGCGGTCGTCGACGGCGTCTGGTCCCGGCTGAAGTTCGAGGGCGGCGTGCACCGCGTCCAGCGCGTGCCGGCGACCGAGTCGCAGGGCCGCATCCACACGTCGGCGTCGGGGGTGCTCATCTACCCGGAGCCGGAGGAGGTCGAGGTCGAGATCGACCCGAACGACCTGCGCATCGACGTGTTCCGCTCGTCGGGCCCGGGCGGCCAGAGCGTCAACACGACCGACTCGGCGGTCCGGATCACTCACCTGCCGACCGGTATCGTCGTGTCTTGCCAGAACGAGAAGTCCCAGATCCAGAACCGCGCGCGGGCCCTGCAGGTGCTGCAGGCCCGGCTGCAGGCGATCGCGGAGGAGGAGGCGGCGGCCAAGGCGTCCGACGCCCGCCGTTCGCAGGTCCGCACGGTGGACCGCTCGGAGCGCGTCCGGACGTACAACTTCCCGGAGAACCGCATCTCGGACCACCGGGTGAACTACAAGGCGTACAACCTGGACCAGGTCCTGGACGGCGACCTCGACGGCGTCCTGGACGCCCTGGCGACGGCGGACCGGGAAGAGCGCCTGGCGTCCCAGTCCGGCTGAGCCGGACCGGGACGGCTCAGCCGGCCCAGAAGCCGGTGATGAAGCGGATGTAGATCGCGCCGCAGACCAGCGCGTTCGCGTACAGCACCACGTGCACCGCGCCGCGCAGCTGCGGGCGGCGTTCGCCGAACAGCACCAGCGCCACGTACATCACCAGGCACGGCAGCAGGTAGCGGTGCACCGACACGACGTTGCTGTTCATCGTCAGCATCACGATCGACGCGAAGCCGAACAGCGCCAGCGGGATGCCCTTCGCGCGCAGCGCCACCAGGACGTACACCGAGGACGCGAACAGCAGCACCAGGCCGATCATCGGCAGCACGTGGCTCATCAGCGTCCACGCGTCCATCGGGGTGTCGCCGAGCAGCGCGTGGCCGGTGATCTTGGCTTCGCCCCAGAGCGTCTCGAGGATGTTCGGGTTGAACTTGTGGTACGACCAGCTCTTCACGCCCTTCAGCGCGTTGAAGCTGGCGAACGCGTCGCCGGTCTGGAGCTTCATGTAGAGCAGCACGCCGCCGAGGCCGACGAAGGCCGCCGGGAACCACAGCAGGTTCCACGACAGCAGGCCGCGCAGCTTCCAGTCCTTCGACCGCCAGAACTCCAGGAAGCACAGGCCGACGAACGCCGCCGCGGTGATGCGGGAGGCCGTCAGCGGGATGAGCGTCAGGCCCATCCAGAGCCATTGGCGGCGCAGCGCGAACAGGTAGGCCCAGAAGCCCAGCGCGCAGAACACCGCTTCGCTGTAGAACGAGTGCAGGAAGAACGCGGCGGGCGCGGTGAGGAAGGCCGCGACGACCAGCCACGGGGCCCGCTCGCCTTCGAAGAAGTGGCGGCCGATCTTCAGCAGCGCGACCGCGGCCAGCCAGGTCGCCACCAGGTTGACCAGGAAGCCGGCGGCGAGCAGGCCGAGCGTGCCGAAGCTGATCGTCTGCACCAGCCAGACCAGGATCGGGAACACCGGGTAGAACGCCCGCGTCGGGGCGTAGCTGCCGGTGTAGGCGTGCACGGCGATCTCGCCGTAGTTGCCGGCGTCCCAGCGGTAGGTGTGGGCCAGCAGGCTCGCCGTCGAGCCGATGCCGGTCTTCGGGACGCCTTCGCTGGTCGGGCTGGACGGCCCGAACAGGTACGCGACGGCGATCAGCACCAGGTTCCAGGCCAGCACGACGGCGAAGACGCGGGCGTAGTCGCCGTTCAGCCACGCCCAGCGGCTGGGGCGGGCGGCTTCCGGACGCTCCGGCTCGGCCTGGCCGGCGACCCGGGACGGGACGGCCGTGCTAGTCATGGGAAACCTCCGGGACCGGCGTGCCGGCCGTCACCGGCCGCTGCCGGAAGACGACCTTGTTGTAGAGCAGATAGTTCCAGACCAGGCCGACCGCGATCCCGGCGAACTTCGGGACCAGCACGTGCACGCCGGGGAACGCCTTCGTCACGGCGAAGATGATCAGCGCCTGCACCACCCAGAGCCCGAACGCGGTGACGCCGAAGAACAGCACCGCCTGGCGGCGGACGTCGCCGTCCTTCGCGCGGAACGTGAAGTTGCGGTTCAGGGTGAAGCTGAGCAGCATGCCCGTGGTCGTCGAGGCGAAGTTCGCCGCGAACAGCGGGACGCCCACTGTCACCAGCAGCGCGTAGCCGAGAGCGTCGACGAGCGTGTTCGCCACCCCGACTATCCCGAAGCGCAGCTGGGTGGCCGTGATCATCTTCACCGGGTACCTCTTCCCGCGTCGGCATTCTCCGGCGCGGCGACCGGTTCGTCGGGACGGGTCCGTACCGACGCGACGCCGTAGAGCGGCCGGTTCTGGACTTGTGAATAAGTTCTGCCGATGTAACTTCCGAGGACGCCGAGCATGATGATCTGGATGCCGCCGAGGAAGAACATGGCGATGGTGATGAACGCCCAGCCGGGTACCGCGGTTTCGGGGGCGAAGAGTTTTACTGCGACGACGTAGAGCACGCCGATGAAGCTGAGCAGGGAAATCAGGTACCCCATGCGGGTGATCATGCGCAGGGGCGTGGTCGAGAAGCCGAGAATGCCGTCGGCGGCGAAGCGGAGCATTTTGCGCAGGGGATAGCCGGTGACACCGGCGTGGCGCTTGTCGCGGTCGAACAGGACGGCGGTCTGCTTGAACCCGATGTAGCTGACGAGGCCGCGCAGGAAGCGGTCGCGTTCGCGGTACTTGCGCAGCTCGTCGACGACCTTGCGGTCGATCAGGCGGAAGTCGCCGGTGTTCTTGGGGATGTCGACCGCGGCCATCTTCCGGAGCGACCAGTAGAAGGCTCCGGCGGTCAGCTTCTTGAACGCGGAGTCCTGGCGGGAGCGGCGCTGGGCGTAGACGACGTCGTAGCCCTCTTCCCACTTCTCGAGCAGCTCCAAGGCGACGCGGGGCGGGTCCTGCATGTCGCTGTCCATGATGATGACGGCGTCGGCGTCGACGAGGTCGAGCCCGGCGGTGACGGCCATCTGGTGCCCGAAGTTGCGGGAGAGCTCGATGACGGTGACGCGGGCGTCACGCTCGGCCAGCTCGGTGAGCTTGGCCAGGGAGCCGTCGCGGCTGCCGTCGTCGATGTACAGGAAGCTGAAGTCGTAGCGCCCGGCCAGCGGCGCCGTGACCTCGTCCACGGTCTTGTGCAGCAGGTCGATGTTCGCTTCCTCGTTGTAGATGGGGAAGACGAACGCCACCCGGCGGGTGGTCGGCTTGGTCGGCACTGCGGGACTCCCCGGAGTTTCGGTGCGGAACGGTCCGGGCGGCGCTCGATCAGGTGAAAATTCCCCCAGACCCGGTGCCCGGCATCCTAGGAGATGGAATCGGGTGCCTCGCCGCGAGACCCGGTTAACCGGTGTGCGCACCCGGTTGCCGGGCGACCAGCCAGCACAGGCAGAACGGATGACCGGCCGGATCGGCGTACACCTGGAAATCGTCGCCGGCGGTGTTTCCGGCGGCCGGTTTGAGCACCGTGGCGCCGAGGGAAACGACGTGTTCGTGCGCTTCGGCGAAGTTCTCGACCCACAGGTCGAGGTGCACCTGTTGCTGCGCCGGGCCGTCCGGCCACTGCGGCCGCGTGTGGTCCGGGGCCAGCTGCACGCCGATCCGCGGCGCCCCGTCGACCAGCACCGTGTGCCAGTCGCCGTCCTCGTCCACCTGCCCGCCGAGGACCCCGGCCCAGAAGCGGCTCTCGGCCGCGAGATCGGCGGCGTCGAACGTGACGACCTGGTGCATGATCCGCATCACCGGAGCACCGGCCTCTGCGGCTCGCGGAACGCGTCGAAGACCTCGGTCATGGGTTCCTCCTCGGTTTCGTCTTCGACCGGCGGGGCCGGTCGAGGCAGCAGGCTCAGAGCCGCGAACGCGAAGGCCAGGCACGTCGGGAACAGCGTCAGGAGCTGGTGCTTCACGCCCTCGACGCCTTCGCCGAGCGCCGACAGCCCGAACTGGCCCACCGCGAACAGCAGCAGGAAGAACACCCCGACCCCGTACTCACGCGCGCGGCGGCGGAACGCGCGGATCCCGGCCCACGCGACGAGCAGCCAGACCGGGACCAGCACGAACAGCCCCAGCGGCGCCGCCAGCGCGGACAGCCCGGAGAACACCGGCACCCGGTACTCCTTGGCCATCGGCGGCAACCCGGACGTCGCGGAGAAGCTGCCCAGCCGCGCCGGGCGCGCCGTCAGCGTGTCCACCGCGCCCCGCTGCAGGATCTGCAGCGTCCGCGCCGGGTGGCCGAGGTAGTACTGCACCACGTTCCGGCGGCTGATCCGGTCCTGGTAGGTGCCGTAGTCCGCGTCGGTCCAGGGGTGCGCTTCCCACCAGCTCTTGCCGATGAACTGCTTCGCGCTCGGCGGCAGGCCCAGCGCGGCCAGGTCGGCGTCCGTGTCGTGCCGGCCGTCCACGATGCTGTCGAACACCACGTGGAACATGTTCGCTTCGCGGTACTCCGCGTTGGCCGGGTCGCCCTTCGACTGCACCAGCGCCGTCCCCGCGCCCACGACCACCAGCACGCCCAGCGGCAGCGCCCACCGCGCCCAGCCCCGCTGGCCCGGCGGCCGGACCAGCGCCAGCGCCAGGACGAACAGGGGGATCAGCAGCAGCGTCTGCGACTTCGCGTTGATGCCGATCAGCGCGCCCACCACGGTCAGCGCGGCGCCCCAGTACCGCCGCGCGCCCGTGCGGTGCATCAGCAGCAGCCCGCCCGCGGTCAGCAGCATCCCCAGGAAGCCCGCACCCTCGCTCAGCACCGACGCGAAGTAGCCGAAGAACGCCGAATCGGCCATCACGAGCAGCAGGAGCACGGCGGCGATGACGCGGTTGCGGACGCTCAGGTCCAGTGCCAGGACCGTCGCCGCGACGCCGACCGCGACCAGTACGCAGGTGATCGCGCCGAGGACCACCAGGTTGAGCTCCGTCGACACGCCGAGCACCTGGCCGAGCTTGCTCGCGAGCCAGTCGAGCCACGCCTGGCTGGAGATGTAGTCGCTCTTGCACGCCGAGCCCGGCCCGTAGCTGAAGTGGACGTAGTACTCGGACCTGACCTCCGGGTGCCGGCCGCCGAGGTGGCACAGCAGCCGCCAGCCGTCGCCGTTGTCGGCCATCCCGACCGGCCGGGGTACGAGGAACCGGACCAGCAGCACGCCCAGTGACAAGGCGAAGATGCCCAGGCCGAAGCGCAGTTCACGGGATCGCACCCGAAGCAGCGTACGAGATCACGCCGAGTCGGCAGGTGCTGCACCCGGCACCGGGCTCACCGGCCGGTGCCGGAACACGACGTAGTGGTAGAGGAGGTAGTTCCAGAACAGCCCGACGACGATCGCGGCGCCCTTCGGAACCAGCAGGTTGACGCCCGGGAACAGCCGGCCGACCAGCCAGATGACGGCGAACTGGATCACCCACAGCCCGAACGCGGTGACGCCGAAGAACAGCAGGGCCTGGCGGCGGACATCGCCGTCCTTCGCCCGGAATGTGAAATTGCGGTTCAGCGAGAAGGACAGCAGCATGCCCGCCGTCGTGGAGATCAGGTTGGCGACGAACGTGGGCAGGCCGAGGGTCACCAGCAACGCGTAGCCGAGGGCGTCGACCAGGGTGTTGCCGATCCCGACGATCCCGAAGCGCACCTGCGTGGCGGTGACGAGCCTCATCGGGCGGCGCTCCGGCGGTCCTCCGCGGGCTGGTCGATACCCGTGCGTACCGACGCGACGCCGTAGAGCGGCCGGTTCTGCACTTGTGAATAAGTTCTGCCGATGTAACTTCCGAGGACGCCGAGCATGATGATCTGGATGCCGCCGAGGAAGAACATGGCGATGGTGATGAACGCCCAGCCGGGAACGGCAGTTTCCGGCGCGAAAAGTTTCACGCCCACGACGTAGAGCACGCCGAGGAAGCTCAGCAACGAGATGAGATACCCCATCCGCGTGATCATCCGCAGCGGCGTGGTCGAGAAGCCCAGAATGCCGTCGGCGGCGAAGCGCAGCATCTTCGTCAGCGGGTAGCCGGTCACGCCCGCATGGCGCTTGTCGCGGTCGAACAGGACGGCGGTCTGCTTGAACCCGATGTAGCTGACGAGGCCGCGCAAGAAGCGGTCGCGTTCGCGGTACTTGCGCAGCTCGTCGACCACTTTGCGGTCGATCAGCCGGAAGTCGCCGGTGTTCTTCGGAATGTCGACCGCGGCCATTCTCCGCAGGAACCAGTAGAACGCGGTCGCGGTGAACCGCTTGAACGGCGAGTCCTGACGCGACCGGCGCTGGGCGTAGACGACGTCGTAGCCCTCTTCCCACTTCTCGAGCAGCTCCAAGGCGACCCGCGGCGGGTCCTGCATGTCGCTGTCCATGATGATGACGGCGTCCGCGTCGACCAGGTCGAGCCCGGCCGTGACGGCCATCTGGTGCCCGAAGTTGCGGGAGAGCTCGATGACGGTGACCCGCTGGTCGCGGGAGCTGAGCTCGGTGAGTTTCGCCAGTGAGCCGTCACGGCTGCCGTCGTCGACGTAGAGGAAGCTGAAGTCGTAGCGCCCGGCCAGTGGCGCGGTGACCTCGTCGACGGTCTTGTGCAGCAGGTCGATGTTCGCTTCCTCGTTGTAGATGGGGAAGACGAACGCGACCCGGTGGCGCGTGGTCGGCTCGGTCGGCACTGGCGCTCCCGGAGGTCGGCGTCGAGGGCATCCTGGGGACCGGCGAAGACATCGGCCGGGCCGGAGTGGACGGCCACCGCGCCCGCCCCCGCCAGGATATACGCGCCGAATCGCGCCACGGCGGTGCCGAGTCGCGAGGGTGCCTCGATACGCTGGACGGCGTAGGACCGGCGCGTGTCCTCACGGGGGAGTTCCGCCTGGTGTGCCAGGCTTGACGAGGTGAAGGACGACGAGTGAATCGGCAGCCGCTGCGCCTGGCCATCATCGAGGCCACCCGGATCCTCGAGCGGGCGGGCGTCGCCTCGCCGCGGTTCGACGCCGAGGTGATCGCCGCGCACGTGCTCGGGGTCGAACGCGGCCGGCTGCCGATGGTGCCGCTGGTCGACCCGCCGGTCATCGAGGCCATCGGCCAGCTCGTCCAGCAGCGCGCGAAGCGCATCCCGCTGCAGTACCTGACAGGCTGGGCCGCGCTGGGGGAGATCACGGTAGCGGTCGGCGCGGGCGTGTTCGTACCGCGCCCGGAGACGGAACTGCTGCTCGAGTGGGGCGTCAAGTTCCTCCAGGGCCGCGAGTTCCCGGTGGTGGTGGACCTGTGCACGGGCTCGGGCGCGCTGGCACTGGCGGTGGCCCACGCGCGCCCGGACGCGGTGGTCTACGCGGTGGACATCGACCCGCAGGCACTGGCCTGGGCCCGCCACAACGCGGACGTCCACGCGGACGCCGGCAACACCCCGATCCGCCTGTACTCGGGCGACATCGGCGACCCGACGATGTTCGCCGAGCTCGACGGCCTGGTGGACCTGGTGCTGTGCAACCCACCGTACGTCCCGGAGGGCACCCCGGTACCACCGGAAGTCGCGGAGCACGACCCACCGAGAGCGGTGTTCGCGGAGGAGAGCGGCCTGGCGGTGATCCGCCACGCGATAGCGGCCGGAGCGCGCCTGCTGCGCCCGGGAGGCGGCCTGGCCATCGAGCACGACGACACGCACGGTTCGGCGGTCCCGGCACTGGTAAGGGCCCGAAGGGTCCTGACGGGAGTCGAGGACCACGCGGACCTGACGGGCCGGGCCCGGTTCGTCACTGCGCGCCGGCTGGGCTGAGCGGGCGGGCCGGCAGCCCTTGTGGGGCTGAGCAGCCGCCCCGGAGGCCACCGAGCATCCCCCGCCACTCCCAGGGGGGCGTCCCCAGGTCCAGTTTATCGGCCCCCTCCGACGAAAAGCGGGAAAAGCCCCCGCCGGGGACGAGTTGTCCACATGTCGTGCAGGCTGTGGACAACCAGACGGTCCGGAGGGAACCCGCCGTGGCAGGCGCCCTCCGGACCACCCGCTAGAAGCCGAACGCCGTGCAGCTCGCCGTCGCCGTCTTCGATGGGTCGCTCAGCGATGTTGCCGTCAGCTTCACCCTTGCCGCCAGGTCGCCGCCCGCGCCGCGCTTTGCGTACGCCGGGACCTTCACGTGGCCGCCGAACTTTGCCGTTGCCAGCTCGTTCGGCAGGCGGACCTCCCAGCCTCGGGCGTCCGTCGACACGCTCAGCCGGTACGTGTCGCTGTCGTACGGTGCCTGCGCTCCGCGCGCCGCGCCCGTGTTGAGCAGGCCGAAGTCGCACGTGGCCAGGCCGCCGCGGGCGAACGCCGGCAGGGCCGGGGTCAGTGCCGCGCCGCGGAGCTGGTTGCCCGCGCCGTCCAGGGAGGCCACCGTCACCGTGTACGACAGGATGCCGTGGCGGTCGCGGGCCACATCCGTGATCAAGAACCGCAGGCGGTTGGCTTGGTCCGTGTACTCGTACGGGCTGGCCGCCTCCGTGCCCGCCTTGAACAGGGCGTCGTTGAGCTGCCGGTAGTCGCCGATGGTGATCTTCACCGGGGTGCCGTCCGGCTTCGTGTAGTCGGTGATGTCGATGTCCTGCGGGTTCGCGTCGATCACCCAGTCGAACGGGGCGTCGTCCTTGTTCTTCGTCTTCGTGATCAGCACGCCGGAGTCGGGCGCGAAGGAGTCCGAGCCCATCCGGTCGACGACCTCGACCGTGTAGTTGTCGTAGCCGCCGCCGTCGCAGAACGGGTCCTTCGACCGGTCGCACTTCGGTGCCTTGTCCCCGCCGGTGAGCTTGATGTTCAGGCCGGTGAACGCCCCCGGCTGCGCTTCCGTCTCGCGGGCCGTCAGCCGCGCCGACACCGGGCCGGTCGACGCCAGCTGGTTGCGGTCCAGCTGCAGGACGTCGGCGGTGTCGACGATGCCGAGCTTCAGCTTGTTGCGCAGCTGGTGCTGGGCACCCATCGAACTGCCCTGCGTCGCCGGGATCTGCCAGCGCGTGTGCGGGCCGCCGGGCCCGTTGAACGTGCCGCGCGACAGCATGTCCCACGGCCCGCTGTAACTGCGCGACGGCGGGACGCCGAACGGATTGTTGTAGTTGTCGCCGATGCCCAGGATGTGGCTGAACTCGTGGGCGTAGGTCGACTGCCCGGAGCTCTCCGCCTGCACCGAGCTGCCGTCCTGGGCGTTCGGCCAGATGCTGGCGGCCGACGCCCACGACGTCCACGGCACGTACCGCGTCGCCGCGTAGTTGGGCAGGTCGTGGTTCGGCGGGCCGAAGCTGTCGGGCACGTTCTCCTTCGTGCCGAACTTCATCTCGCCGAACTCCTGCCAGGTCGAGCTCTCGTCCTGGCCGGCGGACAGGTAGAAGACGAAGTCGAACTGCTTCGCGGTGTCGCCGACGTCGGCGCGCCAGGCGTCGCCGGCGTCCTTGCGGAGGTCACGAGTGCAGTTCGCGCTGGGCGGGCAGGCGCTCGGCTGGAACTCCATGCCGTACTCATAGGACTTGCCGGGCATCCGGTACGGCCCGAACGCGGTCAGCTGCACGCCGAACCGGCCGCCGGAGTCCTCCATCCAGTACTCGTTGATCGTGTGGCCGTTGTTGAGGGCCTCGGGCTTGTTGAGGAAGTCCTGGTAGTACTGCGCGACCTGCGCCCGCGGGATGTTCGCGGCCGTCGGTGCCGGGTTGCCGAAGACGGTCGAGCGGGCCGGCTTGGTGACGACGAAGTCTTGGTCCGGGTAGTCGGCGAGGACGACGGCGCCCTTGAAGGTGCGCTGGGTCGGTTTCAGGTTCGGGTCAGCCCAGTTCGTGCCGGGGATCTTGCGGTAGTCGGACCAGGTCATGTGGTCCTGGTTCTCCCAGTGCGCGGCGTCGATCGGGGCGGGCCAGCCACGGGTGAGCGGCTCCGCCGCGGCCGTGCCCGCGCCGAGCCCGCTCAGGACGGCGACCGCGGCGAGCAGGGCGAGCGCTTTCGGGGTTCTGGGGCGCATCTGCGGCTCCTTCGCTGGGAACCAACGGGGGTTGGTGGTTCCCGAAGATCGACCGTATTGAGCCGGGCTGTCCCGCTTCCGTCTCGCGGCGAGGTTTACCCGCTTGCCGCACGACGAAAGTCTGGCCCCTCGCCGCTGCAACGGCGGTGCCCCGGACAGCGGCGGTCTGCGCGCCAGAGCATCCAAGTTGCGCCCGGAGTTGCACGGAGGGTTTCTCTATCGGCGATAGGGAGATGTCGTCGCTGCGACCGGTGCGGCGCGCTGTGTCTCTCTATCGGTGATTGAGAGACGTCCTGGCTGTCGTCCGCGGTGCAGTGGGTTGCGTGCTGGCGGACTCTATCGGTGATCGGGCGATGTCGCGGCTGTCTGCGCTGCGGCCGGAGCTGCGCGCAGTGCGTTTCCCTATCACTGATCGAGAGATGTCCTCGCTGCAGACCTCCCGCCGGTGTGACGCGGCGAACGGCGCCGCAACCGGCCGGACTACCCTTGGCGCCCATGAGCGTGGTCTACGACTGCAGCAAGCGGGAGACCCGGGCCGACGGGCTGGCCGCCGCGGCCGGGGCCGTCCGGTCGAGCCGGCTGGTCGTCCTGCCGACCGACACCGTCTACGGCATCGGTGCCGACGCCTTCGACGCCGGCGCCGTCCAGGCGCTGCTGCGCGCCAAGAACCGTGGGCCGGACATGCCGGTCGGCGTGCTCGTCGGCTCCTGGTCCACTGTGGACGGGCTGGTGCTCGGGGTGCCGCCGCAGGCGCGTGCGCTCATCGAAGCCTTCTGGCCCGGCGACCTGTCCATCGTGCTGCCGCACGCGCCGAGCCTGCAGTGGAACCTCGGCGATGCCCGCGGCACCGTGATGCTCCGGATGCCGCTGCACCCCGTGGCCCTCGAACTGCTGCGTGACGTCGGCCCGATGGCCGTCTCCAGCGCGAACGTCTCCGGGCGGCCGCCCGCCAGCACCGCGCAGGAAGCCCAGGAACAGCTCGGCGACTCGGTCGCGGTGTACCTCGACGGTGGCTCGAGCGGCGAGGCCGTCGCGTCGAGCATCGTGGACCTCACCGGCACCGAACCGGTCGTGCTGCGCGAGGGCGCGGTGGGCAAGGATGCCATCGCGGAGGTGCTCGGTGTGCCCGCGGAATCGTTGGCCTGAAGCCGGATCACGGCGAGAACCGCGGCACGATAGCGTGTCGCGGGTGACCCCGACCCCGCGAGCGTGACGTCCCCGTGCCGCCCACTTCCGGTCTCCTCCCCATCCGGGAATACATTCTCGTCGCGCTGACCGCGACGGCCGTGACCTACCTGCTCACCGGTGTCGTGCGCCGGATCGCGATCCGCGTCGGCGCGATCGCCAACCCCCGTGCGCGCGACGTCCACGTCGCCCCGATCCCGCGGATGGGCGGGGTCGGCATCTACCTCGGCGTCGCCGCCGCGATGGGCCTGGCCCACCAGCTGCCCGCGCTGTCGCACGGCTTCGATGCCTCCTTCGACTCCGTCGGCGTGCTGCTGGCGGCCGGTGTCATTTCCCTGATCGGCGCGCTCGACGACCGGTTCGAGCTGGACGCCTGGACGAAGCTCGCCGGCCAGGTCATGTGCGCCGGGATCCTGGTCATCTTCGGTGTGCAGTGGGTGTCGTTCTGGGTGCCGTGGGGCGGCACCGGCGGCTCGTTCGGCTCGGTGCTGGTGCTCGACAAGAACCAGGGCGCGCTGCTCACCGTCGTGATGGTCGTGGTGATGGTCAACGCGATGAACTTCGTCGACGGCCTCGACGGGCTGGCCGGCGGCCTCGGGTTCATCGCCGCCGCCGCGACCTGCGCGTTCTCGCTCGGCCTGCTCGACAGCTCCGGCGGGGACGTCGGCACCTACCCGCCCGCGCTGATCGCGGCCACCCTCGCCGGCGCCTGTCTGGGTTTCCTGCCGTACAACTTCCAACCAGCGAAGATCTTCATGGGCGACTCCGGCTCGATGATGATCGGCCTGATGCTCGCCGGCGCGACGACGTCGGCGTCCGGGCGCGTGCCGTACCCGCAGTTCAGCGGCAAGGACGCGATCGCGCTGCTCTCGCCGCTGGTGGTCGTCGCGGCGGTGCTGTTCGTGCCGATGCTGGACCTGATCATGGCGGTCGTCCGGCGGACCCGGCGCGGCGAAAGCCCGTTCGCGGCCGACAAGATGCACCTGCACCACCGGCTGCTGGAGATCGGCCACTCGCAGCGGCGCGCGGTCCTGCTGATCTACCTGTGGGCCGGGATCCTCGCCTTCGGCGCGGTGTCGGTGACGCTGTTCGACGACGCCGCGGCGCTCTGGATCATCGGGATCGGGCTGGTGTTCGCGGTGGTCGTTTCGATCGTCCCGCGGCTGCGCTCGCGCAACCAGCCCGGAACCTGACCAGCGGTGTTCTCTACACTCGGTGGCGAACCGAGCAGGGAGCCAGTGTGAGCGAAACCGAAACGCCCGAGCAGGAGAACCCGCACGCCAAGGTGGTGCTGCAGGCCGCCCGCGCGATGACGAAGGCTTCGCTGCTGGTGACGCCGCCCGCGGTGATCGTCTGCATCGCGTTGTTCAGCATCCTGAACGGCCTGCCGGGGTTCCTGGGCTCGCTGGTCGGCGGCGTGCTCGCGATGCTGGCGTCGCTGTCGACGCTGGGCATGATGAAGTTCAGCGCCGGCCAGGATCCGATGTTCGTGATGGTCATCGCGCTCGGCGGTTACGTCGTGAAGGTCGTCCTGCTCTTCGGGGCGCTGACCCTGCTGAAGGGCGTCACCGCGCTGCACCCGATGTCGCTCGGCATCACGATGATCGTGGCCATCCTGCTCGCCGCCGCGGCCGAGTTCGCCGCCTTCCGCAAGACGAAGATCCCGACGATCATCCCGTCCTGACGCTGTCCGTTTTGCCGCGGACTTCCGTTACTCTTCGTGCACGTGCCTGCGGCCGCATGAGTGTGACCGGCGCCACAAAAGTGCGCTTTCGTGCGCGCTGCGGACAGTGACCGGGACCTCCCGCCTGCGGTGATCCGGAGCCGGTCCCGGCCCGCGCCGGACCTGGGTCCCGGGTCGACCCGGGACCTAAGTCCTGGGCTGATCGGTGGGGATGGAGTACGGCTGTACGGCACCGATTGACCTGCTGGTATGGTCCGCGTCAAGGGTGGCGGCCTCGGCCGCACGCTCCCTAAGACGAACCGCGATCAGCAGTGTGGCGACCGTGTAGTTCCGCCTCTTCCGCCGCTGGTCCGAAGTAGGCCGCAGGGCAGTGTTCACGCGAGAACCCCCGTGTGCAGAACGTGAAGTCGTGTTCTGCGAACTGTGGGGTAGCCGCCTCCGACGTCCCGATACGTATCGGGTACGTTAAGTCCAGATCGTGACGATTCCCCCGGCGGAGTGAACGCCGGCCGGGAGAACCGGAAGGAGCCCAGTGGGCGCGCTGGTACTGACCGAGGGTGGCACTTTCACGCCCCCCGGTGTGGCGGACTTCAACCTGCCGCCTCTTTTCGGCTCCGGGTACTGGGGCAGCTTCACCAAGCCGATGCTGCTCGTGGTGATCTCGCTGGTCATCATCATCGCCTACTTCGTGCTGGCGTCCCGGAAGCTGAAGGTCGTCCCCGGCAAGTCGCAGTTCATCGCGGAGTCGGTCTACAACTTCGGCCGCAACAACATCGCGCGGGAGCAGATCGGCTCGAAGGACTTCAAGCCGTTCCTCCCGCTGATCCTCGGCCTGTTCACTTTCGTACTGGTGAACAACCTGTTCGGGATCATCCCGTTCTTCCAGTTCCCGACGATGGCGCGGATCGGGTTCCCGCTCGCGCTTTCGGTGCTGGTCGTCTACCCGGTCTACCACTACGTCGGCTTCAAGCGCTACGGCTTCAAGGGCTACCTGAAGAAGGAGCTCGCGCCGGCCGGAGTCCCGGGCTTCGTGTTGCCGCTGTTCTCGACGATCGAGTTCGCGCAGAAGTTCTTCATCGCGCCGGCCACGCTCGCCATCCGAGTGTTCGCCGCGATGTTCGCCGGTCACCTCATCATCATGGTGTTCACCCTCGGGGGCAGCTTCCTGCTGACCGAGACCGACGGAATCGGGCTGAAGCTCGTTTCGCCGGTGGCGTTCATCTTCGCGATCCTGATGACTTTCCTCGAGGCCTTCATCCAGGTGCTGCAGGCCTACATCTTCGCCCTGCTGTCGGCCGGGTACATCGGCGCCGCGCTGGCGTCGGAGCACTGAGAACACAAGCCCCCGATCCACGCGAGCGCGTGGACCGAAGTGAAGGGAAACGCACGTGAGCAACATCGTTCTGGCCGAGGCCGCGACGCAGGCTGCCAACATCAACCCCGGTCTTGCCGCCATCGGGTACGGCCTGGGCGCGATCGGCCCCGGCATCGGTGTGGGTCTGATCTTCGCCGCCGTCATCAACGGCACCGCGCGTCAGCCGGAGGCGCAGGGCAAGCTGCAGGGCATCGGCTTCTCCACCTTCGTGCTTACCGAGGTGCTCGCCCTGATCGGCATCGTCATCTACTTCATCGCCTCCGCCGCCTGAGTTCGGTTAGCTCATCGCTTAAGGAGACGTTGTGCTGAAGACGGACCTGGTGTTGGCCGCCGAAGAGGCGCCCAACCCGATCATCCCGCACATTCCCGAGGTCATCCTCGGGGTCGTCGCCTTCGTGATCCTGCTGCTCGTTCTGAAGAAGTACGTCGTTCCGCGCTTCGAAGCGGCGTACGAAGAGCGCGCCCAGATGATCGAAGGCGGCATCGAGAAGGCGGAAAAGGCCCAGGCCGAGGCCGAGGAGGCGCTGGCCAAGTACAAGGCCCAGCTGGCCGAAGCCCGCACCGAAGCCGCGAAGATCCGCGACGACGCCCGGCTCGAAGCCGAGCAGATCAAGGCGGAACTGCGGGCCGAGGCGGAGGCCGAGTCCCAGCGCATCGTCGCCCAGGGCCACGCCCAGCTGCAGGCCCAGAAGGCGCAGATCATCGCCGAGCTGCGGGCCGACATGGGCCGCAACGCGGTCGAGCTGGCCAGCCGGATCGTCGGCGAGTCGCTCGAGGACGAGGTGCGCCGCCGTGGCACCGTCGACCGGTTCCTCGCGGAGCTGGAGACCGCCGGTGCCTCCAACGGAGCGGGGAAGTAACCGGAATGACGCTGCATGCTGCGAGCCGTGAAGCGCTCGGCCTCGCCGAGGAACGCCTCGGCGAGGTTCTGGCCGACGCGGGAGCCGACGCGGCCACGGTCGGCGACGAGCTGCTCTCGGTCGTCGACCTGCTGGACCGGGAGATCGGCCTGCGCCGGGCGGTGAGCGACGCGTCGGCGACGCCGGAGGCGCGCACCGCGCTGGTGCGCCGGCTGTTCGACGGCAAGCTGTCCGAACCGGCCCTCAAGGTGCTCGACGCCGTGGCGGGCAGCCGCTGGTCCAGCCCCCGTGAGCTGACCGACGGGCTCGAGTCGCTCGGGCGCTCGGCCCTGCTCACCTCGGCGGAGAAGACCGGGAACGTCGACACCGTCGAATCCCAGCTCTTCCAGGTCGCGCGGGTCGTGGCCAACCACCCGGAGCTCGAAGCCGCGCTGTCGGACCTGACCGGTCCGGCCGACGCCAAGCGCACCCTGGTGCGCGGGCTGTTCGCCGACAAGGTGGACGTGGTCACCGAGACCCTCGTCGAGCAGGTCGTCCGCCGGGCCAAGGGCCGCGGCGTCGGCGTCGGGCTCGACAGGCTGGTCAAGCTGGCCGCGGAGCGGCGTCAGCGCTCGGTGGCCTACGTGACCAGCGCGAACGCCCTGTCCGACGAGCAGGTCGCGCAGCTGAGCGCGAAGCTCGACGACATCTATGGGCGGCCGATCGCGCTGCACGTCGAGGTCGACCCCCGGCTCGGCGGCGGGCTCGTCGTCCGCGTCGGCGACGAGGTCATCGACGGGAGCGCGGCGGGTCAGCTCGCGGCGCTGCGCAGGCGGCTGGCCCGGGCCTAGCGCCGGACCACCCAAGACTTTGCATACTGGCAAGAACGAAGCGAGAGCGGGAAAGACATGGCCGAGCTGACGATCTCCTCGGATGAGATCCGTAGCGCGATCGAGAACTACGTCTCGAGTTACGCCCCGGACGTGAGCCGGGAAGAAGTTGGCACCGTGGTGGACGCCGGCGACGGCATCGCCCACGTCGAGGGCCTGCCCTCGGCCATGGCCAACGAGCTGCTCGAGTTCCCCGGCGGCGTCCTGGGCGTCGCCCTGAACCTGGACGCGCGCTCCATCGGTGCCGCGATCCTCGGTGACTTCGAAAGCATCGAAGAGGGCCAGCAGGTGAAGCGCACCGGCCAGGTCCTGTCGGTGCCGGTCGGTGACGGCTACCTCGGCCGCGTCGTCAACCCGCTGGGCCAGGCGATCGACGGTCTCGGCGACATCGAGACCACCGACCGCCGCGCCCTGGAGCTGAAGGCCGCCTCGGTGGTCGAGCGCCAGCCGGTGTCGGAGCCGCTGCAGACCGGCATCACCGCCATCGACGCGATGACGCCGATCGGCCGCGGCCAGCGCCAGCTGATCATCGGTGACCGCAAGACGGGCAAGACCGCCGTCGCCGTGGACACGATCATCAACCAGAAGGCCAACTGGGAGACCGGCGACCCGAAGAAGCAGGTCCGCTGCATCTACGTCGCGATCGGCCAGAAGGGCTCCACGATCGCCGCCGTGAAGAAGTCCCTCGAGGACGCCGGCGCGCTGGAGTACACCACCATCGTCGCGGCCCCCGCGTCGGACTCCGCCGGCTTCAAGTGGATCGCGCCGTACACCGGCTCGGCCATCGGCCAGCACTGGATGTACGAGGGCAAGCACGTCCTCATCGTGTTCGACGACCTGACCAAGCAGGCCGACGCCTACCGCGCGATCTCGCTGCTGCTGCGCCGCCCGCCGGGCCGCGAGGCGTTCCCCGGCGACGTCTTCTACTTGCACTCCCGCCTGCTGGAGCGTTGCGCGAAGCTGTCGGACGAGCTGGGTGCCGGCTCGCTGACCGGGCTGCCGATCATCGAGACGAAGGCCAACGACGTGTCGGCCTACATCCCGACGAACGTCATCTCGATCACCGACGGCCAGTGCTTCTTCCAGTCGGACCTGTTCAACGCCGGCCAGCGCCCGGCCATCGACGTGGGTATCTCGGTCTCCCGCGTGGGTGGTGCCGCGCAGGTCAAGGCGATGAAGGACGTCGCGGGCTCGCTCCGGATCGACCTGTCGCAGTACCGCGAGCTGGAGGCGTTCGCCGCCTTCGCCTCGGACCTCGACGACGCGTCGAAGGCGCAGCTCGAGCGCGGTGCCCGGCTGTACGAGGTGCTCAAGCAGCCGCAGTACTCGCCGATCCCGGTCGAGGAGCAGGTCCTCACGGTGTACCTGGGCACGAACGGGCACTACGACTCGGTTCCGACCGAGGACGTCCGCCGGTTCAACCACGAGTTCATCGACTCGGCCCGCCGCAAGCACGCCGACCTCATCAAGAGCATCCGGGAGACGGGCAAGTTCCCGCAGGAGACCCGCGAAGCCGTGGTCGACGCGGTGAACGAGTTCAAGAAGGAGTTCACCACCTCCGAGGGCAAGTCCCTGGTCGAGGCGGACGCCGACGCGATGGACGCCGACAAGGTCGGGCACGAGACCGTCAAGGTCAACAAGCCCGCCCCGAAGAAGTGAGCTGATAGCTCATGGCCGCACAACTCCGGGAACTCCGGTCGCGCATCAAGGCGACCAAGTCGATCGGCAAGATCACCAAGGCGATGGAGCTCATCGCCACCGCGCGCATCACGAAGGCGCGGGCGAAGGTCGCCGCTTCCCGGCCGTACGCGGACGAGATCACCAAGGTGCTCTCGGCGCTGGCCGGTGCGGCGGCCAACCTCGACCACCCGCTGCTGGTCGAGCGCCCGAACCCGAAGCGGGCCGCCGTCCTGGTCGTGACCAGTGACAAGGGCCAGTGCGGTGGGTACAACTCCAACGTGCTGCGCGCGACCGAAGAGCTGCTCGCCCTCCTCCGCGAGGAGGGCAAGGAGCCGCAGGTCTACGTCACCGGGAACAAGGGGCTGAACTACTACCGGTTCCGCGACCGTCCGGTGGAGGACAGCTGGACGGGCTTCTCCGACCAGCCGGGCTACGCCAACGCGGTCGCCGCCGGCGAGACCCTGGTCGAGTCGTTCATGCTCGGCGCCGACGACGAGCACGGCAACGCCGACGGCATCAACGGTGTCGACGAGATCCACATCGTCTACACCGAGTTCGTGTCGATGCTGACGCAGCGGCCGACCGCCAAGCGCGTCGCGCCGCTCGAGGTCGAGTACACCGACGGGGAAGAGGAGCAGAAGCCGGAGCCCGGCGAGCTGCTCCCCAGCTACGAGTTCGAGCCGAGTGCCGACAAGCTGCTGGACTCGCTCCTGCCGAAGTACATCAACACGCGCATCTACGCGGCGCTGCTGGAGGCGGCGGCTTCGGAGCTGGCCGCCCGCCGGACGGCGATGAAGTCGGCGTCGGACAACGCGAACGAGCTGGTGGGGAACCTGACGCGGGAGATGAACCAGGCCCGCCAGGCGCAGATCACCCAGGAGATCTCCGAAATCGTCGGTGGCGCGAACGCGCTCACCGCAGCAGGAAGTGATGATTGATGACCAGTACTGAAGCCCCGCGCGCCAAGGGGCGCATCGTGTCGGTGACCGGTCCGGTCGTCGACGTCGAGTTCCCGCGCGGTTCCGTCCCCGAGCAGTTCAACGCCCTCAAGGTCGAGATCGAGTTCGAGCAGCTCCGCAAGACGGTGACGCTCGAAGTCGCCTCCCACCTGGGTGACAACCTCGTTCGCACCATCTCCCTGCAGCCGCAGGACGGCCTGGTGCGCGGCGCCGAGGTCACCGACACCGGCGGCCCGATCACGGTCCCGGTCGGCGACAAGGTCAAGGGCCACGTCTACAACGCCCTCGGCGAGTGCCTCGACGAGCCCGGCTACGGCGACGACCTCGAGCGCTGGGGCATCCACCGCAACGCGCCGTCGTTCGACCAGCTCGAGGGCAAGACCGAGATGCTGGAGACCGGCCTCAAGGTCGTCGACCTGCTCACCCCGTACGTCCAGGGTGGCAAGATCGGCCTGTTCGGCGGCGCCGGCGTGGGCAAGACGGTGCTCATCAAGGAGATGATCACCCGCGTCGCCCGGAACTTCGGTGGTACCTCGGTGTTCGCCGGCGTCGGCGAGCGCACCCGTGAGGGCAACGACCTCTTCCTGGAGATGTCCGAGGACGGCGTCATCAACGACACCGCCCTCATCTTCGGCCAGATGGACGAGCCGCCGGGCACCCGCATGCGGGTCGCGCTGTCCGCGCTGACCATGGCGGAGTACTTCCGCGACGTCCAGAACCAGGACGTGCTGCTGTTCATCGACAACATCTTCCGGTTCACCCAGGCCGGCTCGGAGGTGTCGACCCTGCTGGGCCGCATGCCGTCCGCCGTGGGTTACCAGCCGACGCTGGCCGACGAGATGGGGCAGCTGCAGGAGCGGATCACCTCGACCCGGGGTCGTTCGATCACCTCGATGCAGGCGATCTACGTCCCCGCGGACGACTACACCGACCCGGCCCCGGCCGCGACGTTCGCCCACCTGGACGCCACCACCGAGCTCTCCCGGTCGGTGTTCCAGAAGGGCATCTTCCCGGCGGTGGACCCGCTGGCGTCGACGTCGACGATCCTCGACCCGGCCATCGTCGGTGAGGACCACTACCGCGTCGCCTCCGAGGTCATCCGGATCCTGCAGAAGTACAAGGAGCTGCAGGACATCATCGCGATCCTCGGTATGGACGAGCTGTCGGAAGAGGACAAGCTGACCGTTCAGCGCGCGCGCCGCATCGAGCGGTTCCTGTCGCAGAACATGCTGGTCGCCGAGGCGTTCACGCAGATCCCGGGCTCGACGGTGCCGCTGTCGGAGACCATCGAGTCGTTCGACCGCATCACCAAGGGTGACTTCGACCACTACCCGGAGCAGGCGTTCCTGGGTATCGGTGGCCTCGAGGACCTCGAGAAGAAGTACAAGGAAATCACCAAGAAGTGACTTCCCGGGTGCGGCGGGGGCAGTGTCCACTATGGACTCAGGCCCCCGCCGTTCTCATACCGGGAGACAGACCTATTACACTCGGTGGCAACACCCCGAGTTAAGGAGTGCTACGTGGCTGAGATGTCCGTGGAGCTGGTGGCCGTCGAGCGCCGTCTCTGGTCGGGTACTGCCACTTTCGTGGTGGCCCAGACCACCGAGGGTGAGATCGGCATCATGGCCGGTCACGAACCTGTGCTCGGGCAGCTCGTCGAGGGTGGCGTGGTCAAAGTGACGACCACCGACGGTGAGACGGTCTGCGCGGCCGTGCACGGCGGATTCCTCTCCGTCACCGGCACCGGGGTGAGCATCCTCGCCGAGAGCGCCGAGCTTTCCGACGAAATCGACGTCGAAGCGGCGAAGGCGGCATTGACCGGCGACGACGAGACCGAGCGGGCGAGGGCTTCGGCCCAGCTCCGCGCGGCGGGTCAGTCGGCCTGAGCGCGAGACGGGCAGGAGCCGGGCCGTGGAGATCACCGTGGTGGCAGTCGGGCTCCCGGTCGTGCTCGCCGTGCTGTCCGCCTGGTACGGCCAGCGGTGGATCCGGATGCGCCGCGGCGGTGGCGTGAGCGTCGCGCTGCGGTGGCGTCCGGACAACCCGCGGTCCAGCTGGCACCTGGGGCTGGGCCGCTACGAGGGTGACGAGTTCGTCTGGTACCGGGTGTGGAGCCTGCGGACCGGCCCGGACCGCGTCTTCCAGCGCGAAAGCATGCAGATCGCCGACCGCCGCGACCCCTCCGGCACCGAGGCCTACGCCGTTCCGGAGGGCTCGACGGTCCTGCGGTGCGAGTCGGAGACCCAGGAGGCGATCGAGATCGCCATGGGGCCGGGCGCCCTGACCGGCTTCCTGTCGTGGCTCGAATCCGCCCCGCCCGGGCGGCGCCTCCCGCGCGCCTCCTAGCTGTCTCATTCCGAGACGTCCGGCGGCGCTGCGCGGGCTTACCGTGGAGGCCATGATTCTCATCGTGGTCAAGTGGCCGGTGAAGCCCGAGTACGCGGAATCCTGGCTCGACATCGTCGGGGACTTCACCCGCGCCACCCGCGCCGAGGCCGGCAACAAGTTCTTCGAATGGTCCCGCAGCGTCGACGACAAGAACACGTACGTGCTGGTCGAGGGCTTCGAGGGGCAGGACGCGGCCGTCGCGCACGTCGGCTCCGAGCACTTCAAGACGGCGGTGGCGACGCTGGGTGCCTACATCTCGGACAACCCTCGGATCATCAACGTCCAGGACGCCTCCGACTGGGGCCCGATGGCCGAGATCGCACCGCACTAAACTTGCCGGGTGACCCTCGTCGAGATCCCCGGCTCCAAGTCCGTCACCGCCCGTGGCCTGTTCCTGGCCGCCGCCGCGCACGGCACCACCGTCCTCGGCCGCCCGCTGCACTCGGACGACACCGAGGGCTTCGCCGAGGGACTGGCCGAGCTCGGCTACCGCGTCGACCGGCAGCCGGACGCCTGGACCATCGAGGGCCGCCCGTCCGGCCCGGGCGTCGCCGAGGCCGACGTCTTCTGCCGGGACGGCGCCACGACGGCCCGGTTCCTGCCCGCGCTGGCCGCGGCCGGCACCGGCACGTTCCGCTTCGACGCCTCCGACCAGATGCGCCGCCGCCCGCTGGGGCCGCTGACCGACGCCCTGCAGGAGCTGGGCGTCGACCTCGAGTTCCGCGGCGAGCCGGGCCACCACCCGCTGACCGTCCGCGCGAACGGCGTCAAAGGCGGCGAGCTGACCCTCGACGCGGGGTTGTCGTCGCAGTTCCTCACGGCGTTGCTGCTGCTCGGGCCGCTGACGGCGGAGGGCCTGCGGATCACGGTCACCGACCTCGTGTCGGTGCCGTACGTCGAGATCACGCTGGAGATGATGCGCCGCTTCGGCGTGGACGTCCGCCGCGAAGGCCAGACGTTCGTGGTCCCGGCGCAGCCGTACCGCGCGTGCGAGTACCCGGTTGAGCCGGACGCGTCGACGGCGAGCTACTTCCTGGCCGCGGCGGCGGTCACCGGCCGCACGGTCACCATCCCGGGGCTGGGGTCGGACGCGCTGCAGGGGGACGTGCGCTTCGCCGACGTGCTGCGGGAGATGGGCGCGCACGTCGACCTGACGCCGGACTCGGTGACGGTCGCGGGGCCGTCGGACGGCCTGCGCGGCGTCACGGTGAACATGCGCGACATCTCCGACACGGTTCCGACCCTGGCGGCGATCGCGCCGTTCGCCGCCGGCCCGGTGCGCATCGAGGACGTCTACAACACGCGCATCAAGGAGTGCGACCGCCTCGACGCGTGCGAGGAGAACCTGCGCGCGATGGGCGTCGAGGTCGAGACGGGCCGCGACTGGATCGAGATCCAGCCGGGACAGCCGACCGGCACCCTGGTGACGTGCCGCCGCGACCACCGGATCGCGATGGCGTTCAGTATCACGGGCCTGCTGGTCGACGGCGTGACCCTGGACGATCCGGAGTGCGTGAAGAAGACCTTCCCGGGCTTCCACCAGGCGCTGGGGGCCTTGCGGGAGAGCTGGGGGATCTAGGGCTGCCCGCCCGGCTGCCAGAGCACGTCACCTTCGGGGTTCGCCAGCCGGGCGAGGATGAACAGCAGGTCCGACAGCCGGTTCAGGTACTTGAGCGCCACCGGGTTCGTCGTCTCCGGCTCCGCCTCGTACAGGGCCCAAGCCGACCGCTCCGCCCGCCGGGACACCGTGCGTGCCTGGTGCAGGAACGCCGCTCCCGGCGTGCCGCCCGGCAGGATGAACGACGTCAGCTTCGGCAGGCGCTCGTTGAACTCGTCGCACCAGCCTTCCAGCCGCTCGACGTACTTCTCGGTGATGCGCAGCGGCGGGTACGGCGGGTCGTCGGAGATCGGCAGGCAGAGGTCCGCGCCGACGTCGAAGAGATCGTTCTGCACCGTGCGCAGCACGTCCGTCACCTCGGCCGGCAGCGCGCCGACCGCGATCGCGAGACCCAGCACCGAGTTCGTCTCGTCCGTGTCCGCGTACGCGCCCAAGCGGGCCGACGTTTTGGGCACTCGGGACCCGTCGCCGAGCGCGGTCGTGCCGTTGTCGCCGACCTTCGTGTAGACGCGGTTGATGCGAACGACCATGAACCCACCATAGCGGCCCCCGCCCGGGCCGAATCCGGGCGAGAGGGCATGATTGGCGGCCATGAGCGAGCACTTCGACGTGCATGGCGGAGCCCGGCTGGTCGGCGAGGTCGACGTGGTCGGCGCGAAGAACAGCGTGCTGAAGCTGATGGCCGCCGCCCTCCTCGCGGAGGGGACCACGACCATCACGAACTGCCCGCAGATCCTGGACGTCCCGCTGATGGGCGACGTGCTGCGGAGCGTCGGCTGCGAGGTCGTCATCGAGGGCGACACCGCCACCATCACGACGCCGGCCGAGCTGTCGCACCGCGCGGACTCGGCGGCGATGGGCAAGCTGCGCGCGTCCGTCTGCGTGCTGGGCCCGCTGGTCGGCCGGCTGAAGCAGGCCGTCGTGGCGCTGCCAGGCGGCGACGCGATCGGCTCGCGCCCGCTGGACATGCACCAGAACGGCCTGCGCAAGCTGGGCGCGACGAGCACCATCGAGCACGGCTGCGTCGTCGCGAAGGCCGAGACGCTGGTCGGCGCGCAGATCTGGCTGGACTTCCCGAGCGTCGGCGCGACCGAGAACATCCTGATGGCGGCCGTGCTGGCCGAGGGCACCACGGTCATCGACAACTGCGCGCGCGAGCCCGAGATCGTCGACATCTGCACGATGCTCACCGAGATGGGCGCGAAGATCGAAGGCGCCGGGACGTCGACGCTGACCGTGCACGGCGTGGAACAGCTGCACCCGACGACGCACAGCGTGATCGGTGACCGGATCGTGGGCGCGACCTGGGCGTTCGCCGCGTCGATGACCCGCGGCGACATCACCGTGCGCGGGGTCAACCCGCACCACCTCGACCTGGTGCTGAACAAGCTGCAGCTGGCCGGCGCGGACGTCGAGACGTTCGGCGACAAGGGTTTCCGCGTGGTCCAGCCGGAACGCCCGAAGGCGGTCGACTGGGTGACGCTGCCGTACCCCGGCTTCGCGACCGACCTGCAGCCGTTCGCGGTGGCGCTGTCGGCGGTGTCGGAAGGTACGTCGATGATCACGGAGAACGTCTACGAGGCCCGCTTCCGCTTCATCGAAGAGATGATCCGCCTCTCCGGCGACGCCCGCACGGACGGCCACCACGCGGTGGTCCGCGGAGTGGAGAGGCTGTCGAGCGCGCCGGTCTGGGCGTCGGACATCCGCGCCGGCGCCGGACTGGTGCTGGCGGGCCTGTGCGCGGACGGCGTCACCGAGGTCTGGGACGTCTTCCACATCGACCGCGGCTACCCGCACTTCGTCGAGAACCTCAACCGGCTCGGCGCGAACATCAAGCGCGTCGCCGGCGAACCCGACCGGAAGTGAGTCCACCCGCGGTTGGGGGGTCCGGGTGGCGGAGCCCCCGACCCGGGGCGGAGCCCCGGCTGTCTCAGCCCTGCGCGCCGAGCGCGCGCAGGGCGTACGCCACCAGCCGGTCCACGTAGTCCGGCTCCGCCTCGGCCTGCCGGACCACCAGGCGCCAGTAGATCGGCGCGGCCAGGGCGTCCAGCGCCAGCTCCATGTCGAGGTCTTCCGGTAGCTCGCCGCGCGCGATGGCGCGGCGCAGCATCGCCTCGCCGACCTCGCGGCGGGGGCCGCCGATGGCCTCGCGCAGGCCGCGTCCGTGGTCCGGGTGGCGCGCGTCCTCCGCGACGAGGTCCGGCAGGATCCGCGAGAACAGCGGGTGCGTGAGCCAGTCGGTCAGGGCCTGCATCGTTTCGCGCAGGTCTCCGCGCAGGGAGCCCGTGTCGACCTCCGCGGCGCGCGCCACGCTGAACTCCGTCACGACGGAGGCGATCATGTGGTCCTTCGACACCCACCGCCGGTACAGCGCGCTCTTGCCGACGCCGGCGCGTTTCGCCACCGCCTCCATCGACAGCCGGCCGTAGCCCTGTTCGGCGAGTTCCCACATGACGGCTTCGGTGATCGCCTGCGTGACCTCGGGCTGGAGGACCGCGGCGCCGGTCGGGGTGCGTGCCATGAGCGCAGTGTAGCGGGTGGACGGGACGGTACCGTCCCGTCTACAGTGACGTCGGGACGGTACCGTCTCGTCCGAACGTGAAGGAGGCTGCGATGCGCGACTTCGTCGAGCACGCGCTGGAGTTGCTGCTCAAGCACGACATGGCCGGGTTCGCCGGGCTCTGGGCCGAGGACGGCGTCCTCGAGTTCCCGTTCGCCGCGCCGGGCTACCCGAAGCGCGTCGAAGGGCGCGATGCGATCCGCGAGTACCTGCGGGACTATCCGAACCTGCTGGACATCCGGGAAGTCACCGCCAAGACGGTGCACGAGACGACCGCTCCGGGCGTGGTCGTCGCCGAGTTCACCGTCGCCGGGGTCGTGGTGGCCACGCAGCGGCCGTACGAGCTCTCGTACATCGCCGTGATCACCGTCGAGGACGGCGCGATCCGCAGCTACCGCGACTACTGGAGCCCGCTTGCCGCGGCCGAGGTCCTCGGTGGCATCGACGAGCTGACGGCGGCTTTCAGTGACTGAAATTCTCGTGCTCGGCGGCACCGGCACGACCGGGCGCCGCGTTGTCGCGGATCTGCGCTCGCACGGCGTCACCGCGCGGGCCGCCACGCGCAAGCCGGAGAAGCCCGGCCAGGTCCGGTTCGACTGGGCCGACCGCACCACGCACGCCGGCGCGCTGCGCGGTGTGTCGGCGGTGTACCTGCTGCCGCCGATCGGCGAGGCCGAGCCCGCGCACCTGGTGGAGCCGTTCCTCGGCGACGCGCTGGCCGCCGGCGTCCGGCGGGTCGTCCTGCTCAGCTCGTCGGCGGTCACGCCGGACACCCCGGGCCTGGGCGACCTGCAGCGGCTGGTGCGCGCGGCACCGGAGTGGGCCGTGCTGAAGCCGTCGTGGTTCATGCAGAACTTCACCGGCGAGCACCTGGTCGCCCAGGGTGTCCGGGACGGCGAGATCGTCACGGCCACCGGTGACGGGCGGGTCGCCTTCGTCGACGCCGGTGACATCGCCGCGGTCGCCGTGCGCGCCCTGACCGACGCCGCGCCGCACAACACCGACCACGTCCTGACCGGCCCGGCCGCGCTCAGCTACGCCGAAGCCGCGGCGATCGTTTCCGCGCGCGTCGGCCGGACGGTACGGCACCGTCCCGTCCCGGTTGCGGAGTTCGCCGCGCGGCTGAGCGCGTCGGGGCTCCCCGCCGAGTTCGCCCGGGTGCTCGCCGCGCTGGACGACGACATCCGGCGCGGCTCCGAAGACCGCGTCACCCGGACCGTCGAGCAGATCGCCGGCCGGCCCGCCCGCTCGTTCGCCACCTTCGTGCAGGAGGAAATCCGATGAAGCAGCTGATGTTCGAAGAGGATGCGCAGTTCTGGTTCGAGACCCTGCGGCTGTTCGGCCACGCAGCCTACGGCGGCTCGGACTTCGGCGAGGTCGTCGCCGCGGCGTCGGCCGTGACGGCGGGCGACTACGACAGCTGGCACGACGCCTACCGCGCCATGGCCGACCGCCTGTACGCCGAAGCGGCCGACGCGGGCCCGGTGACGGCTCGGGACCTTCTGCTGCGCGCGTCGACGTACTACTTCTCGTCCGAGTTCTTCCTCCACGGCGACCCGGCGGACCCGCGGATCGCGGCGGCCTACGACCGCAGCGTCGAATGCTTCCGGCGCGCCGGCGTCGCGGAGCCGGTCGAAATCCCTTACGAGGGAACGGTTCTGCGCGGCTACTTCTACCGCGCGCCCGGTGCGGGGCCGAAGCCGTTGCTGGTCATGCACAGCGGTTTCGACGGCAGCGCCGAGGAACTGCACTTCATGGGGGCGGCGACCGGTGCGGAACGCGGCTACCACGTGTTGACGTTCGACGGTCCCGGCCAGCCGAGCGCGATCCGGCGGGAGAAGCTCGTGTTCCGCCCGGACTGGGAGCACGTCGTCACGCCGGTGGTGGACTTCGCGTTGACACTCGACGGAGTCGACCCGGCGCGGATCGCCCTGCTCGGCGTGAGCCTGGGCGGCGTGCTGGCCCCGCGCGCGGCGGCGTTCGAGAGCCGCTTGGCCGCGGTCGTCGCGGTGGACGGGGTGTACGACGCGGGTGCCGCGGTGACGTCGTCGCTGCCGTGGCCGCGCGAGGAGATCGTCCGCCGGGCCGGCCTCGAGCACGACGAGGAGTTCGACGCGCTGCTGGCCGCGGGCCGGGAGGCGAACCCCACGCTGCGCTGGGCGTGCGACCACGGCCGGTACGTCCTGGACGCGGCGAGCGACCGCGAGTTCGTGGCGAAGTACCTGGAGTACACCCTCGAAGGCGGTGTGGCGGAGAAGATCACGTGCCCGGTCCTGGTGTGCGAAGCGACGGACGACCTGTTCTTCGGCGGCGAGCACGAGACCGAGCCCCGTCGGCTGTACGCGCACCTGGAAGCACCGAAGACGCTGTTGACGTTCACGGCGGAGGAGGGGGCGGACGCGCACTGCCACGTCGGCGCCCAGCGGCTCGCCGCCGGCCGGATCTACGACTGGCTGGACCGGACGCTCTAACCCTCGAGGGCGAGAGCGGCGCCGAAGCCGACGAGGGCGGTGCCGGTCGCGCCGTCCAGCACCCGGCGGACCCGGCGCCGCTTCAGCCGGCCCCGCACCCGGTGCACGCCGGCGACGAGGACGAACTGCCAGAGCGTGGCCAGCACCCCCACGGTCGCGGCGAGCAGCAGCGATTCGGCGATCGAGGAGTCCGGGGTGAGGAACTGCGGCAGCATCGACAGGGAGAAGACGAGGACCTTCGGGTTGGTGAGGTTGCAGAGGAAGCCTTCCCGCCAGCGCCGTCCGCCGCGGGGCTTCGCCTGCGCGAGTGGGCTGTAGTCCCCGCGCCAAGCCGCGATCAAGGCCTTGACGCCGAGATAGGCGAGGTACGCCGCTCCGGCCCATTTGAGGGTCAGGAAGACGGGTTCGGAGCGCACGATCACGGCGCTGAGCCCGAGCGCCGCGGCGACGCCCTGAACGAGGTTGCCGGAGCCGATGCCGAGCGCGGTCAGCGCACCACCGCGCTTGCCGCCGGCGAGGAAATTCTTGAGCACGAGGGCGGTGTCCGGCCCCGGCACGATCAGCACGAGCACGACGAAGAGCACGTACGCGCCGTAAGTTCCCCAGGTCATGACTCCAGGTCAGGACTCCAGGGCGAGCGCCGCTCCGAATCCCACCAACGCCGTCCCGGTCGCGCCGTCCATGACCCGGCGGACCCGGCGCCGCTCCAGCCAGCCCCGCACCCGGTGCACGAAGAACAGCAGCAGCACCTGCCACACCACGCCCAGCGCCGCGACCGTGTACGCCAGGAGCAGCGCGTCACCCTGGTCCGTCACCCCCGGCGTGAGGAACTGCGGCAGCACCGACAGGTACAGCACGATCACCTTCGGGTTGGTGATGTTGGAGAGGAACCCTTCGCGGAACCGCCGTCCGCGGGTGGCGCGGGCCCGGCGGACGTCGTCCAGGGCGTCGTAGTGGCCGCGCCACGCACCGCGCAGGGCCTGGATGCCCAGGTACACCAGGTACGCCGCGCCGGCCCACTTGAGCGTGAGGAACACCGGCTGCGACCGGGTGAGCACCGCGCCCAGGCCGAGGGCCGCCGCCGTGCCCTGGAGGAAGTTCGCGACCGTGATGCCCGTGCACGCCCACGCGCCGCCGCGGGCGCCGCCCGTCAGGGCGTTCTTCAGCACGATCATCGTGTCCGGGCCGGGCATCATCGCCAGGAACGCCATCATCGCGGTGAACCCCGCGTACGTGCTCCACGTCATCAGGACTCCAGGGCGAGTGCGGCGCCGAAGCCGAGCAGGGCCGTGCCGGTGACGCCGTCGAGAGCGCGGCGGACCCGGCGGCGCTCCAGCCACGCCCGCACGCGGCGCACGAACAGCAGCAGCACCAGCAGCCACAGCACACCGAGCACGGCGACGGTGTACGCCAGCAGGAGCGCGTCCCACGTCGTCGTGCGGGCCGGGTCGAGGAACTGCGGCAGCACCGACAGGTACAGCACCAGCACCTTCGGGTTGGTGATGTTGGAGAGGAAGCCTTCGCGGAACCGCCGGAACCCGCCGCCGCGGCGGCGCTGGGCCTGCTCGACGACGTCGTACTTCCCGCGGAACGCCCCGCGCAGCGCCTGGACGCCGAGGAAGACGAGGTAGGCCGCGCCGGCCCACTTGAGCGCGAGGAACACCGGCTGCGACCGCGCGATCAGGACGCCGAGGCCGAGCGCCGCGGCGCTGCCCTGCACGGCGTTGCCGGTGAAGATGCCCAGCGACGCGAGCAGCCCGCCCCGGAACCCGCCGGACAGCGCGTTCTTGAGCATCACCATCGTGTCGGGGCCCGGCGCCAGCACGATCAGGACCACGATGACCAGGTAACTCCCGTACACGCTCCACGTCACGGCTGCCCACGCTAATCGACCGGCCGCCGCCCGGTCTCGCGGATTTCGGTCACACCGCTGCGGCACTCGGCGTACCAGGTCACGGCAGAGTAGTGTTCGGCCATGTCAGCAGGGGAAATCGAGCTTTTGCCCGGTGAGCGCGTGCTCTGGGCGGGAGAGCCGGTCCAGCGCCCGCTCTACGTCGCCGCGGACGGGGTGATCGCCCCTGCCGGACTCGTCCTCGCCGCGGCCGCGCTCTGGTTCCTGCTGGTCAAGCAGCCGAGCGGCCCCACCATGGTCGCGGCCGTGGTGGTGCTGGTCATCGGCTGCTACGGGGCTGTCGGGCGCTCGGTCGTCCGGTACCTGGCGCTCGGCCGCACGACCTACGCCGTGACGGACAGCCGGATCATCGCGCGCTCGGGCCTGTTCCGGCAGAAGGAACGCGCCAGCGAACTCGCCGGGCTGCCGGCCCCGGCCCTCAAACCGGGGCCGTCCCGCACCGGCACCATCGCCTTCGGCCCGGGCACGGTGACGCTGATGGGCATCGGCGAACCCAAGCGCGTCCGCGATCTGCTGACCAAGGCCATCGACGAGGCCAAGAGCCGCCAGGCCCCGCCGGAACCGGGCAGCTCCGCCGCCTGAGCGGGCAACCCGCGCGGCCACCCGGAGCGTCACCCGGCAAAGAACGCCGGGGAGGCCGCCGTGGAAGAGCCGATCATCGTCCTGTTGCCGAGTGAGCGCCTGGTGTGGTCGGGACGGTCCCGTCGCGTCGTCCCGACCCGCGGCGAGTGGTTCCGCATGGTCTTGGGCTCGCTCTTGGTTGCCGGGCCGGTGGCCGCCGCGCTGTCGGACTCGGCCGGTGGGTTCCCTGTCGTCGTGGTCTTCGCGGCCTTCGGCCTCGTCATCGCCTGGGGGCCCGTGCTGTGGCGGCTCCGGACGAGGCGCCGCGCGGTGTACGCGGTGACCGACCAGCGGGTTCTGGTCGCCGACAGCGTCTCGGGCCGCACCCGCGAGGAGTACCTGAGCGATCTGGAGCCACCGGTCCTCGATCCCGGCCAGGGCAGCACCGGCACAGTGACGTTGAAGCGGCTGGACGCGACGGTGAACGTCTTCGGCGTCCCGGTGCCGTCGCGGAGCGGGACGGCCCCGATCGAGCTGTTCGCCGTGCCGGACGCCGCCCGGCTCTGCAGGTTGATCGAGGAGGCGCAGGACTGGCATTGAGCGTCGGTCGTCACCCGGACGTGTCCGATTCCACTGCCCAGCTAAGTTACCGGCGGGTACACTCGACGGATCGCCCACCGCCGGAGGTGCACCGTGCCGTACCCAACGGACCGAGAACGAGACCGCCCGTGGGTGATGCGCACCTATGCGGGGCACTCCTCGGCGGCCGCGTCGAACGAGCTCTACCGGCGCAACCTCGCGAAGGGCCAGACCGGCCTTTCGGTGGCGTTCGACCTGCCCACCCAGACCGGCTACGACCCGGACCACCAGCTCTCGCGCGGCGAGGTCGGCAAGGTCGGCGTGCCGGTGTCGCACATCGGCGACATGCGGCAGCTCTTCGACGGCATCCCGCTCGCCGAGGCGAACACGTCGATGACCATCAACGCGCCGGCCATGTGGCTGCTCGCGCTGTACGTCTCCGTGGCGCGCGAGCAGGCCGAGGCCGAGGGGCGGGACGTCGACGAGGTTCTCGCGAAGCTCGCCGGTACCACCCAGAACGACATCATCAAGGAGTACCTGTCCCGCGGGACGTACATCTTCCCGCCGGGACCGAGCCTGCGGCTGATCACCGACGTGATCGCTTGGACCGTGCACCACGTCCCGCAGTGGAACCCGATCAACATCTGCAGCTACCACCTGCAGGAAGCCGGCGCGACGCCGACGCAGGAGGTCGCCTACGCGCTGTGCACCGCGATCGCCGTGCTCGACGCCGTCCGCGACTCCGGCCAGGTCGAGGCGGCCGACATGGCCAAGGTCGTCGCGCGGATCTCCTTCTTCGTCAACGCCGGCGTCCGGTTCGTCGAGGAGATGTCCAAGATGCGCGCGTTCACCGCGCTCTGGGACGAGATCACGCGGGACCGCTACGGCGTGACGGACCCCAAGGCCCGCCGCCTGCGCTACGGCGTCCAGGTCAACTCGCTCGGGCTGACCGAGGCCCAGCCGGAGAACAACGTCCAGCGGATCGTGCTGGAGATGCTCGCGGTGTCGCTCTCCCGCGGCGCCCGCGCCCGCGCGATCCAGCTGCCCGCGTGGAACGAGGCCCTCGGCCTGCCCCGGCCGTGGGACCAGCAGTGGGCGCTGCGGATGCAGCAGGTGCTCGCCTTCGAGACCGACCTGCTGGAGTACGAGGACATCTTCGACGGCTCGCACGTCATCCAGGCCAAGGTCGACGAGATCATGGCCGGCGCGCGCGAGGAGATCGCCCGCGTGCAGGACCTCGGCGGCGCGGTCGCCGCGGTCGAGAGCGGCTACATGAAGTCGCAGCTGGTCGCGTCGCTGGCCGAGTACCGCCGGGGGATGGAGAACGGCGAGCGGATCTTGGTCGGCGTCAACAAGTTCGAGACGACCGAGCCGTCGCCGCTGCAGGCCGAGGGCGCGAAGGCGATCGAGACGGTCGACCCCGCCGCCGAGAAGGCCGCCATCCAGGCCATCGAGGAGTGGCGCGCCCGGCGCGACAACGCCGCCGTCGAGCGGTCGCTGGCCACGCTCAAGGAACGCGCGCAGACCGCGGAAAACCTCTTCGAGGCCACTGTGGACTGTGCGCGGGCCGGCGTGACGACCGGCGAGTGGGCCGGCGCGCTGCGCGAGGTGTTCGGCGAATACCGGGCGCCCACCGGCGTTTCCGCCTCCGCGGTCGCCGGCGTGGGCGACGCCGAGCTGGAGCGGGTGCGGGCTCGGGTCCGGGAAACCGAGGCGGAACTGGGTGAACGGCTGCGGATCCTCGTCGGCAAGCCGGGCCTCGACGGGCACTCGAACGGCGCCGAGCAGGTCGCCGTCCGGGCGCGCGACGCCGGCTTCGAGGTCGTCTACCAGGGCATCCGGCTGACGCCCGAGCAGATCACCGCGGCCGCGGTGCAGGAGGGCGTGCACGTCGTCGGGCTGTCCGTGCTCTCCGGTTCGCACCTCGAGGTCGTCCCGCAGGTCGTCAACGGTCTGCGCGCCGCGGGGGCGGGTGACGTGCCGGTGATCGTCGGCGGCATCATCCCGCCGGACGACGCCGCGCTGCTGCTCGAACGCGGCGTCGCCCGGGTGTTCACGCCCAAGGACTACGAGCTCACCGGGATCATGGCCGGCATCGTGGACCTGATCCGGGAGCGGCACGGGCTCAGCTGAGCCCGGCCAGGATGTCCTTTGTGGACTTCACGGTGGCGAACTGGTTCGCCAGGTTCGCCGCCGTGACGCGGTACAGCTCGTCCGCCGTGACGACCTCGCCGTCGATGCCCGGCAGGTCGAACGTGTACGTCGCGTCGAGGGCGAAAGTCACGTCGTAGCCGAGGTTCCCGCCCATCCGCGCGGTGGTCTCGCAGCAGAAGTTCGTCTGGATGCCGGCCAGCACGAAGCTCGTGATGCCGCGCTTGCGCAGCCACGCGTCGAGGTCGACGTCGCCGATGAAGGCCGAGTTGACCTGCTTGCCGAACACCAGGTCAGGCCGGGCGCCATCGAGTTCGGCCTTGAAGTCGTTGCCGGACTGGCCGGGCCGCAGCGGCGAGCCCGGTTCCCGGGAGTCGTGGTGCACGAGCACCACCGGGAGCCGTCTGTCCTGCCACGCGTCGAGCAGGGCCTTCATGTTCGCTTCGGCGCCGGGGTTGTTGCGCGGGCCCCAGAACCCCGCCTCGTCGAACCCGCGCTGGACGTCGATCAGGATGAGTGCCGTTTCGGTCATGCCTCGAGTTTCGCGGCTTCCGGGACCCGGCAGGGAGTGGCAGAAGGTGCGCGATGCGGTACTTTCCTGCCATGCGCACGATCGGCGTCCTGCTGCTGCCGGGCACCCGGGGGTTCGACCTCGCGGTGATCGGCGAGGTCTGGGCGCAGGACCGGACCGACAGCGGGATCGGCCCGTTCACGGTCCGGCTGTGCAGCCCGGGCCGGGTGCGCACGCCGCTGTCGCCGTTCGGCGACGTCGCGGCCACGCACGGGCTCGCCGGGCTCGTCGGCTGCGACCTCGTGCTGGCGCCGGGCCGCGACGACCCGCGCGCGCCGGTCCCGCCGGCCGCCGTCGCGGCGCTGCGCCGGGCGCACCGGAGCGGGACGACCGTCGCCGGGCTGTGCTCCGGCGCGTTCACGCTGGCCGCCGCCGGGCTGCTCGACGGCCGCCCGGCGACCACGCACTGGCGTGACCTCGACGCCCTCGCCGAAGCCGCGCCGCGCGCGGACCTGCAGCGTGACGTGCTCTACACCGACGACGGCGGCGTCCTGACGTCGGCGGGTGTCGTCGGCGGCCTCGACCTCTGCCTGTACCTGGTCCGGCGCGACCACGGCGCCGACGTCGCCGCCGCGCTCGCGCGCCGGCTCGTGATGCCGCCGGCGCGCGAGGGCGGGCAGCGGCAGTACGTCGACCACCCGCTGCCGCCGTCGGCGGCCCAGCCCGGCCTGGCGTCCACGATGGACTGGGCGCTGGCCCGGCTGGCGGCCGGGATCGGCGTCGAGGACCTCGTCGGGCACGCGCGGATGAGCGAGCGGACGTTCCACCGCGAGTTCGCCGCGGCCACCGGCGTGACGCCGGGGCGCTGGCTGCGCGTCCAGCGCGTCCGGTACGCGCAGCGGCTGCTGGAGACGACCGAGCTGCCGGTCGAGCGGGTCGCGCAGCGGTCGGGGCTGGGCACGGCGGCGAACCTGCGCCGGCGGATGCGCGCCGAGGTCGGCGTCGGGCCGGACAGTTACCGGCGCACGTTCCGGGCCGGAGGGGCTACGGTCGGGGAATGTACGAGCACCTCCTGATGAGCCGGGACGGCGACACCGTCACGATCACCATGAACCGGCCGGCGCGGCGCAACTCGCTGTCGGCGGACCACCTCGCCGAGCTGCTCGCCGCGTTCCGCGCGGCGGGGACGTCCGACGCGACCGGCGTCGTGCTGGCCGGCGCGGGACCGGTGTTCTCCGCGGGGCACGACTTCGGCGACGTGGCCAAGCGCGACCTGATGGGCGTGCGCGAACTGCTGACGCTGTGCACCGACCTGATGCAGACCATGCAGTCGATCCCGCAGGTCGTCATCGCGCGGGTGCACGGCCTGGCCACCGCGGCGGGCTGCCAGCTCGTGGCGTCGTGCGACCTGGCCGTGGCCGCCGAGTCGGCGGGGTTCGCGCTGCCGGGCGGCAAGGGCGGCTGGTTCTGCCACACGCCGGCGGTCCCGGTGGCGCGCTCGATCGGCCGCAAGCGGCTGATGGAGCTGGCGCTGACCGGCGACGTCATCGACGCGGCGACGGCGCTCGACTGGGGCCTGGTCAACCGGGTCGTCCCCGACGACCAGCTCGACGACGCCGTCGGGGACCTCCTGTCGCGGGCGACGCGCGGCAGCCGCGCCAGCAAGTCGATGGGCAAGGTGACGCTCTACGCCCAGCTCGACCGGCCCGAGGCCGACGCGTACGCGATCGCGCTGGAGGTCATGGCCGCGGCGTCCCAGCTGCCCGGCGCACGCGAAGGCATGGCGGCTTTCCTGGAGAAGCGCAAGCCCTCCTGGCCCGACTGATTCGTCCCCGGCTCCCGCCGGGGCTTTTTCGTGGCCGCGGACCGTACCATACGGTATGGTATGGCCATGGCGGGCAAACGGGACTGGCTGGACGCGGGGTTGGTGCTGCTGGCGGAACAGGGTGCGCCGGCGGTGACGATCGAGCGGCTCACCGAACGCCTCGGGCTGTCGAAGGGCTCGTTCTACCACCACTTCAAGGGCATGGGCGGCTACCGCACCGCGCTGCTGGAGCACTTCGAAACCGAACGCACCACGCGGTTCGTGGAGCAGGCCGAAGGGGCGGGGGAAGACCGGCTGAGCGTGTTGCTGAGCCTGGTCCTCGCGCCGGGACCCGGGCCGGAGCTGGAGATCGCCGTCCGGGCGTGGGCGCTGCAGGACGCCGAGGCGAGGGCCGTCCAGGAGCGCGTGGACGCCACCCGCGTGGCCTACCTGACCGAGATCAGCGGCGACGCCGATCTTGCGCAGGCGCTCTACCTGGTCGTCGTCGGGGCGGCACAGGTCGTGCCGCCGCTGACCGGCCGTGGGCTGAAGAACGTACTGGAATTCGTACTGGGGAGACGGAAATGACCGAGCCGTACGTCGACGGGGCCGACTACGTCGAATTCAAGGAGATCGAGAGCGAGAACAGCCTGCGCGAGTTCGTCGCGGGCGTGTTCGGCTGGTCGCCGGCCTGGGTGAAAGCCCTCTTCGGCGTCCGGTACCTGCTCGCCAAGGCACTGCGGCTGGACACCGCCTCGGTGCCGCGCACCGGACGCCTCCGGCCGGAGGACGTCGGGTTCGCGCCCGGCGACCGTGTGGCGTTCTTCACCGTCCGGTCCGGCGATCCCGAGCGGTACCTCGTCGCCGGCGTCGACGACAGTCACCTGACCGGGTACCTGACGGTCGAAGCGCTGCCGCGCGGCTTCCGGCTCGGCACCATCGTGCACTTCCACAACCGGGTCGGCCCGGCCTACTTCGCGCTCGTCAAACCGTTCCACCACCTGGTGATCCGGGGAATGCTCAAGGCCGGTGCCGCTCGGCCAGCATGAGCTGCATCCACGCGGCGATCGACTGCGCGTCGGTGATCTCGCCGGTGAGGATCATCTTGTCGATGTCCTCGCGCGCGAACCACGCGCTGCGCATGTCCTGCTCCTCGTGCTCGCGTTCCGGCTCGCCTTCGGTGATGTCCGTGGCGAGGAACACCCAGCCGCGCTGGCTGCTCATGCCGGCCGCGACGTCGAGCTTGCCGAGCGGGACCAGCGAGCCCGCGCGCAGGCCCGTCTCCTCGCGCAGCTCCCGGGCGGCGAGCTCGGCGGGCGGCACGTCCGCCAGGTCCGGCGCGGTGCCCTGCGGGAACTCCCAGCGCCGCTGCCCGAGCGGGTAGCGGAACTGCTCGACCAGCCGGAACCGGTCGCCGTCCCGGGCGATGACGAGCGCGTAGGTGGGCTTGTCGATCACGCCGTAGATGCCCGCCGAGCCGTCGGAGCGGCGGATCTCGTCCTCCCGCACCGTCATCCAGTTGTTCCGGTACACCTCGCGGGACGCGACACGCTGAATGGGGTCCACGCGCCCAGTATCACCGACCCTGTCCTACCCTCCTCGGGTGCGTCTCGTGATCGCGCGGTGCCAGGTCGACTACGCCGGCCGGCTCACCGCCCACCTGCCGATGGCCACCCGCCTGCTGCTCGTCAAGTCCGACGGCTCGGTGTCGGTGCACTCCGACGACCGTGCGTACAAGCCGTTGAACTGGATGAGCCCGCCGTGCTGGCTCATCGAGGACGGCAAGCTCTGGATCGTGGAGAACAAGCAGGGCGAGAAGCTGGTGATCTCGATCGAAGAGGTCTTCCACGACTACTCCCAGGCCCTGGGCGCGGAACCAGGCCTGCAGAAGGACGGCGTCGAAGCGCACCTGCAGGAACTGCTGGCCGAGCACATCAAGACCCTCGGCGACGGCTACACCCTGGTCCGCCGCGAATTTCCGACGGCGATCGGCCCGGTCGACATCATGGCCCGCGACGCCGACGGCCGCTCGGTCGCGGTCGAAATCAAGCGCCGCGGCGAAATCGACGGCGTCGAGCAGCTCACGCGCTACCTGGAACTGCTCAACCGCGACCCGCTGCTGGCCCCGGTGCAGGGCGTGTTCGCGGCCCAGATCATCAAGCCGCAGGCCCGCACGCTGGCCGAGGACCGCGGCATCCGGTGCCTGACGCTGGACTACGACGAGCTGCGCGGCATCGAGTCCGACGAATTCCGGCTGTTCTGACGTGGAGCCCGGCCGGTACGTCCACTACAAGGGCGGCGAATACGAGGTGCTCGGCGTGGCCCGGCACAGCGAGACCGAAGAGAAGCTCGTGGTCTACCGGGCGCTCTACGGCGAAAGGGGGCTGTGGGTGCGCCCGGAGCCGATGTTCGCCGGGACGGTCGAGACGCCCGCCGGCCGGGTGCCGCGCTTCCGGCGCGTCGCGGACTGAACGCGTACCGTTGAAAAATCGCCCCGCCGGTTGCCCGAACGGGCGGATCTCGGTGCCGATACCGAATCGATGCCGAAACAGATGTATCTGATTCGGTGATTTCCGCTCCGCCAGGGAATCGTTAACCCGATAGGCGCCCGCGCAGTGAGTGGATATTTTGTGGCCGCTATTCCTCCGCTGTTCGGGTGAGGTCGGGATCTTATTCTCCGTTGCCGTGCGACACTCGGAATCGAGGGGTTCCGCCGGTGCGTCCGGCGTGGCCGGAGGGTGGTGCGCTCGGCCGTCTTTCTGCGTCGTGCCAACGTTTCAGTCCGCCTTCGAGCTCGTGTGCGCATGCCAGCCGGCCGGTGTGCGCGCGTTTTCGCCTGCACGGAGGAGGAAGTCATGCGTTATCGCCCACTCGGTTCCGATCCGGCCGACCCGCGCCTGGGCCGGTTCATTCCGGATGACTGGCGGCACGTCGAAAGGTATCCGCTCGGTGCGCTGGCCGAGGAGGATCGCCCGACCCGGTCGCCGGTCGTGCTCGGGGTCAACTGGTATTCGGCGTTCGACCAGCCGGAACAGGACGGGACCTCCGGCGAGTTCTTCATCGCGAAGGCCGGCGTCAAGAAACTCGGCCACATCCGCGGCGGCCACTGCGTCTGCCTCGAACCGGGCGGCACGCCGGACACCGATGCCTTGTACGCGTTCTACGACCAGGGCCGCGAAGGCGCCTGTGTCGGCTTCGGCTGGTCCCGGTGCATGTCGCTGTTCAACAGCAGCGAGTACGCGGCCCGCTGGCTGTGGGATGCGGGCAAGAAACGCGACGAATGGCCCGAGACCAACCCGGGCGACGACAACGGCACGTCGGTCCGGGCCGCGGCCGAGGTCCTCAAGGAGGCCGGCCACGTCCTGTGGGACGACTCCTACGCCGACGACGACTGGCAGGCGCGGGAGAAGTACACCCCCGAGGCCAAGCAGGGCATCAAGGCGTTCCGCTGGGCGAAGTCGGTCGACGACGTCCACGCGGTGCTCGCCAACCCGCGGGCCGACGAACTCGGCGCCGTGCCGATCCTCAACTCGTGGGGCCCGAGCTTCCCGCACCGGACGTACCTGCCCGACGCGGTGCTCGCCAAGCTGATCGACGAGGAAGGCGAGATCGCGGTCCCGACCGACCGGTGATGACCAGCCGCTCCCGCGGCGCGTGAGGAAGGCGCGTTTCCCCTGGTGAAGGCCGGGGGAGGCGCGCCTTCCGGCCATTGTGGACACGTCAGCGTGCCGACCCTGAATCCATGCAGTACTGTCCGGATCCGACAGGATGCTGGTGATTCCTGTCGGATGTTGTCCTGCTTGACTTGTGTTGTTCCAAGAAGTACTGCCGGAGGTGGGTCGGGTGCTGGTCCTAGCCGATGCGAACCTGCGACTCGACGCGAGCGCGATCGACTACATCGAGTTGGCGTTCTACTTCGTGCTCGTGCTCGGTATCGGGTACCTGGCGCGGCGGCAGGTGTCGAGCAGCCTCGACTTCTTCCTTTCCGGGCGATCGCTGCCGGCCTGGGTCA
Organism: Amycolatopsis sp. NPDC051102; assembly: GCF_040682815.1. Classification (NCBI taxonomy): domain Bacteria; kingdom Bacillati; phylum Actinomycetota; class Actinomycetes; order Pseudonocardiales; family Pseudonocardiaceae; genus Amycolatopsis; species Amycolatopsis sp. NPDC051102. The sequence continues at coordinate 54,546 of NZ_JBFBBT010000011.1, forward strand.
CCGGCCTCGCGTTCATCTCGGCGAACCTCGGCGCGGTCGAAGTCATGGGCATGTCGGCCAACGGGGCCAAGTACGGCCTGCCGACCGTGCACTACTTCTGGATCGGCGCCATCCCGGCGATGCTGTTCCTCGGCATCGTGATGATGCCCTTCTACTACGGCTCGAAGGTCCGCAGCGTCCCCGAGTTCATGCGGCGGCGCTTCGGCAAGCCGGCCCACCTCGTCAACGGCGTCAGCTTCGCCGCCGCCCAGATCCTGATCGCGGGCGCGAACCTCTTCCTCCTCGCCAGCGTCGTCAAGCTGCTCCTCGGCTGGCCGCTGTGGGTGTCGATCGTCGTCGCCGCCGCGATCGTGCTCTCCTACACCGCGCTCGGCGGCCTCTCCGCCGCGATCTACAACGAGGTCCTGCAGTTCTTCGTGATCGTCATCGCGCTGGTGCCGCTGACGATCATCGGCCTGGTCAAGGTCGGCGGCTGGCAGGGACTGGTCGACAAGGTGACCAACAGCCCGGGCGGGTCGGCGCAGCTGCACTCGTGGCCCGGCGACAACCTGACCGGCTTCGGCAACAACATCCTGTCGATCCTCGGCATCGTGTTCGGCCTCGGGTTCGTGCTCTCCTTCGGGTACTGGACGACGAACTTCGTCGAGGTCCAGCGCGCGATGGCGTCGAAGAGCATGTCGGCCGCGCGGCGCACCCCGATCATCGGCGCGTTCCCGAAGATGCTGGTCCCGTTCATCGTGATCATCCCCGGCATGATCGCCGCGGTCACCGTGTCCGAGTACGTGAAGGACAAGCAGGTGCTGCTCGACGGCGGCACCGCCGAAAGCGGCGTCACGTTCAACAACGCGCTTCTGCTGCTGATGCGCGACCTGCTCCCGAACGGCATGCTCGGCATCGCCATCGCCGGCCTGCTCGCGTCGTTCATGGCCGGCATGGCGGCCAACCTGAGCTCGTTCAACACGGTCTTCACCTACGACATCTGGCAGACCTACGTCCAGAAGGACAAGCCGGACCACTACTACCTGAACCTGGGCCGGATCGTGACGTCGGCCGGCACGATCCTCGCGATCGGCACGGCGTTCATCGCCTCGCAGTCCAGCAACATCCTGGACTACCTGCAGGACCTGTTCTCCTTCTTCAACGCCCCGCTGTTCGCGACCTTCATCCTCGGCATGTTCTGGAAGCGGATGACCCCGCACGCCGGCTGGAGCGGCCTGGTGCTCGGGACGGCGTCCGCGATCACCGTCTGGGGCCTGTCGAAGGCCGGGGTGCTGGGCCTGACCGGCCAGGGCATCAGCTTCGTCGCCGCCGGGACCGCGTTCGTCGTCGACATCGTGGTGAGCGTCATCGTCTCGCTGGCCACCCGGCCGAAGCCGGACGAGGAGCTGGTCGGCCTGGTCTACTCGCTCACGCCGAAGGAAACCCGTCAGCACGACTCGACCGGCGAGAACGCGGGCTGGTACCGCAAGCCGGGCCTGCTCGCGGGCATCGTGCTCGTCCTGACCATCGCCCTGAACGCCATCTTCTAGGAGGCCGGAATGGCTACCGAATCGCAGCCGCGCGCCCACAAGGCCGGCGCCTTCGACATCCGGCTGATCATCGCCCTGCTGATCGGCGTCTACGGCGTCATCCTCACCGTCATGGGCATCGGCTTCACCTCCGATGACGACATCAAGAAGGCGGCCGACGTCAACATCAACCTGTGGGCCGGGATCGGCATGCTGGTGGTCGCCGCGCTGTTCGCCACCTGGGCCCTGGTCCGGCCGCTCGTCGTGCCGGCGGAGCCCGAGACCGACGACACAACGGCCGTCGCCGGCGAATAACCGGGTTGTCCGGACACCGGCGCGCACCGGCAGCTACCGTGCTCGGCGTGTTCCCAGATGTTCGGCGCCGCCGTCTCCCGAAGCTGTTCCTGCTGGTCACCGCGCTCGCGCTGCCGCTGACGGCGTGCGGGCCGGACCTCGGCAAGTCCAACTTCGCCCGGACGACGGTGCCCGCGGCGGCCGCCACCGGCCAGGTCGCCGACGGCCCGATCACCGACGCCGCCGTGGCGGCCGACGTGCTCCGCATGATCCAGCCGTGCCAGTTCCTGACCAAGGACGCCCTCGGGGCGCTGGGCCTCGGCACGGTCGAGGACGACCCGTCGCCGTCCTCGATCGCCTTCGACTCCTGCCGCAACAAGGTGAAGGACCCGGGCGGCAAGGAGATCCGGCTCCAGCTCGAGATCGGCAGCACGACGGCCCCGCGGGCCGACAAGACGACCGGAGCGGTCGGCGGGCTGCCGCTGCGGGTGAACAAGACCGGCGACACCGACTGCAGCGTGGCGGTGATGACGGCGTTGAACCCGGACCTGGCGCTCGAGGTGACGGTCACCTACGCCGGTGATCCCTGCCGTCCCGGGCAGACGTTCGCCGAGGCCGTCGTCCAGAAGCTGCACAATTCGCCGGAGAAGTACGCGACGCCGCCGGGGACCGTGCTGACCGCCGATCCGTGCGCGATGGCCGACGCGGCAGCGGTGACCTCCGTCGTGCCGGCGGCGAAGGCGGCACCCACGGGTCTGCACTCGTGCGAGTGGCGGGACCGAGGCCCGTCGGTGACGGTCGGGTTCCTGCCGGGGCTGCCGCCGATCGTCGGCGACGGTTACTCCAAGGTGGACCTCGGCAACGGGGTGTCCGGTTTCCAGCGGCCGCCGCCCGGGGATTCGGCGCGGTGCAAGGTGCAGTGGCAGCACCGGCCGTGGCAGGGCGACGACGTCGAACTGGCCCAGGTGGACTACCAGGGCTACGACGACAGCACCGCCGATCCGTGCGGCAAGGCGGTGACCGTTGCGAAGAACGTGGTCACCAAGCTGCCCAAACCCTGATCTGGCGGTCGGCCGCGCGGAGAGGTAGGAAGGGGACACCCCACCCGCCGATGTGCCGGAGGCTGCCGTGAAGAAGATCATCAACGATCCGGCGAACGTGGTCGCCGAGTCGCTGCGGGGCATCGCCGCCGCGCACGCCGACGTCCTCCGCGTCCAGTACGACCCGGACGTCGTGATCAGAGCCGACGCGCCGGTCGCGGGCAAGGTCGCCGTCATCTCCGGCGGCGGGTCCGGGCACGAGCCGCTGCACGGCGGCTTCGTCGGTCCGGGCATGCTCGCCGCCGCCGTGCCAGGCGCGGTGTTCACCTCGCCGACCCCGGACGCGGTGCAGGCCGCGGTCACCGCGACCACCGGGGACGCGGGCGCGCTGCTCATCGTGAAGAACTACACCGGTGACGTGCTGAACTTCGAGACGGCCGCCGAGCTCGCCGCGGCCGAGGGCCTCGAGGTGCGCAGCGTCGTGATCGACGACGACGTCGCGGTCAAGGACTCGACCTACACCGCGGGCCGCCGCGGGGTCGGCGGGACGGTGCTGCTGGAGAAGATCACCGGCGCCGCCGCCGAGCGCGGCGACTCGCTCGACGCCGTCACCGCGCTGGCGCAGAAGGTGATCGGCCAGGTCCGGTCGATCGGCGTCGCGCTCACCGCGCCGACCGTGCCGCACGCCGGCACCCCGAGCTTCGACCTCGCCGAGAGCGAGATCGAGTTCGGCATCGGCATCCACGGCGAGCCCGGCCGCGAGCGGATCCCGGCCGAGCCGGCCGACGCCCTGGTGGCACGGATGGTCGAGGCGGTCGTCTCGGACCTGCCGTTCGCCTCGGGCGACCGCGTGCTCCTGTTCACCAACTCGATGGGCGGCACCCCGCTCGTCGAGCTCTACCTGGCCCACGGCATCGCCGAGCGGCTGCTGGCCGACCGTGGGATCGTGGTCGAGCGCCGGCTGGTCGGCCCGTACATCACCAGCCTCGAGATGCAGGGGATGAGTCTGACGTTGCTCAAACTGGACGACGAACTGACCGAGCTGTGGGACGCCCCGGTCAACACCGCGGCGCTGCGGTGGGGGCTCTGATGGCCTGCACGGCCGAGGGGGTCGCGGCGGCGGTGCGTGCCGCCGCGGCGGTGGTCGCCGAGCACCGCGTGGAGCTGATCGACCTCGACCGGGCCATCGGCGACGGCGACCACGGCGAGAACCTCAACCGCGGCTTCACGGCCGTCGTGGCGGCGCTCGGCTCGGCCGTACCGGACACCCCCGGCGGCGTGCTGAAGCTCGTCGCCACGACGCTGATCTCCAAGGTCGGCGGGGCCGCGGGGCCGCTGTACGGCACGGCTTTCCTGCGCGCTTCGGCCAAGCTCGCCTCGGCGGCCGACCTCGACGTCCCGGCGCTGCTGGACGCGTTGCGGGCCGGCCTCGAAGGCGTCCAGGCCCGCGGCAAGGCCGTAAGCGGCGACGCGACCATGGTCGACGCCCTGATCCCGGCGGTGTCGGCGGCGGAAAAGGCGGCCGCGGACGGCGGGGACGTCACCGCGGTGCTGACCGCGGCGGCCGACGCGGCCGACACCGGCGCGGAATCCACTGTGGACCTGGTGCCGCGGAAGGGCCGGGCGTCCTACCTCGGCGAGCGCGCCGTCGGGCACATGGATCCCGGCGCCCGCTCCTCGGCGCTGCTGCTGCGGGCGTTCGCGGAGGCCGCCCGGTGAGCGTGGGAATCGTACTCGTTTCGCACAGCGCGAAGCTCGCCGAAGGGCTGGCCGAGCTGGCCGCCCAGATGGCGCCGGACGTCACCATCGTGCCGACGGGCGGCCTCACCGACGGCTCGATCGGCACGGACTACGACGAGGTCGTCGCGGCCACCCAGCGAGCCGACCACGGTGACGGCGTGGTGCTGCTCTACGACCTCGGCAGCGCGCAGATGACCGCCGAGCTCGCGGTCGAGTCGCTGGCCGACCCCTCGGCCGCGATCGTCGCGGACGGCCCGCTGGTCGAGGGCGCGATCGCGGCCGCGGTCGCGGCGCAGGCCGGCCGGGACCGCAAGGCGGTGGCGGAGGCGGCCGCGACGGCCGGGATCCCCGAGGACCTGGCCCCGGCCGAGGCCGCCGCCGACAGCGCCGAAATCGAGCTGGAGCTGCACAACGAGGTCGGCTTGCACGCGCGGCCGGCCGGGTTGCTGGTGCGCACGCTGAGCGCGTTCGACGCCGACGTCACCGTGCGGCTGGGCGACCAGGAGGCCGACGGCAAAAGCGTGCTCGCCCTCATGTCGCTCGGCGCGCGGCAGGGCGACCGGATCCGCGTGCGAGCGCGCGGGCCGCAGGCTTCCGCCGCGCTGGAGAAGGTGAAGGAGCTGGTCGACGGCGATTTCGGCGAATGAAACCGCCGTCGCCGACCGGGTGACTTGAGCCGTACTGACTCGATTCCGTCTGGGCATCAGTGGTGCCGCGTGGCAGTATCGGGGCCAATTACCAGCGAGTAACATCTCTGGAGGCCTCGATGGCGCGGGACATCTCGACGGTCGGTGTGGTGGGCCTGGGCACCATGGGCTCCGGAATCACCGAAGTGCTCGCGCGCAGCGGGCTCGACGTCGTCACGGTCGAACTCGACGAGGCCGGGATCGCCCGCGGCCGCGGGCACCTCGAGCACTCCACCGAACGCGCGCTCTCCGGCGGCAAGCTGGACGCTGCCGGACGGACCGCGCTGCTGGGCCGGATCCGCTACGGCACGTCGCTGTCGGATCTGTCCGAAGTGGACTTGGTGATCGAGGCGATCCCGGAGAACCTGACGGCGAAGGCCGACGTCTTCACCGAGCTGGACAAGATCACCCGGCCCGAGGTCGTCTTCGCGTCCAACACGTCGTCGCTGTCGATCACCGAGATCGGCGTGCACACCACGCGTCCCGGCAAGGTCGTCGGGATGCACTTCTTCAACCCGGCGCCGGTGCAGAAGCTCGTCGAGATCGTGAAGACCGTGGTGACCGAGCCGGACGTGGTCGCCGAAGTCGTCGAGTTCGCCGAACGGCTGGGCAAGGTGCCGGTGGTGATCGGCGACCGGGCCGGGTTCATCGCCAACGCGCTGCTGTTCGGCTACCTCAACCACGCGGTGCGGATGTACGAGCAGCGTTACGCCACGCGCGAGGATCTCGACGCCGCGATGCGCTTCGGCTGCGGCTACCCGATGGGCCCGCTCGCGCTGCTCGACCTGATCGGGCTGGACACCGCGAACGAAATCCTCGACACGATGTACCACCAGTCCCGCAACCGGTTGCACGCGCCTGCGCCGCTGCTCAAGCAGATGATCACCGCGGGCCTGCTCGGCCGCAAGACCGGCCGGGGCTTCTACACCTACGACGGCCCGGACTCGCCCAACGTGGTCTCGGACGCGGCCGTTTCGTCCACTGTGGACTCGGTGCCGCCGCGGCCGGTGACGCGGGTCGGCGTGGTCGGGACGGGCACGATGGCCACCGGGATCGCGGAGGTGTTCGCCAAGCGCGGCCTCGACGTCGTGCTGCGGGCCCGGAGCCTGGAGAAGGCGCAGGCGTCCGTCGCGAAGGTGAAGAAGTCGCTCGACAAGGCCGTGGTCAAGGGCAAGCTGTCCGAAGAGGACGCTGCGGCCGCGCTGGCCCGCATCACCCCGGTGACCGACTTCGAGGCGCTGGCCGACGTCGACCTGGTCGTCGAGGCGGTGGCCGAGGAACTCTCGGTGAAGCAGGCGGTGTTCGCGGCGCTCGACGAGGTGGTCCGCCCGGGCGCGGTCTTGGCCACGACGACGTCCTCGTTGCCGGTCATCGAGTGCGCGGCCTCGACTTCGCGGCCGTCCGATGTGGTCGGTCTCCACTTCTTCAACCCCGCCCCGGTGATGAAGCTGGTCGAAGTGGTGTCGACGATCGCGACTGCCCCGGACGTGGTGGCGACGGCGAGCGCGGTCTGCGCCACGGTCGGCAAGCACGCGGTGCACTGCGGCGACCGCGCGGGCTTCATCGTCAACGCGCTGCTGTTCCCGTACCTCAACGACGCGGTGAAGATGCTGGAAGCCCACTACGCGGGCGCGGACGACATCGACACCGCCATGAAGGTCGGCTGCGGCCTGCCGATGGGCCCGTTCGAGCTGCTGGACGTCGTCGGCCTGGACGTTTCCCTGGCCATCCAGCGGACTTTGTACAACGAGTTCCGCGAAGAAGGCTTCGCGCCGGCGCCGCTGCTCGAACACCTCGTGACGGCCGGCCGGCTCGGCCGCAAGACCGGGAAGGGCTTCAAGGACTACTGATCAGCGCCCGGTCACCGCACCGAGGACCGGCTTCACGTCCAGGACCGGCGTGCCGTCGATCGCTTCCAGGCCGGTCACCGTGAGCGTGCCGTGCTCCGCGGCCGTCACCGTGACCGTGTGGAGGCCGATCGGGTTCGGGCGGTCCGGGGACCGCGTCGAAAACACGCCCTGCAGCGGCCGGTCCGGGTCGCTGCGCGGGTGGACCGCCTGGACTTCGCGGTCGGCTGCGTGCAGCCAGGTCAGCAGCACCAGGCGATCGCCCGGCCGGAGGTCGGCGGCCGCGGCGTGGAACTGCGGGTCGAACACCACGCGGGCCGGCGGCGCGCCCTCGTCACCCTGCTTCGGGGCGGTGGCGAGGTCGGTCAGGGCCGACTCCACCCGGGCGACCGGGCGCACCTCGTAGCCCGTCACCGGTAGTAGCCCTCGACCGGTACGCGGGCCTCGTCGAACAGCGCCGGGCCCTCCAGCTCGGGGCCGCCCCACGTGAGCGGCGGGCGCAGCGTCATGAACTGTTCCGTCGACAGCGCGTACACGACGCGCCCCAGCCCGGACCGCTGGATCGCGCCGGCGCACATGCCGCACGGCTGGGTGCTGGTGAACATCGTCGTGGCCGCCGCGGTTTCCGGGTCCAGGTGCTGCGCCGCCCAGCGGGCGAGCTTCAGCTCCGGGTGGGCCGTGATGTCGTCGTCGGTCAGCGACGTGTTGCGGTCCTCGGCCAGGATTTTCCCGTCGGCGTCGGCCAGCAGGGAGCCGAACGGCGGGTTGCCGTGTTCCTCGCGCGCCTCGCGGGCCAGCTCGATCGCCCGCCGCAGCAGGGCTTCTTCGGTGTCCTTCACCGGTTCTCCTTCCAGGATGCGGCCACCGCCGCGAGGTCCCGCCACGCCACCTCCGGGCGGAGGGTCTCGGCCGGGTCCGAGTCGAACGGGTCGAGCACGACGGTGTCCGCGCCCAGCGCCCGCAGCTGCGCCAGATCGTCGAGGACCTGGTCGAGCGTGCCTTCCCCGGCGCGCCGGTCCGGCCCGGTCACCGGGGTGCCGGTCACCCGCAGCAGGATCCGGGGCGCGAAGGCCGGCACCGGCCGGTCGCCGGCCAGCTTTTCCAGGCGCGCCAAGCCGTCCCGGAACCCGGCCACCGTCAGCCGCAGCGGGTGCCACGCGTCGCCGAGCTCCACCGCGCGACGCAGCCCGGCGTCGCTGTGCCCGCCGAGCCAGAGCGGGATCGGCCCCGCCCGGTAGTCGTCACGCTCGGCCCATGCGGCGCGGATCGCCCGCAGGTGTTCCGTGGTGAGTTTCCCGCGCTGCTCGAAAGGCACGCCCAGCGCGTCGAACTCCTGCTTCGCCCAGCCGATCCCGGCGCCGAGCACGAGCCGGCCGCCGCTGAGCGCGTCGAGGTTCGCCGCCATCCGCGCCACCAGCAGCGGATGCCGGTACGGCACCACCAGCACGGTGGTGCCCAGCCGCACCCGCCGCGTCACCCCGGCCAGCCAGGACAACGTCGTGAACGGCTCGTAGAACGGCGCCGGGTACTGCCCGGCGACGTCCGGCGTGATGGCGACGTGGTCGGACACCATCAGCAGGTCGAAGCCGAGCCCCTCGACCGTCTGCGCCCAGGCCCGCAGCACGCCCGGGTCCGTGCCGGGCCCGAAGTTGGGGACGTTCACGCCGATCTTCACGCCGCAAAGGCTATCGACGTTTTGCCCGGATCCGGAAGGGAGCGATCACGGCGTTCGGCCGCTCCGGCCGTGGATCCCACGGTATCTTCGGCCCATGACCGAGAGTCTCGATCAGACGGACTGGGCCATCCTGGCCGAGCTCCAGGGCGACGCCCGGTTGCCGCTCACCGAACTGGGCCGGCGGGTGAACCTCAGCGCGTCCGCGGCGACCGAACGGCTCCGGCGGCTCGAAGCGACCGGGGTGATCACCGGCTACCGCGCGGAGATCGACCTCGGCAAGGTCGGCTACTCCGTGCTCGCCGTGGTCCGGCTCAAGTACCCGGGCAGCCGGCACGAGCCGTTGCACAAGCTGCTCGGCGAGCGCTCCGAGATCCTCGAATGCCTGCGCACCACCGGCGACGACTGCTACACGCTCAAGATCGCCGCGGCCTCCATGGCCCACCTCGAGCGGACGGTGGACGAGCTGGCCCAGTTCGGCAGCACGACCACCAACCTCGTCTACAGCCAGGTCCTGCCCTACCGCGGACCACGCGAGGCCGCCCGTGACCTCGATGCCTGACCGCATCGTCATCATCGGCGTGACGGGCTCGGGCAAGTCGACGCTCGCGGCCCGGATCGCCGAGCGGACGGGTCTGCCCTACCACGCCGCGGACGACATCGGCTGGCAGCCGGGCTGGGTCGGGACCCCCGACGACGAGCAGCGCCGCCGGGTCGCCGAGGTGTGCGCGCAGGAACGCTGGATCCTCGACGCCGTCTACCGCAAGTGGCAGGACCTCGTGCTGCCGCGCGCGCAGCTGATCGTCGGCCTCGACTACCCGCGCTGGCTTTCGCTGGGCCGCCTGGTGCGCCGGACGCTGGTACGGGCGGTGACGCGCAAGCGGATCTGCAACGGGAACGTCGAGTCGTTCCGCCAGGTCTTTTCCGCCGACTCGATCATCCGCTGGCACTTCAAGTCGTTCGCGAGCAAGCGGGCGCGCATCCGCGCCTGGGCCGCCGAGCCACCCGGCCCGGCCGTCGTCCGGCTGACGTCCCCGCGCCAGACCCGCCGCTGGCTCGAGACCCTCTGACGTCAGGCCCCCGGCGGCAGCAGCGGGCCGCCGCTCCAGTGCTGGAACACCAGGTTCGTGTGGACGCGGGCGACCTCGTCCCGTGCGGTCAGCTCGTCGAGGACCAGCCGCTGCAGCTCGCCGGCCGAGCTGGTCGCGACGTGCGCGAGGAAGTCGTCCGGCCCGGTCAGGTGGTAGACCGCGCGCACCTCCGGCAGGGACAGCAGGTGCTCGATGAACGGGTCCACCAGCGGCCGCCGGTGCGGGCGGACCTGGACGAACAGGAACGCCTCCAGCGGACGGCCCAGCTTGGCCGCGTCGACCGACGCGTGCTGGCCGGTGATCACGCCGCTGTCCCGCAGCCGGGCGACGCGGTCCAGGCACGTCGACGGCGCGATGCCGACCGCGGCCGCCAGGTCCTTGTTCGTGATCCGGGCATCGTTCTGCAGCAGCCGCAGGATCTGGAGATCGACCGGGCTCAGTTCGACGGAAGCGGACATCGCCGAATGATATCCGAGACTGTTGCCCTTGATCCGGCGAAAGCTCGACCATGCTGGCATGACTTCCTCGCTGCGCACGCGAGCCGTCCACGCCGGCCGTGACGACCTCACGGATCTCGGCGTGCACGCCGCTCCGCTCGACCTGTCCACGACCTACCCGTCCCGGGACAGCGCCGCCGAAGCCTCCCGGATCGACGCCTTCGCCGCCGGCGCCGAGCTCGACGGCCCGCCGATCTACGGCCGGGTGGGCAACCCGACCGTCGAACGGTTCGAGCGCGCGCTGGCCGAACTCGAGGGCTTCGAGCACGGCGTCGCGTTCGCCAGCGGGATGGCCGCCGTCTCGGCCTGCCTGCTTTCCGCGGTGGCGCAGGGAAAGCGGCACGTCGTCGCCGTCCGGCCGCTGTACGGCTGCAGCGACCACCTGCTCGAGTCCGGCCTGCTCGGCACCGAGGTCACCTGGGCCGCACCGGACGCCGTCGCCGCCGCGGTCCGGCCGGACACCGGGCTGGTGTTCGTCGAGACGCCGGCGAACCCGACGCTGGCCGAGGCCGACATCGCCGAGCTGGCTCTCGCCTGCGGCGACGTGCCGCTCTTGGTGGACAACACGTTCGCCACCCCAATCCTGCAGCGCCCCGGGCACCACGGCGCCCGGATCGTCCTGCACAGCGCGACGAAGTTCCTCGGCGGCCACGGCGACGTGATGGGCGGGATCGTCGCGTGCGACGCCGAAGAAGCCGCACGGTTGCGCCAGATCCGCTTCGCCACCGGCGGCGTGCTGCACCCGCTCGCCGGATATCTGTTGCTACGCGGACTATCGACGCTCCCGTTGCGCGTCAACGCCGCTTCCGCGACGGCGGCGACGCTGGCCGCGCGCCTCGGCGAGCACCCGGCCGTGACCGCCGTCCACTACCCGCGGATCGGCGGGCCGCTGGTGGCGTTCGAGGTCGACGGCGACCCGCACGCCCTGATCGGCGCGGTCCGGCTGATCACGCCGGCGGTCAGCCTCGGCAGCGTCGACACGCTGATCCAGCACCCGGGTTCGATCAGCCACCGGATCGTCGACGAGGGCGACCGCCACGACGCCGGCGTCTCCGACCAGCTGATCCGGCTCTCTGCCGGCCTCGAAGACGTCGAGGACCTGTGGGCCGACCTGGAGCAGGCGCTGAAGGCGCTCTAGCCGCAGCAGCCGCCGCCACAGCAGCCACCGCCGCCACCGGCCGGGGCCGCGGGACCGCTCGCGGCCCCGGTGAGGGCGACGGTGGTGAGCAGCTTGACGGTGTCGGCGTGGCCCTCCGGGCAGGTGGCCGGCGCGCCGGATTCGCTCATCGGGCGCAGGAGCTCGAACGTCTCGGTGCACTCGCGGCAGCGGTAGGCGTAGGTCGGCATGCCGTGATTATCGCCGGAGGCGCCCGCCGTGGCCATCCCCGGCCGTCCCAGGCTCCCGCCGGCGCCGATCGGTGGGAAGCTGAGCGCGTGCAGCCGCCTCCGCTCGCCGACGTCCCGCACCTCGGCCAGGTCGTCCCGTCCCTGCTCGCCGCGCTCGGGGTGCCCGGCTGCGCGAACACGCTGGCGCTGCCGGAGGTGCGCAGTGCCGGCGTCCTGCTCGTCGACGGGCTCGGCTGGGAGCTGCTCGCCGAGCACGCCGCGGACGCCCCGGTGCTGGCCGAGCTCGCCCGCGAGCCGCTGCGCGTCGGCTTCCCCTCGACGACTGCCGCCGGCGTCGCGGCCATCGGCACCGGGCTCGCGTCGGGCGAGCACGGCATGGTCGGCTACACGTTCGAGATGCCCGGCACGGGCGTGCTCAACGCGTTGCGCTGGTGCAGCCACGAAGACGGCACCGATCTGCGCGGCGCCCTCCCGCCCCGCGAAGTGCAGCCCCTGCCGACGACGTTCGAGCGGGCCGCCGCGGCCGGCATCGACGCCGCCGTGGTGTCGTCGGCCAAGTTCCGCGACACGGCCCTGACCCTGGCCACCCAGAGCGGCGCGCAGTACGCCGGGGTGCACGCGCTGGGCGACCTCGCCGCGCGGACGTTGTCGATGCTGGACGGGCGGGCGTTCTGCTACGCCTACCACAGCGAACTCGACCTGCTCGGCCACGTCTACGGCCCCGGTTCGGCCGCCTGGCGGATGCAGCTGCGGCAGGTCGACCGGCTCGTCGAGTCCCTTGTGGACGGTCTGCCGCCGGGCGCGCTGCTCGCGGTGGTGGCCGACCACGGGATGGTGGCCGTCGACGACAAGCTCGACCTCGAGGACGTGCCCGAGCTGCTGTCCGGGGTCCGGACGTTCGGGGGCGAGGTCCGGGCCCGGCACGTCTACACCGAGCCGGGCGCGGCCGCGGACGTCCTCGCGGCCTGGCGGGCGGTGCTGGGCGAGCGGGCCTGGGTGCGTTCGCGGGAGGAGGCCGTCGCCGAGGGCTGGTTCGGGCACACGGTCAGCGACCGGGTGCTGCCGCGCATCGGGGACGTCGTCGCCGCGGCCCGCGGCCGGTTCGGGATGGTGCGCGGGCTCGCGGAAGCCGTCGAGACGTCGTTGATCGGGCAGCACGGCTCGCTGACCACCGCCGAACAGCTGGTTCCGCTGGGGCTCGCCCAGGGCTGACCCGCCGGTTTCCGGGAACGTGCTCCGGCGGGAACTTTCACCGTCCCCGTGCCGACCTGTCCACTGCGTACCGGACTGACGGGAGTGGGCGGAATGAGCGTGCTGGACGGGATCGGGGTCGTCGGGGCGGGCGGCGAGGGACGGGCCGTGGCGGCCTACCTCGCCGCGCGGGAGCTGCCTGTGCACCTCTACACGCGGGATCTTTCGGCTGTGGGGGAGATCGCGCGCCGCCGGGAGATCGTCGCGCACGGCGTGCTCGACGGGCGGTTCCCGCTCCGGGAGGTGACGTCGGACCCGGCCGGGCTGGCGCGGCGGGCCGTCGTCCTGGTCGCCACCGTGACCACGGCCTATCCGGAGGTCGCCGCCCGGCTGGCACCGTTCCTGCGTCCGGGGCAGGTGGTGGTGCTGTTTTCCAGCAAGCTCTGCGGGAGTGTCGAGTTCGCCCACGGGCTCGCTGCCGCCGGAGCGCCGGACGTCGACGTCGTCGAGACCGACGCGCTGTTCGCCGCGCGGCCGTCCGGGACCGGCGGTGTCACGGTGCTGGGCGTCAAGGGCTGGAACCTGATCTCCGGCAGCACGGCGGCCGCCGTCGCCCGGCACGCGGGGCTGCTGCGCGACTGGTTTCCGATGCTGGAGGTCGCGCGCAACCCGGTGGAACGCGGCCTGCACGACTTCGGCGCGGTCGCGCACGTGCCGATCGCGCTGGCCAACCTCGGCACCATCGACCGGGCGGAGGAGCTGCTCTTCTACGTCGAAGGCGTTTCGTCGCGCACGATCGCCTTGCTCGAGCGCACCGAGGCCGAGTTCGCCGCCGTCGCGCACGCCTACGGGGCCCGGCTGCTGCCCATGACGGAGGTCCTCGACCGCTACTACGGCTGCCCGGCCACGACGTTGCTCGACGCGCTGCGGACCGTGGAGCCGTACCGGACGATCGCGGCGCCGACCAGCCTCGACCACCGTTTTCTCACCGAGGACATCCGCTCCACGCTGGTGCCGCTGCAGGCACTGGCGCGGTGCGCGGGCGTGGCGACGCCGATGGTCGACGCGGCGATCACGATCATGTCGGTGCTCGGCGGCGAGGACTTCCGCCGGACCGGCCGGACCCTGCGCCGGCTCGGCTGGGACGGCCTCGCCCACGACGCCATCCTGGGCCGGCTGCGGTCCGGGGAGCGGGTGACCGGCCGCGCGGCTTGAGTTCCCGCGGGTTCTCGTGTGATGGGGAAGGCATCACACGTGATCGGGCGGGCATCACGTGTGATTGGCGGGACATCTCGCGTGATTGGAGGGACATCTCGCGTGATTGGAGGGGCATCACACGTGACTGGAGGGGCATCACGGGTGATTGGCGGGTCGGCTCGCGTACCGGGAGGGTCGGTTTGCGTACCCAGGCGGTCGGTTCGCGTGCCTGGGTGGACGACTTGCGTGCCGAGGGGGTTGGTTCGCGTGTCCGGGGGCGGTTTGCGGGGTGGAGGGGCTGGCGGGAGGCGGGCGGGTGAGCGGGGGCCGTTACCGTTCGGGTGTGCCACGACGTAACCGTCCCGGCCGCCGCTCGGACGGCGGGCCGCCGCCCGAGCGGGAGCTCGGGGCCGCCACCGGGTGGGCCCGGGCCGAGTCCGGCACCGACGGGGACTGGCTCGTGCGGACGGTGCCCGGAAGCCAGGCCACCAAGGTCTACCGCTGTCCCGGCTGCGACCACGAGATCCGGCCGGGAACGCCGCACCTCGTCGTCTGGCCGGCCGACGAGACCGGTTCGGTCGCCGACCGCCGGCACTGGCACCGGGCCTGCTGGGAAGCGCGGGCACGGCGGCGGCCGCACCGCCGCTGGTAGGTCTGGTTCCAGACAGACCAGCCGACGCCGGTGAGTCCGGTCCACGCCGGCCGCTGCGCCGCCAGCCATTCCCCGCCCCGGCGGCCCCTCCGGCCGGGCGCACCTCGGGCCGGCCCCGGGGCTGGTGGGCGATTCGCTCTGGAGTTGTCAAACAACGGCTGGCTCAGCGCCGGTAGTGCCGTGACATCGCGCCGTCGTACATCTCCTCCGTGTACTCCGTGAAGCCGAGGCGCTCGGCTACCCGCAGGGATGGCTTGTTCGCGATGCTCACGCTCGCCAGCACCGGTACCGACGGCAGTTCGCGGGCGCACCACTCGAGGACCGCCTGCCCGGCCTCGGCCGCGTATCCCTTGCCCCACGCCGACGGCCGGAACCGATAGCCGAGGTTGAGCACCTTCTCGCCGTGGAACTCGCGCCATCGCACGCCGCACATGCCGATCACTTCGGTGCCGCCGCGTTCCAGGACCGCGGGGTAGCCGAAGCCGTGCTCGGCCCAGTGCGCCAGCCACTCCGAGAACATCGCCGACGCGCGCGGGACGTCGGGCGGGTCGGGGTGGAAGCGGTTGGTGCGCGGGTCGGTGTGGATGTCGACCATCGCCTGCCGGTCCGCCTCGTGGGGCGGACGCAGCAGCAGCCGGCCGGTTTCGATGTCGGTGAACACATCGGCGAAGCTAGCGAGGGGGTCCGACAAAATGACGCGCATGACCGAACTGCCGCTGGTCCTCCTCCACGCCTTCCCCCTGGATTCCCGCATGTGGAACGCGGTGCGCGAGCCCCTCGCTTCACACCTTCGGGTGATCACCCCGGACCAGCGCGGGCTCGGCCGCTCGCCGCTGCCGGAGACCGATCGCGAACCGAACCTGGAAGACGCCGCGCGGGACGTCGTCGCCCTGCTCGACCGGCTGGACCTCGACCGCGTCGTGCTCGGCGGCTGCTCGATGGGCGGCTACCTCGCGATGGCCGTGCTGCGGCTCGCGCCGGAGCGCATCGGCGGGCTCGTGCTCATCGACACCAAGGCCACGCCCGACACGCCCGAGGCCGCGCAGACGCGGCTGGACGTCGCGGCGCGCGTCGGGAACGAAGGCATCAAGACCTGGCTCGCCGACGAGAACCTGCCGAACCTGCTGGCGAAATCCACGCGGGAGCAGCGTCCTGAGCTCGTCGAGACGGTCCGCGAGATCATCGAGTCCCAGCCGCCCGCCGGGATCTCGTGGACGGCGCTCGCCCTGCGCACCCGGCCCGATTCGCGCGACTTGCTGCGGGAATCCGGCGTTCCCGCCTTGGTCATCGTCGGGGAGGAGGACCCGATCACCCCGGTGGCCGCGGCCGGCGCGATCGTCGAGGTCATGGACGGTGCGACGCTCGTGGTGCTGCCGGGGTCCGGTCACCTGACCCCGCTCGAAGACCCCGCGGGCGTGGTCGAGGCGATCCTGTCCTGGTACCCGGCGACTCACGAGAAGTAGGCAGCGAGCGCGGAGCGGGCTTCGGAAAGCCGTTGCGGGAAGCGCTGGGCGATCACGAAGCGCCATGCGACGGCGAAGAGTTCTCGCAACCGCGTGTACGCGCGCAGGGACTCCTCGGACACGGAGCCCGGGTAGGCGGCCAGGTACTCCGGGCCGCCCTGCCGGGCCAGGATGCCGAGGTCCCAGGCGAGCGGCCCGCGCCAGGCGTCCTCGAAGTCCAGCCAGCACGGTCCGGCCGCGGTCGCGATGAGGTTGCCGGGGTGGGCGTCGCCGTGCAGGGGCTGGACGGCGCCGTCCGGCAGCCCGGCTTCGATCCGCGCGGCTTCCGCACGCAGGCGGGGGTCGAGGTCGTACCGGCCGAGGACCCGCTCCAGGTCGTCCAGCGGCCCGCGGCGGGGTAGCTCGCCCGGGTATTCGCGCAGGGCCGCGTGCACCTCGGCGAGGGAGCGCGCGACGACGTCCGGGGCGTACCGGTGGGCCGGATCGTGCGGGGTGTGGTGCCAGAGCGTGACCGGCAGGCCGTCGGCGAAATGCGGGCCGGCCGGGGGATCCGTCGTGGGTGAGACGACGAGCACACCACGGTCGGTGAGGAACCGCGAAAGGGCGACGTCGCGCGCCAGCCAGGGCGCCGGTTCCGGCCGGAGCAGCCGGGTCGTCGCGGGCACCCTGGCGACCAGCGGACCCAGTCTCACCAGCACGTTCGACCGCTCGTGCAGTACTTCGGGGTCGTGGCCGGGCAGGCCGAGCCGGGCGGTCACGGCGCGGGCCGCGCGCACCGCCGCGCGGGTGTAGTCGTCGGCCACGCCCCGATCTTGCCAGCCGGTGCGCGCGACTGTCGGTAGCGAGGGCTACGATCCCCCTAAGCCGCCGGATCGGGGTCTCCCGGGCCCGGTGGCGCGACGATGACCACCACAAGGTTTCAGTGTTGGAGGCAGGAGTGACGGCCGTAGCCCCCAAGCCGATCGCGACGCGCCCGTATCCCGCGCGCGAGTCGGTCAAGGGTTCGTACCTGCTGCGGTTGTTCCGCACGACGGACCACAAGCAGATCGGGATCATGTACCTGGTCACGTCGTTCGCCTTCTTCATGGCGGGCGGCGCGATGGCCATGCTGATCCGCACCGAGCTGGCGCGGCCCGGGCAGCAGTTCCTGTCGCAGGAGCAGTACAACCAGCTGTTCACCATGCACGGCACGATCATGCTGCTGCTGTACGCGACCCCGATCCTCTTCGGCTTCGCGAACTTCGTGCTGCCGCTGCAGATCGGCTCGCCGGACGTGGCGTTCCCGCGGCTGAACGCGTTCTCGTACTGGCTGTACCTCTTCGGCGGCCTGATCGTGATCTCGGGCTTCCTGACCCCGGGTGGCGCCGCCGACTTCGGCTGGTTCGCCTACACCCCGCTGTCGGACGCCATCCACTCGCCGGGCGTCGGCGCGGACCTGTGGATCTCCGGCCTGGTGGTGTCCGGTCTCGGCACCATCCTCGGCGCGGTCAACATGATCACCACCGTGGTCTGCCTGCGCGCGCCGGGCATGACGATGTACCGGATGCCGATCTTCACCTGGAACATCCTGGTCACCAGCATCCTGATCCTGCTCGCCTTCCCGATCCTGACCGCGGCCCTGATGGGCCTGCTGGCGGACCGGCACCTCGGGGCGCACGTGTTCGACCCCGAAAACGGCGGCGTGATCCTCTGGCAGCACCTGTTCTGGTTCTTCGGCCATCCCGAGGTGTACATCGTCGCGCTGCCGTTCTTCGGCATCGTGTCGGAGATCTTCCCGGTGTTCAGCCGCAAGCCGCTGTTCGGCTACAAGAGCCTGGTCTGGGCGACGCTGGCCATCGCGGCGCTGTCGGTCGCGGTGTGGGCGCACCACATGTACGCCACCGGCGCCGTGCTGCTGCCGTTCTTCTCCTTCATGACGTTCCTGATCGCCGTCCCGACCGGCATCAAGTTCTTCAACTGGATCGGCACGATGTGGAAGGGCCAGCTGTCCTTCGAGACGCCGATGATCTTCTCGATGGGCTTCATCGTCACGTTCCTCTTCGGCGGCCTGACCGGCATCCTGCTGGCCGCGCCGGCGATCGACTTCCACGTGTCGGACAGCTACTTCGTCGTCGCGCACTTCCACTACGTGCTCTACGGCACGATCGTGTTCGCCACCTTCGCCGGCATCTACTTCTGGTTCCCGAAGATCACCGGCCGGATGATGGACGAGAAGCTCGGCAAGTGGCACTTCTGGACCACGTTCATCGGCTTCCACGGCACGTTCCTCGTCCAGCACTGGCTGGGTGCCGAGGGCATGCCGCGCCGGTACGCGGACTACCTGTCCAGCGACGGGTTCACCACGCTGAACACGATCTCCACGATCGGCGCGTACATCCTCGGTGCCTCGACGCTGCCGTTCATCTGGAACGTCTTCAAGAGCTACCGGTACGGCGAGATCGTCACGGTGGACGACCCGTGGGGCTACGGCAACTCGCTCGAGTGGGCGACCTCCTGCCCGCCGCCGCGGCACAACTTCACCGAGCTGCCCCGGATCCGCTCCGAGCGGCCCGCGTTCGAGCTGCACTACCCGCACATGATCGAGCGCATCCACAACGAGGGTGAGATCGGTTTCTTCGGGAAGCAGAAGGTCAACAGCCACGCGGCGCCGTCGCAGCTGCTCACCGAAGCGGTGATCCCCGGAGACCACTCCAACGACAACGCGAGCGAGCAGGGCGACAAGTAACACCTGATCGAGTGAGCGCGTGCCCGGCTTATGTGAAGCCGGGCACGCGCTCTACTTATGTTCGACCCCGGACCGGCAGACTGACCCTGCAGCGTTGCCGAACGAGGGATGACGAGAGTGACCCAGACGCCCGTCCTGATCACGACGACCGGCCCTGACAAGCCGGGTGTCTCGTCCGTGCTGTTCGCCGTGCTGACCCGGCACGACGTCGACGTGCTCGACGTCGAGCAGGTCGTCATCCGCGGGCAGCTCGTGCTCGGGGTGCTCGCCGGGGTCTACCGCGACCCGGAGGGGCTGCAGGAAACGGTCGAGCAGGCGATGGCGTCCGTCGGCATGCAGGTCGACGTCAAGATCGGCGCGGCCATCGGGGACGACCCGTTCGCGCTCGGCCGCCGCGACTCGACCCACGTCCTGGTGGTGCTGGGCCGCCCGGTCACCGCGCGGGGCTTCTCGGAGGTCGCGCGCCGGCTGGCCTCGCTGGGCGCCAACATCGACGCGATCCGCAGCGTCGCCGACTACCCCGTGACCGGCCTCGAGCTGTACGTCTCGGTCGACCGGGACACCCCGGAGGCCGACGCCGCCCTGCGCTCGGAGCTCGCCGACGCCGCGGTCGAGGCGGGCGTCGACATCGCCGTGGAGCGGGCGGGCATCACGCGCCGGGCCAAGCGGCTCGTCGTGTTCGACGTGGACTCGACCCTGATCCAGGGTGAGGTCATCGAGATGCTGGGCGCGCACGCCGGCGTCGAGCCGGAGATCCGCCGGATCACCGAGGCGGCCATGCGCGGCGAGCTGAACTTCACCGAGTCGCTGGAACGGCGGGTCTCGCTGCTGGCCGGGCTGCCGGCGACGGCGATCGACGAGGTCGCCGCGTCGATCGAGCTGACCCCGGGCGCGCGCACGACGATCCGGACGCTCAAGCGGATGGGCTTCCGGACCGGCGTGGTCTCGGGCGGGTTCACCCAGGTCATCGACGGTCTGGTGGCGGAACTCGGGCTCGACTTCGCGGTGGCGAACGAGCTCGAAATCCGGGACGGCAAGCTCACCGGCAAGGTGATCGGCGACGTCGTCGACCGGGCAGGCAAGGCGAAGGTGCTTCGCCGCTACGCCGCCGAGTACGACATCCCGCTCGAACAGTGCGTCGCGGTCGGGGACGGCGCCAACGACATCGACATGCTTTCGGCCGCGGGCATGGGTGTCGCGTTCAACGCGAAGCCTGCGCTGCGCGAGGTGGCCGACACCGCGCTGTCGCACCCGTACCTCGACGCCGTGCTGTTCGTGCTCGGCCTCACCCGCGGCGAGGTCGAAGCGGCCGACGCCGCCGACGGGCTCGAGCTGATGCGTCCGTGAGCAGCGTTCTCGACCCCCTGGGCGCCCGCTACGCCTTCTGGCTGGGCCTTCCGGCCGAAGACACCTCGGACACCTCCGACGAGCTTCCCGGCGAAGTCCGGGCGATGCCGGTGATCCTCCGCATCGAGCGGGCCGAGCCGCCCGGCCGAACCCCGCTGCTGGAGGCCGCCGCGACGGCCGCGCTGGCCGTCTGCCTGGACGAGCGTTCCCAGCCCGGCGGCGAGTGGGCCGAGCCGGTGCACGCGTGGCTCGACAACCGGATCCGGAAGGTCGCGCGGCGGGCGCGGGGCGCGCACTGGGCGGCCGTCCAGGACCTGCCGGGCATCACCGTCGAGGTCGGCGGGGCCGAGGCGCGGGCCCTCGTGCCGGGCCTGGTCACCGAGACGCCCAAGGAGGTCGCGCGGCTGCAGATCTCGGGCAGCGAACTGCCGCCCGACGAGCCGGGCCCGATCCCGGCGGGTGTGCCGCTGCTGCTGCTCAACCCGCACGTGCCGATGACCGTCGGCAAGGCCGCCGCGCAGGTCGGCCACGCGACGATGATCCTGGCCGCGCTGCTCGACGACGGGCAGCGCGCGGCCTGGGCCGAGCAGGGCTACCGGACGGCGGTGCGCGCGGCGAGCGCCGTGCAGTGGAAGGAACTGCATCCGGGCGACGACCCCGAGGGCGCGTGGCGGCGCGACCGGGTGATCGCCGTCCGGGACGCCGGGTTCACCGAGGTCGACCCGGGCACGATCACCGTTCTTGCCCAGTGGGAGCCGGAACAACCGGCTTCCTGACCCGGTTGGAGCGGGCATGGCAC
This sequence comes from Amycolatopsis sp. NPDC051102, assembly GCF_040682815.1. NCBI lineage: Bacteria > Bacillati > Actinomycetota > Actinomycetes > Pseudonocardiales > Pseudonocardiaceae > Amycolatopsis > Amycolatopsis sp. NPDC051102. The sequence goes on from NZ_JBFBBT010000011.1 coordinate 75,642, forward strand.
TGGAAGTGGAACGCACGGGCGAGCACGCGTTCGTCGGGCGCAACGAGCGCGGCGCGGAGGTGCGGCTGGGCCGCAAGGGCGCCGAAGGGGCGTTCTCGCCCGCCGAACTGCTGCAGATCGCGGCCGCGGGCTGCAGCGCGGTGACGGCGGAGGAGCTCATCACGCGGCGGATCGGCGAAGACGCGAAGTTCCGCGTCGCCGTCACCGCGGATCGGCGTGAAGGGGCTTCGGAGCTGGACGCCGTCCACGTCGCGTTCGATGTCGACGTGTCGACTTTGACGGCGGATCAGCGGGACGCGCTGGCCGGCGCGGTGGACCGGGCCATCGAGCGGCTCTGCACGGTGAGCCGGACGCTCAAGAAGGGGATCCCGGTGACGGAGACGTTCCCGCAGGTCTAGTTCTGGGCGGATTCCCAGACGACGTAGGCCTGGTCGGCGTCGGTCGTCATGGCCTCGATGAACTTCTCGTTGTCGAAGCCCGGCAGGGCTTGCAGGCGCTCGATGAGCGCGTCCGCCGCCGGGTCGCCGCTGGGGACCGCCGTTCCCTTGCCGTCGGTGCCCACCAGCATGAAGAACACGTCTTCGTTCCACGGGCCGTCGGGGATGACCCGCACCATCACCGACGACAGGCCGGCCCACGTGACGGCCTCTTCGCTGCCGTCCGCGAGCCGCCGCCGCACTCCGGTGTCGTCGACGCTGACGGTCCGGGACTGGGCGCTGGACGAATCCTGGGTCAACCGGTGCTCCCTTGTTGCTTCGGTGTCTTCACCGTACCGGGCGCGGCTGTGCACCGCGTCACGCGGGCGCGGCTGCGTCCAGCCGGCGCAGCGCCTCCCGCACCACCTTCGGGTCCATCGTCGGCCAGAACGGCGGCAGTGACGCGCGCAGGAAGCCGCCGTAGCGGGCGTTCGCCAGCCGCGAATCCAGCACCGCCACCACCCCGCGGTCGGTGACCGACCGGTGCAGCCGGCCGGTGCCCTGCGCCAGCAGCAGTGCCGCGTGCGTGGCCGCGACGGTGAGGAACCCGTTGCCGCCGCGGGCTTCCACCGCGCGCTGCCGCGCCGAGGACACCGGGTCGTCCGGGCGCGGGAACGGGATCCGGTCGACCACCACCAGCTGCAGCGACGGCCCGGGGACGTCCACGCCCTGCCACAGGCTCAGCGTGCCGAACAGGCAGGTGCGGACGTCCTCGGAGAACTTCTGGACCAGCAGCGACGTCGCGTCGTCGCCCTGGCACAGGATCGGGAAGTCCAGCCGCTCCCGCATCTCCTCGGTGGCCTGCTTGGCCGCCCGCATCGAGGAGAACAACCCGAGCGTGCGCCCGCCCGCGGCCTCGATCAGCTCGGCCAATTCGTCCATTGTGGACGATGTCAGGCCGTCGCGGCCCGGCGGTGGCAGGTGCTTGGCCAGGTACAGGATGCCGTTGCGCCGGTGGTCGAACGGCGAACCGACGTCCAGACCGGTCCACTTCGGGCCCGAGTCGTCCGACGGCGCTTCCTTCTCCGTCGCGGCGCCGGGTGCTTGCTCCACCTTGGCCGCGCCGGGCGGGAGGCCCCACTGCCGCGCCATCGTGTCGAACGTGCCGCCCAGCGTGAGCGTCGCCGACGTGAGGATCGTCGTGTGCTGGTTGAAGACGCGCTCCCGCAGCAGGCCGGCGACGCCCAGCGGCGCCACCTTCAGCGCCGGCGGCCGCGGGTTCGCCGCGTACTTGTCGCCGGAGAGCCAGACGACGTCGCGCTGGTGCGCCTGGTCTTCGTCGAACGCCTCCAGCAGCCGGACCGCGGTGTCGTGCACCTCGTCGAGCAGCGACCGCGCCAGCTTGCGCGCGGTGGCCCCTTCGACGTCCTCCTTGCGGTCGGAGCCCAGCGCCGTGATGCACCGGTGTGCCGCGTCGCGGATCGCCGGGATCGCGCCCTTCAGCGGCCGCGGCAGCTCGTCCATCCGGCCGGCGGGCAGGTCGTCGACGATCAGCGCCAGCCCGTCACCCGCCTCCAGCAGGCCGTCGGCGACGTCGGCGTCGATGAGCTTGCCGCAGCGGCGCGCGGCGGCCGCGCACATCGCGCTGGTCAGCTCGCCGGTGGCGACCGACGTGACCCGGTCGACCAGGTCGTGGGCCTCGTCGATGATCACCACGTCGTGGTCCGGCAGCACCTGGTAGCCCTGCAGCGCGTCGATCGCCAGCAGCGCGTGGTTCGTGACGATGACGTCGGCTCGGCCGGCCTCGGCGCGGGCCTTCTCGGCGAAGCAGTCCGTGCCGATCGGACAGCGTGAAGCGCCGAGACATTCCTTCGCCGTCACGGAAACCTGACGCCACGCCTGGTCGGTGACGCCGGGCACGAGCTCGTCGCGGTCGCCGGTTTCGGTGTCCGAGGCCCACTCCCGCAGCCGCGTGACCTCCTTGCCCAGCCGGGACACCGCGAACGGGTCGAACAGCTGCGCGTCCTCCGGCTCGTCCGGCGCGCCGGAATCCAGCCGGTGCAGGCACATGTAGTTGCGGCGGCCCTTGAGGATCGCGAAGGTCGGTTCGCGGCCCAGCGGCTTCTTCAGCGCCTTCGCCAGCCGCGGGAGGTCACGGTCGACGAGCTGGCGCTGCAGCGCGATCGTGGCCGTGGAGACCACGACGGTGGCCTCCTTTTCGACGGCGTGGCGGATCGCGGGCACGAGGTAGGCCAGTGACTTGCCGGTGCCGGTGCCGGCCTGCACGGCCAGGTGCTCACCGGTGCGGATGGCGCGGCCGACGGCGTCGGCCATCTGGACCTGCCCCGGGCGCTCGGCACCGCCGACGGACTCCACCGCGTGGGTGAGGAGTTCGAGGACGCCGGGGAAATCGGTTCGGGCGGGCACAGCGACACACATTAGCCGCCACCACCGACAGAGATCGGCGCTCCGTCGCGAACGGGCCACTCGCGTCGCGGCGGAGCGGCTGGGAGCGGAGACGACCGGGCGTGGCGAACGTGGCCGGATTCGGCGGGAAGGGCTCGGTGAACGTGCCGGGGGCGACGGTGGATGGGCGCGGCGGCATGGGAGCGACGGGTTGGGGCTGCGGCGGGATGAGGCGCAGCGACCGTGGCTGGGCGAGGGCGCAGGGGGCTCGGTGCGACGGAGGCTCGGCGGGCTGGGCTCCATCGCGAACAGGCCACTCGCGTCGCGCGGCGGCTGCGGCCGGACGCCCGGAAGGGGGCTTGCCCGCGAACCTCGCGGGCAAGCCCCCTCCGGGCGATCAGCGGGCAGCTGCGCCCGGCGCTCAGTCCTCGCTGCGGCCGGAGACCAGCTTCCAGGTCAGCGGCAGCAGCCCGGCGGCCACTACGATCTTGATCGCGTCCCCGATCAGGAACGGCGTCACGCCCTTGGCGAACGCCGTGGACAGGTCGAAGCCGGTCGACGCCATCAGCCACGGCACGCCGAACGCGTAGATCACCACGTTGCCGAGCACCATGGTGCCCGCGGTGCGCACCGGTGTCCGGTCGCCGCCGCGGCCGGCGAGCGCGCCGACCAGGGCGCCGGCGAAGACGAACCCGACGATGTAACCGGCGCTCGCGCCGGACAGGCCCGCGGTGCCGTGCTGGAACCACGGCACGCCCACCGCACCGACCAGCAGGTACACCAGCATCGACGCGGCACCGCGCGACATGCCGAGCGACGCGCCGACCAGCAGCGCGGCGAACGTCTGGCCGGTCATCGGCACCGGGCTGCCCGGCACCGGGATCGTCAGCTGCGCGGCGGCGCCGGTGAGCACGGCACCGCCGGCGACCAGCGCGATGTCCCGCACGAGCGAACCGGGCACGAGGTCGGCCAGCACGGGCCGCTTGCCGGCGAAGGACAGCGAAGACACGAAACCTCCCAGGGTGAACAGGCGACGACCGAGGTTAACGCTCGTTACCGTCCCGCGGACCCGCCGAGTTGCGTTCCTCACCGGCCACTCGTCCGGGTGGACCCGATCAGGGCCGGCGCCGGACCGGCCGATGACGAAAGGGCAGAACTGCGAATCGTCACGGAACCGAGGAGGCCGCTGCATGCGAAACGCCAGGAAGAGGACATTCCGGTTGCTGGCTGTGACGACACTGGCCGTTCCGGTCCTGGGCGCCGCGGCCCCCGTGACGTCCACCGGATGGGCGGCTTCCGGTTCGGTGGACGTGACGATCGACAACGAGCACGTCGTCACCGGTGACCTGGCGAAATGCACCGCCGACGGGCCGTACCGGGGCTTCACGCAGGGCGGTGCGACGGGCGACATCGCGGTGTTCGGCAGCGGCGACAGCGGGTGCGGGCGGTCGGAGGACTCGTCGATCGCGATGGCGTCCGGCCGCCGCTTCCGGGCGACCGTGCTCCAGCGCTACGGCGGTCCGGTGCTCACCGTGCGCACGTACTCCGTGAAGTGCTCGACGACGGCGACCGGCAGCCTCGGCGAGGTGACGGTCGGCGCCGTCGAGGGCGTCACCGTGCCGGAACAGATCCCGCCGAACCACCGGATCGTCATCCCCGGCGGCGCCGCGGGCACCGCCCTGGCCACGGTGACCCTCAACGAGACCGTGACGCCCCAGCCGCCGGACGGCAGCCTGGTGACGCACGCGGTGCACATCAAGCTGTTCCCGCAGGGCGGCCCGGCGAGCGGGGACATCTACCTGGGCACGGCCGCCTGCGACCCCTTCGGGAAGAAGCAGCAGGGCACTTTCTCGTGAAATTGCCCCTCAGGCGGTTGTGAAGCGGGAGGTGGCGGCGACGAACTCGCCCGCCCTCGCGGCCAGGTCCGGCAGGCTGCCGCCGGAGGAGAGCGCGTCGCCCAGCAACGGCGTCGCGGCGGCGACCGCGATCGCGCCCGCGCGCAGGTAGCCCTCGACGTCGGCCAGGTGGACGCCGCCGGTCGGCACGAGCGGGACGTCGGGCATCGGCGCCCGCACCGCGCGCAGGTACGCGATCCCGCCGACGGCCGCGACCGGGAACACCTTGACCGCGGCCGCGCCGAGCCGCCAGGCCTGGTCGATCTCCGTCGGCGTCAGCGCGCCGCAGATCACCGGGGTGTCCAGGGCCGCGGCGCGCTCGAGGACCGCCGGGTTGACCGTCGGCGTGATCAGGTACGCGGCACCCGCGTCGACCGCGACGTCCACATCGGACGGTTCGCGGACGCTGCCCGCGCCGACCAGCGCGTCCTCGCCGAGCGCCAGGCGCAGCGCGGTGATGGCCGCGGGGGCGCCCGGCGTCGTCAGCGTCGCTTCGAGCAGGCGGACGCCCGCCGCGTGCAGCACCATCGCCGCGTCGGCGAACCGCGACGCGTCGGACGCGCGCAGGATCGCGACCAGCCGGTGTTCGGCCAGCGCGGCCTGGACGTCCTTCACGCGGCCGGGCCGACGACGGCGGTGCCGGTGTACGCGACACCTGCCTCGTCGAAGTCCTTCAGCGTCGCCTCCACGGTCGGCTGCGAGCCGCCGACGGTCAGGTCCAGCAGCACCCGCACGCCGAAGCCGGCCTTCGCCGCGTCGAGCGCCGTCGCGCGCACGCAGAAGTCCGTCGCGATGCCGACGACGTCGACGTCGGTCACGTCGTGCTCGCGCAGCCAGGCTTCCAGGGACTTCCCGTCGCGGGCCGCGCCCTCGAAGCCGGAGTACGCGGCGCTGTACTCGCCCTTGGAGAACACCTCGCCGATCGGGACGACGTCGAGCGCGGCGTGGAACGACGCGCCCGCCGTGCCGGCGACGCAGTGCACCGGCCAGCTGTCCTTGAAGTCCGGCGTCTCGCTGAAGTGGGCACCGGGGTCGATGTGGTTGTCGCGGGTGGCTACGACGTAGCTGTACCCGCCTTCGACGGCCTGCTTGGAGATGCCGGCGGCCGCCGCGGCCCCGCCCGGCAGGCCGAGCGAACCCCCTTCGCAGAAGTCGTTCTGCACGTCCACCACGATCAGCGCGGTACCCATCGGTCGAACTCCCTCTCAGAGAAACAGCGTCGGGATCGCAGGCTCGCCGTGCGAAAGCTTGAGGCCCTCCCACGGCAGGCTGACCAGGCCGCGGCGCAGCCGCTGCCTCGCGTCGTCGAGCGTAGGCAGATCCGGCTCCGGGCGGCCAGCGCGCAACAGCGGGATCTGCAGCGGCCGGTCGTTCGCGTCCGGCTCCGGCGCGCTCGACCCGGACGCCCAGACGACCTCCTCGACCGCCGTGCCGGTGCCGCGGTGGCGCCGCAGCGCCGACTTGCGGCCGCCGCGGGACTCCTTGTGCGCGCTGCGCTTGGCGACCGGCTTGCCGTCCACCTCGACCAGCTTGTAGACCATGCCGGCGGTCGGCGCGCCGGACCCGGTGACCACCGACGTGCCCACGCCGTAGGCGTCCACCGGCTCCGCGCGCAGCGCCGCGATGGCGTGCTCGTCGAGGTCGCCGGAGACCACGATCCGGGTGTCCTTCGCACCGAGGGAATCCAGCTGCTCGCGGGCGCGGCGGGCCAGCGGGCCGACGTCGCCGGAGTCGATCCGGATCGCGCCGAGCTCGGGCCCGGCGACGCGGACGGCGGTCTCGATGCCGGCGGTGATGTCGTAGGTGTCGACCAGCAGCGTCGTGTCCGCGCCCATCTTGTCCACCTGGGCGCGGAAGGCCGCTTCCTCGCTGTCGTGCAGCAGCATGAAGGCGTGCGCGACGGTGCCGCGGGTAGGGATGCCGTAGCGGCGCCCGGCTTCCAGGTTGGACGTCGTCGCGAAGCCGGCCAGGTAGGCGGCGCGCGCGGCCGCGACCGCGGCGTACTCGTGCGTGCGGCGGCCGCCCATCTCGATGATCGGGCGGCCGTGCGCGGCGCCGGACATCCGGGCCGCCGCCGACGCGATCGCGCTGTCGTGGTTCAGGATCGACAGCACCAGCGTCTCCAGCAGCACGCACTCGGCGAACGAGCCGGTGACGGTGAGGATCGGCGAGCCGGGGAAGTACAGCTCGCCCTCGGGGTAGCCGTCGATGTCACCGGAGAACTCGTAGTCCGCCAGCCAGGCCAGCGTCGCGTCGTCCACGACGGCGGTGGCCTCCAGCTGGGCGAGCTCCGCGTCGGTGAAGCGGAAGTCCGCGATCGCGTCGAGCACCCGGGCGGTGCCCGCGACGACGCCGTAGCGGCGGCCGTCCGGCAGGCGCCTGGCGAAAACTTCGAACACGCAGGGCCGCGCGTGCGTCCCGTCGGCGAGCGCGCTGCCCAGCATGGTCAGCTCGTAGTGGTCGGTGAGCAGCGCAGTGCTGGCCGTGGCCGGTTCCGGTGAGCCCATGGGGTAAGCCTATTCACCCACATGGCCCGACCTGGCGCGGCGTACCCGGTGACCCCCGTGACACCATGGGGTGCATGTCCACGCCTGTCGCATCCGAACAGACGCAGGTCGAACCGGCCGGTGCCGAAGTCGCCGAGTCGGACACACCGTGGCGGACCGTGGTGTGGAACGACCCGGTCAACCTGATGTCGTACGTGACGTACGTCTTCCAGAAGCTGTTCGGCTACAGCCGTGACCACGCCACCAAGCTGATGCTGGACGTGCACCACAAGGGCAAGGCGATCGTGTCGTCCGGCAGCAAGGAAAAGGTGGAAACGGACGTGGCGAAACTCCACGCGGCGGGCCTCTGGGCCACCATGGAGCAGCCCTCGTGAACGGTTGGCGGCGCAAGGGCGCGGTGATCCACGCGGGGTTCGAGCAGCAGGAAGCGGCCGTTCTGCGCGGCCTGGTCAGCCAGCTCGAGGACATGCTCACCGCGCGCGCCGAAGAGGCCCCGCAGGACGAGCTCGCCGAGCTCACCGGCATCCGGACCGGGCCGACCGAGTCCCCGGACGACCCGGTGCTCTCGCGGCTGCTCCCGGACTTCCACAAGCTCGACCCGGACAACCCGTCGCGGGAGGACATCGACTCCTCCGCGGCGATGCGGTCGCTGCACGAGCCGGAGCTGCTCGACATCAAGGTCGGCGTGGCGAAGATCGTGCTCGACACGCTGCCCCGCGACGGCGGCCACGTCCGGCTGACCGAGGAGCAGGCCGACGCCTGGCTGGGCGCGCTCAATGACGTCCGGCTGGCGCTGGGCACCGCGCTCGACGTCACCGAGGACATGCCCGACGAGCTGCCCGAGGACGACCCGCGGGCGCCGCACCTGGGCGTCTACCACTGGCTGACCTGGGTGCAGGAGACGCTGATCCAGGCGCTGACGGGATGATCACCGACGTCCCTGGTGTCCTGGTCGGGCACCACGAGCGGGTCAGCGGCGGCTGGGCGACCGGGACGACGGTCGTCCTGGTGCCCGAGGGTGCGGTCGGCGCGGTCGACCAGCGCGGCGGCGCACCCGGCACGCGGGAGACGAACCTGCTGGAACCGGAGAACCTCGTGCAGCGGGTCAACGCCGTGTGCCTCTCGGGCGGATCGGCGTACGGCCTGGCCGCGGCCGACGGCGTGATGCGGTGGCTGGCGGAGCGGAACCTGGGCTTCCCGGTCGGGACGCAGCCGCACGAGGTCGTGCCGATCGTGCCCGCGGCGGTGCTGTTCGACCTGCCGCGCAGCGAGTGGGGCAACCGGCCCGACGCGTCCTTCGGCTACGCGGCCTGCGAAGCGGCTTCGGGCTCCTTCGTGCAGGGAACGGTCGGCGCGGGCGCGGGGGCGGCCGTGGGGTCGTTGAAGGGCGGGATCGGCTCGGCGAGCGAAGCCGTCGGCGAGTTCACGGTCGGGGCGCTGGCGGCGGTCAACGCGGCCGGCGAGGCCGTGGACCTGACGACGGGCCGGGCGTACGCGGCCGACCACGGCGACTTCGGCGTGACGTGGCCTTCGCGGCCCGCTGACCTGCCTTCTCGCCGGACGGACCTCAACACGACCATCGGCGTGGTCGCGGTCGACGCGGCGCTGTCGAAGGCCGAAGCGCGGCGGATCGCGGTCGCGGCGCAGGACGGGCTGGCGCGCGCGGTGCGCCCGGCGCACACGATGTTCGACGGCGACACGGTGTTCGCGCTGGCCACGGGCGCGCGCGAGCTGCCGGACGCGAGCGGCCCGTTCGGCGCGGCCGCGCGGCCGGCGGCACTGGACGCGCTGTGCTCCGCGGCCGCGCGGGTGTTCGCGCGGGCGATGGTGCACGGCCTGCTCGCGGCGACCACGGCCGGCGGGGTGCCCGCCTACCGGGACGTCTGGCCGGAGGCGTTCGCGTAACGCCGGTGTCCCCCGCGGGGATCATCCCGAGGTGCAGCTCGACGAAAAGTGGGTCGTCCGGATCCACGACGACAACGTGAACAGCTCTGCCGGGGTGGCGCTCGTGCTGGCGGAGCTGCTCGGCCTGCCGGCCGAAGAGTCCTGGACCGCCGCGGAGCGGATCCACACCACCGGCTCGGCCACGCTCGACCCCCTCCTGGCCGGCCCGGCGGAGGACTTCGTCGCCGCCCTGCAGGTCCGCGGCCTGTACGCGACCCTCGAGCCGGCGTCGTGACGGACTTCGCGCACGTCACCGCGTGGTCCGGGTGCGTCCGGCTCGCGTTCGCGCCCAACACCGCGTCGGCGCTGCACAAGACCCTCACCGACGCCGCGGCCCGGCTGGCCGTCGGCGGGCGGAAGGGCGTCGCCGACACCATGCTGTTCCCCGACGCCTACCGGCGCGGCAAGCCGAGCGCGGCCTTCCGGGACCGGCACGGCGCCGCGATGCGCGCCGAGGTGGTGGCCGCGTTCGCCCGCGTGCTCGCGGGGTGGTCCGGCGGGGCCGAGCTGGAGCTCGACCTGACGGGCGCCCGTGACCTGCGGCTCGCGCTCGTCCACGCCCAGTCGGCGTACCTGCGGAAGCCGCGCTGGGAGGTGCAGCTCGACGAGCTGTTCTCGACGCGCTGGGGTGCCGAACGGACGGTGGCCTGGCTCCAGGAGCTGGAAGGGCACGTCGCCACGGCGGCGCTCGCCCGGGCCGACGTGCCGGTGTTCCTGGAGCTCTGAGGCGCCTCAGCCGCCCGGGTAGGGGTCCTCGGGCAGGGCGTCGCCGCCGATCTCCAGGTTGGCCGCGCGGACCGCCGGGACGTACTCCTCGTCGATCTCCAGCTCGAGCCCGGACACGGTGAGCACGGGCCCGAGCGACGGGTGGATGCGCACCGGGCCGAGTTCGGTGGCGCGGGGCAGGCGCTCCCAGATCTGCTTGGGCCGGTGCCGGCGCCACCGGCTGCACGCCAGCAGCGTCACGTGCCGGTCGGTGACCATGACCAGGAACTCGACGTGCGCGACCATCCGGTCGATCGACAGCGACATCCCCGGGATCAGGTACTGGATCCGCTCGTCGGTACCGAGGTACATCCGGCACCGGTCCCGTACTTTCGACGACAACGGCACCCCGCCAGTATCCCGAGAACCGCTGGTGAGCGGTATGTCTCATCATCTGGACGCGCTTTGTCCACCACCTAAGATGTCGGTGTGCTCCGGATCCGCCGTGAACTCGTCGACGAGATCGTCGCCCACGCCCGCCGTGACCACCCCGACGAGGCGTGCGGGGTGATCGCCGGGCCCGAAGGCTCGGATTCCCCCGAGCGGTTCATCCCGATGCTGAACGCGGCCCGCTCGCCGACGTTCTACGAGTTCGACTCCGGCGACCTGCTGAAGCTCTACCGCGAGATGGCCGCCAACGACGAGGTGCCGGTGGTCATCTACCACTCGCACACCGCGACCGAGGCGTACCCGTCGCGGACCGACGCGAACATCGCGGCCGAGCCGGACGCGCACTACGTGCTCGTGTCCACCCGCGACCCCGAAGTGCACGAGTTCCGGTCGTACCGGATCGTGGACGCCGAGATCACCGAGGAGCCGGTCGAGATCGTCGGCTGAGCCCACGGAATAAACCGCCGCGCCACCGGCGTCTGCGTGTAAGAACCCACCGGAGGTAAGAACCCATGGCCGTGACCGTCTCCATCCCGACGATCCTGCGCACCCACACCGGCGGCGAGAAGTCCGTCGAGGCGAAGGGCGCGACCGTCCTCGAGGTCATCGACGACGTCGAGGCCCGGCACGCCGGCATCAAGGCGCGCCTGGTCAAGGAGGAGAAGCTGCACCGCTTCATCAACGTCTACGTCAACGACGAGGACGTGCGCTTCGCCGGCGGGCTCGAGGCCGAGGTCAAGGACGGCGACACCCTGACCATCCTCCCCGCCGTGGCCGGTGGCTGATCGATGGCTCGCTTCGAGTCCCTGCTCGACGCGCTCGGCGGCACCCCGCTGGTCGGGCTGCCCCGGCTCTCCCCGACGCACGACGTGCGCCTGTGGGCGAAGCTGGAGGACCGCAACCCGACCGGCTCGATCAAGGACCGGCCCGCGCTGGCCATGATCGAAGCCGCCGAGCGTGAAGGCAAGCTGCGGCGCGGCTCCACGATCCTGGAGCCGACGTCGGGCAACACCGGCATCTCGCTGGCCATGGCCGCCAAGCTCAAGGGCTACGGGCTGGTCTGCGTGATGCCGGAGAACACCTCCACCGAGCGCAAGCAGCTGCTGCAGGCGTACGGCGCGCGGATCGTCTTCTCCCCGGCCGCGGGCGGCTCGAACGAGGCCGTCCGGCGGGCGAAGGAACTGGCCGCGGCGAACCCGGACTGGGTGATGCTCTACCAGTACGGCAACCCGGCCAACGCCGACGCGCACTACCGCGGCACCGGCCCGGAGCTGCTCAAGGACCTGCCGACGCTGACGCACTTCGTCGGCGGCCTCGGCACGACCGGGACCCTGGTGGGGGTCGGGCGGTACCTGCACGAGGCGAAGCCGGACGTCCAGATCATCGCGGCCGAGCCGCGCTACGGCGAGCTGGTGTACGGCCTGCGCAACCTCGACGAGGGGTTCGTCCCGGAGCTGTACGACCCTTCGGTGCTCAACGGGCGGTTCTCCGTGGGCGCTTACGACGCTTTGCGACGCACCCGCGAGCTGCTGGAGCACGAAGGCATCTTCGCGGGCATCTCGACGGGCGCGGTGCTGCACGCGGCGCTGGCGGTGGCCGAGAAGGCCGCGGCCCGGGGCGAGCGGGCGGACGTCGCGTTCGTCGTCGCGGACGCCGGGTGGAAGTACCTGTCGACCGGGGCTTACGCGGGGTCGCTGGACGAAGCCGCCGAACGGCTCGACGGGCAGCTCTGGGCCTGACCTAGTCGGGCTTCCAGAGTTCCGGCAGGGCGAGGTCGACACCGTCGGCCGCCGCCGGCCGCTCGAAGGTGGCCATGGTCGTCCCCAGGGCGTCGAACGGCTTCGGCAGCAGCGCGCCGACGGTCTCCCGCCAGTACTGCTCCCGCCACGAAGTTCGCCGACGCGTGGACCAGCACGTTCCCCGCCGTGTGCGCGATGTGGAACGAATAGCACCGCCCGGTCTTGAAGGCCTTCGCCTTGGCCGGCAGCCGGACCGGTTCGGTGATCTCCCGGCACCCGGTCGCCGGCGGTGTGCGCGGCCTCGACCGGTGTCACCGTGAAGGCGCCGAATTCGACGGGCTTGCCCGGCACCAGCTCCTCGAACGGCCCGGCGGCCAGGCCGTAGCCCTCCTGGACCTGCCGGGTCGACGGCGAGCCGGCCAGCGTGGCGCCGGTCAGCCCGGCGACGACCGGTGCGTCGAGCACGTGGTCGACGTGCGAATGCGCGACCAGCACGGCGGCCGGCTCCGTGACCCCGAGGCGCCGCAAGGCGTCGTCGATCCGGGCGCGGTCCGGCGCCATGCGCGCCATCGCCGGCTTCAGCAGGGACGGCCGCGAGAAGAAGCCGTCGACCAGGACGGCCGAGGTCCCGTCGGTGACCAGGACGTTCGACACCCCGGCGAAAGCCGTGCGCAGTTCGGGCATGCTGACCACCATGAAGGTCATCGGGCTGCTGGGCGGGATGAGCTGGGAATCCTCGATCGAGTACTACCGGCTCGTCAACGAACGGGTGAAGGCCGTGCTCGGCGGCTTCCACTCCGCGCACACGGTGCTCTACTCCGTCGACTTCGCCGCCATCGAAGCCATGCAGGCCGAGGGCCGCTGGGACGACGCCGGTGCCGAGCTCAACCGCGCCGCCAAGGCCCTGGAGGCGGCCGGCGCGGACTTCGTCGTGCTCTGCACCAACACCATGCACAAGGTCGCCGACCGGCTCGAAGCCGGCCTGGGCATCCCGCTGCTGCACCTCGGCGACGCCACCGCCGCGGCCATCAAGGCCGCCGGGATCCGCCGCGTCGGGCTGCTCGGCACCGGCTTCACCATGGGGCAGCCCTTCTACCGCGACCGGCTGGCCGCGCACGGCCTCGACGTGCTCGTACCCGGCGAAGCCGACCGCGACCTCGTGCACCGGGTCATCTACGACGAGCTGGTGCTCGGCGTCGTCGAACCCGGGTCGCGCGAGGCCTACCGCGGCGTGATCGCGCGGCTCGTCGACGCGGGCGCCGAGGGTGTCATCTACGGCTGCACCGAGATCGAGCTGCTCGTCGGGCCCGGGGACAGCCCGGTGCCGACGTTCCCGACCACCAGCCTGCACGCCGGCGCGGCGGTGGACTACGCGCTGGGCACCGCCTCCTTGCCCTTGCCGCCGACGTGAGCCTCGTGCTGCGCGACGACCTTCCCCCACAGCCGTTCGCGCTCCTCGGCGGTGAACTGCGCCGGCACGATGCCGAACACGTCCGCAGCCGCCGTCCACCAGTCCGCCGATGACCCGAGCAGCTCCTTCACGCCGTGGCGGTTCAGCGTCCGCGCCCGCAGGGTGTCGACGCCGGTCGCGTCCCGCCGCTGCAGCACGCAGACCCGTACGAACCCGGACTCCGGCGAGGTCGACAGCCACGCGTGCTTTTCGGCGAAGTCGGCCATCCGCGCGGGACCGGGCGCGAAGTCGAAGCCCGCGAAGCTGCCCGACGGGTCGTGGTCGAACCGCCAGCCGCCCGGCGCCACCTCCGATGGCCGCAGCCGGTATGTGTGCGGGCCTTGCACGTAGGTGCCTTCCCGGAGGGGGAGCGGCTCGTGGATGCCGTCACCCAGCCCGACGTCCACCACCCAGCTCGCCGACGGGTCTTCGGGCAGGCCGGTGACGGTCAGCGCGAGGTGGTTGCGGTCGACGTTCGGCGCGTCCGCCGCGCCGCCCTGCACCCCGCCGAGGTGCCGCGTGACCTGGTAGCCGAGTTCGTGCAGCAGAGCCGAAAAAGCGCCGTTGAGGTGGTAGCAGTACCCGCCGCGGCCGCGCAGGATCCGCGCCAGCGACGCCGATGGCTCGAGCGGCGTCGGCCGCCCGAGCTGGATCTCCAGCGGCTCGTACGGCACGCGCTCCACGTGGGCCGCGTGCAGGCGCCGCAGCGCGGCCAGGCTCGGCGGTTCCGCGCCGAGGCCGAGCCGCTGCAGGTATCCGGTGACGTCGAAGTTCCCCATGCCCGGCACGCTAGCGGCCACCACCGACAAAACCGCCGGATCAGGGATTTCACCCGAGGTGGACGGCCCGGGACCCGTCGTAGCCTCGAAGACGTGAACACACTGAACCCCGCCCCGGAAGCCGGCGCCGCCACCGACGCCGCCAAGCGCGTGCTGCCGCCGAAACCGATGGCGGCCGCGATCGTCGCGCTGTCGTTCACCCTGCTGCTCTACCTGGTCGAGCTGGTGGACGTGATCCTGCCCGGCGACCTGGACCAGGGCGGCATCCACTCCCGCGCGCTGTCCGGCCTCGACGGCGTGCTGTTCGCGCCGGTGCTGCACGCCGGCTGGTCGCACCTGTTCGCGAACACCGTCCCCGTGCTCGTGCTGTCCTTCCTCGCGATGGCTGCCGGGTTCGGCCGGTTCGCGCTGGTCACGGCCATCATCTGGGTGGTCTCCGGGCTCGGCGTGTGGCTGATCGGGCCGTCGGACGGCGTCACCGTCGGCGCGTCCGGGCTGGCCTTCGGCTGGCTCGCCTACCTGCTGGTCCGCGGCCTCTTCAACCGCGCGGCGGGGCAGATCCTGGTCGCCGTCGTGCTGCTCGGCGTGTGGAGCGGCATGCTGGCCGGGCTGCTGCCGGGCAACCCCGGCGTCTCCTGGCAGGGACACCTCTTCGGCGCGCTGGCCGGCGTCCTCGCGGCCTGGCTGACCACCCGCCGGTCCGGCAAGGCCGTCCCGGCGCCTGCAGGTAACCTCGAAGGGTGACACCTTCGCCCGCTGATGCCCCGATCGGCGTGTTCGATTCCGGCGTCGGCGGGCTGACGGTCGCCCGCGCGATCCTCGAGCAGCTCCCCGCCGAGCAGCTCCGCTACGTCGGTGACACGGCGCACAACCCGTACGGCCCGCTCCCGATCGCCACCGCCCGCAGCTACGCGCTCGCGGCGCTCGACGAGCTGGTGGAAAGCGGCGTGAAGGCACTGGTGATCGCCTGCAACACGGCGTCCGCGGCCTGCTTGCGCGACGCGCGCGAGCGCTACGACGTCCCGGTGATCGAGGTCGTCCTGCCCGCCGCGCGCCGCGCCGTCGTCGCGACCCACACCGGCCGCGTCGGCGTGATCGGCACCGAAGGCACCGTGCGGTCGCGAGCCTACGAAGACGCCTTCGCCGCGGCGCCCGGCATCACCCTGACCAGCGTCGCCTGCCCGCGGTTCGTGGACTTCGTCGAGCGGGGCATCACGACCGGGCGGCAGGTGCTCGGGCTCGCGCAGGGCTACCTGCAGCCGCTGCTCGACGCCGAGGTGGACACGCTCGTGCTCGGCTGCACCCACTACCCGCTCCTGCAGGGTGTGCTGCAGATCGTGATGGGCCAGGAGGTCACCCTGGTGAGCAGCGCGGAGGAGACCGCCAAGGATCTCGTCCGCGTGCTCACCGAGCGGGACCTGCTGGCCACGCGGGAGACCGCGCCGCGGCACGAGTTCCTCGCCACCGGCTCGGCGGAGCCGTTCACCCGGCTCGCGCAGCGCTTCATGGGCTTCGCCCCGGGTGTCCTCGCTCCCACCTCCGCGTGAACCGCCGTGCGGACGCTTAGGGTGTCGTCGTGCGACTGACCATCCTCGGGTGCTCCGGCAGCATCCCCGGGCCGAACGCCGCCGCGTCCGGTTACCTGATCGAGGCGGAGGGCTTCCTGCTCGGCCTCGAACTCGGCAACGGCACGCTCGCGCAGCTGCAGGCCGTGGCCGACCCGTTCGACCTCGACGCCCTCGTCCTCACCCACCTGCACCCGGACCACTGCGCCGACGTCAGCGCGCTCACCGTCTTGCGGCGCTACCACCCGGCGCCGCCGTACCCGGCGCGGCCGCGGCTGCTGCCGCTGTACGCCCCGCCGGACGCCCCGGTGCGGCTGGCGAACGCGTACGCGCCCAACGAGGAGGAGCGGGCCACGACGGACCTCTCCGACGTCTACGCCTTCCACCCGCTGCGGTCCGAGCCGTTCCGCATCGGGCCGTTCGAGGTGGTCGCGGTCGAGGTCCACCACCCGACGCCGGCGTACGGCCTCCGGATTTCCTACGGCGGCCGGATCCTGGCGTTCACCGGCGACACCGGGCCCTGCGCGGCGCTGAACGAGCTCGCCGACGGTGTCGACCTGCTGCTCGCGGAAGCGTCCTGGACGGACTCGGCGGAGCGGCCGGCCGGGGTGCACCTGTCGGGCAAGCAGGCGGGCGAGCTGGCGCGCGACGCCGGTGTCGGCCGGCTGCTGCTGACGCACATCGCGCCGTGGACCGACGCCGGCGCGGTCCTGGCCGAGGCGTCGGCCGGGTTCCCGGGGGCCGAGGTCGTCAAGCAGGGTGCCGTCTACGACGTCTGAGCGCCGGTCATAGAGTGCACTGGTGGCTCGTAAAGATGGCAGGACCGACGACCAGCTCCGCGACATCAAGATCACCCGGGGGTTCCAGCAGTGGCCGGCCGGGTCGGTGCTGATCGAATTCGGCAACACGCGGGTGCTGTGCGCGGCGAGCGTGACCGAAGGGGTGCCGCGCTGGCGCGCCGGTTCCGGCCTCGGCTGGGTGACGGCCGAGTACGCGATGCTGCCGTCGGCGACCAACACCCGCGGCGACCGCGAGTCGGTGAAGGGCCGCATCGGCGGCCGCACGCACGAGATCTCCCGCCTGATCGGCCGGTCCCTGCGGGCGTGCATCGACCTGGCGGCCCTGGGCGAGAACACGATCGTCATCGACTGCGACGTGATCCAGGCCGACGGCGGCACCCGCACGGCGGCGGTGACGGGCGGTTACGTGGCTCTGGCGGACGCGATCACGTGGCTGGGCGCGGCGAACCGCCTCAACGACCCGCAGCCGCTGTCGTCCTCGGTGGCGGCGGTGAGCGTCGGCGTGGTCGACGGCCGGGTCAGGCTGGACCTGCCGTACGAGGAGGACTCCCGCGCGGAGGTCGACATGAACGTGGTGGCCACGGACGCGGGCACGCTGATCGAGGTCCAGGGCACGGGCGAGGGCGCGACCTTCGCCCGGTCCACTTTGGACACGATGCTGGACATGGCACTGGCGGGCTGCGCGGAACTGACCCGCCTGCAGAACGAGGCGCTGGCGCTGCCGTACCCGGGCGAGCTGCCGGAGCCGCGCCCGGACAAGAAGAAGGGCGCGAAGTGACGAAGCTGCTCCTGGCCACGCGCAACGCGAAGAAGCTCGGCGAGCTGCGGCGGATCGTTGCTGCTGAAGGTCTTTCCGGCATTGAGGTCGTCGGTCTTGCGGATGTGCCTTCGTTCCCCGAGGCGCCCGAGACGGCGCCGGACTTCGAGGGCAACGCCGTGGCGAAGGCTCGTGATGCTGTTGCTGCGACCGGGTTGGCGGCGATTGCCGATGACTCGGGGCTGGCTGTCGATGCGTTGAACGGGATGCCCGGGGTGCTTTCGGCGCGGTGGTCCGGACGTCACGGGGATGACGAAGCGAACCTGGATCTCGTGCTGGGCCAGCTGTCTGACGTGCCGGATGAGCGGCGGGGGGCGCAGTTCGTTTGTGCTGCTGCCTTGGTGCTGCCGTCCGGGGAGGAGACGGTGGTTCGCGGCGAGTGGCGGGGGACGCTGGTTCGCGAGCGGCGTGGGGTCAACGGGTTCGGGTACGACCCGATCTTCCAGCCCGATGGGGAGAGCCGGACGTCGGCGGAGATGGAGCCGGCGGAGAAGGATGCCGCTTCGCACCGGGGGCTGGCTTTGCGGGCGCTGCTGCCGGCTTTGCGGGATCTGGCTTAGCTCTGCTCCCACGGGTCGGCGACCTCCATCGTGGAGGTCGCCGACCCGGGGGAAGCAGCTCTGGGCGTCAGGAGGCCAGGCCGAGGTCCCGGATCAGCTTGGCCACGTGGCCGGTCGCCCGGACGTTGTACCAGGCGTTGGCGATCTTGCCCTCCGGGTCCACCACGAACGTCGAGCGGATCACGCCCAGGTACGTCTTGCCGTAGTTCTTCTTCTCGCCGTACGCGCCCCATGCTTCGATCACGGACTTCTCCGGGTCGCCCAGCAGGGGGAACGTCAGCTCTTCGGTGTCCGCGAACTTCGCCAGCTTTGCCTGCGTGTCCGGCGAGATGCCGACGACCTGGTAGCCCGCGCCGTTCAGCTCGGCGAGGTTGTCGCGGAAGTCGCAAGCCTGCTTCGTGCAGCCCGGGGTGCTCGCCGCCGGGTAGAAGTACACGACCACGGACCGGCCGCGGAAGTCGCTCAGCGAGACCTCCTTGCCCGTGCTGTCGGGCAGGGTGAAGTCCGGGGCTTCGTCACCGGGGGAAAGGCGCTCGGTCATGCCCCGAGCCTAACGGCGGACCGTCAGGCCGGGCCACAATAGGTGACCGCCGTGGGTTCCGTCGCGCTCGGGCGGAGCTGGAGGCGCAGCTGCGTCTGGTCCTGCGGCACCGCGAACGCCAGCGTGAGGTGCACCGAACGGCCCGGCAGGACGTCCTTGCCCGCGTCGGTGATGCCGGTGAAGCCCTGCGTCGTGTCCACGACCTGCTTGACCGGGGTGCCCGCCGCGGTGGCGGTCACCGTGAGCCCCGACAGCTTGTACGTCGTCGAACCGCCGTTGGTCAGCTCGACGTCGAAGGCCGCGCCGCGCGGGCTCTGCGGGTACGCCGACGGGCTGGGCCGGAACGACGTCGGCGCGCCGACCGAGATCGTGAGGCCGCTGGGGAACCGGTGGTCGGCGCCGAACTTGAGGTCGTTGCCCGCCTGCGAGGCCGATGCGCCGGCGCCTGCCGGGGAGCCGCCCGCGCCGAGGGCCGCGGTGCCGTCGTGCGTCGAAGGGACCCCGCACGCCACCGCCAGGCCGAGCAGTCCTGAGGTGAACATGATCTTGCACGTGCGCGCGAGCGCCATCGCGGGTACTCCAGTCGGCGGGTCGGGGTGCCGTTCGGCAACGGGGATGCCGGGCGAACCCGCTCCACTCTGGCCGTGATCGCGTGTGGTTACGAGGCGCGACCGGGGGTTGTCGCGCACCTGGTGCCGCCCCGTGGCCAATCCGTGACCGGAACGGCACGGCTCGTGACAATCTTTGCCCACATGCCACTTAAACCGCGAGCGCGAACAACAGGATGAAGATCGCGACGCCGGCCACCCACGCGGCCATCAGCCAGCCGAAATCCCGGACCGGGTCGACCGCGCGGCTCTCTTCGCCGGGCACGTAGACGCCGCGCTCCTCGAACCAGTCCGCCCAGCGGGCGAACCAGTGCAACGGGTTGCGCGACGACATGCTGCACCTCCGGAAACCGGTTCCGCCGGTTACAGTACGGGTTCGGCCGGGTGTCCCGGAAGGCACCGGCGGCCGTCCACACCCGACACCCCACGGTCGGGTGAACCTCGGTGACTCCCCTGTAGAAGATCAGACGAGGCCGTGACGCCGCAGCACCGACACCGCTCGGACAGTCGCGTAACCGCGCCACTCGAGCGCCGCGGCGGGTGAGTAACTCGCGAAGTCGACCCGCCAGCCGCCGTCGTCCTGCTGCCGGTCCGCGAGCCGCCGCAGTTCGGCGTCGATGACGTCGCCGTCGAACAACGCGCGGGCCGGACGGTCCGGCAGCGGCGCGAAGTCCAGGGCCCGCAGGGTTTCGCCGTCCGAGCCGCCGTCCACCGGGGCCAGACCGTCGGCCGGGACGAACGCGGCCAGGTGCTCCAGCAGCGCCGGCGCCTCCGCGTGGAGTTCGTGCGCGGCGTCGGCGAACTGCACCGCGAAGGACAACGCGATCGCGTGCGGTGCCGAGGAAAGCTCCCGGATCGCGCGGAAGCAGTACTGCGTCGCCGCGGCCAGCCACGGGTGTTCGCGCACGGCCGCGTCGTGGCGGGCGACGCGCAGGGCCGTGCCGGCGGCGAAGGCGGTGCTCTGCAGGGTGGCCACGGCCGGATCGGCCTGGACCCAGAAGGGCGCGCAGCCGGCCGGGTCGGCCACCGGCAGGGCGAACGGCAGGCCACCGTCCGGTCGGGACGCCGTCGCCAGCCAGTCGCAGAGCTTCGCCGCGTGCGGCGTCGTGTCCGGGGCGATCTCCTCGAACACCTCGAAGGCGTGCAGGGCCCCGCCGGGCTGGCTTTCCGGGGCCCGCAGGTCGGGTTCGAGGCCCCAGCCGTAGCCGCCGTCGGGATTGCGGTAGCCGTCGACCGCGGCGAGCACGGCGTCGGCGTTCGCCGCGCCGGCGAGCAGTTCGAAGCGGCGGCGGTCGAGGAGGCGGGCGTGCGTCGCCATGAAGGACGCTGCCGCGGACAGGTTCACGGACATGCGGTCAGCGTCGCACCCGTGCCCCCGGCCGTCTTGAACGGATCGGACCCTCAGGGCAGCTGCGGCCCGGCGGTGGCGGCTTCGCGCAGCCGCACCGCGTCCTGGCCGGGCGGCGCGCCGAACAGGCGGCGGTACTCCCGGTTGAACTGCGACGGGCTGTCGTAGCCGACGAGGTGCCCGACGCCGGCGACGTCGCCCGCGTCGGCCAGCAGCAGCGAACGGGCCTCCTGCAGGCGGATGCGCTTCTGGAACTGCAGCGGGCTCATCGCGGTCGTCGCCCGGAAGTGGCGGTGGAACGCCGACGCGCTCAGCCCGCTCAGCCGGGCGAGCTCCTCGATCCGCACCGGTTCGGCGTAGTTGCGCCGGATCCACCGGATCGCGCGGCCGACGTGGGCGGCCCCGCTGTCGGTCAGGCCGAGCCGGCGGACCAGGCCGCCGTGCGGGCCGGTCAGCAGCCGCCAGAGGATCTCCCGCTCGATCAGCGGCGCGAGGACGGGCACGTCGGACGGGTGGTCGAGCAGCCGCAGCAACCGCAGCACCGCGTCGAGCAGCTCCGGGCCGGCGTCGCCGATGGCGATGGGGGACGCCGGTGGCGTGCGCGTCGGCGCTTCGAACAGCAGCGGTGCGATCGCCGCGGGGCGCAGCGCGAGGCCGATGCCCAGCGCGGGCGTCCGCGGGGTGGCGCCGTCGAAGTGGCCGGTCACCGGCAGGTCGGTGCCGACCAGCAGGTACTGCCCGGCGCGGTACTCGTGCACCTGCTCGCCGAGCAGCAGCCGCTTGCCGCCCTGGGCCATGACGACCAGCAGCGGCTCGGCGAGCGAGTGGTGCGGCTCGCTCGTGTCCACTTTGGACAACAGGAGGCCGGGCACCGGGGTGTGCAGGTCGGCCCGCGCGTGGCGGGCGATGAGGTCGCGGAGTTCTGCGAGCACGCGTCCAGGAAACCGGCATCGAGAGGATTGGGCAAGAGGTGGCCATGATCGGTCTACCGCTGAGCTGGGTGTTCGCGGTTTGCTGGGTTCCTTCCCCTCGTCAGGCAAGGAGAGTTTCGTGCCACTCGACCACTACGTCACCCTGGGCCGGTCCGGCCTCCGCGTCAGCCCGTTCGCGCTCGGCGCGATGACCTTCGGGGAGGACCCCGGTGGCGCCGGCTGCGACGTCCCGGAGTCCGAAAAGATCCTCGCGACCTACCTCGACCTCGGCGGGAACTTCGTCGACACGGCGAACTTCTACACCAACGGCCATTCGGAGAAGATCCTCGGCGACTTCTTCGCCGCCCGCCCGGGCCGGCGGGCGCGGGTGGTGCTCGCATCGAAGTTCTTCGGCAACATGTTCCCCGGCGACCCCAACGGCGGCGGCGCCGGCCGCGCGTCGGTCATCGCCCAGCTCGACGAGACCCTCCGGCGGCTGCAGACGGACTACCTCGACCTGTACTGGCTGCACAACTGGGACCGCAGCACGCCGGTCGAGGAGACGCTGCGGGCGCTCGACGACCTGGTGCGCGCGGGCAAGATCCGGTACGTCGGCTTCTCGAACACCCCGGCGTGGGTCACCGCGCAGGCGCAGACGACGGCGCTGCTGCGGGGCTGGACGCCGTTGGTGGCGCTGCAGGTCGAGTATTCGCTGCTGGCGCGCACGGTCGAGGGCGAGCTGGCGCCCTTCGCGCTGGACCAGGGGCTGGCACTGGTGCCGTGGAGCCCGCTGAAGAACGGTTTCCTGTCCGGCAAGTACCGGCGGGGCGCTCCGGTGGCGGATTCCGCCCGCGCGGCCTTCGTCGGCGGTCCGTCCGAAGCGGAGTTCGCGGTGATCGACGCGGTCGCCGCGATCGCGGAGAAGGCCGGCACGACGTCCGCGGCGGTGTCGCTGGCGTGGCTGCGGGCCCGGCGCGGAACGGTGGTCCCGATCATCGGCGCGCGGCGGCTGGAGCACCTGACCGGTAACCTCGCCGGCCTCGACGTGACGCTCACGGCCGCGCAGCTGGCGAGGCTGGACGAGGTGTCGGCGCCCACGCTGGACTACCCGGCCCCGATGCACGGTGCCCAGCGGGCGATGCTGCAGTTCGCGGGCGCGACCGTCGACGGTGAACCGTCCACTATGTACCCGCCGTTGCTGCAGAGTGCCTTCCGCTATTGAGCTCAGCCGCGCGACTCAGCTGCGGAACGTCCGGCGGTAGGTGTCCGGGGGCACGCCGACCGTCCGGTTGAAGTGCCGCCGCAACGTCGTCGCCGTGCCCATGCCGACCGATGACGCCACCGCGTCGATGCTCGCGTCCGTGTTCTCCAGCAGCTCCTGTGCGCGGCGGATGCGCTGGGTCAGCAACCACTGCAACGGTGTCGTGCCCGTTGCCGCGCGGAAGTGGCGGGCCAGGTGGCGGGAACTCATGTTCGCCCGGCGGGCCAGGTCTTCCACCGTCAGCGGGTGGTCGAGGCGGGCCGTGATCCACGGGAGCAGCGCCGCCAGGGGGTGGTCGTCGCGGGTGGGGACCGGGGCCGGGACGAACTGGGCCTGGCCGCCCGCCCGGTGCGGGGGGACGACCAGGCGGCGGGCGATCGTGTTGGCCGCCGCCGGGCCGTGGTCGGCGCGGACCAGGTGCAGGCACAGGTCCATCGCCGCCGCCTTGCCCGCCGAGGTGAGGACCTGGCCGTTGTCGACGTAGAGCACGTCCGGGTCCACCGTCACGCGCGGGTAGCGGGCGGCGAGGACGTCGGTGTGCGCCCAGTGCGTCGTCGCGCGCAGGCCGTCCAGCAGACCGGCGGCCGCCAGCACGAACGCGCCCGTGCACAGCGACGCCACCCGGGCGCCGCGCGCATGGGCCGCGCGGACGGCGTCGACCAGGTCCGCGGGCGGGTCCGCGTCGACGTCGGCCCAGCCCGGCACGAGCACCGTGTCCGCGCTCGCCAGCCGGCCGAGGCCGTGGTCCGGTTCCAGCAGGAACCGGCCGACCCGCACCGCGTGCGAGCCGCAGACCGCGAAGCCGTAGCGGGGATCGTCGCCGAACACCTCGGTGGCGATGGTCAGCTCGAACGACAGCATCCCGTCGGTGGCGGCGAGCGCGACTGCGTGCATGTCCGAAACTGTACGCAGCACGTCGTTCCGGACACTGGTGACCTCGGCGAGCCGTCGTCAGGATGATCGGCATGACTTCGGTACTCGTTTACGGCGCTTACGGACACACCGGCCGCTTCGTGGTAGCTGAGCTGGAAAAACGCGGCTTCGAGCCGGTCCTTTCCGGACGGGACGCGGCCCGGCTGCCGGGCGGGCGGGCGGCGTCGGTCGACGATCCGGCCTCGCTCGACCGCGCCCTGGACGGCGTGGCGGCCGTGATCAACTGCGCGGGCCCGTTCGCGGTGACGGCGCGCCCGGTGGCCGAGGCGGCGATCCGCGCCGGCGTCCCGTACGTGGACGTCGCCGCGGAGATCGAGGCCAACCTCGACACCTTCGCGCTGGCCGCCGACACGGCGGTGGTGCCCGCGATGGCGTTCTTCGGCGGCCTGGCCGACCTCCTGGCCACGGCGGCCATGGGGGACTGGGCAGCGGCCGACGAGGTGCACGTCGCCTACGGCCTCAGCGGCTGGCACCCGACGCCCGGGACCTTGGCGGCGGGCCGGGTGTCCCGCGAACGCCGCGACGGCCGGCGCATCCGGTACGCGAACGGCCGGCTGGAGTACCGCGACGACGCCCTGCCGGCGCTGGAGTGGGCGTTCCCCGAGCCGCTCGGCACCCGGCCGGTCCTCGGCGAGTTCTCGATGGCGGACATCGTCACCATCCCGCGGCACCTGAAGGTCTCGTCGGTGACGTCGTACATGACGGTGGACGCGGCGCAGGGATTGGCGGCGGCGGGTGAACGCGACTCGGCCGAGACGTTCGTGGTGGAGGTGGTCGTCCGCGCCGGGGCCGAGGAGCGCCGGATCGTGGCGCGCGGCGAGGACATCTACGCGGTGAGCGCGCCGCTGGCGGTCGAAGCGGTGGAGCGGATCCTCACCGGCCGGGTCCGCGCGAAGGGCGTGGCGGCGGCGGGGGAGATGTTCGACGCGGCCGATTTCCTGCGGGCGCTGGCGCCGCACATCACGGTCGAGTTCAGCTGAGCGTGGCGCTGCGGTAGCCGCCCGGGGTGGTCGCGTACTCGCGCCGGAACGCCTTGGCGAAGGCGAACGCCGATCCGTAGCCGACGGCCGAAGCCACCTGCGCCAGCGGCCGGTCGGTCTCGCGCAGCAGCCGCGCGGCCGTCGTCATCCGCCAGCGGGTCAGGTAGGTCAGCGGCGGTTCGCCGACGAGGGTGGTGAACCGCCGGGCGAACGCGGCCCGCGACAGCCCGGCCGCGGCGCCGAGCCGCTCGACCGTCCACGCCCGCGCGGGATCGCCGTGGATGGCGGCCAGCGCCCGGGCCGTGACGGGGTCGGCGAGTGCCGCCGGCCACCCGGCTGTCCCGGCCGTCTCGCCCAGCCAGGCCCGGAGCATGTACACGAGCAGGGCGTCGACGAGCGAGGGCGCGACGACGGCGGCTCCGGGCGGGTGCGCCGCGAGCTCCTCGCCGAGGAGCCCGACCATCGCGCGCAGCCCGGGGTGGCGTCCCGGCACGGCGGGCAGGTGGGCCACCTCGGGCAGGTCGCGCAGGAGCGGGTGCGGCCGGTGCCGCCGCAGCCGGTACGCGCCGCAGACGATCGTCGCGCGGGCGCCGGGGCCGGGCAGCGAGACGCGGCCGAACGGCGTGGCCGCCGAAGGGCGGGTGGGCCGGAAGGCGACGAGCGGCGTGCCGGGCTCGGACGTCATCGCGTGCGGGACACCGCGGCCGAGCAGCACGACGTCACCCTGGCCGAGCTCGACCGGCTCGAAGCCGGGCCCGTCGGGCAGCGGGGTCAGCCACGCCGTGCCGGCCAGCACGACGTGGAACGCGGCCCCGGTGGTGTGGTCGAAGCGCAGGCCCCACGGCGCGTGCGCTTCGGTGTGGGCCGCGACCGGGGTGCCGGCGCGCAGGGCCGTCAGTACGTCCGCGAGCACGTCCATCGGCTCAGCCTAGCGAGACGCCTGGACAATACAACGCGCTTTTGAGCCATTCACCGTCTCGCTCGTGGTGCCTAGCTTGGGGAGATGACTGTTTGGGTGGAAGGCGCGACCGGCAAGGCCGGGCGCCGCGTGGTGGACGCGTTGACGGCGGCGGGGGTGCCGGTGCGGGCGGCGAGCCGTCACCCCGGCGAAGCGCACGGTTCCGTGACGCCGGTGCGGTTCGACTGGGCCGACGAGCGGACCTGGGCCCCGGCCCTCGGCGACGCCGAGGCGTTGTTCGTCAAGGGATTGGACAGCGACGACGACGCCGCGAAGACCGTCGCCCGGCTGATCGGCTCGGCACCAGCCGCGCGCCGGGTCGTGCTGATGTCCGCGGTGGGGGTGGACCGGGCGCCGGACGACGCGCCGCGGCGGGCCGTCGAACGGGCGGTCCAGGAGTCCGGCAAGCGCTGGACCGTCCTGCGGCCGAGCTGGTTCCTGCAGAACTTCGACGAGGACGAGTGGGTGTTCGCGCGGGCGCTGCGCGAGACCGGCGAACTGTACGCGGGCAGTGGCGACAGCCCGGTCGGGTTCACCGACACCCGCGATCTGGCCGACGCCGCTGTCACGGTCCTGACCGAGGACGGGCACGACGGCCGCGGCTACACCGTCACCGGGCCGGAGGCGCTGACGTTCGGGGAGATGGCCGCGTTGCTGGCCGAGGCTTCGGGCCGCCCGATCCGGCACCGGGACGCGACGATCGACGAGCACCGGGCGCACTTCGCGAGGTCGGGCCGCCCCGAGGCGTGGGTGGACCACATGCTGCACCTGTTCGCGCTGGTGCGGGCCGGGGTGTTCGCTCCGGTGACCGAGGATTTCCGGCGGCTGACCGGGAAGGCGCCGCGCACGCCGGCGGCGTACGCCCGGGAGGTGTGGCGGCCGTGACCACGGTGGGGGTTCCGGGGGCGAAGCCCGCCGGGCGACGTCCGGGGGTGGCACCCCCGGAAACACGAAGAGCGAGTCCCGCGAAGCGCCGAGCAGGACTCGCCCGGCTCGCTCGTGGGCCCGGAGAGACTCGAACTCTCACTGGCATGGACCTAAACCATGTGCCTCTGCCAATTGGGCTACGGGCCCGCAGCACTCGGCAGCCTAGCGTGCGGCGTGGCCCGTGCGGCGGCCGCGGGGCGGTCGACTAAGTTGGGGCGCGGAAGTCCCATGCGGCGAGGAGGACACGTGGCCCGCGATCCCGAGACGATCGAGCGTGAGATCGAGCAGGCTAGGACCGCTCTGGCGGCGACGCTCGACCAGCTCACCGTCAAGGCCGACCCGAAGAAGCTCGCCGACGCGGCCAAGGACGGCGTGCGCGCCAAGCTGGACAACCCCAAGGTCAAGTTCCCGCTGATCGGTGCGGGCGTCCTCGTGCTCGTCCTGCTGGTGCGCAAGCTCCTCAAGTAACGCTCAGGCCTGCTTCGCCGGCGCCTTGCTCTCCGGGGCGGGCGCCGGCTCGGCCGGGGCCTTGCGGTCCTCGACCGCCTTCGGGAGCTGCTTGCTCGGCGGCAGCTGGGGCTTCATGTCCGCCGACGCCGATGCCGGGGTCGGCTGCTTCGGGACGCTGCCCGGCGGCGGGACCTCGAGCGGGGGGAGCTTCGGGAGCGTCAGCCTCGCGGTCATGTAGGCGCTGGTGAAGTCCAGTGCGCTGCCGTTGAGCAGGTGCACCACCGTCGCCTTGCCGTCGCCGGCGAGCTCCTCGACCAGCTGGTCGGCCCGGTCGCGGGCGGCGATGATGCCGGGCGCCCGTGCGGTCAGCTCCTTGCCGCGGCCGCTGACCGTGATCGCCCAGTCCGCGTCCTCCTGGACGTACGTCGCCGTGATCGTTTCCACCATCTGCCTCACGCCCCTCTCCTCACACCAGCATGCTTTACACAACCGTGACGCGGCCACCGCATTCCCATGACGCGGGTGGGGCGCCCCTCCTCCGGTCGTGAGAGTCCAGCACACTTTCTACCGTGTCATCGATACCGTAGAGCAACTCTGTGTCACAGGACACGACAGCGCTGAGTAACCACCAAATGGCCCAGTGCACGCGCAGGCTAACGTGCACGCTGCCGCAGGCCGGTCCACAGCACGTCCATGGCGTATTCGGTCGCCGTCTCCGGGTTCACTTCCTCGTGCCGCTCGCACCAGATCGCGAGCCGTTCGCACGCTCCGACCACGAATTCCGCGGCGGCTTCGGCCCGCAAGTCGTCGCCGCTGTCGAAGTAGCCGCTCATCAACGCGGCGATGAGGTCGGTCTGCTGGCGGCGGGTCTCCTCGACCTCGTCCGCGGCCGGCGTGCCGATCAGCGCCATCTCGTGCCGCAGCAGCGACCACGCCTGGCGTCGCTCGCGGATGAACACGAAGAAGGCCAGCAGGCCGCGCCGCAGCGCGTCCTCGGCGTCCGCCGCGCCGACCGTGGCCTGCTCGGTGACCTCGCGCAGCACCGTCCGTGACTCCCGGATGCAGGCCAGCAGCAGGCCTTCCTTGGAGTTGAAGTACTCGTAGAGCATCGGCTTCGAGACGCCCACCAGCTCGGCGATCTCGTCCATCGACGCCGCCGCGTAGCCGCGCTCCGAAAAGACCTGCTCGGCGACCTCGATCATCTGCCGCATCCGGTCGGCCCGTGGCATGCGCTTGCGCTTGGCGGTGGTCACACCGCACACTCTACCGCTAGTAACCTACTCTGAGTAAGATGGACGACGGGTAACAGGAACCGGGAGGCGTCATGGGCAACCGCACGGAGACCGGGGTCGTCATCGTCGGGACCGGGTTCTCCGGTCTCGGCATGGCGGTCCAGCTGCGCAAGGAGGGCCGCGACGACTTCGTCATCCTCGAGAAGGCGCACGACGTCGGCGGCACGTGGCGCGACAACAGCTACCCCGGGTGCGCCTGCGACATCCCGTCGCACATGTACTCGTTCTCCTTCGAGCAGAACCCGGGCTGGTCGCGGGCCTACTCGCCGCAGCCGGAGATCTGGCGCTACCTGCGCGAGGTCGCCGACAAGCACGACCTGCGCCGGTTCGTCCGGTTCGGCCAGGAGATGACCGGCGCCCGCTGGGACGCCGAGGAGAACCGCTGGCACGTCGCCACCAGCGGCGGCGACGAGTTCGTGGCGCACGCGCTGGTCGCCGGGGTCGGCGCGCTGCACCTGCCGATGATCCCGGACCTGCCCGGCATCGAGACGTTCGGCGGCCCGGCGTTCCACTCCGCGCAGTGGCGCCACGACGTCGACCTCACGGGCAAGAAGGTCGCCGTGATCGGCACCGGCGCCAGCGCGGTCCAGTTCGTGCCGAAGATCGCACCGGACGTCGAGGAGCTGACGCTGTTCCAGCGGACGCCGCCGTGGATCATGCCGAAGGCCGACCACGAGATGTCCGGGCGCACCCGTGCGTTGTTCCGGGCGATCCCGCCGGTCCAGCGCGCCTACCGCACCCTGCTCTACTGGCTGCTCGAAGCCCGCGCCGTCGGCTTCAACGGCCAGTCGTGGGTGATGAAGCTCGGCCAGCGGATCGCCAAGCGCCACATCGACCGCGCGATCACGGACCCGCAGCTGCGGCGCAAGGTCACCCCGGACTACACGATGGGCTGCAAGCGGGTGCTCATCTCGAACGACTACTACCCGGCGCTGGCGCGCGACAACGTCGACGTCGTGACCGAAGGCGTCCGGGAGGTCCGCGAGCACAGCGTCGTCGACGCCGCGGGTGTCGAGCACGAGGCCGACGTCATCGTCTACGGCACCGGCTTCCACGTCACCGACGCCTTCGACGACCTCGAGATCGTCGGCCGGGACGGGCGCAACCTCGGCAAGGAGTGGGCGACCGAAGGCATGCGGACGCACCTGGGCATCACCGTCGCCGGCTTCCCGAACCTGTTCTTCCTGCTCGGCCCCAACACCGGTCTCGGGCACAACTCGGTCGTGTTCATGATCGAGGCCCAGATCTCCTACGTCGCCGAAGCGCTGCGGCTGGCCGGCGGCCGGGCGATCGAGCCGAAGCCCGAGGTGCAGGAGCGGTTCAACGCGCGGATCCAGCGCAAGCTGGCCAAGGGCATCTGGACGCGCGGTGGCTGCAAGAGCTGGTACCTGGACGCGAAGGGCGTCAACCGGACGATCTGGCCCGGCTTCACCTGGCGCTACTGGCTCGACACGAGGAAGGTGCGGCGCGAGGACTTCCTGGTCGGCTGAGTGGTCGTGAGTGTTCGGACGAGTTCCAACTCGTCCGAACACTCACGACCCGGGTGGGCTAGCGGGAGGTGTAGCGGCGGAGGCGGGCGATCAGGTCGACGGTCGGCAGCCGGCACAGCTCGGCCATCCGCTCCAGCGCCGGCAGGTCGAGGGCGACCTCGCCGCCGGCGTGCTCGCCGGTCTGCCGCAGCCGGTCCTCGGCCCAGCGGCGCAGCGGCAGCAGGTCGGGCGGGGCGTCGGCGAGGACCTTGCGCAGGTCGACGCGGACGCGGCCCGGCTCGTCGAAGAACACCCGGCGGTGCACCTTGGCCAGCAGGTCCTGGGGCAGTTCGTCCATCGCGACGCACAGCTCGACCAGGCGCACGACGGAGCACTGTCTGGTGCCCAGCTCGTAGGTGGCCAGCGTCTGCAGCGAGATCTCGCTCTGCAGGTGCTGGTTCAGCTCCTTGCGCGTCCAGCCTCGGCTGCGCCGGAGCTTGCGGAGCTCGTCTCCGAGGATCCGCTGGTACTCCTCACCGTCGATCAGCACATCAATGTCCCCTGCCGTGCGCTCCCACGGCACCCGCACGGCCGTGATAATTCCCGTGCAGGTGCACCCTCACATGTATGTAAGTGCGCTGGAGCCCGGCCCTTACGCGAATTCCGGCATGTCTTTGATACCGATTGCGCGAGTTAGGCCGAACGGGTGAACGACAGCTCGCCTACCGGGTCAGTTGACGCAGGGAACGCCTTCGGCGGTGATCGGCTTGTCCTCGTCGGCGGCGGCGGCCGGCGGCGGCGCGGTGGCCTGCGACGTCGCCCCCGCGGAACCGGCGCCCGAGCTCGAAGCGGAGGTCGTGGCCTCGTAGTCGGCGCCGAGGAACACCATCACGTGCCCGGCCTGGACGCTCTTGTCTTCCTGGATGGTCGGCGAGGCGCCGAGCGCGTCCGCGACGGCCTGGCCCTTGGCCTTGCCGCCCCGCGGTACCCAGATGACCGTCGTCTTGCGCGCGGTCGCGTTCGCCGTGTCGCCGGAGGTGAAGCCCTTGGCGTCGAGGGTCTTGGCGACGCTCGCGGCCAGGCCGGTCTTGCCGGAGGCGTTGCGGACGTCGACCGTGGTCGCCTTGTTCGCCGGGTCGGCCTGCTCCGCCGGCGGCGCCGACTGGCCCGGCTGCGGACCGGCGAGGCTCTGGACGAACTGCTTCACCTCGGCCGGGTCGACCTGGATGGCGACGCCGTCCTCGGGGGTCTTGTACTCGATGTTCTTCACCGGGATGGTGCGGAACTCGAGCTGGCCGCCGGTCAGGCCCTTCATCTGCTGGGCGAAGCCGAAGATGTCCCAGTTCTGGTTGAGCACGACCGACTTCTTGATGGCGTCGATCAGGTCCGACAGCTTGCTCGGGTTGGTCAGTGTGCCGGCCGACAGCACCTTGCGCGCCATGCCGGCCATGAACACCTGCTGGCGGACGACCCGGTCGAGGTCGCCGTTGGGCAGGCCGTGGCGCTGCCGCACGAACTCCAGGGCCTCGACGCCGGAGATGGTGTGCTGGCCCTTGGTGAAGTCCGCGCCGGAGTAGTCGTCCTTGACGTTGTTCTTCAGGCAGACGTCGACGCCGCCGATGGCCTTGGTGATCTCGCTGAAGCCGAGCAGGTTGACCGCGGCGTAGTTGTCGATGGTCGACCCGGTGAGTCTCTCGATGGTCTTGATGAGCTCCTGCGCCCCGGCCTGGTTGGCCTTGACGTCGAGCTCCTTCGGGTCGGTGACGCCCTGCTTCTGCAGGTCCTTGCGGGCCTGCAGCATCGCCCGCGCGTAGGCCGAGTTGATCTTGTGCTTGCCGTAGCCGGGGATGTCGACGTAGGAGTCGCGCGGCAGGGACATCGCGACGGCCTTGCTGCCGTCGTTCGGGATGTGCACGAAGATCAGCGAGTCGGTGTTGAGCTCGCCGTCGGCGTCGCCGGCGCGCAGCTCGTCGAGCACCTCGCGCGGCAGCGGGTTGCCCTGGGCGTCGGTGCGGCTGTCGAGGCCGACCAGGAGGATGTCGCGGGCGCCGTCGGCGGGCTTGTCGCCACCGCCGCCGTCGCTGAGCACGTTCGTGTAGTTGAGCCCGTTGACCAGGCCCTGCATGGCCGCCCACGCGTACCCGGTCAGGCCTATCACCAGCAGGGAGACGACGGTCAGCGCGATCTTCGCGCCGCGGAAGGAGTTGCGGCGGGCGCGCGGGGCCGGGCGCGGCTGCGGGCGGGGCGCCGGCGACGGGCGGCGGGCGTCCGCCGGGTCGCGGCGGGGTGCGGGGCGGCGCGACGGCGGGGTGCCGCGCCGTGGAGCGTCCCGGCCTGGCTCGTCCTGCCAGGGCCGGGCGGGGCGGCGGCCGCCTTGCCCGTTCCGAGGCGGGTGATCCACGCGGGCGACTCCTCACTGCATCGATCGGGTGGTGCTACGGAATGGGACGCATGGTGCCTGCCCCGGGTTGCCGTAGCGTTACACATCCCCCCACGAATGTGTCATGCACCACCCAGTTTCCCGCAGGTCCCACGGTTTCGCCTGGTCAGGACGGCACATTGGCCGGTGGCCGGGCGGGCAGGAGCGTCCCCGCGGCGGCGAGCAGGGCGAAGCCGGCCGTCACGGCGTGGAGGGTGACGCCGAGGAACCCGGGGGTGTTGCCGTCGGCGGCGAACAGCAGCGAAGGTGCGCAGGCGAGCGCCGTGGTCAGCCAGGTGCCGGTCGCCGCGCCGGCCCCGATCCGGATCGTGTGCAGCAGGAACACCCCGAGCAGCAGGTGCACCAGGCTCTGGATCGGGTCCAGCCGCAGGCCCAGCAGGTCGGCGTCGGCGGCCACCCCGCCGAAGCGGGTCAGCGCGAAGCCGAACACGCCGAGCGTCGCGTAGCCGATCCCGAGCCCGGCCGCGGCGCGGGTCAGCACCGCCGTCCGGCGGCCGGGGTGGTCGGCCGCGCGCGGCTCCCGGACGCCGTGGGTGTGCCGCTCGAACCACCAGAAGACCAGCGTCGCCGGCACCGCGAGCAGCCCGACCGCGACCAGCGTGCGGGGCCGGATCAGCCAGCTGAGCCCGTCGGCGATCCGGCCCGGCAGGTAGACGACGGCGACCAGCAGCAGCATCGCGGCGAGGAACGCCAGGTACAGGCTCATCGGCGCGCGCAGGACGAACCGGGAGGCGGCGGCGACGCCGGGCCGGCTGCCGGCCCGGGCCAGCGGGACGGCCAGCAGCCCCAGCACGCCGAGCTGGACCAGGCCGAGCAGCAGCACGCCCCACGGCGGCGCGGACAACGCCGCCGGCGCGCCCGGGCTGCCGAGCAGGACAGGCGGCCCGCCTTTCAGGACACTCGCCACGGCGAGGCCCGCGACCCCGGTCGCGGCGGCCGCGGCGAGCAGACGTCGTGACGGGCGTACACCGTCCGCGTGCGCGAAGGCGAGCTGCTGGGCGAGGAGCGCGAGGGCGAACGTCGCGGCGTAGCGGGGCAGCGGCGAGCCGGCGGCGTCGGCGGTCACTTCGCCGCCGACGACCAGCGCGAACAGTCCCACGGCCGCGCCGACCGGGGCCCGGCGGTGCAGGGCCAGCAGCGGCGGCGCGCAGACGATCGTCAGCAGGTAGACCCCGAGCAGCCAGAGCGGGTGCAACGCGATCCGCATGACGGTGGCCGTCGTTCCGGCCGGAATCCCGAGCAGCTCGAGCGCGAGCGGCGTCAGCAGCGCGACGACCGCGAAGATCAGCGCCGGGCGCAGCAGCGGGCTGGCGCGTTCGGCCAGGTAGTGCCGGTAGCCGCCGCCCGCGGCCTGCTCGGCGCGCCAGCCGGCCGCGTTGGCGTGGCCGCCGGCGAAGAAGATCAGCGGGGCCAGCTGGGTGAGCCAGGTCAGCGGCCACCACGCCGTCTCGTCCGCCCCGGCCCAGTGCGCGAGCGCCGTCACGGACTCACCGAGCAGCAGGACCACGACGCCGCCGGCGCCGAGCAGCGCCCAGCGGCTGACCTCGGCGGGTGCGACGGCGGGCGCGGGCGGGCGTGGTTCGCGGCGGGCCCGCAGCCAGCCGCGCAGCCGGAAGACCAGCAGGCAGCCGATGACGAGCACGCCGGCGACCATCGGGCCGATCGGGTCGCCGACCGGCGGCCCCCAGCGCTGGTGCCACGAGTTGACGACCAGCCCGGCCGAGTAGAGGGAGGCGACGACCCGGCAGGTGAGGGCCGAGTTCATCGGGTTGAGGTCGCACGCGTGGTGCATGTCGTAGGACAGCCGGCTGTCCAGGGCTTCCCGGACCTCCGGGCCGAGCGGGTGCCCCTTGCGGTCGGCGTACCGGAGCAGGTCGTAGCCGAGGTCGTGCGCCTTGCACGGCACGGCGTAGTCCCACTTCGTGTTGTCGTCGCCCCAGGGTGTCGAGCAGCCGCCGTCGACGTGCACCGCGCGGACGGTGCCGTCGCGGGCCGGCATCGCGCCCGGGGTGACGCCGCTGAGCGCGGTGAAGTCCTTCGGCAGCCGGGCGAGCGCGTCGGGGTGCGGGCCGGGGTGGACCAGGGCGTCGATGGCGTTCTGCGCGGCGAGCACGTCCCCGGTGGGCGGCCCCTGGTCCGGGGGCGACGGCGGCCGCGAGGCGATCAGGCCGAACGCGAAGACGACCAGCAGGACCAGCAGCAGCCACCCGGACGTCGACCAGGGTCGGCGGACACGCGGCGGCTCGGACGGGGCTGGCATGGGTTCAAGGGTGCCAGCCCCGCCGCCGGGCCGGCATGGGGATAGCCACCGGAGTGCGCGGCGGTTTCCCGCACGCTGCCCGGACGGCTGCCCGTTTCTCCCTGGTGCCGCCCGGACGCCCGGACGAGACTGGCGCAGGGGGCACGGCGACCAGGAGGCTGCAGTGCGCTCGAGCGGATCGGCGGTCCCGGTGGAGGACACCGTGCACGCCCTGCGGCGGCTCGCGCCCGGCGCCTCCCTGCGCGAGCCGGCGACGCCGGAGCTGCGGCTGCTGGCGGCGGCGTTGCGGGACTGTTCGCCGGCCTCGCTGGCTTCGCGGCATCCCGAGGCGGTGGCCCGGGTGGTGCTGGGCGCGGAGCTGCGGGCGCTGCGGCGGGCGATGACGGGGTTCTTCGGAACCGCGGGCCCGGCGGCGGCCCGGCTGGTCCGGGCGGCCGGTTTCGGCGCGGGGCCGGTGCGCGAGCGGCTGCGCGGCGAGCCGGGACTGCGGGCGGCGGCGCTGAGCTGGGCGAAGGTCGGCGGTCACCGCATGCTGGCCGGTGAGCTGGGCGGGGTGCCGGTGGCGCCGGGGGAAGAAGACGGGCGGGTGGCGGCGGAGCTGGCCGTGGCGGCGCTGCTGCCGTCGGCCGACGCCGGGGACGGCGGGCGGGAGGTCTTGCTGCTGGGGGTAGATGACGCCCCCGGCGCGGGCGGTTCGCCCGAGCACGCCGGAGACGTCGATCGGGCCGGCTCGCCGCCGGGGGCGGCCGGGCGTCCTGGCCGCGATGAGGGCCGGACCGACGACCCGGCCGGCCTGCTTCCGCGCTCGGAGGCCGGCGGCTCCAGCGCCTTCCTCGACGTCCGCTCGGTCCGCGTCGGCCGGCGCGGGTTCCGCGTCGACGTCCACGCCGATCCGCCCGTCGAGCTCCTGCGCGACAGCGCCGGCCTCACCCTCCGGGCCCTCTGGTGGAACGGCCTCGGGCGGGTCGCCGACGACCTCGGCCACGAATACCTCCTCCTCGCCAAGGACGCCGACGGCGCCGGGACCGTGCGGCACTGGTGCCATCCCCGGCCCGCGCCCGGTGCGCGCGTGCTGCGGCTGGAGTCCGCCGGCTACCGCGGGGAGCGGCTGCGGCTCGACCGGTCCTCGGCCGGGTCGTGCGCCGAGGTGCTCGTCAAGCTCGAACTCACCGTCCGGCTGGGGGCGTGAGGCTGTCCGGGGCGAAGCAGACCTGGTCGCGGCCGTTCTCCTTCGCCAGGTAGACCGCCGCGTCGGCCGACTGGAGCAGGCGGTCCAGGTTGTCGCCGTGCCGCGGGTGGCGGGCCACGCCGATCGACGTCGTGCGGTCGGCGATCGTCGCCGGGTCGCCGCGCTTGTCCGTGGTCACGATGTGCAGCTTGGCGATCGCCGAGCGGATGCGCTCGGCCGCGTCCCACGTCGCTTCTTCGTCGATGTCCGGCAACAGAACGAGGAATTCCTCACCGCCGAAACGGCCCACCAAGTCGGTCGGTCTCGTCACTTCGTCGAGGGTTTGCGCAACGGTGCGGAGCACGTCGTCGCCCGCCGGATGTCCATAGGTGTCGTTAATCCACTTGAAGTGGTCGAGATCGACCATCAGCAGGGCCAGCTGATCACCCGATCGGGCGGTCCGTTCGAGCGCCCGCTCCGCCGACTCCGACCAGCCGCGCATGTTGAGAATGCCCGTTTTCGGGTCCGTCCGGACGTCGTTCTGGAGCTGATCGAGTTCCGCGAGGCGATTGAAGACCACGGTGGCCACCGCCATCACGACGACCATCGGCGGGACGACGGCGAGCAGGATCGCGGTCACCGCGCCGAGGCCGACGGTGACCGCTTCGAGGAGGTTGTCGGCCGGGCTGCCCAGGACGTTACGGAGGGTCGGCTCGGACGAGAGCCCGAGCGCCAGTGCGCCACCGACGTAGAGGATCTGGATCGCTTCGTAGACGACACCGGTGAGCACGATGGTGCCCGCCTCGTGCCAGAAACCGCCCCAGCCGGGCTGCCCGAGCAGGTGCGGCCCGAGTGCCCCGTACGTCAGGTGCGCGACCGCGCCCGCCAGGCCGTGGGTGATCGACGAGAAAATGAAGTTGTGGGCCGGCCTGCGGGCGATGAACCAGTGCTGCAACCGGATCAGGAAAACGACGAGCAGAGTGAGCGGTACCGGCAGGATCAACGCGGCGGAAAACGTCCAGACGGCGGTCAGGTCGATCAGGACTTTTTTGGTCCGGTTGCGCCGCCGCTCTTCCTGCCGCTGGGTCAGTTGGATGTGGACGGTCGCGCCGCCCGCGAGGATCCCGAAATTGATCCAGTCGCGATTACCGGGCACCCCGGAATGGACGAAGGAAATCGCGAGGACGGCGATCGCGAGCACTTCGAGGCCGAGCATGAACGCGATCAGCACCGGCGGGCGGCGCCAGAGCGCCCAGTTGCGCGGCCGGTACGGGTGGTCGCGCCCGGCCGGGCGGCCTGCCGCTTCGGCGTGCGCGGTCACCGGCGGGTGCGCGGCCGGGCCCCGCGCCCGCGGGGCGGCCGCCCCGCCGTCGGCGGCGGCCGGGTCGTCGTCTGGTCCGGGATGCAATTGGTCACCTCCTTTCCAGCCTAGCTCCGGTCTTGAGTAATCTCATCGGTACCTGCCAGAGTGTTGACGCATTCCGTGGCCGGGTATCATCCTTCACCAACAGAACCCCGCGTTCGTGGTCGAACTGACCGTCGAACGCGGCTCAATCGCTTGTTCGTGCTTCGCTTGACGGAGGTGGCGACCCGATGTCGAACCGCGACGGCTGACTCGGACGCGAATTGCTCGCCGTCCCCAGCTGAATGTCATTCATGATCTTGCCCTGCACGGAGAGGTGGCGACCGATGTCGAACCGTGACTGCTGAATCCCGCGCGAAAACCCGTTCATGACGGCCCCGGCCCCGGTTCCGCACTCCCGACCCGGCGCCAGGACAACGCGACCGGGACGGCCACGAGCAGTCCCACCGCCCCCGCGAGCGCAATGGTCGCGTTCGCCGATCCCAGGCCCTGCGCGACCAGCCCGCCGATCCCCACCCCCACGCCCTGCGCGACCCGCAGCCCCGTCCGGTAGAGCCCGCCGGCGCTGCCCCGGATGTCGTTGGGCACCCACGTGATGAACGTGGCCGTCACCGTGATGACGTACGCGCCGGTCGCCCCGGCCAGCGCCAGCAGGACCAGCGCGACCGCCAGGTTGGGCTTCAGCGCGAAGGCCGCGAGCGCGGCCAGCGGCAGGGCGGCCAGCACACCCAGCAGCTTGCGCCGGTGTTCCGTCGAGACGAACCGCGAGAGCAGGAACGTCCCGACGACGAAGCCCAGCGGGTCGGCGGCCAGCAGCCAGCCGACCGCCTGCTCACCCGCGCCCAGCTGCGCCGCGAGCGGCGCGGCCAGGCCCTCCGGGATCACCGCGAGGCCGACCAGCCAGGACAGGTAGAGCAGCACCCGCAGCCGTTCGTCGCCGAAAACCTGCCGGACGGCGCCGAACCACGGGGCGCCGCCCGCCCCGGCGGCCGGCCGCCGCAGCACCAGCAGCCGCACGGCGACGGTGGCGATCACGAACGTCAGCGCGTCGATCGCCAGCGCCCACGACGTGCCGATGCCCGTCACGAGCAGGCCGCCGGCGGCCAGGCCGGCCAGCATCGCGGTGTTGTTCGTGATCCCGCGCAGGTCCTGGCTCTGCAGGTAGACGTCGTCGTCGGCGAAGATCTCGCGGCCGAGCGCGTTCTGCGCCGCGTTGCACGGCGCGTTCGCCAGCCGGGCGAAGACGAAGAGGACGAACAGCCAGCCCATCGGCATCCCGGGCACGGCCATCAGTCCGATCAGGACGGCCTGCGCGAACGAGCCGGTCGCGAGCACCGCGCGCCGCGGGTACCGGTCGGCGAGCTGGGACAGCCCGAGCCCGCCGGCGAGCGCGGGCAGGAACGTCAGGGAGTAGACGACCGCCGACAGCAGCGGCGACCCGGTCCGGTCGAAGATCAGGATGGCCAGCGCGACGATCGTGAGCTGGTCGCCGAGCATCGACTGCGTCTCGGCGAACCACAGCGCGCGGAACTCGTGGTTGGCCAGGACGGCCCGGAGCCGGGGTGTCGCGTGCGTCGTCACCTCGTCACCGCCGTCCCCCGATCGAGTGAAGATGGACCGTGCGCATTGTGCCTCGCCAGTGACGACCCCGTCCGGCGGAGTCACGGTCCACCACCGGAAAGCACTGACAGTATGCCGCCGGTCACGCCGCGGTGTCACCGGAACGGCCGCCAGTCACCCCCTCGTGACCGGCCCGCGAGTACCTCCGGGCTGATCGAACCAGGCTCGCTCGGCGCAAGGCGGCGGCCGCTCGTCGTGGCGCCGATGCCGGGTTGGACCGAATGGGCGAAGACTGGACACAGAGCCGGCCGGGGTGGACGGACCGCGCGCCGCCGGCGCCGTAGATCGGGGAGAACGATGGACGGGTTGATGCAGGGCAAGGCGGTCGTGGTGACCGGGGCCGGGCGGGGACTGGGCGAGGCGTTCGCGGTGCACGTCGCGCGGGCGGGCGGGGCGGTGGTGGTCAACGACGTCGACGCGGAGCTGGCGGAGCGGACGGCGGAGCACATCCGGGCGCACGGCGGGCGCGCCGTCGCCAGCGGGCACAGCGTGGCCGAGGCGGGCGAGGCGCAGGAGATCGTCGACCTGTGCGTCAAGGAGTTCGGCGGGATCGACGGGCTCGTCAACAACGCGGGGCTGAACTACGAGGCGCTGCCCTGGGAGGACGACGCCGAGCAGGCGCGGGAACTCGTCCAGGTCAACGTCCTCGGCGTGGTGAACACGGGGCTGGCCGCGATCAAGGCGATGGTCGACGCGGGCACCGGCGGCTCGATCGTCAACATCTCCTCGGGCGCTTCGCTCGGGCAGCGCAAGCTCGGCGTGTACGCGGCGAGCAAGGGCGCGGTCGCGTCGCTGACCTACTCCTGGGCGCTCGACCTCGAAGACGTCGGGATCCGCGTCAACGCCGTCTGCCCGCTCGCGCACACGCGCATGGTGTGGAAGTCCGAACGCTCCCTGCGCGCCTGCCCGCCGGACCGCACGCCGGCGCGGATCGCGCCGGTCGTGCTGTTCCTGCTCGGCGCGGGCTCGCACGGCATCACCGGGCAGATGATCCGGTGCAACGGCCCGCAGCTGCACGTCATGGGCCAGCCGTTCCTCAAGCAGCCGATCCTCGAGCGGCCGGTGTGGGACACCGAGACCGTGCAGAAGGCGTTCGACGAAGTGTTCTCCGCCCACCTGGAGAACTACGGCCTGGAGAAGCGCGTCCCGCCGCGGCTTCGCAAGTGGACGGAGTCGACCTCGCCCCGCACGGCTTAGGAACCGGCGGCCGGCTCCGGGTCGCGGGTGGCCGCGTAGAGGGCTTCGATGTCGGCCGAGTAGCGGTCGTTGATGACCCGGCGCTTGAGCTTGAGCGTCGGGGTCAGCTCGCCGGATTCGGGCGTCCACGTCTTCGGGAGCACGTGGTAGCGCTTGATCTGCTCGATCCGGGCCAGCCTGCTGTTGGCCGACTCGACCGCCCGTTCCAGCTCGGCGCGCACGGCCGGGTGGTCGGCGAGCTCCTCCGGTGCCGCCTCGACGCCGTTCGCCGCGGCCCAGCCGGGGGCGATCTCGTCGTCGATGACGATCAGGGCCGTCACGTACGGGCGGTCGTCGCCGATCGCGACCGCCTGGCCGATCAGCGGGTGCTCCTTGAGCAGGCCCTCGATCCGGGTCGGCGCGATGTTCTTGCCGCTCGAGGTGATGATCAGTTCCTTCTTGCGGTCGGTGATCGTCACGAAGCCGTCTTCGTCGATCGTGCCGATGTCGCCGGTGGCGTACCAGCCGTCGGCGTCGGTGGCGTCGGCGATCGTGCCGTCCTCCTGGAGGTAGCCCAGGAACACGATCGGGCCGCGGACCAGCAGCTCGCCGTCCTCGGCGACCTTCACCTCGACGCCTTCGAGCGGCTTGCCGACGGTGCCCGCGCGGAAGTCCGAGCCGGAGTTGGACGTCGCCGCGCCGGTCGTCTCCGACAGGCCCCAGACCTCGCAGATCTCGATGCCGAGGCCGGCGATGAAGTAGATGATCTCCACCGGGAGGGCGGCCGCGCCGCTGGAGGCGACGAGCACCTTGTCGAGCCCGAGCAGCGCGCGCACCGGCGCGAGCGCGGCCTCGTCGGTCTGCCGGATCTTCTCGGCCAGCTCGGCGGGCACCGGCTTCCCG
Source organism: Amycolatopsis sp. NPDC051102 (assembly GCF_040682815.1). Classification (NCBI taxonomy): domain Bacteria; kingdom Bacillati; phylum Actinomycetota; class Actinomycetes; order Pseudonocardiales; family Pseudonocardiaceae; genus Amycolatopsis; species Amycolatopsis sp. NPDC051102. The sequence goes on from NZ_JBFBBT010000011.1 coordinate 116,283, forward strand.
GCGCTGCGCAGCTTGTAGCCCTGCTGCAGCAGTTCGTTCGCCTGCAGCAGCGCGGTGCGCCGGTCCTCCGGGACGCCGGCGAGCATGTTCTTGAGCCCGGCGACCATCTTCTCCCAGACGCGCGGGACGCCGAAGAAGCTCTGCGGGTGCACCTTGCCGAGCGCCCCGACGACGCCGGAGGGGTCGGCGAGGGTGTGGACGTGCCCGGCCCAGACGATCGGCAGGTAGATCGACAGCTCGCGCTCGGCGATGTGCGCGAGCGGCAGGTACGCGATGTTCGTCGCGTGCATCGGCGGGTGGTGCAGCTCGGTGACCGCGTACGCCTGGTGGATCGCGTTGCGGTGCGAAAGCACGACGCCCTTCGGGTCGCCGGTGGTGCCGGAGGTGTAGATCATCGACAGCGGGTCGTCCGGCTTGATCTCCCGCCACGACCGTTCGAACGCCTCCGGGTCGGCGGCAAGCGCTTCCCGGCCCCGGGCGCGCAGGTCGGCGAAGGAGAGGAAGCGGTCGTCGCCCTCGGGGATCGCGGCCGCGTCCAGCACGACGATGTGCCGCAGCGCCGGGAGGTCGCCGAGCACCGGCCGCCAGCGCGCCAGCTCGTCCTCCCCGCCGAGCACCACGACCGGCGCCGCGCTGTGCCGCGCGACGAACCGGATCTGGTCCGGGCTGAGGGTGGCGTAGGCGGTGCACGGGATCGTGGACAGGTGCGCCGCGGCGAGGTCGGCGATGATGTGGTCCGGGCAGCCGGGCGCCATGATCAGCACCCGGTCGCGCGGGGCGAGCCCGAGCCCGGCCAGCCCGCGGGAGACCTCGGCGATGGCCGTGCGGAACTCCAGCCAGCTCAGCGTCGGTTGGCCTTCGATGTCGAGCGAGGTGATCGCCGGCAGGTCCGGGTAGTCGACCGCGTTGCGGTGCAGCAGCCGCGGGATCGTCTGGCCTTCGGTCTGCTCGGCGACGGACGGGGTGGTCAACGCTGGCCTCCTCGGAGCTCCGGATGGCCACACTGTAGGGGCTCCCGACGCAGGGGGATAGAGAATCGCGGCCACGTCAGGTGCCCCCGTCGAACCGGACATCCCGGTCAGGTCCCCACGACTGTCCACTGTGTACACGGGCGTCCGGGCGGGAACCGCGCTTCAATGGAGGGACCACGGGACGCCAGGGGGAACCGATGACGCGGTCGGCGCGCGAGCTGCTCGAAGAGATCCAGGCCCGGCTCGCGCCGCGCGACGGCGACAACCGGCTCGTGCCGCTGATCACCGCGGGCCGGGCGCCGCGCGCGGTGTTCGCCGCGCTCGCCGCCGAGGAGAAGCTGATCACGCTCAGCGACTGGCGGAGCTTCCACGCCTTGGCCGCGCGGGCCGACGAACCGCACGCGCGCACCTTCTTCGGCGGGCTCGCCCCGGGCGAGCAGCAGGCGAACGGGATGCTCGACAGCTTGCTGGCGGCGACTGGTCCGGACCATGGGAAGGAACGCCCGCGCGCGGGCTGCCAGGCGTACCCGGCGTACGTCGCCTGGCTGGCGCTCAACGGGGAGTCGTCGGCGACCGCGGCCGGGATCTTCGCCAACTTCTCCGCCTTCGGCCGGTATTGCCGGGACGTCGCGGCGGGCATGCGCGCGCACTACGGCTTCACGGACGAGCAGTGCGCGTTCTTCGACTTCTTTGCTGCGGACGTGCCGGAAATAGAAGAACAAGCGCTCGCCGCGATCCAGGCCGGGCTCGACGCGCGCCGGCTCGACGAGCGCGAGGCGCGCCGCTGCGCCCGGCTGTTCCAGAGCTACGAGCTGCTGTTCTGGAACACGCTGGCCGACGAGTTCCCGGGCTGACGCGCCCGCCGGTCCCGCGGAACCGGTACCGGAGCGGACGCAGCGTGATCCACCGGCTGCGGTTGCGGAATACCGGGATTTCCGACCTTCTCCCCGGTGAATCCGTGGCCCGGTGTGGAAATCTTGCCCATTCCGCTTTTCCGGGGCTGTCCACTCCGGACGAAGCCGGGCTTCGGGGGTGTCCACACTGGGCCGTGATGTTTGTCACCGAACGATCCGGCGCTGTCGTACGTAGCGGGGGCCGGCCGGCGCCCTCGCCGGAACCGGGAGCGCTTCCAATGCTCACATCCGGATGGGAACGAAAGCCGCCCTGCGACGAAAGTCACGACTTGCGGTGGTGGACTTTCCAAGCGCAGGCAGTGACTGTGGACGGATCACGGTTCCAAGATCACGTTCTCGCCACGGACTTGACGCGCCCTGGAGGGCTGCCTAACGTCGTCGCGGGCGAAGCAGACCACGGTGATGTTGATCCGGCTGGTCGGAATCCGGGTGCAGACCACCTCGGGCGACCCGAAACCATGTACTGCCGGAAGGAAAACGGACCCAGGTGAAGCAGATTTCTCTTCGACGCAACCGGGGATCCTCGATTCGGAAGCGCGTGCTCACGATCGCGCTCATCCCCAGTGTGGCCCTTCTGCTGGTCGGGGTGGCCCTGGCGGGCTACCTCATCTACGACGCGGTCACCGCTCGCGATTACACCAGCCGGATCCGGAACTCGGAAGCCCCCGCGATCCCGTTCTTCGCCGCGCTCCAGCAGGAGCGCCAGGCGACGCTGAGCCTGCTCGCCGGGCAGAGCAACCAGCGTGCCGTGCTCGCGGCCGTCCGCCCCAAGACGGACGCGACCGCCGCGAAGGAGATCGAGAACCTCCGCGACAACTTCGCCGATTACGACAACACCCCGGCGAGCGTGCAGAAGAACATCGCCACGTTCTTCGGGCTGTTCCAGCAGCTGCCGCAGACCCGGCAGGCGGTCGACAGCGGCCAGATGCAGATCAGCCAGGCGTTCAGCTACTACAACAAGCTGTTCGACCAGTTCACCGACGGCGTGGCCGGGCTCGCGCAGAACGCGCGCGGCGCCCAGAACGCGTTCGACCGGCTGACCGCCATCCCGCTGTTCACCGCGGCCGACGCGATGCAGCGCAGTGACGCGCTCGCCGCCGCCGGGCTCGCCGCGGGCGGCCTCACGAACGACGACTTCCGCGCCTACGTCAGCCAGGTCGGTGCCTACCACGCCCAGCTCGACGCGTCGGCGCCGAAGATGATCCCCGACGTCAAGGCGAAGTACGACCAGCTGCTGGCCAGCCAGCCGTGGCAGACGGTGAACCAGGTCGAGACGGCGTTCCTGCGCGGCGACCTGTCGAAGCTGCCGGTGGCGCAGGACCAGTGGCGCGCGGCCGCCCGCCAGGTCGGCGACGCGCTGATGCTCATCTTCGTCACGCAGAGCTCGAACGCGAGCCAGGCCGCGATCAACGACGCGGACTCGACGTTCACCGAGTCGCTGATCGCCGGTGTGATCGCCGTCCTGTTCGCGGTCTTCGTGGTCTTCGTCGCCGTCCGGCTGTCGAACCGGCTCATCGGCCGGCTGCACCGGCTGCGCGAGGACACCCTCGACGCGGCCGAGGTGCGGCTGCCCGAACTGGTCGCCCGGGTCCAGGCGGGCGAGCCCGTCGACCTGGAAGAGGGCGGGCACTTCCTCGACCACGGCACCGACGAGATCGGCCAGGTCGCCGACGCGTTCAACAAGGCGCAGCAGACCGCCATCGCGGCCGCCATCGACGAGGCGAAGACCAAGGAGGGCACCAAGGCGGTGTTCCTCAACATCGCCCACCGCAGCCAGGTCATCGTGCACCGCCAGCTCAAGGTGCTCGACCAGGCCGAGCGCAAGCAGGAGGACCCGGACCAGCTGGACACGCTGTTCCAGCTCGACCACCTCTCCACCCGCGCCCGCCGGAACGCGGAGAACCTGATCATCCTCGGCGGCGGGCAGCCGGGCCGGCAGTGGCGCAACCCGGTCGGGCTGGCCGAGCTGGTCCGCGGCGCGTCCGCCGAGACCGAGGACTTCGCCCGGGTCAAGACGGCGGTGCTGCCGCAGATCGCCATCCGCGGCCCGGTCGTCGGCGACCTCGTGCACCTGCTCGCCGAGCTGATCGACAACGCGACGTCGTTCTCGCCGCCGCAGTCGCGGGTCGAGATCCGCGGCAACGTGGTCGGCAAGGGTGTCGTGATCGAGGTCGAGGACCAGGGCCTCGGGCTCGAGCCGGACCAGACCGAAGAGATCAACGCGATGCTGGCCGCCCCGCCGGACTTCGGGATCATGGCGCTGTCGGACGAGCCCCGCCTCGGCCTGTTCGTGGTCGCGCGGCTGGCCGCGCGGCACGGCATCCAGGTGCACCTGCGGGAGTCGGCCTACGGCGGCACCCGGGCCATCGTGCTGGTGCGCACCGACCTGCTGGCCCCGCTGGCGGAGTCCGAGCCGGAGCAGCCGATCACCCCGCCGAAGCCGGAGCTCGTCCCGAACCCGGTGGAGCCGGAGACCACGGCCCACGACGAGGTCGCGCCGCTCAAGCGGCCGGTCCGCCGCCCGGCCCGGCACCGCACCGAGCCGCCCGCCCGCACCGAGCCGCCCGTCACGGCGCCCGCCGCCGTGACCCCGCCGCCGCCCGCGGCCGTCCCGCCGGTCACCGTGCCGCCGCCGGCCCCGGCGCAGCCGCCGTCGGCGCCGATCCCGGTCTCGGCCGGGTCCGTGTCGGAGCCGGTCAGCCAGCCGACCCAGGCCCAGCCGGTGGTCCCGGTCCGGCCGCCCGCCCCGCCCGCCCGGACCTCGCGTCCGGCCCGCCCGGCGGCGCAGCAGCCGGTGTGGCCGCCGCAGGAGCCGCGGTCCGCGACGCCGGAAGGCCGGCCGCAGCAGCCGCGCCGCCCGGAGGCGCCCGGCCGGCCGCCGCTGCCGCAACGGCGACGCCAGCAGAACCTCGTCCCCCAGCTGCGGGAAGATAAGCCCGCACAGGAACGGGAAGAGGTCCGGCTGGACTCGCCCGAGGTCGCCCGCAGCAGGCTGTCCGCCTTCCAGCAGGGCACCCGGCGGGCCCGTGACGAAGAGTTTCCCGAGAACGACGACAGGTACGGAGAGCGCGAGTAATGGTCAACTCAGGCGCCCACGAGCTCGACTGGCTGCTGGACGACCTCGTCAAGCGGGTCGCCGGGGCGGACCGGGCGGTGGTGCTGTCCTCGGACGGCCTGCTCATCGGGCGGTCGGGCAACCTTTCCGAGGAGGACGCCGAACACCTGTCCGCGGTGGCTTCGGCGTTCCAGAGCCTGGCCCGCGGCACCGGGCGGCACTTCGGCGGTGGCAACGTCCGCCAGACGATGGTCGAGATGGACCACGCGTTCCTGTTCGTGACGGCGGCGGGGCGGGGCGCCTGCCTCGCCCTGCTGGCCCGCGAAGACGCCGACATGGGGCTGGTCGCGTACGAGATGAACCTGATGGTGAAGCGAGTCGGTCAGGTCCTCACCTCCGCGCCCCGCACCGGCGCCGGCGTCCAGCCCACGCCATGAGCGCACGGCACGAAGCCTGGTTCGACGACGAGGCCGGCCCGCTGGTCCGGTCCTACGCGGTCACGGGCGGCCGCACCCGGTCGGACACGCTCGGGCTCGACCTCATCACGCTCGTGGTCGCCCTGCGCACCGCGCACGAAGCGGGCATGCTCGAACCCGAGTACGCGCGCATCATCGCCTTGTGCCAGCGGCCGGTCTCGGTGGCCGAGGTGGCCGCCCGGGTCGATCTCCCGCTGCCCGTGGTGAAGGTGATGCTGAGCGACCTCATCGAGCAGAACCTGGTGCTGTTCCGTACCGCGGCACCGGCACAGGAAACCCCCAACCGACACGTATTGCAGGCGGTTCTTGATGGCATCCGGAAACTCTGACCCCCGGCGGAACCTGACCGCGACCGCGGTCAAGGTACTCATCGCCGGCGGGTTCGGGGTCGGCAAGACCACGATGGTCGGTTCGGTGAGCGAAGTGCCGCCACTGCGGACCGAGGAGGTCATCACCACCGCGTCCGAGGGTGTCGACGACCTGTCCGGCGTCGAGCAGAAGACCACCACGACGGTCGCGCTCGACTTCGGCCGCATCACGATCAACCCCGACCTGATCCTGTACCTGTTCGGCACGCCCGGGCAGGACCGGTTCTGGTTCATGTGGGACGAGCTGGCCGAGGGCGCGCTCGGCGCCGTCGTGCTGGCCGACACGCGGCGGCTCGACAGCTGCTTCGCCGCGGTGGACTTCTTCGAGCGCCGCAACCTGCCGTTCGTGGTCGGCGTGAACTGCTTCGACGGCGCGTACCGCTACGGCACCGAGGAGGTCCGGCAGGCGCTCGACGTCGGCATGGACGTCCCGCTGCTGCTGTGCGACGCCCGCGAGCGGGAGTCGACGAAGCAGGTGCTGACCAGCCTGATGGAACACGTGATGGCGCGGTCCGACCTCGCGGCCGCCCAGGGCGGCTACTAGCCGGACCGCGCCCTGTGCCGCTCAGCGCTTGATGAGGTTGTCGAGCGCGAGGCGGCCCGGGCCGATCGCGGCGAACAGCAGGAAGACCCACGAGTAGACCGCGGCGGGCTCGCCCATGTTCTGCAGCGGCAGCAGGCCCATCGGCGCGTGCACGGTGAAGTAGGCGTAGGCCATCACGCCGGAGAGCAGGAGCGCGGCCGGCCTGCTGGCGAGCCCGACGAGCAGCAGCAGCGCGCCGGCGAGTTCCAGCACGCTGCCCCACCAGCCGGGGAAGCTGCCGAACGGGACGCCGCCGCCGTGGCCGTCGATGCCGCCGAAGAAGCCGAATCCCTGCAGGCCGTGGAAGCCGAACAGGAACGAGAGCACGATCCGGCTCGCGCCGATCACGAGACCGGTGACCTGGGTCTTGGCCGGGGCGGCGGTGGTGCGGGCTTCGCGGGCGATGGTGGTGGTCATTGCGGGTTCCTCCCTGGGGGCTTGCTTGCCTTCTGCCTACGCGTCGAGTGACTTCTCCCCGGATCGACAACCCCGCGGAAAAAACTTCGGCGGGTTTCGGCAGACTGGGTCGATGGCGGGCAAACAGAGTGCCGGGCTCCTGCTCCACCGCGGCCGCGGCGACGACGTCGAAGTGCTGCTCGGGCACATGGGCGGGCCGTTCTGGGCGAAGAAGGACGCGGCGGCGTGGTCGTTGCCGAAGGGCGAGCTCGACCCGGACGAGCTGCCGGAGGCGGCGGCGCGGCGGGAGTTCGAGGAGGAGCTGGGGCTACCCGCGCCGTCCGGGGAGTACGTCCCGCTGGGCGAGGTGAAGCAGTCGGGCGGCAAGGTCGTGACGGCGTGGGCGGTGGAAGCCGACCTCGACCCGGCGGCGGTGGTGCCCGGGACGTTCACCATGGAGTGGCCACCGCGCTCGGGCCGTCAGCAGGAGTTCCCCGAGGTCGACCGGGTGGCGTGGTTTTCGCTGGCGGTCGCCCGGGAGAAGCTGGTGAAGGGCCAGCTGCCGTTCCTGGACCGGCTGCTGGCGCTGGTCAGCGGCTGAGCAGCGCTTCCAGCGGCTTGGCGGTGAACGACGGCAGCACGACGTCGGCCTGCCCGAAGTCGAGCCGTTCGGTGATCGCGTTCGGCACGGCGACGCAGGTCAGCCCGGCGGCCTTGGCCGAGGTGACGCCGTGCGGGGTGTCCTCGAAGGCGATGGTCTCGGTGGCCCCGGCCCCGAGCGCGTCGAGGGCGGCGAGGTAGAGGTCGGGATCGGGCTTGGCCTTGTGGAGGTCCCCGGTGAGGACGGCGTCGAAGTAACCGGCGAGCCCGAGCCGTTCGAGGTGCGGGTTCACCCAGCCCCCGGACGAACTGGAGGCGACGGCGAGCTTGAGCCCGTGTTCCTTGGCCGTCTCCAGGTAGGCGTGGACGCCTTCGCGCGGGCCGAGGGTCTCGAGGAGGGCGTGCACGCGGGCTTTGGTGACCGGCCGCAGTGCCTCGGGATCGATGCCGGGAGCGTGTTCGGCGAGCAGGGCGAACATGGCGGGCGTGGTGTGCTGGGTACCGATGACGGCGTACCAGGCCTCGAGCGGCAGTTCGGTGCCGTGCTCCCGGAAGACCTCCTGCCAGGACTGCAGAACGGCGGACTCGGTGTCGGCGAGCGTGCCGTCGAAGTCGAAGACCAGGGCGCGGGTGGGCACGCCTGCACGATGCCCGGTGGGTGATCGTTCAGGCAAGGGAGTTGTGACGAGCCCGAAAGGCGAGCATCGCCGCTTCCCCGCGCAGCGCGAAGACGACTTCGTCGATGGGTCCCGGTTCGGCTTCGGAGACGGCGGTGAGCGCGATCTCCGCGGCCGACTCGAGGGGCCAGCGGTAGACGCCGGTGGAGATCGCGGGGAACGCGACGGTCCGGGCGCCCAGGTCCCGCGCCACTCGGAGGGCGTTGCGGTGGCAGTCGGCGAGGAGCCCGGAACGGTCTTCAGTGGCCGACCACACCGGGCCGACGGTGTGCACGACCCACTTCGCGGGCAGGTTGCCGGCGGTGGTGGCGACGGCCTGCCCGGTCTTCAGCCCCTTGCCGTAGTGCCCGGCCCGCAGCTTCCGGCACGCGGCCAGGATTTCGGGACCACCCCGGCGGTGGATGGCACCGTCGACCCCGCCGCCGCCGAGCAGCGAGGAGTTGGCGGCGTTGACGACGACGTCGACTTCGAGCGTGGTGATGTCGGCGTCGAGGATCCGGATGCGCATGGGAGTCATCTTTCCTCAGCTCAGGAAGAACTCCGTCAGCACCGGGGCCAGGGCCGGCGCCTTCACGATGTGCGTCTGGCCCGGCAGCGTCCGGTACTCCGCCGACGGCAGGACCTTCGCCAGCGACGCCACTCCGTTGCGCATCCACTCCGGGCTGCGGCCGCCGTCGATCGCCAGCGTCGGGACCTTCACCTCCGGCCAAGCTTCCGGCAGCGGCCGGCCCGACTGGTGGTCGCCCACCACCGCCGTGTCGTACGGGATCGTGTGGGCCACCCTCTTCAGCTTTCCCCAGAACGGCATGATCCGCATCAACGCCACCGTCACGCCGCTCAGGCCGACGCCTTCGGTCATGAACATCTTCACCGCCTTGCCGCGCTTCCCCTGCTTCAGCGCTTCTTCGAGCCGGGTCGCGTAGTCCGCCGGGACGCGGGGGCGGGAGCTGTCCACCACGAACGGTGGCTCGTACAGCGCCAGCTTCGACACGGCGAGACTGCGGGCCGCTTCGAGGGCGAGGGCCGCTCCGGAGGAAATGCCGAACAGGAATGCCTCGCCGCCCGCCTCCTTGACCAGTGCGGCCAGGTCCTCGACCTCGCGGGCGACCGTGTACGGCCCCGTGTCGGTGCTCTCGCCCCGGCCGCGGCGGTCGTACGTGTACACCGTGAAGTGCGCGGCCAGTTCCTTCGCCAGCGCGTCGTTGGGGGAGGAGCCGCGGTAGCACATCGCGCCGTCGACGAGGACCAGCGCCGGCCCGGAGCCGGTGCGGGTATAGGCGATCTTCGTGCCGTCGGCCGAGGTTGTCGTCGTCATGCGGACAGCCTGAACCCGAAGGGGTAAGCTGTCAAGACAAAAAAAGTTGTCGGTGGTGGCCGCCGAAGCGGGCCGAGGCGGGAATCAGGCTGAACGCAGGGTGAGGAGCGTGATCTCGCTGGGCGCGAAGATCCGGAACGGCGGACCCCAGAAGCCCGTGCCGCGGCTGTTGTACAGCTGGGTCGGCCCGTGCCGGGTCAGGCCGGACAGCGTCGGCTGGTCGAACCGCACCAGGAGGTGGAACGGCCAGATCTGCCCGCCGTGCGTGTGCCCGGAGATCTGCAGGTCGACGCCGGCCTCGCGGGCCTCGCGGACCTGCTTCGGCTGGTGGGCCAGCAGCACCACCGGGACGTCCGCTGGCCGGCCGGCCAGCGCCGCGGGCAGGTCGGGGCCGTGGCCGGGCAGGCCGGATGCGGCGCCCGTCGGGTCGTCGATGCCGGCGAACAGGATCCGGTCGCCGCCGCGCTCGAGCAGCGTCGAGCGGTTGTGCAGCGTGTCCCAGCCGAGCCCCTCCATGTGGTCGAGCCACGCCTGGGCTTCGCCGAAGTATTCGTGGTTGCCGGTGATGTAGAACCGCCCGAGCGCCGCTTGGACGCCGCCGAGCGGGTCGACCTGCTTGCGGCGCTTGGCCACCGCGCCGTCGGCCAGGTCGCCGGCGTGGCAGACGACGTCCGCCTCCAGTGCGTTGACCGCCGCGACGACCCGCTCCGACCACTTCGTCCGGTCGATCGGGCCGAAGTGGGTGTCGGTCAGCACGGCGACGCGCAGGCCGTCGAGCCCCGGCCCGAGCCGCGGGATGACGACGTCGACCGCCTTCACCGGCGGCACGCGCATGGCGACGCGGTTGCCGTGCACCAGCAGTCCGGTGGCGATCAGCACGGTGGCGCCCGCGACGATCCGCGACCGCGCCGGGTCGTCGACGCCGAGCAGCGCGACCCGCAGCACCAGGCTCAGGATCGACCAGCTGAACAGCACCCAGATCACGGCGAGCAGGGAGTCGCCGAGGCGGGCGGCGGCGTCGCTCTGGTGCCGGGAATGGCCGCGGAACATCGCGAACGGCATCGTGACCAGGCCCAACGCCAGCACGGCTGTGCCGGCGATCGTGCCGGCGAGGCCCCACTCCGGCGCCAGGACGAGCGTCCACCACGGCACGCCGAACAGCAGGAGCATGGCCAGGATCGGCACGACGACGAGTTGCCCTCTCATCGAACCAGGTTACAGCCCATCGGGCTCTTAGCGTTTCCGCTAAGCTGGTGGTGGAAGGAGGGGGGCGCCGTGCACACGTTGCTGGAGCTGGCGTTCCCCGCGCTGACCAGCCCGACCGCGCTGGTCGCCTTCGCCTCCCTCGCCGCCGCGAGCCTCTTGGTCGTCCTGCTGGCCGGCAGCACGCAGCGCGCCGAGCTCGCGTTGTGGTCGTCGCCGGTGCGCAGCCGCACCACGGCGTTGCGCCGCCGCGCCCGGCGCGCCGAGTCGATCCGGCTCCGCGACCCGGGCAGACCGGGCCGAAGCCGTCCCCGAGCACCCGGTTCCCGCAGCACGGCTGCGTAGGAACCCTTCAGCGCAGCCATTCCGCTCACCCCATTCCTTCCACTCATGCGGAGTGCTGCCCATGTTCGGCTTTCTCGACGTGCCCGTCGAAGGCGCGTACCACCTGATCCACTGGCTCACCGGCCCGCTGTCGCCGGCCTTGGCGATCGTCGTCTTCACCCTCGGCGTGCGGCTGCTGCTGCACCCGCTCGCCCGCTCGGCCGCGCGCGGCGAACGTGCCCGGGCCGCCCTGCTGCCGGAGATCCGGGCGCTGCAGGAGAAGCACGGCCGTGACCGGGAGCGGCTGGCCGCGGACATGACGAAGCTGCAGCAGGAGTCCGGGACGTCGCTGTTCGTCGGCTGCCTGCCGATGCTGCTGCAGCTGCCGTTCTTCACGGTCATGTACCGGCTGTTCACCACGGCCTCGATCGGCGGCGAGCCCAACTCGCTGCTCGGCGCGACCCTGCTCGGGACGCCGCTGGGCGCGCACGGCCTGGCCGGCAGCCCGCTCGTGTTCGTGATCGCGGCCGGGCTCGCCGCCGTGGCGTGGTTCTCGGTGCGCCGGCAGCCCGCCGCGGACGGCGTCCCGGGCGGGAAGCTGCTGCGGCTGCTGCCCTACGGCACCGTGCTGGCGACGCTGGTCGTGCCGCAGGCCGCCGGGATCTACCTGCTCACCACCACCGCGTGGAGCGCGGCGGAGCGGGCGCTGCTACGACGCGGCTCGTGAGCGCCGCCAGTCCTCGACCGCCTCTTCGACGTCCACCAGCGCCACCGTGAGCGGCGGGCCGGAATGGTGGTTCAGGTAGGCCTGGCGGATCCGGGTGTTGAGGTCCTCGACGAGCTCCCGCACCTGCCGCTCGGTCCGCTCCGCGGCGAGCCGCGCCGGCAGGTCCTGGACTTCGCGTTTGAGCGCGAGGGCCGGCGGCAGCAGCGCCTTCACGTCGTGCCCGCCCCGGCGGACTTCGCGGAGCACCCAGTCGGTCGCCGCGTCGTTGCCGGTGGGCTTCGGCAGCGGCTGCCCGGTGCCGGGCAGGTCGTCGAACTCGCCGCGCTCCCGGGCTTCGTCGATCTGCCGGTCGACCCACCAGCGGAAGGACACCTTGGGCGGCTTGCGTGCGGTCATCGGTGACACCCCCTCCGTCCCCGTCCAGGGTAATCTCCGACGGACAGCGAGGGGACCGCATGACCGTCGAACGCAGTGGTGGCGAGGACATCGACCGGACGCTCGCGCTGCTGTGGCGCAGCCGCGGCGGCACCGGCGAACCGACCAGGGGCCGCCGCCCGACGCTGACGATCGAGCGGATCGTCGCCGCGGCGATCGCGGTCGCGGACGCCGACGGGCTCGCCGCCGCGTCGATGCACCGCGTCGCGAAGGAGCTGGGCGCGGGCACCATGACGCTGTACACGTACGTGCCGGGCAAGGCCGAGCTGGTGGACCTGATGGTCGACGACGTGCTCGTCGGGCGGCGGCTGCCCGGGCCGGGCGAGCCGCGCCCCGGCGACTGGCGCGAGCAGGTGGCGCTCTACGCGGAGCGGACCCGGCAGGTGTACCGGGAGCACCCGTGGCTGTGCGAGGTCTCGCGCGTCCGGCCACCGCTCGGGCCCGGTCAGCTGGCGGGCCAGGAGTACCTGCTGTCGATCGTGGACGCGCTGGGCTTGCCGCCCCGCCAGGCGGTGGCGGCGGCCAACGGAATCGGCACCTACATCGACGCGAACGCGGCGCTCGACGCGGAGAACACCCGGCTGGAGCGCAGCACCGGCCAGTCGACCGAGGCGTGGTGGCACCAGCGGTCGGTGTTCTGGGAGAACTACTTCGTGGTGGACGCCCACCCGGCGATGAACCGCATCTGGCTCGGCGGCGGCTTCGACCAGGGGGCGAAGGCGCAGGGGGACACGGCGTACGAGTTCGGGCTGAACCGGATGCTCGACGGGATCCAGGCGCTGGTGGACTAGCGCCGGGCTACCGCCGGCTGCGCCACCGCGACCGGCGCCGTTCCTGCCTCGGCACCTCCAGCGCCGCTTCGCCGCGCAGCGCCTCCCGGCACTCCGGGTCGAAGCGGCCGGGCTCCTCGATCATCGGGGCCGCCAGCACCACGTGCCCGCAGACCGCGCGGAACCGTCCCTCGTGACGGCCCGTCGCGAACTCGTCCTCGGTGATCGCGTGCGTGTAGCCGTCGGTGTCGCAGCGGATGTGCACCAGGAACGGTTCCACCCGGCTCACCCCGGCGCGCTGGTCGAGGTCGTCCCGGTCGGGGTGCCCGCCGAGTCGGCCGGGGTGTTGGCCGCCGGGGTGGTCGACGTCGTCGGGGTGGTGCTGGTCGTCGACGGGGGCGTGGTCGGCGTCGATGGCGGGGTCGAGGAGGCCGAGGTCGTCGGCGTCGTCGACGTGGGCGTGGTGGACGTCGGGGTGGAGCTCGAGGCCGGGGAAGACGGTGTCGTCGTCGTGGCCGGCAGCGAACCCGGCGGCTGGGCGACGACCGGCGGGGCCGGCGGGGCCGGGACGCCGACCGGGGCGCCGGCCGCGGCCGCGTCCGGGGCGTCCGGCGCGCCGATCGGCACCTGGCTGTCGGGCAGCTTGGCCACCCCGCCGCGGTAGGCCGCGGCCCACGCCATCACAGTGTCCACATAGGACTGCGAGTTGTTGTAGCGGCGCACGGCGATCCGCTGTCCCGCGTCCGTCGAGAGGTCCAGCCCGCCCGAGCACAGGTAGCGCGCGGTGGCCAGGGCCTCGTCGTAGATGTTGTTCGGGTTGGACACGCCGTCGCCGTTGCCGTCCGAGGCGTACCCGCGCCACGTCGAGGGGATGAACTGCGTCGGGCCGACCGCGCGGTCCCACTGGGTGTCGCCGTCGTACTTGCCGCCGTCGGTGTCCGGGATCGCGGCGAACGCGCCGGCGCCGTTGAGCACCGGGCCGAGGATCGGTTCGAGCGTGTCGCCCGCCGCGTTGACGTACCCGCCGCGCGCGTGGTTCGACTCGATCCGGCCGATGCTCGCGATCAGCGCCCAGTCGAGGTGGCAGTTCGGCTGCTCCTTGGCCAGGATCTCCGCGGCGTTCTGGTACGCCTTGAGCATGCTCGCCGGGATGCCGAGCGACCCGGAGATACCCGCGGACCCGGCGCGCCCGCCCGGCACGACCAGGGGCTCGGGCAGCGGGGGCTGGGGCAGGCTGCCGTCGACGGCGATCGGCGGCATCACGATGTTCGGCTGCTGCGCAGGGGCGGCCCGGTCCGGGAGGACACCGCCGTTGCCGGCGTCGGCGACCACGACCGGCGCGGGCAGGCCGGTGGTCAGGGTGGGCAGCACGACGAGCGCCCCACCCGCGAGCGCGGCGGCGGTCCGGCGGACCGAGCTCGTGCTCCTGCGACGTGGCCGGTGCTTGGGCATGGTCGTCCCCGCTTCCCTCGATCTGTCGCTGATCGCCTCACCCGATCGGCCTCACCCACCGGTACTGACCGGTAGGAGCAAGCTATCCGATCGAACCGAACTTTGGCGAATGGCGCAGCAAAAACCGGTCCTCACGAAGAAGTTCGTCCGGATGGCACAAAACGTTAGGAGGGAATCTGTCAGATTCACCGAAACTTAACGTGCCTCTCCGGACAGTTTGTCGAGCAGGACACCGGGGACGGTGAGCCCGCGGTGCCGCACGTCCGCAGAAAACCGCCGGACGAGCGGGTCCGACGGGGTCGCGGTGAACGTCACGACGTCCCGGTGCAGCGCGGGCTTCAGCCGCCGCAGCGCGCCCGCGAAGGTCCGCGTGAGCGCGGTGGTCGGGACCAGCGCCACGCCGAGCCCGGCCGCGGCCAGCTGGGCCGCCGTCGCCGCCTGCTTCGTCCGCATCACCGCCTCCAGCGCCGTCCCCCGTCGCGCCGCCTCCTGGTCGAGCCAGCCGCCGAGACCATTGTCGGGGTGGTAGTGCACCACCGGGATGCCCGCGAGGGCGGTCATCGGGACCGCCGCCCGGGCGGCGAGCGGGTGGTCCGCGGCCAGCGCCACGACGATCTCCTCGCGCCCCACCAGCTCGGCCGGCCCGGTCCAGTGGCTCGGCCGCGGCCCGGCGGCGACGTCCGATTCGCCCGACTCCAGGGCCTGGACCAGCGCGTCCGCGCTGGTGGTCTCGGTCAGCGTGATCAGCACCGCCGGGCGGTGGCGGTGCCAGGCGCGCAGCACCGGGGCCAGCAGCCCGGCGGTCATGCTCTCCGCGCACGCGATCCGGAGGGTGCCTTCGCCGCCGCCGGCCACCGCGCGGCCGGTCCGGACGACCCGTTCGGCGGCGGCCAGCGCCGCCCGCGCGTCCGCGAGCACCGCCCGCCCCGCGGCGGTCGGGCGGACCCCGCGCGGCAGCCGTTCCAGCACCGGCGTTCCCAGTTCCCGTTCGAGCGCCCCGATCTGGTGCGACAGCGCGGGCTGGGACAGGTGCAGCCGCGCGGCCGCCTCGGTGATCGACCCGGCGTCGGCCACCGCCACCAGGCACTCGAGCGCGCGCAGCGTAGGCATTCGCCGATTCTATCGCAGTCATCGAAAACCTTCGGATCACGACGGGATTGTTCGCCGCCCGGCCGGCGCTGAACCCGGTGTGCGAGACGAAAGGAGCACGGAAATGTCGTTCGAGGGAAAGCGCCTGGTCGTCGTGGGCGGGGGTTCGGGGATCGCCCGGCGGATAGTGGCGGACGCGCACGCGGCCGGAGCCGACGTCACCTGGGCGGCCCGGAATCCGGCGCAGCCGGCCGAGCCCGGTGTCCGGGCCGCATTCGCAGATCTGGGGGAAGAATCGTCGCTGAAAGCGCTTGCCGAACAGCTCGGGGAAATCGACTTCCTGGTCACGCTGGCGGCCGCGCCGGCGAACGGGCCGGTCGCGACTCTGGACCGGGACGCCGTCACGCGGGCCTTCGACGCCAAGGTGGTCGGGCCGTTGCTGCTGGCCAAGCACTTCGCGCCGCGGTTCCGGGAGGGCGGCGCCATGCTGCTGTTCTCCGGCGTCGCCGCGTGGCGCCCGGTGCCCGGGCGGACGGTCATGGCGACGACGAACGGCGCGGTCGCGTTCCTCGCGGAAGCGCTTGCGGTGGAGCTCACCCCGGTCCGGGTCAACGCGATCTCGCCGGGCATCGTCGACTCGGGCGCGTGGGACCGGCTCGGCGAGGCGAAGGACGAGTTCTTCCGCCGGACCGCCGAAACGAACCCCGCCCGCCGGGTGGGCCGGCCCGCGGACATCTCGGCGGCCGCGCTGCAGCTGCTGGCGAACCCGTTCGTCACGGGTTCGGTGCTGCATGTGGACGGTGGCGGCCGGCTCGCTTGAAACCGTGGGTGAACAAGCCTTTACACGAAGGGAGGCGATTCCTATGATCGGCCGTCCGGACGCGTTGCCGCCCGTCCGGACGGCCCAGGTGGAGGGTTTGATGGCACGGAGGACTCCACGTCCCGAGCGGGTGACCGTCGCCGAGCTGCTGGGCCGGTCGGGCGCACCGCGTGACGGCTACCGCGACGAGGACACCCTCGTCCTCCCGCGGGCGCGTCACCGGGAAAAACCGCAGGTCCTGCGATCGGTGACGCGGTTGCGGGTGTTCTCCGTGGTCGCCGGGGCGCTGGCGCTGACCGGCGGGGTCAGCGCGGCGGTGTCGATGCCGCCGGAGCACGCGGCAGGCGCGGCCTGGCCGCCCGTCGGCCTGGAACCCCCGGCGGTGGCCCTGGTTCCCCTGCCGGCGGACGTCGTCGTGCCGCCGGCCAAGCCCGCTCCGAAATCCGTGGCGCCGGTGGTCGAACCAGGCGGGAACGTGGCTCCGGCGCCCGAGCCGGAGTCGAATTCCGCGGTGGTGCCGGCCGCGCACCGCGGAAGGCTGGCGCGCGCGGTCAAGATCGTGGACAAGGTGAAGGAAACGCCGAAACCGAAGCTGCCGCCGCAGGCGGCTCCGGTGCGCCACGAAATCCCGGACGTCCCGCTCTGGTCGCGCGGCCGTCCCGGCACCCCGGACTGGCAGGCGATGATGACGGGCGGCCGCCGTCCCGCGGGTTTCCCGGGCGGCGGCTACCACGGCTGCGGCGGCGGCCGGCACCGCCGCTAGAACCTCAGCTGCCGAGCGGGATCTGGTACTGCATGAACCCCTTGTCGAGCGCGACCTGGTCGTAGAGCCGCCGGGCGGTCGTGTTCGACGTCTGCGTGTGCCAGTAGACGCGGACTCACCCCTGCGCCCGCGCCCAGCCGGCGACGGCTTCGATCAGCGCGCGGCCCGCGCCGCGGCCGCGCGCTTTCTCGTCGGTGAAGAGATCCTGCAGGTAGCAGACGTCGGCCGAGGTCGTGCTGGCGTGCGTCAGGAAGTGGACGATGCCGACGAGTTCGCCGTCGAGCCGCGCGCCGAGGGCGTGCATCCGCTCGCCGCTCGCCAGTTCGCGCCAGGCTCGGTCCATCAGCTCCGGCGCGAGCGTCCGGCCGTAGAACCTGTTGTAGCCGGCGAACAGGTTTTCCCAGGCCGGGCGGTCTTCGGCGGTGAGGCCCCCGATGGTGATCATGGCGCGAGGCTAACGCGAGGGGACACGCGCCGGACACAACTCGTCAGTAAGGTGACGAACCCGAAACGAATTCATAGAATCGGGGCCCGGTCGGCGAAATGCAGCGGAGGTTCCTGATGGCGCGCACGGCGCACCGTGCCAGTGGCAGACCCGTCACGGTGGGGGAGCTGATGCTGCGGCCGGACGTCCACGGCCGGCGCCGCCCCGAAGACCTCGAAGTGCTCGAACTCGCCTACCGCATGCGCCGCCGGATCGGCCCGGAGCCCGTCGTCCGGGCGCCCTCGCCCGGCGCCCGCGCGCTGGCCGCCGTGACCGGCCTGTGGCGGCGCAAGCCGCGGTAGCCGGCCGGGTTCAGCGAGCCGCCACCGCGAGCGCCGCGGCCAGCACCCGGTGCCCGGCCGCGGTCGGGTGGACGTCACAGCCGCCGCCGGGCAGCGCGATCAGCAGCCCGGCCGCGCAGGGATCGCCGCCGGACCGCAGCGAAGCCAGCCGGAACGCGGTGAAGCCGTCGGCCACCGCGCCGTGGTAGCGCCGGGTCACCTGGCTCAACAGCGCGTCGAGCGCCTTCACCTGCCTGACCTGCGCCGCGTCCCGGTAGTCGAGCGAGTAGTAGGACACGAGCACCAGGTCGCCGTGGTAGTTCGCCCGCACGGCACCGAGGATCGCCGCGAGGTTGCGGCCCAGCCGGTCGAGCGCGGCGGGGAGGGAACTCGTGCAGTGGTCCGGGGTGGTGTCCCGGCAGAGGAACAGGTCGTTGGCGCCGATGGTCAGCGTCACCAGCCGGGTGTCCCGGTGGGCACGCAGGAACGCCACGGCGTAGTCGATCTGGGTGCCGGGATAGGCGACGTGCAGCGGAAAGGCCGTCCGGTAGCCGGCCGGGGAGCCGAGGGAGTTCTCGCAGCCGTTGCTCTGCGCGCCGGCCGTCAGCATGCTCGCCGTCGTCTCACCGGGGCAGGACGCGTTGGCGAGCCGGAGCCCGCGAAGGGCCGCGTACTTCTCCGCGTAGCCGCGGAAGTTGGCCGGGTTGAGGTAGTCCGAGGGCGGGGTGACGGCGCCGGGCCGGTAACCGAACGCGACGGAATCGCCGAGCGCCAGGTACCGGCCGTGGTAGCCGGTCGCTTCCGCGGGCGCCGTCGTCAGCGATGTCAGCGCGAGAACGGCCGCCGCGGCGGCGAAGGACCGGCGGAAAATCCTGCTCCCGAACGCCATGACCGGCTCCCTTCCGCGCACCCTTGCGTGGCCGGAACCGATTCTGCCCTGTTCCGGCCACGCGACGGAAGCGTCAGAAGCCGATCGCCGACGGCGGTTTCGGCCCGGCGAGCCGGGCCTGCGCCGAACCCGGCTCGACCGCGGCGCAGTGCGTGCCCCGGGCCGGGAGCGTGCCGGTGATCAGGTAGTCGTCGGTCGCCTTGGTCACGCACGGGCTGTTCTTGAAGTACGCGCCGTGGCCCCAGCCGTCGTAGGTGAGCAGCGTGCTGCCGCTCTGCCGGGCGGCGGCCTGCGACCACGCGTACGGCGTCGCCGGGTCGTAGCGGCTGCTCAGCATCAGCAGCGGCGGCGCGCCGTGCACCCGCAGCGGGTGCTGCGGGTTGCTCGCGGGCTCCGGCCAGCCGATGCAGCCGGTGATCGCCGCCCAGCCCAGCGGGTTCACCTTGACGTCCGGCGCGAAGGCCGCGGCCGCCCGGCGGTAGGTCTCGAGCTCGGCGAAACCGTGCACGGGCAGGCGCCAGTCGTCGCAGAACACGCTCTGGAAGACGACGTTGACCCCGATGTCGTCGCGCAGCTTCGCCGAGGCGGCTGCCGTGCCGTCCGCCAGGGACTTGAGCGCCGTCGCGAGCCTGTCCCAGTCCGGGCCGTAGAAGTTGCCCCGGATGATCGACGCGAGAGCGAGCGGGGTGACCACTTCGCCGCCCTCGTCCTTCAGTTCGCCGCGCGCGGCCTTGTTCTGCAGGTCACGCGTCAGCTCGGAGACGTCCCGGCCGTGCAGCGCGCAGCTCGCCGTCCGGTCGCACCAGGCGGCGAACTCGCGGAACTCCGCCTGCACCGACTGGGTCTCGCTCTGGAGGAACTCCCACGCCGTGAACTGCGAATGGTCCATGTTGCTGTCCAGCACGAGCGCGCGGACCTTGTCCGGGAACAGCTCCGCGTACTGCTGGCCCATCAGCGTGCCGTAGGAGACGCCGTAGTAGGTCAGCTTCGCTTCGCCGAGGGCGGCGCGGATGGCGTCCATGTCCCGCGCGACGCTCTTCGTGTCGCCGAACTGCGCCAGCGGCCCGGTGATCCGGTCGCAGCTCTCGCCGAGCTTGCGGTTGTACTGCGCGAGCTGCTCGAATTCGGCCTGGTTGCGCGGTACCTGCGGGTGGTCGGCGATCAGCTCGGCGAGCCCGCACCTGATCTGCGTGCTGTCGCCGACGCCGCGCGGGTCGAACCCGACGGTGTCGAAGCGTTTCGTGATCTCGGCCGAGAGCGACCAGCCGGACTTGACCTCGCCGGCGCCCGCGCCGCCGGGGCCGCCCGGGTCCATCAGGACCGAACCGATCCGGGCCTGCGGATCGGTGGCCTTGCGCCGGGCGAGCGCGATGGTCGTGGTGCCCCGGTCCGGGTGGGCCCAGTCGATCGGCACGGTCACCGTGCCGCAGTCGACGCCGGGCGCATCGGCGCAGGGCTGCCAGTCGATGCTGCCCGCGGCCGACGCCGGAGTGGCCGTCAGCAGGCTGCCCAGTACCGCCGTGGCGGCCGCGGCCGTCACCCATCGTTTGCCGACCCCCGACATGCCAGCCCTTCCCCTCACCGAGAGTGCACGATCGGCTCCAATAAATCACCGATCCGGTGAGTGCGCCAGCTTCCCAGGTGAAGGGGGCTCTCTCGTCCACTGTGGACGGGCGTGCCGGGCTGGGCCATCGCGCCGCCGGGGTGTCCCGGTGAGCGAGACAGCGCCGCGGCCGGCGGGTGTCACCCGGCCGACCGGCGGACCGCCGCGCCCCGCCACCCGCGTCCCGCGGCCAGGCCGCGGTAGTGCTCCAGCGCCGCCACAGATTCGGTCACCTGCTCGAAACTCGGCAGCGCGCGCACGTTGGCCACCAGCGTCATGTCCTTGCGCGGGATCTCGACGAAGCACACCTCTACGCCGGCGCGTTCGGCGTGCTCGGCCACCCGGGCCTGCCAGCTGGGGAGATCGTCGTCGTCGCCGAGCCATTCGTGCAGGTAGACGCACCACTTGCCGCGCAACAGCTCACCCGCGATGGCTTCCAGCCCGACCAGGTACGGCTCGGTCACACGGTCGGCCATGACCGTTCCCCGGGACACCAAGGCACTCTTCCCTCCTGCCTCCCGGCGGCGACCCCTGACCGCCGGAAAGCGCTTCCCCGGCGGGGGCCTCCCCGCTCCCGCCGAGCAGCGCGAACCCCGGTGACCGATGGCTGAGCACCGGGGTTTTGCCAACCTACCGGTGGTTTCGGTTCACAGCAACCGTTCTCCGGTAACGCCGGAAAGCGCGTGCACAACCGGTGTGCGGATGCACGTGCCGATCACCGCAGGCGGGTGCGCAGCAGGTTGGGCGATCCGCCGAAGTACGCGCTGTCGGCGACGTACAGCGTGTCACCGCGGACGGCGACCGACGTCGGGTTGGCCAGACCATCCGAAGTGGACAGGATCGTCCGCGTGCCGTCGCGGCCGACCGTGATGACCCGGTTTTCCTGGTTGACGGCCGCCACGACGGTCTCGCCGTGGAACGCGAAGTCGTCGACCGGCCCGAGCCCGGACGCGGCGACCCGGCCGGGTGCGCCGGTGAGCGGGAGCCGGACCAGCGTGCCGCGATCCAGATTGGACACCCACACCGCGCCGTCGTGGACCTTGACGCCGTTCGCGCCGAACCCGCTCACCGGGGCGAGCAGTTCGCCGGTGGCCCAGTCGGTGACCTGCCCGGTGCGCGGGGAGACGCGCCGGACGGCCGAGCCGAACGAGTCGGCGACGAAGAGGTCACCGCTGGCGGGATCGCGGGCGACGCCGTTCTGGAAGCCGGCCGGCGGCAGCGCGGCCACCTGCACCGGCGGGCTGCCGGGCCGCACGCGGTAGACGCCGGTCGCCGCGGTGCCGGTCGAAACGGCGACGTACAGGTCGCCGCCGGGCGCGCGCACGATCCCGCCGAGGAACAGCTTCTTGTGCACGACCGGCACGTCGCCGTCGGCGGGCACCGGGATCCGGCCGATGACGCTCACCCGGCCGCCGGGGGTGACCCGCCCGATTTCGCCGGTGTAGGCGAAAGTGAGGTCGGCGGAGCCGTCGGGCTCCAGGGCGATGTTCTCCGGCTGCTGCCCGGCGGCGAGGTCGAGCGGGACGATCCTCGGCGCCGCCTGGGCGGGCACGGCCGGCAGGGCGAAGACGGCGGCCGCGGCCAGCGCGACGCCGATCTGCTTGATACGCAAGGGAACTCCGGTTCGGTTCGGGACAGGGAACGGCGAAAAGAACCCCAGATCGCCGTGCCTTCGACCGTAGGCCCGGTGCGCACGCCGCGGCCAATAATTTGGTTTGGCGGCGGCATCGGAAATCCGATGGCTGCCCTTTCGGGCGGCGACGGGTGCAGGCGGGTGTGCCCGCCGCGCGTCTCGACCGGCTGCGATAGTGCTGTCACGCTGAGTGCGTGCGAAAGCGGATGCAGCCGAGCCGTCCGGAGCGCGAGGCGGGACCGGCACCGGATACGTCGATCGCCGCGATGCCCGCCGCCGTCCTGAGGCTGCAGCGCGCCGCGGGCAACCGGGCGGTCACCGGGATGCTCCCCATCCAGCGCTACCGCTCGCAGAACGTGCCTGCCGACGACGTCGCCGAGCAGACGCGGCACGGCGGTGACGATGCATTGTCGGAGAAGAACTTGGCCGTCGCGTACGTGGCGGAGCAGGGATCGCAGGAGGCGAAAGCGGAAACGCCGGTGTGGAGCAGTGGTACCCGGGACCCCGAGGTGCACGCCGAGCGCATCGCCGTCCGGCAGGCGCAGGCGGGTGGGGCCCGGCTCGAATACCACCCGCGGGACGACGAGGCGAAGCGGATCGTCCGGGTTTACACCGAACTGGAGCCGTGCGGTCCCTGCTCCAATTGGCTGTACGAGCGGCTGCACGAAGGCGTCGTCGTGCAGTGGACCGCCCCGCCGCACAGCGCGACCCGGTGGCAGGCGTTCATACCCAACGCGCTGTGGCGCACCAGAGTCATCCTGCTTGCCGAGCTCTACGCCCTGCGGCGGCAAGCAGCCACACCGGATGCGGTGGCCGCCGTCAGTCAAGCGCGGTCGTCGATCGTGAGTGTGGTGCTGTCGGTCAGCGAGTGGGAGCGGCACGGCGGGGAGAAAAAAGCCATGGAAGCGGCGACGAACATCGATGCCGATTGGCGGCGGCAGGTTGTTGCCGCGCGGGATGTGGTGCGCCCGCCTGTGCCGGTGAACGTGCCGCCGGTGCTCGCCGGTCCTGTTCAGCAGCCGGTGGTGCCTGCCGGTCCTGTTCAGCAGCCGGTGGTGCCCGCTGGTCCTGTTCAACAGCCGGTCGTGCCTGCCGCGCCGGTGCGGCCGGGCACGCTGGACTCGTGGCTGACCGGGACCAACGCACCCGCGGTTCTCACGAAGAAGCCGGCGGCCCCGGTCTTCAAGGGCGGCGGCCCGGCGCCGGCCATCAAAAAGGCGGCGAAGGCCGAGGCGATCTGCGAGGACTGCGGCAAGAGGGTGACGGTCAACAAAACCGGCAGGCTTCACGCTCACAAGAACCCGCAGGAAAAGCCCTGCCGGGGCAGCCGCTACAAGCTCCTGTGACGCCGGCTCACAAGTCGCGGGCGAAGCAGCGGGAGAGCGGTTCGCCGCGATAAGGCCCGTAGGCCTCGATCGGCTCGTAGCCTTCGCGCTGGTAGAAGCGGATCGCGTCCGGCTGGCCGGTGCCGGTCTCCAGAAGCAGCCGCCCGATGCCGAGCTCCCGGGCGTGGTCTTCGAGCGCACGCAGCAGCGCGGCCGCGACGCCGGTGCCACGCGCCGGCGGTTCGACGTACATGCGCTTGACCTCGCCCGACCCGGGGCCGAGCAGCCGCAGGCCGCCGCAGCCCACGGCGGTGCCGCCGGCGTCACGGGCCACGAGGAACACGGCGACGGTGTCGGCGGTCGGGACCGCGCCGGGCTCGTGGTCGTCGGTGCCGTAGCGGGCGTCGAGCTCGGTCCGCTGGGCTTCGCGCAGCCGGACGGCGTCGGGATCGTCCCAGGTCACCGGGGTGATCGTCAGCGTGCAGTCGAGCATCAGGCCACACTCCCTTTCCGTAACGGCCGTTACCGTAGCAGCTGTTACGCTTCCCGGAAAGGAGGTGCGATGCCGAAGCAGCGTGACGTCGAGGCCCAGCGCGACCTGCTGTCGAACGCGACCTGGCAGGTGCTGGCGGAGCACGGCCTGCCGGGGTTGACGCTGCGCGCGGTGGCCGAGCGCGCCGGCTGCACCACCGGGCTGGTCATGCACGCGTTCCCGACGAAGAAGGCGCTGCTGCTGCACGCCCGCGACCTGCTCTACGAACGCACGGCCGTCCGCGCAGACGCGGCCGAAGCGGCGAGCACCGACGCGTTCGGGGCGCTCGCGGCGGTGCTCGGCCAGGCCATCGACCTCCCACACGGCCACCACGACGAGTCCCGAGTGTGGGTCGGCTTCCTGGCGGCGGCCCTGGCCGACGACGACCTGGCCGGCCGCCACCGCGCGGCGAACCGCTCGTTCCTGGCCCGCGTCCACCGCCTGGTGGCGGCCTGCTGTCCGAAGTGGACGGGCGAGGACCTCGAGCGGACGACGAAGAGCCTGGTGGCGTTGGTGGAGGGCCTGAACGTACTGGCCGCGGCCGACCCGCAGACGTACCCGGCCGACCTGCAGCAGGCGGCGTTGCGGGCGGCGCTGTCCGTCATCTCCGAATGTGCGCGGTGAGCCGCTAGGATTGCCGGTCCGGCGGGAGGAGAGTGCGTGACGGAGCAACCGGCCAACCGCATCACCGGAGACGTGGCCGGATCGGCGGTCCAGGTCGGCGCGCTCCACGGCGACATGTACGTCGGCATCGCGCCCCCTGCCGAGCCGGTTTTCGTTGAGCCGCCCACGGACTGGTCGTCGCTCCCCGAACTGCCGCCGAAGATCGTTTCCCTGCTGTGGGCCCAGATCCGGAGCGCGGAGAAGCTGCCGTACCGCCTGCGCGGCGCCCGCAGGCCGTCGCTGGCGACGGTCTACGTCCGCCAGGACGTGACGACGGGAACGGACCTCCAGCCGTCCGATGGGGCGCGGCCCCTCCCGGTGCTCGACAGCAAGGGCAGGCTGATCGACGTCCCCCACCCACCGGCGGCAAGGCTGACGGTGCGGCCCCCGTCCCGGAGCATGCGCGAGGCCCTCGACGGCGGCGAGCACCTGCTGGTGACGGGCGGACCGGGCCAGGGGAAATCGACGTTGTCCCTGCGTCTGGCGGCCGAGGCGGCGGACTGCTGGCAGGTCGCGGGCGCATCTCCGCCGTTGAGCGAGCCGGTGGTGCCGTTGCGCTTGACGGCCCGCGAGCTGGCAACGCGGCTGGAGCTGCCGTTCTTCGAGGCGCTGGCCGAGACGATCCGCGCCGAGTACGGCGCGATGCTGGCCCACCCGTTGCGGCCGGAGGACCTGACAGGGCGGGTGGCGGGCTGCCGCTGGTTGCTGCTGGTGGACGGCCTGGACGAGGTAGCGGACACGGTGGTCCGGGACCGCCTGGTGACGGTCCTGGCGACGTGGGCAGCGGACCCGGCGTACCGGGTGGTGCTCACAACACGCCCGATCGAGGGGGCGACGCTCGCGCCGTTTCAGCGCATCGGTGCGGCGCGGTACGAGCTGCTGCCGTTCGACGAGGAGGCTTTCCGGCTGTTCGCCGAGCACTGGTTTTCGGAGAGCGCGGGGGACGCGCAGCGGTTCGTGCGTCAGATCCGGGACGCACATTTGGACGAGCTGGTCCGGGTACCGCTGCTGGCGACGATCGCGGCGATCATCTTCGAGCGATATGCCGATCGGCCGTTGCCGGATAATCAGTACGAGCTTTACGAGACGTACCTGGAGTATCTGCGGTCGGGACATTCGCTGCCTCCAGGACCATTCGACACATGCGGTGGGGAGCTGCTGGAGTACCTCGGCCGGGTCCGGCTCGAGGAGGACACGTCGTTGAGCACCGCCGCTTGCCGGTGGGTAGGCGAGCGGCTGCCCGGCCTCGGGCCGGAGGCTCTTTGGCGGGAGCAGCTCGTCGGGTACCTGGCCGCGGTGGGGCCGTTCCTCTTCCGGGCGGGTGATCTCGGATTCCTGCACCACAGTTTCGCGGAACACCTGGCGGCCACGGCGAAAGCTCGGTTCCTGCCGGAGGCCTTCGCTCCGCCGCACCCGGAGTTCGTGGAGCTGCTGCACACGGCCGAACCGGAGGAGCGGGGCCGGTACGCGCGGCGGGTGTTGCTGCATTACACGCGGTTGCACCCGGTGGAGGCGGATCGGCTGATCCGGCACCTCCACGAGGGCGGGCCGCAGCAGCACCTGCTGGCCGCGCGGTTGCTGGCGTGGCACGTGCCGGCGGGCGCGGAAATCGTGACCGCCTTCCTCGCGACCGCGCGTGCCTGGGCCGCGACCACGCAGTACCCCGGTGGCGAAATCCTCGCCGAGGTCAGCCGGGCCGCACACCACCCGGGCCTGGTCGGCTGGTTGCAGGAGCTCATGCGGGACGCCGGGATGCCGTGGTCGTCGCGGGTCGAAGCAGCGGTGGCGTTGGGCACGCGGCTCCACAACGAGGCGCGGGCGGAGGCCGTGGGGACGCTCCGGACGATCGTGGGGGATGCTGGCATCGGCGTGCAGCCCCGGCTCGACGCCGCCGACGCACTCTCGCAGGGCGGTGACGGCGAGCGCGAGGCAGCGGCGTCCGGGCTGATCTCCGTGCTGGACAGCCCGTCCGTCACGGCGTCGCAGCGCGGTGACGCCGCGGTCGTCCTCGCCGGGCTGGGCGCCGGGCCTCGCGCGCACGCGATCGGCGCGCTGACCGGGTTGCTGGACGATCCCGCCGCGCCGGACGAGGACCTCGTCGCGGCCGCGGTGAGCCTCCTGGAGATCGACGTCCGGCTCCACGAACGTTGTGCGACGGTGTTTCGAGGCGTGCTGGGCCGTCGTTCGTGGTCGGTCGAGGGAGTCGAGGAGGCCGCGGTCGCCCTCGCGTCGCTGGGGCCGGAATACCTCCGGGAAACCGTTCAGGCCCTCGAACACCGGTTCGCGGACCCCCGGCTGCACTACTCCGACCGGCTGCAGAGCGCTCGCATGCTGACCCGGCTGGGTCCGCAGTACCGGACCAGGGCAGGCGCTCTCATCGTCGAGTTCGCGACCGGGCCGGCCGGGGGCACCGTCGACCGGGCCTACGTCGCGTCGGTGCTCGCCGACTGCGGGCCCGATTTCCACGGGCCCGTCGTGGAAATCGTCCGCTCGGTGCTGGGCGATCCGGCCGCGGGTGCGGGCTACCGGCTCACGGCGGGGACCAAACTGGCCGGCCTGGGTCCGGACCACTGGCCGGATGCCGCGCAGGTGCTCCTCGACGCGGCCGGCCACCCGCTGGGAACCGACGCCCTCGCCATGAGCGCTCTCGGGTCTCTCGCCACGACGGGCGAACCCCACAAAGCGCAGGCCGTGGCGCAGCTGCGTTCGGCGATGAACAGCCCGGAGTCGACCGTGGAGCTGCGGTGCCGGGCGGCGGCCGAACTCGCCTACCTCGGCCCGGAGCTGCATCCCGAAGTGCTCCGGCAGATGATCCGGCTCACGGCTCCCTCGTTCCCCCCGAAGATCCGGGCCGAGGCTTGGCGGCAGGTCAGACGGCTGGAGCCGGAACTGGACCAGCAGGCTTCCGCCGCGCTCATCGGGTTGCTCGGGCAGGGCGACGGTTTTCCCGTCTACCGTTGGGAAGTCACCGATCCCGACGAGCTCGCCGGCGTGCTCGAACGGACGATGGCCGACCGTGCGCTCAGTGCTCGCCACCGGTCCGACGCGACTTCGCTGCTGACGTGGAGGCATCACCGCTACCACCTCACGGCCGCACGGGGTGTCGCCGAGCTGATCCGGGACGAGGTCGTCCCGGACGGTGAGCTCGCTCCCGTGAGCCGGTCGGCCAGCCGGCTCGGCGCCGGACCGCGGCGCCTGATCGCCGACGCGCTGCGGGCTGTGGTGCTCTGCCCGGCAAGCCGTCCCGGCCGGGCCTGCGCGGCCGCGGAGGCGATGGACGCCCTGGACGCGATCGATGACGAAGACGTGCTTTCGGTGCTGCGCAAGATCGCCATCGACTGCACGGCCGACGCGCTGTCGCGGTGCCAAGCGGTGATCCTGCTGGCGAGAAACGGTGCGGTGCCGCTTTCGGACGCCACCGGGATCGTCCTCGGGCTCCGGGCCGAAGTGGACGAATCCGATTGGGCCGATCGCGTCCGCCTCGTCGTGCTGCTGGGCGTGGATCCCGGGGAAGACCTGCGGGCCTTGATGTCCGATCGCGACACCGGCTTCCGGTGCCGGCAGCAAGCGGCTGTTCTCGCCGCGGAGGTGCAGCAGGCTCTTGCGCCGGAGGTCGTCACCGAACTGCGTTCGCAGACGGAAGACACATTCCTGTACCTCGGCTGGCGGGACATCGCGATGAAGCGGCTGGCCACCGCGGATCCGCGCACCGCACCCGCCTCCGTCGCCCGGCTTCGCGCGACGATGGAGGACGAGCGGCTGCCGGTCGAGGAGCGCAGCTACGCCGCTTACATGCTTGCGTCCGTCGACCGATCGGAAGGACAGTACGCTCGCCGGACTTTGGTGCGGTTCCTCGGGGATCCGGGACTGACGCCGGAAGAACGGGGTACGGCGCAATGGCTGTTGAGCGATTTCCGCGACGACGGTCAGCTGACCCGGTTGCTGCTGGCGTTGGCCCACGACCCGGCGACGGTTTCCGGCAAGGTCCGTGCGCGGGTGCTCAACGAACTCGACGGCGACGACCGCCGATCCATCGGACGCGCGCTGGTGTCGGATCGCCTGGCCCGGCCCGCGACCTGGTCGGCCGAGGTGACTCGGTGGAAGGAAGGACCACTGGCCGCGGCCGCCGAACGAGCACTGCTCGACCGGCTGGCCGGCCCGGAATCGCTGCCGGCGAACCGGATCGATGCGGCGGTGGCCCTGGGAAAGCTCTCGCCGTCGTGGGAACTGAAAGCAGCCGAAGAACTCGAGAAGGTGGCACGAGGCCGGATCGCCGTCGGTCGCGCGCGACGCGAACTGGCCGCACTGGATCCTCGCCGGCACCGGCGGGTGGTCGCCGACGCCCGGGCGGTGCTGGCGGATGCCGAGCGGCCCAGCCGCGAGCGGGCCGAGGCCGGCTCGCTTCTGATCGCCCTCGTCTCCGAGCTGCCCCGGCCGTGCCGGAAGCACCTGGAGGACCTGTTGGACGACGAACGCCTCGCCAGTCCGCTCCGGCTGCGCATCCTGTCCGAACTGCGGCGGCTGGACGACCTCCGAGCGGTCCGCGACGACCAGCGGCAGCCGCCCGCGCTGCGCCGGACCGCGGCGCTCACGCTGTCCGGCTACAGCCGGGAAGACCGTGCCGCCGCGGCCGGGCTCCTCCACGCGATGGCCGTCGGCCCGGACTGCCCCCCGAGGCTGCGCTGGTGGGCCGCCGACGATCTCGCCGAGCTGGGAACGCGAGGGCACGAACTCGGGACGGCCGCGCTGGAGTCGCTCATGAACGACGGAACGCTCCAGTCCGCCGCGCGCCGCGAGTCGGCCGCCCGGCTGGGTATGCACCGACCGGACTTGCGAAGTGAGGTCCTCCAAGTACTGCGCGGCTTCCTGACCGAGCCGAACCCGCACGGCAGAGTCCTGGTCTGGCGGGCGATCGGCGACTTCCGCCCCGAAGAAGCCGCCCTCGGCCTGCTCGACATGGCCCGCGACC
This sequence comes from Amycolatopsis sp. NPDC051102, assembly GCF_040682815.1. Taxonomy (NCBI): domain Bacteria; kingdom Bacillati; phylum Actinomycetota; class Actinomycetes; order Pseudonocardiales; family Pseudonocardiaceae; genus Amycolatopsis; species Amycolatopsis sp. NPDC051102. The sequence continues at coordinate 145,600 of NZ_JBFBBT010000011.1, forward strand.
GGACCCTCGGCCCAGTGGCCCGCTGCCGTGCCGCGTGGGCCGCCGCTCGCCTGCACCGCAGTCACCGCGAAGCCGCCGCCATCGTCGCCCGCGAAATTGCGCACGACGACCACGCCCCCACCCACATCCGCGTTTCTGCCGCCCGACTGCTCGCCCAGGCCAGTGACCTCTGCCGCGCCGAAGCCCGCGAAGTGATAACCCGCCTCACGCAGCCGGCCCGAACCGGCGGCGATAAGCGCTCGGACTGAGTCCCGTGTGACGCCGTAACTGCAGCCGCAGGTTCGCCGCCGTCCCGAAGCCGCTCAACGCTGCCACCCGGTCCAGCCGCAGCTCGCCTCGCTCGATCAAGCGGCACGCCAGCGTCACCCGCTCCGTCGTCAGCCACGCCAACGGTGTCGTCCCCAGCTCCGCGCGGAACTTCCGGTGCAACGTCGCCGGGCTCGTCGACGCGCGGGTCGCCAAGTCCGTCACCGTCAGCGGCGTGTCCAGTCGCTCCAACGCCCACGCCAGGACCGGCGCCAACGACGTCTCGGGGACCGCCGGAACCGGGCGCGCGATGAACTGCCGCTGGCCGCCGTCGCGGTGGCCGGTGAACACCAAGCGGCGGCTCACCGCGTTGACCACCTCGGCTCCGTGGTCGCGGTGGATGATGTGCAAGCCCAGGTCCAGGGAAGCCGCACTGCCAGCCGCCGTCAGGACATCGCCCTCGTCGATGAACAGCACGTCCGGCTCCCAGTGCACCCGCGGGAACCGGGCCGCCAGCGAAGCTGCCCATTGCCAGTGGGTTGTTGCGCGGCGGCCGTCGAGGACGCCCGCCTCTGCCAGGGCCAGTGCTCCCGTGCAGAAGCTGACCAGGCGGGCGCCGCGGTCGGCTGCACGGCGGATCGCCTCGATGATCGCCGGGTGCGTCGGGACGTTCGTGTCCGGGCGGGCCGGGACGATCAGGGTGTCCGCCGTGTCCGCCGCCTCGAGGCCGGGAACGTCGGACAGCGTGAACATGCCCAGGTTCATCCCGACCGAAGGCGTCGCCGCGCAGAGCGTGAAGTCGTACCACGGGCGGTCCAGCTCGGGACGGCGCAAGCCGAACAGCTCGGTCGCCACGCCCATCTCGAACGGGTTCGACTGCTCGGTGACGATCGCGACCACCCGGTGCGAGAATTCTTGCGGCATGTGCGATTCCTAGCACTCGCGTCCGCAAAACACCAGGTCGAGGATGGGACGCATGAACCCGATCGACCTGAACGAAGTCCTGGCGAGCTTCGACGCCGCCTGGAGCCCGCGCATCGTCACCCGCGTCAACGACTACGACATCCGGCTCGCCCGGTTCGACGGCGAGCACGTCTGGCACGTCCACGAACACACCGACGAGTTCTTCCTCGTCCTGGACGGCGAGATCGAGATCGGCCTGCGGGACCCCGGCGAACGCGTCGTCACGCTCGGCCGCGGGCAGGTCTTCGTGGTCCCCAAGGGCACCTTCCACAAGCCGTCGTCGAAGGCGGGCGCGAGCGTGCTGCTGGTCGAGCCGGCCGGGACGCTGAGCGTCGGCGACGAGCACGACGAGGTCCCCGCCCACGTCGACGTCACGACGGGCCACCTGGTCTGACCTGCTGAGTCCTTCTCCGGAACGGCGTACGCTCGGCGCATGAAACGGACATCGTTCGCGCAGTGGCCGTGCTCGATCGCGCGCACCATGGATCTGCTCGGTGACTGGTGGACCCCGCTGGTGCTGCGGGACGCCTTCTACGGCGTGCGCCGCTTCGACGAGTTCCAGCAGGCGCTCGGCATCGCGCGCAACACCCTCGCCGACCGGCTGAAGCGGCTGGTCGACGAGGGGCTCCTCGAAAAGGTGCCCTACCAGACCGAGCCGGTGCGCCACGACTACGTGCTCACCGAGAAGGGCCGCGACTTCTACCCCGTGCTGCTCGCGATGACCCGCTGGGGCGACAAGTGGCTCGCGACCGAGGCCGGCCCGCCGATCACCGTGCACCACCTCGCCTGCGGGCACGACACGCACGCCGAAATCGTCTGCGCGCAGTGCCGGGAGCCGATGACGCCGGACGACACGCGGATGCGCCGCGGCCCCGGCTTCCCGCCCCGGCTGGCGCAGCGCCCGGACGTCGAGGAGCGCTTCGCCCGGCAGGAGTGACGTTGACAGCGTAGGTCTATCTACGCAACTATCGTGGTCAGGCGCTCTCAGAGAGGGGTGTGACCACGATGGAGTGGACCGGCGCGCGATACGCCGACCTGCCGACGGCCGAGGTGTCGACCTGGATCCACGCCGCGCCCGAGGACGTCTGGCCGGTCGTTTCGGACATCTCGCTGATGCCCGAGCTGAGCGCGGAACTCCAGTCCGTCGAGTGGTGCGAAGTGGGCCGCAAGTTCCTCGGCCGCAGCAAGCACGACGCGTTCGGCGAGTGGGAGACCACCTCCTACGTCGTGGAGTGCGAAGCGCCACGGGTGTTCGCGTGGGCCGTGCAGGACCCCGAGGAGCCCAGCGCCGTCTGGAAGTTCACCCTCGCGCCGGACGACGGCGGCACCCGCCTGAGCCAGTGGATGCGGATGGGGCCCGGCCGGTCGGGGCTGTCGTTCGCCATCGACCGGATGCCGGAGAAGGAACAGAAGATCGTCTTCGTCCGCATGCGGGAGTTCGAGACGGCGATGGAGCACAACCTCGCCGCGATCAAGGCCCGGATCGAAAGCCGATGAAGACCGCGACCACCGTCGAGTTCTCCACGGACACCCGCACGACGCTCGACTTCGTGCTGGAGGCGGAAAAGCTCGGCCTCGACGTCTGCTGGGTGGCCGAGGCGTGGGGCTCGGACGCGCCGTCCGCGCTCGGCTACCTCGCCGCCCGCACCGGCCGGATCCGGCTCGGCTCCGGCATCATCCAGCTCGGCACGCGCACGCCGGTCGCGATCGCGCAGGCCGCGCTCACCCTCGCCGACCTGTCCGGCGGCCGGTTCGCGCTCGGGCTCGGGCCGTCCGGGCCGCAGGTCATCGAGGGGCTGCACGGCGTCCCGTTCGCGAAGCCGCTGACGCGGATGCGCGAAACCGTCGAGATCATCCGCCAGGCGTTCGCGGGGGAGAAGATCGCCTTCTCGGGCCGGGCGTTCGAGATCCCGCTGCCGGGCGAAGCGCGTCCGATGCGGCTGTCCACCGCCCCGAACCCGGACATCCCGATCTACCTCGCCACACTCTCGCCGAAGCTGCTGGAGCTCACCGGCGAAGTCGCGGACGGCTGGCTGGGCACCAGCTTCGTCCCCGAAGGCGCCGACGCGTACTTCGCGCACCTCGACGCGGGACTCGCGAAGGCGGGCCGCAAGCGCGAGGACATCGACGTCTGCCAGGGAGCCGAAGTCGCCTTCGCGGACAACGAAGACGAACTGCGCACCCTGGTCGGCAGCCGCAAGAAGGAGCTGGCGTTCAGCCTCGGCGGGATGGGCTCGGCCACCACGAACTTCTACAACAACGCCTACAGCCGCCAGGGCTGGGCCGACGTCGCCGCCGAGGTCCGCGAACGCTGGCAGGGCGGGGACCGCGACGGCGCCGCCGCGCTCGTCACCGACGAAATGGTGCTCGGCACGACGCTGATCGGCACCGAAGAGATGGTGCGTGACCGCCTGCGCGTCTGGCGCGACACCGGCATCGACACGGTCCGGCTGTACCCGGCCGGCGAAACGCTCGAAGCGCGGCTCACGACCTTGGGCCGCGCCCTCGACCTGCTGTGAAGGGAACGCCATGGGCGAGTGGCAGCGCACCGCGTGCAGCCTCTGCTACCTCAACTGCGGGCTGGAGGTGCAGCTCGACGGCCGGAAGATCACCCGCGTCCGCGGCGACAAGGCGCACCCGCGCTCCGGCGGTTACCTCTGCCAGAAGGCCCAGCGCCTGACCTGGTACGGCGACCACGAAGACCGCCTGACGACTCCGCTGCGCCGCCGGCCGGACGGGACCCACGAGCCGATCGGCTGGGACACCGCGCTCACCGAAATCGCCGCCAAGCTGCGCGAGATCCGGGACGCCGACACCGCGGCCGGGCGGCCCGGCTCGTTCGCCTACGTCGGCGGCGGTGGCCAGGGCAACCACTCCGGCGGCGCGTACGGCACTTCGCTGCTGAAGTGGATGAACTCGACGCGGCACTTCAACGCGCTGTCCCAGGAGAAGACCGGCGACTTCTGGGTCAACGGGCACCTGTTCGGTTCGACGATCGTGCACACCGCCGAGGACGTCGAGCACTGCGACCTGCTGGTCGTGCTCGGCTGCAACCCCTGGCAGGCCCACGGGTTCAGCAACGCCCGGCACGCGCTCAACACGCTCAAGAACGACCCGGACCGCCGGATGATCGTGATCGATCCGCGGCGCACCGAGACCGCCGAGCTGGCCGACCTGCACCTGCCGCTGCGCCCGGGTACCGACGCCTACCTGCTGGGCGCGCTACTGGCGCTGCTGCTCGAACGCGGCGGCGCCGACGAGGAGTTCCTGGCCGAGCGCACCGAAGGCTTCGACGAGGTGGCCGCGGCGCTCGCGAAAGTGCCGGTGGACGAGTGGATCGCGCACGCCGGACTGTCCCGTGTGGACGTCGAGCGGGCGGCCGGGCTGATCCTTTCGGCCCGCGCCATGACCGTGCGCGTCGAGCTGGGCATCCAGCAGGGACGGCACTCGACGCTCAACAGCTACCTCGAAAAGCTGCTGTACCTGCTCACCGGCCACTTCGGCCGCCGCGGCACGAACAACCTGCACTCGTGGCTGCTGCCGCTGTGGGGCGCCGCGACCGGGCAGCGCTCGGAGATCACCGGCTTCGAGTACATCGGCGGCCTGCTCCCGGCGAACACCCTCGCCGAGGAGGTCCTCAGCGACCACCCGAACCACGTCCGCGCGGTGTGGGTGGAGTCGTCGAACCCCGCCAACACCTTCGCGGGGACGCGGGAGGTCGAACGCGCTCTGCGGGCCGCGGAGCTGTCCGTGGTCGTCGACGTCGCCTACACCGAGACCGCGGCACTGGCCGACTACGTGCTGCCGGCGGCGTCCCAGCACGAGAAGTGGGAGTTCACGCTCTTCACCTTCGAATGGCCGACGAACTACTTCCAGCTGCGGCGGCCGCTGCTGGACCCGCTGCCGGGCACGCTCGTCGAAGCCGAGATCTACGCGCGCCTGTTCGACGCGCTCGGCGTGCTGCCGCCGTCCGGCGACCTCGCCGCGCTGGCCGCGGGGCCGCGTTCGGAGCTGCAGGCGGGGTTGGGTGCCCTCGTCCAGGCGATGCCGGAGCGCGCGGCGATCCTGCCGGTGCTGCTGTACCGCACCCTGGGCGCGTCGCTGCCGGACGGCGCGGCGTCGATCGCGCCGCTGTGGGCGGGGTGTCACCGCGCGGCGAAGGCGATGACCGTGCCGGTGCAGCGCGCGCTGGGCAGCTCGGCGACCGGTCCGCAGCTCGGCGAAGAGCTCTTCGAACGGGTCCTGGCCGGCCCGACGCCGTTTTCGGCGCACGAGCAGGACGAGGTGTGGAGCCTGCTGCGGCGCGAGCGCGTCCGGCTGGCCGTGCCGGAACTGCTGGACTGGCTGGCCGCGCTGGACCCGGCGGCCGAACAGCCGGACCCGGCGTACCCGTATTCGCTGCTCAACGGGCAGCGGCGGGCGCACAACGCGAACCAGATCCTGCGTGACCCGCGCTGGCGCCGCACCGACCCGGACGGCGCCTTGCGTGCGCGTCCCGAAGAACTGGCGTCGATCGGCGCCGCCCCGGGCGACTGGGTGGCCGTCGTGACGGCGTCGGGGCGGGTGGTCGTGCGCGCCGAGGCCGACCCCGGGCTGCGGCCGGGCCAGCTCGCGCTGCCGCACGGCTACGGCATGGCGCACCCGGACGCCCACGGCCGTCGCGTGGTGAGCGGCCCGCGGATCAACCTCCTGACCGACCCCCTGGACCGCGACCCGATCGCGGGCACCCCGCACCACAAGGACGTCCCGGCGCGGCTGGAACCCGCGACGGAAGCGGAAGCCGCCTCGGCCGAGGCGGCCAGCACGCGGGTGCGGGAGACTGTCGCGAGTGGACGGTCTTAGCGCTCGGTGCGGTTTTCGGCCATAGTGGGACCCCGAACCGGAGGGAGCCCATGCGCAAGATCGTTTCGAACCTGTTCATTTCGCTGGACGGCGTCGTCGAAGCACCGGACAAGTGGTCGTTGCGGTACTGGAGCGACGAAATCGGCCAGGCGGTCGGCAGCGGGATGGCCGCCGCCGACGCGATGCTGCTCGGGCGCGTCACCTACGAAGGGTTCGCCGAGGCGTGGCCCGGCCGGACCGTCGAAGGCGACGAAGGCGCCGAGTTCATGAACAACGTCCGCAAGTACGTGCTTTCGTCGACGTTGCCGGAAGTCGCCTGGAACAACTCGACGCTGCTGACCGGCGACCCGGCCGAAGCGGTCCGGACGCTGAAAGCCGAGCCCGGCGGGGACATCATGACCAGCGGCAGCCCGACGGCGGTGCGGTGGCTGCTGGCCGAGGGCTTGGTCGACGAGCTGAACCTGGTGCTGTACCCGGTCGTCGTCGGCCGCGGGAAGCGGCTGTTCCCCGCCGACGGGCCGTCGTTCCCGCTGGAGCTGCAGAAGTCGGCGACGTTCGGCAACGGCGTCGTCCAGCTGACCTACGCGCCGGCGTGAGCACGCCGGGTCGGCTAGCGCCGGAAGCCCTTCGGATCGGCGAGCCACCGGTCCAGGTCCGGATCCTCGTGCAGTTCGTCGAACTCGTCCTCGACGACCCGCTCCGGGCCCAGTTCCGCCCGCAACCGGGCCAGCGCCGCCCGCGCGTCGGCGTTGAACCGGACGCACCGCGCCTCCCGCCACGGACCGGGGTCCGGCGGGTAGTCCCAGTTCAGCGACTCGTCGTACTGCGTCGCGAGGCTCTCCAGCTCGGCCCGCAGCTGCGCGCTGATCGGCAGCTCGCCGAGGTTCGCCGGGCCGAGTTCCGCCCACAGCGCCGCGCCGGAGCCGGCGTCGAAGAAGAACCGCACTTCAATTCACCTGCCGGGACTGGTCCTTCCAGAACGGCTCCCGCAGCTTGAACTTCTGGATCTTCCCGGTCGCCGTCCGCGGGAGCTCGGCCAGGAACTCGACCCGCTTCGGGCACTTGTACCCCGCCAGGTAACCCCGGCAGTGCTGGATCAGCTCCTCCGCCGTGACCTCCCCCTCCACCACGACCAGCGCCGTCACGAGCTCGCCCCACTTCCGGTCCGGGATGCCGATCACCGCGGCCTCCCGGATCGCCGGGTGGGAGTTCAGCGCGTCCTCCACCTCGATCGACGACACGTTCTCGCCGCCGGAAATGATCACGTCCTTCTTGCGGTCCGCGATCGTGAGGTAGCCGTCCTCGAACGATCCGCCGTCGCCGGTGTGGAACCAGCCGCCTTCCTGGACCCGCGCCGTCTCCGCCGGGTTCTCCCAGTAGCCGTCGAGGTTGTGGTTGGACTGCGCGAGCACCTCGCCGTCGGTGTCCACGGCGATCCGGACGCCCAGTGCCGGGGTCCCCGCGCGGCCCAGCAGCCGCGCCTGCTCGTGCGGGTCGAGGTCCGCCCACTCGCTGCGCATCCGGTTCACCGTCAGCAGCGGCGCGGTCTCGGTGAGCCCGTAGATCTGGATGAACTCCCAGCCCAGCTCGGCCCGGACGCGCTCGATCGTGCGCGTCGGCGGCGGTGCGCCGGCCACCACGATCCGGACGCGGTCGCGGCCGGGGATCTCGCCGTCCCAGCTCGCGGCGCCGTCCAGCGCCGCCGTGACCACCGCGGGCGCCGCGCACAGGATCGTGACGCCGTGCTCGTCGATGCGTCGCAGGATCTCCGTGCCGTCGACCTTCCGCAGCACGATGTGCCGGCCGCCGAGGCCGGTCACGGCGTACGGCATGCCCCAGCCGTTGCAGTGGAACATCGGCAGGGTGTGCAGCAGGACGTCGTTGTCGCTCAACGTCGTGTGCAGGCCGAACACGGCGGCGTTCAGCCAGATGTTGCGGTGGGTGAGCTGCACGCCCTTCGGCCGGGCCGTCGTCCCGGACGTGTAGTTGATGGTCGCGGTGGCCGACTCGTCCCCCGCCCAGGGCCGGGGCGTGCCGTCGCCGCCCCAGACGGCCTCGTCGTCACGGCCGAGGACGAAGACGTGCTTCGCCGTCACGGTGTCCAGCAGGTGCGCCAGCTCCGGGTCGACGATCAGCACCTCCGCGCCCGAATGCTCCACTATGTACTTGACCTCGGCCGGTGCCAGCCGGAAGTTCACCGGCACCAGGATCCGGCCCCAGCCGGACACGCCGAAGAACGACACGAGCAGCCGCGCGGCGTTGTGCGACACCATCGCGACCCGGCCGCCGGCCGGCACGCCGAGCGCGTCGAGGTTGGCGGCCTGCGCGCGGGCCCGGCGCGCCACCTCGCGGTAGGTGAGCGAGCCCCAGCTCGGCGCCGGCTGGGCCGGCTCGTCGACCACCGCGACGCGGTCCGGGTACACCGTTTCCGCGCGGTCGAGGAAGTCCCGCACACCCAGATCGAAGAACATCCCCCGATGATGACTCTTCCCAGGTGCTCGCACCAGTCCGATGTGGTTCGCTGGACCACGATGGACTTCGACACGGTGGCCGGCGAGCTCTACGGGGGCGACCTCGCGGAGTTCGTCAGCGCGCGCAACGCGGCCGCGAAGACGGCGAAGGCCGAAGGGGACGCCGAGCTCGCGAAGCGGATCCAGCAGCTTCGCAAGCCGACCACGGCGGCGGCGATCGTCAACACCCTGTCCCAGGAGGACCCGGACCAGCTGCGTGAACTGGCCGAAGTCGGGGACGAGCTGCGTGACGCGCACACGCGCCTGGCCGGCGACGAGCTGCGGGCGCTGACCCGCCGCCGCGGCGAGCTGGTGCGGCGGATCCTGCACGGGCTGTCGTCGATGAGTGACTCGGTGTCCCGCGAGGTCGAGGCGACCCTGGAAGCCGTCGCGGCCGACCCGGACACCGCCGCGCTCGCGCTGGCCGGGCGGCTGACGTCGGTGGCGCACCAGGACACCGACCAGTGGTTCAGCCTCGCCGCGAGCGTCCCGCCCGCCACCGGGAAGCGCCCGGCGAAGCTGGTGGACAAGGCCGAACCGGCCAAGCCGAAGCGCGACCACCGGCGCGAGGAGGAGGAACGGGCGAAGGCCCGTGCGGAACGCGACCGCCTGCGCAAGGAAGCCGCCGAACGGGCGAAAGAGCGCGCGACGGCCGAGCGCGACCTCGTCCGCACCGAGCGTGCGGCCGAGCAGGCCACCGCCCGCGTCGAAGACCTGCGCGAGCGGCTGGCCGAAGCCGAGGAACGCGCGGAGCGGGCGACGGCGGAGTTCGAGACGGCGAAGGCGGCCTTCGACGAAGCCGACGCCGCCGCCCGGAAAGCCGCCGACGCCGCCGGCTGAGCTATTCGGTTGAGGGATGGCCTGCTTCCGGTCCGGGTTGGTAACGTGCCAGTGCGCCCCGGATGGGCCGACACACGGAGGTAGTGGCTAACCAGCCCCCTTGAGATCGACACGTTCCGCCTTCCCCGGGCGGAGCTGTGCCTTCGTGTCGGCTCTCGGCCTCCGGTGATTCCGTCATCGGAAAGGATCACCCAGCTTGATCACGCTCACCACGACCGGCGCCCGCACGGGCCGGAAGCACCGGGTGCCGTTGGGCGCTTTGGACATCGACGGCCGGCTGGTCGTCGTCGCGTCGGCGATGGGCGCGCCGAAGCACCCGGCCTGGTACCACAACATCCGGCAGAACCCCCTGGTCACGGTGGAAACCGAGAGCGAGACGTTCGACGCGATGGCCGCCCTCCCGCCCGACCGCGACGAGCTGTTCGCCAAGGTCGTCGCGCAGGAACCGGGGTTCGCGGACTACCAGGCGCGAACGACCCGGGTCCTGCCCGTCGTCGAGCTGCACCGGTTCGACCCCGCGCGCCGCATGGGCGACTGGATCGTCGAGGTGCACGACTGGCTGCGCGCCGAACTGAAGGAGATGCGCGCCGAGCTCGACTGCGGCACCCCGCGGCGGCTGAGCACGCGGTGCGCCGGGTTCTGCACGGCGCTCACCAGGCACCACACCGGGGAGGGCGCGAACCTCTTCCCCCTGCTGGCCGAGCGGTTCCCCGCCCTGGCCCCGACGCTGGCGAAGCTCGACGAAGAGCACGTCGTCGTGGCCCGGCTGCAGGAGGACATCCAGCGGCTCGTCGACGAGGAGACCGACCCGGTCGCGCTCCGCGCGGAGTTCGACCGGCTCAGGTCCGAACTGGACAGTCACTTCGACTACGAGGAACGCACTCTCGTCGCCGCGCTGAACGCCCTGCTGCCCGCACCCGGCTGATCAGAACAGGATTCCGGCCAGCCGCCGTTGGTTTTCCAGCTCCACCGCGGGGGACGGGCCGAGCACCTGCACGGCCACGTGGTCGGCACCGGCGTCCACATGGGACCGCAGGCCCTTGGCCACGGTTTCGGGCGTGCCGTGCAGGACGAGGTCGTCGATCAGGCGGTCGCTGCCGCCGCCGGCGACGTCGGCCTCGGTGTACCCGTGGCGCAGCAGGTTGTTCACGTAGTTGCGCAGGCCCAGGTACGGGTGCTGCACGTACGGGCGGCCGATGGCGCGCGCGGCCGCCGGGTCGTCGTCGACGACCACCTTCTGTTCCGGCGCCAGCAGTTTGCCCGCGCCCAGGACCGATCGGGCGTGCCGCGTGTGCCCGGCCGGCACCAGGTACGGGTGCGCGCCCGCCGTGCGCTCGGCGGCCAGTTCCAGCACGCGGTCGCCGAGCGCGGCGAGGATCCGGGCTCCGGCCGGGACGCCGGCCGCGTCGAGCCGGTCGAGGTAGTCGACGATCTTGGCGTACGGGCTGCGGTATCCGGTGACGGATTCGGGGTGCCCGACGCCGATGCCGAGCAGCAAGCGCTTTCCGTACCGGTCCGCGAGCCGGTGGTAGGACGCGGCGAGGGTTTCCGGCTCGTCGACCCACATGTTGACGATCGCCGTCGCCACGGTGATCCGCTCGGTCGAGGCGAGGATGTCTTCGGCGAACGCGAGGTCGCCGACGGAGTTGCGGCCGGTGCCGAGCCAGACTGCGCCGTAGCCGAGCGCGTCCGCCGCGACCGCCTGCTCCTTCCGTGCCGCGTCGTCGCGGTGCGGGGCGAGGAACAGGCCGTACTGACTCACTACATTTGTCATAGAGGTCAATGTAGCAAATGTAGCGATCGGTGTCAGGCGGCGAGGCGGTGCAGCCACTCGCGCAGCATCTGGCGCTCGGTGGTGGTCAGGGCCTCCGTGTCGTCTTCGAGGGCAGTCGACAAAGCGACAGCGAGCGCGCTCACGGACGACTCCTCGGCGGGCCGGTCGGTGAGCAGCCCGGCCAGCACGGATTCCCTGACCTGCGTGGACATCGCCAGGTCGCGCTCGGCTTCGGGCTGGGCGATCAGGCTGAGCGTCACGCCGCTGTTGGCCGCCGCGAACTGGCGCGCGGCCTCCGCCGCCTCGACGCGGAGGCGGCCGTCGCGCGCCAGCGGCGTGAACAGCTCCAGCAGCATCGCTTCGGCGCTCGAGGTGAGGTTGCACGGCACGCCCGGCTCGATCTGGCCGTAGAGCAGCACGTAGAACGCAGGGTGTTCGAGACCGTATTCGACGTGCCGGTCCCACCCCGCCCTGATGCGGTCGACCGGATTGCCGTCCGGCGACGGGGCCTGGACGTACTGGGTGAAGCCGTAGTTGACGACGGCGTCGAGCAGGCCCTGCTTGCTGCCGAAGTGGTGGTACAGCGTGGGAGCCTGGACGCCGGCGCGCTCGCAGATCGCCCGCGTCGAGACCGGGCCGTCGCCGGCCTCGTGCAGGAGCTGTCCGGCGGCCAGCAGCAGGCGGTCGCGGGTACTGGTGGCGTTGCTCGATCGTCCGGCCATGTAGCAATTGTAACGTCGGGCTATAGCGCCCGGCGCAGCCGCAGCTGGACGCGCCGGAGCCCGGCGAAGGCGGCCAGCACCTCCGGATCCGTCGTGGCCGCGTCCGGGCGGACCGACCGGTAGCCGTCGACGAGCGCCTCCCGCAGCTCGTCGCGCTGCGGCAGGTGCGCCAGCGCGGCCTGGGTCACGGCGAGGTCGTACGCGTAGTGCCCGTACCCGCAGCCGTCGAAGTCGATCGCCCGCACCCGGCCGCGGTCGAACAGGTAGTTGTCCTGGCGCAGGTCGCCGTGCACCAGGCCGAAGACGTCCGCGCCGAACCCCAGCCCGGCCCGCACCGCGCGGACCCGCGCCACCGCCTCGCGGATGGTTTCGTCGCCGCCGGCCGAGGCGACGGCCCGCTCGACGACCGCCGCGGAGAAGCCGTCCACCTGCGTGCGCCCGAACTCGGTCAGGTCGTCGACGCGGCCGCGGTCGAGGCCGTTCATCCGAGCGCCGTGCAGGTGCAGCCGCGCGGTGAACGCGCCCACCGCGTACAGCTGCGGGGCGCCGAGCCGCTCGTCGGCGAACCGGCCGTCGACCCAGTGGCAGAGCACGCAGGTGCGCGGTTCGGGCACGGCCGGGTCGGCGACCACGGTGGCCAGCTCCCGCGCGCGCGTCGGCACGGGACGCGGGACGACGAGGTCGGTCTCGCGGCTCAGGGTGGCGAGCCAGGCCATCTCGGCGCGCACCTGCGCGACTCCGGGGCCGTCCGGCCGCTGCACCCGCAGCACGTACCGGTGGCCGTCCGCGCCGTCGACGCGGAACGACGTGTTGAGCCCGTGCGCCAGCGGGGTCAGGCGGGCCACCGGCACGGCGTAGGCGGTCAACGCCGCTTCGGCGAGCCGGCGCAGGCGTCGCGTGCGGCCGGCGCGGTCCAGTTCGGCGAACGGCCGGGTGTTCGCCTGGAAGTCGGCCATCGCCCAGGTGCTCAGCTGATCGGCCGTTCCGGCTCGCGGGCGGCGTCACTCCGGTGGAAGTTCGGGTCGCCGGGAACGCAGAAGTCCGTGGTCATACCGTGCCGCACGCGTGGTCTCCGTCCGCCGCATCACCGGCCCCCTGCCTTCCCGTGGGGGACACGTGCGAATCGGACGGCCGGTTCAATGCCGGACAACGCGTAGAGCCCGGTACCCGCCAGCGCGACGGCGGCGAGTGCGGACAACGCCGTCAGCGGCAGCGGCGCGGCCAGCGGATCGATGCCGCGGAAGGATTCGAAGCCGATGACGGCGGTGAGCACGGCGTCGGCGGCGACGGCGGCTCCGACGACGCGCATCCGGTGCGCTTCGGGCCAGCGGCTGAACCGCAGGAGCCAGGCCAGCGCCGGCAGGACCAGGATCGCGTGCATGGCGACCGCGTGCAGCGGCTTGAGCGAGCCCGCTGTCGTGTAGGCCGGCTCCGGGTTTCCGCCACGGGAGGCGACGACGCCGCGGCCGATCATCACCGCGCCCGTCGCCAGCGCGACCAGCAGCACGAACAGGCCCGCGCGGATGGCCAGGCGCAGGCTCGGCGCGTCCGGGCCGGGCTCCACGAGCGCGGCCGCGGTGAAGCCGATGACGGTCACGATGATCACCGCACCGCCCCCGGCGAGCGTCATCGAGACGGCGGAGTCGAACGGTGTCTCGAAGTCGAAGTGCGACGGCACCCCGCGCCACGCCTGCATGCTGACCAGCACGACTTCGACGACGCTCGCCGCGGTGAACGCGCCGAGCAGAGCGCTGCGCACCCGCGGGCGGACGGTGAGGAACGACGTCGCCCAGGCGACCGACGCGAGCGTCAGCCCGAACGAGAGGCCGAAGGTGACGGCCTTGCGCAGCGACAGCGGACCGAGCCACGAGCCGCCGGTCGCGACGAGCGCGAGCGCGTGCACGAGGCCGCTGAGGAACAGGACCGCGCCGACGGCGTAGGCGATTCGCTCGGCTCGCCGGCCGTCGTGCCAGATCCGGGTCAGTGCGTTCATACCCCGCAGTTTCGTCCCGCGGCGGGCCTGCCGCGTCGGCCCGGCGGCGACACCACGACGTACGACGACGGGCGTACGGCAATCGGCGAGTATGTCGAAAAAGCGCGCGTAAAGGAATAAGAATTTTCTTGACGAAATTTTGGCGGGGCGGGTGTCGGGAGCCACTCGCCAGGCGGATGCGGTCCGGTCGGCCGCGTTCTACTCTGCAATCATGTACATCGCACTCTTGACCTACACGGCGCCCGAAACCGAAGTCGACTACGCACTCCCGGACCATTCGGACTGGTTGCGCAAACAATTCACGAAGGGACTTTTCCTCGTTTCCGGAAAGGGCGACGGCGCGGCCGACCAGGTGATCCTGACGCGGTCGATGCTGCGCGGCAAGCTCGACGCCGTGCTCGCCAGCGACCCGTTCGTGGTCCGCAGGCTCGCCCGTTACGACGTCATCGAGTTCACCGCCACGCGCACCGCGCAGGAGCTGCTGGCGATCAACGAGGCCATCGCCTCCTGAGCAGAAGTTCTCGGGGATCCGGGTGACGGAGCCCCGTCCTGGGCAGAGCCCGGAATGTCACCGCCGTCCGAGTCGGGTGGCCCGGCGACGACGCCCCGCCACCTGACGGCGAAGAACACTCGCCCGCTGCGCCTCGCTTATGATCGCGAAGGACGTCCAGCAGGGAGAGTGCGATGAAAACCCCCGACCTCGTCTTCCGGGGCCGCCGGTTGAGCAGTGACCGCGCGCTGGTGCTGGCCGCGGTCGAGGCGCTCCCGTCGGCTAGGGACGCCACCCGCGCCGCCGTCGCCGACGGTGCCGATCTCGTGAGTTTCGGCGGGACCGGCGTCGAACCCCTGGTCGAGTGGGCGCGTGAGACGTTTCCCGGCCTCGTCGTGGGAGTCGAAACCGAGGACGCTTCAGTCGCTGCGGCCTGCTGTGAGGCGGGCGCCGACCTGATCGTGGCCCGCGCGGACCTGGCCGAGGTCGCGGCCCGGTTCGGCGCCGGTTACGCCGCTGCGTCGGTGCCTTCCGGTTTGCCCGCTTCGGGCGTCGTCCTGGACGTCGGGGAGTTCCGGCTGCCGGTGCCGGCCGGCGTCCCCGTGCTCGCCGGGGTGGCCGGCGACGGAACGCCCGGTGGCCTGGCGCGGGCGGCGCTCGCGGCGTCGGCGGGGGTGGCGATCATCCGCACGAAGCACGTGCGCGAGGTGCGGCACGTGGCCGAGATGGCGGCGAGCATCGCGGGCACCCGCCCGCCGGCGAAGGCGGTCCGGTGGGAGTGATCCGGCAGGTCTGGCCGCAGCCGCGCGACCTCGGCGACGACGACCTGGAGCAGCTGTACCGCTTCCCGGCGGACCCCCGCTGGCTGGCGGTGAACTTCGTGTCGAGCACGGACGGCGCGATCACGGTCGACGGCCTCTCGGGTGGCCTGTCGACCCCGGCGGACCGCATCGTCTACCGACTCGGCAACGACCTGGCCGACGTGGTCCTGGTGGGCGCGGGCACGGCGATCGCGGAGGGTTTCGAGGGCATGCGCCCGGACGCCGCGACGGCCGACCGCCGCCGCCGGTTCGGCCTGGCCCCGATCGCCCCGGTGGCGGTGGTGACGACGGGCCGTTCCCTGCCGGCGGACGCCCCGGTGATCACGAAGGCGGCGGTCCCGACGCTGGTGTTCACGTGCGCGGCGGCGCCTCCGGCGTTGCGCGAGGCGTGGGCGTCGAACGGCGCCCGGGTGTTCGTCGTGGGCGAGGCGGAGGTGTCGGCCGAGGGGGTGGTGTCGACGCTGGTGGCGGAGGGACTCGGCCGCATCGACTGCGAGGGCGGCCCGCGGTTGTTCGGCTCGCTGATCGCGGCGGGCGTCGTCGACGAGTTCCGGTTGACGGTGGCGCCGTTTCTCGTGGCGGGGACGTCCAGCCGGGCGGCGGTCGGTGCCGCGGTGGATCCGGCCGAGCTGGAGCTGGCTTCGGTTCTCACCGACGGCGCCAGCGTTTTGCTGCGCTACCTGGTTCCGCGCTAGTTTTGTCGGTCCCTTCCGGTAGCGTGGAAATCGGGGGCTCCCTCGCGCGATTCGCTTTGCGCGGCAAGCAAAAACCCTGCCCGCAGTTCACCCGGTTCAGCGATGATGTTCGAACTTCTGTTCGGGTACCGTCGAAGACATGATCACCGCCCGAAGACCCCGGCAGCACCGGAAACCGGTGCTGCGCCAAGGAAACCGCCTACCGATCGAGCAGCCGCCGGAAGTGGCCCGGCAGCGACAGCTCCCGAGCCTCCGCCCGCGTCAGCCAGGCGAAGTCGTCGTGCTCCTCAGAGTTGAGCACGACCTCGCCCGCTCCGTCTTCTTCCACCGTGTAAACGAAAGCGTGGATCCGCAGCGCGCGGCCCGCGACGTCCGGCCACGCGTCGCGAGCCAGCTCGCCCGTGACGCGGACCGTCAGCCCGGTCTCCTCCGCCGCTTCGCGCACCGCTGTGGCTTCGAACGGCTCGCCCGGCTCGGCCGTCCCGCCGGGCAGTTCCCAGCGGCCCGCGAGGAACACGCCGGGCCCGCGGCGCAGGAACAGCACCCGGTCACCGCGGGCGATCCAGCAGTAGGCCAGGTGCTTCTGCGCGATCTCCGTCATGCGCGCGATTCTCGCTCAGTTGGTCTTCGACGTCGGCAGGTGGGCACCGAGGTACCCGACGTACACGGTGCCCGTCCGGTCGGTGTCGTCGAGGAAGTGCAGGCGCGGTGCCGGCGACTTGAACCGCTCCAGGGCGATGTGGGCGCCGAAGTAGTCGCGGCCCGCCGGGTTGGTCCGGGGATCGACGCGGAAGGTGCGGGCCTGGCGGAGGCGCTCGTTCGTCGTCACCGTGTCCGACTCGGCCAGGGCGATGATGTTGGCGCTGATCAGCGAACCCGGCTGGCCGGTGCGGGCGAACGCGAGCACGTCCGAAAGCTCGGGGCCGGGATCCTGACCGGCCTCCAGCAGCGACGTGCGGGCGCCCGCGTAGGCGTCGAGGGTGCGCAGCGCGTCCCACGCCTTCCGGCGCCAGGCGGCGGCTTTCGGGTGGTGGTCGAGGATCGCGGCCGGCGCCGGTTCGGCCGTGATGGCCAGGTGCTTGAGCGACGTCGCCGCGGCGCCGATCAGCTCGCCGAAACTGGGGAAATCCTCCGGCGGGCGCTCGGCGTCGGCGACCTCGTCGTCCGCGTCGTGGTGGCGGGCGAGCCGGCCGGCCAGCAGGCCGTTGACGCGTCTGAGCTCGTCGCGCTCGGCCTCGGTCTCCTCGAACGCGCGGGCGTAGTCGTCCACCTCCGCCTGCAGGTGCGCGAGCTGCTCCCGCAGGCAGGCGACGTCGGTCGCGCACACGTCCTCGAGGCGCCGGCGGAGGGTCTTGACCTCGCCGGCGTGCCGATCCCGTTCCTCGGCGTGGGCCTTGGCCTTCTTCCGCAGGATCGTGATCACGCCGCGCGCCTCGGCCAGTTCCCGTTCGGCGCGGCCGAGTTTCTCGACCAGTTCCGCGTCGGGTTCCCGCTCGGGCGACGCGAAGGGATCCGTTTCGTACCAGGCCCGCACGCTCGGCACCTCGGTCCACTCCTCGGGCAGCGGCGTCCGGCTGCGCGCCTGGATGAGCCGGGTGATCGCGTCTTCGAGCGCCTCGCCGGACACCGGGCTGGCGGTCTCGACGAAATCCGGGAGCTGGTCGCACGGTGGCACGTACAGCCGCGCGCCCTGCGGCAGCGCGCAGCCCAGTGGCAGGTGGCGGTTGAGCGTGTGGCGGAAGCGGTCGTCGACGTCGAAGACGTTGACCAGCCCGGGCCAGCCCTCCACCGGCACCGTCGGTGGCTCGGTGAGCACCAGCACGGCCGAAGACCGCCACGGCGCCACCAGGGCCTCGCCCAGCAGGTCGGCCAGGTGGTCGCATTCCTTGCGCGACCAGCCGCGCATCGCCAGCACCGGCGTTTCGATCGGGATTTCGTCGCTGCCGCTGGCACCCAGCTCTTCCAGGCCGATCCGCTCGGCCGGTGCGTCGTGGCAGCTGCGCCACGGCCGCGTGCACGCCGCGGCCAGCAGCCACGTCACCCGATCCTCGCCGGCGCGATAGCACAGCGAAAGCAATACCTGAACGGAGTAGCGGCCTTCGCCGCCCTCGTACGCGAATTTCAGATCGCACCGGCGCGAACCGCCGTCGTCGGACGAGCCGAGATCGCTGACCGTGTAGTCGTCGTGCTGCCGCTGACGGCTGATCAGCCTGCTGCGCAACGCGTCCAGGGGGCGTTTCCCCTCGGTGGGGACCAGTCCGTGGTGCCAGATCCGGTGCACCCCCACAGGACTCAACTCCGTTCGCCGGGAACAGGACCTCAGCCGAACATAGCGGATCCTGTGACCGTTCGAACGCGGGGCGTCACCCTGTGCGCGTCCAGAGGCAGAACGGATGCCCGGCCGGGTCGAAGCAGACCCGGACGTCGTCCTGCGGCTGGAACTCGGCGACGACCGCACCCGCCGCGGTCGCCGCCGCCGTCGCCGCCTGGAGGTCGTCGACCTCGATGTCGAGGTGCAGCTGCATCTGCTGGGCGCCGTCGGCCGGCGGCCACACCGGCGGGACGTGCCCGGTCTCGAGCTGGAACGACAGGCCCGCGCTGCCGTCGTCCGGGCGCAGCGTCACCCACTCCGGTTCGTCGGTGCGGATCGGCCAGCCGAGGAGCTTCGAGTAGAACTCGGCGAGCGCGCGGGGTTCCGGCGTGCCGAGCACGGTGGAGGTCAGCTTCATGATCGGACTGGTACCCGGGCGGCGGGTCCTCTACCCGGCCACGTGAGCGAGGAGGTGATCACGGCCAGGACCGCGCCGGCGCGGTCCTGGCGTAGGCGCCGGAGACCGGTGCCGGCCCGCCGATCGGCAGCGGCGCGACCACAGCGCACCCAGGTCGCCATCGCCGGCGTGAGGTCGGCGCGCGACGGGATATCCGGCCGTGCGGGGCGGAATACCTCGGCACCGCGGCGGTTGGATCCTGGCGCAGGCGTTGTGATCACTGAGGGAGCTGCCATGTCGTCCGAGCACATCCAGGGGACCGTCGCCGACGGGTTCGAGGCCGTCCGCGCGGAGTTCGCCGCCGTCGCGGCCGACGAAGGCGGTGACTACGCCGCTCAGCTCGTCGCGCACGTCGACGGTGAGCGCGTCGTGGACCTGTGGACCGGCCCCGAGATCACCGGTGACTCGCTGACCGGCGTGTTCTCCTCGACGAAGGGTGCCGCGCACCTGGTGGTCGCGCTGCTGGTCCAGGACGGCGTGCTGGAGCTCGACCAGCGGGTCGCGCACTACTGGCCGGAGTTCGGCGCCGCGGGCAAGGACCGGCTCACCCTGCGCGAGCTGCTCGCGCACCGCGCGGGCGTGGTCGGCGCGGACGCCGGGTTCACGGCCGAAGAGATCGCGGACGACCGCGTCATCGCCGAGCGGCTCGCCCCGCAGCGGCCGTACTGGCGGCCCGGCACGGCGTTCGGCTACCACGCGCTGACGATCGGCGCGCTGACCGGCGAGGTCGTCCGGCGCGTCACCGGCCGCAGCATCCAGGAGCACTACGAGGAGCGGGTCCGGAAGCCGTTCGGCCTGGACTTCTACCTGGGGCTGCCCGAGGAGCTGGAGCCGCGGTTCCTGACCACGCAGCCGATGCTGCCGACGCCGGAGCAGCTGGCGCAGCTGGAGGCGAACGCGACGGGGCCGGACAGCATCACGGGCATCGCGTTCAACCGGAACCACCCGAAGGCCCCCGAACTCTGGGACCTGCCGAACATCAAGCTGGTCCGGCAGCTGAGCCCGGCTTCGGTGGGCGGCGTCGCGTCGGCACGGGGCCTCGCCGGCATGTACGCGGCGGCGATCAGCGGCCCGGAGCCGCTCCTGCGGCCGGAGACGGCGGCGGAGTTCGCCCAGATCCACTCGATCGGCGTCGACCTGTCCACCCGCAACCACAACGCGTTCGGCCTCGGCTTCGCCATCGTCTCGGACGACTACCCGACGCTGGGCCAGGGCGCATTCGGCCACAGCGGCGCGGCCGGCTCACAGGCATTCGCCGACCCCCGCAGCGGCCTCGCCTACGGCTACAACCGCCGCCGGTTCGCCTTCCCGGGCGGAGCGGCCCCGGAGAACGCCCGCCTGGTCAGCGCAGTCCACGCGGCAGCGACGGCCTAGGAGCCTCGGTAGCGGCGCCCCCGTGGCCAACGGGGGCGCCCGCGGGCTCAGGGGGCGGCTGGCGTGCTCGGGGGCAACCGCGCCCGTCCGTGCGGCCCACAAGGCCGCCGCAACGGCGACCGCGGCACGCCCGCTTGGGCCGGGATGGCTCTGCGGTCCGTGGGGGCGACCGCGTAGCCGGAGGCAGTGGCGATCGCGTGAGCCCAACAGGGCGCGCCCGCGCCGACCGCGGGGGCGGCCGTATGGCCCGTCCGCGCGGCCCACAAGGCCGCCCGCAGTGGCCACCGCGTAGCCCGCCCCGCGCCCCCGCCTGACCGCTCGCCGCGGCAGCCCCCAAACCGTCCACAAAGGACGCACCAGCCCGAACCAGAACCCCTCCAGTCACGGTCCGTGGCGGGAGCAACACGTACCTGCGAGCGGCCTCTCGACCGTTCCCCC
Source organism: Amycolatopsis sp. NPDC051102 (assembly GCF_040682815.1). Lineage (NCBI taxonomy): Bacteria > Bacillati > Actinomycetota > Actinomycetes > Pseudonocardiales > Pseudonocardiaceae > Amycolatopsis > Amycolatopsis sp. NPDC051102. The sequence continues at coordinate 166,076 of NZ_JBFBBT010000011.1, forward strand.
GGCTGCGGGAATGCACGTCCGCAATGGACGTCGTTACAGACTTCACCCGTTAGGACGTTCCGGTCGGGACGTTCCGCCTGCTCACACGATCCGCTCTGACTTTCCGTAGCGAAAACTCTCCCGATCAATGCGCCGATGTGCAACTATTGGGCCGTTCGCGGGGAGAGGGCCTCGCGGCGGGGGACTCACCGTCACGGCAGCGTCCCCATGAAGATCCCCAGGGGAGAGGAGATCGACCATGTCGACGCCCACGGATGTCAAGCCCGGCGAAGCTTCGGAGCCGGTCGAGGAGCCGGCGCAGCCGGTTCAGCCGATCGTGCAGTGGACGGACGCGGACGGCAAGATCCACGTCGACCACCCGGTGCACACCGAGTGCGCGAACGGCTGCTACCAGGGTGTCACGCCCTGACACCGGCCTAGCTGAGGCAAGCCCGCCTACTGATCTACCGGTAGGCGGGCTTCTTTTTGCCGAAGCCTGTGCTGTCATAGGTGAGTGCCCGTGATTGACCTGGACCCCGCCGAGGTGATCGAGAGGGTTCGTTCCCTGCAGAAGGACGCCGCCGATGCTTCGTGCATCGCGCGGTACCACCTGAGCCTCCGGCTCCTGCGCCGGGGGATGAGCCTGCTGGATTCCGTGCATCCGGTGCCGGCGGAGCACCGCACCGACTGGCTGGTGACGCGCATCCGCCTGGCCAGCACCATGACCGCGATCTCCTCGGAGATCTCCAACGACCTCGCCGCCGGGCTGGCGGGCCTGGACGATGTCCGGCTGCTGATCAACGCCGTCGAAGATCCCGTCCTGCGGGCCGAGCTCAACGGCTCGCTGAACCACAACTACGCGATGCGGCTGATGGGGGTCGGGCGCAACGACGAAAGCCTCGCTTCGTTCGACCGGGCGATCGAACACCAGGAGTACCGCCTGGCCAACGGCACCGAGCCCGAGTCGCGGATGAGTGCCTTCACGATGACGCTGGCGTCCCGCGCCTGGGTGCACATCCGGCTGGGCAACGTGCGCGAAGCGCAGGCGGACCTGACCCGGTCGCTCGAACTCGCGGAGAAGTACGAACTGCGCGGCAACGCCGCCAGCACCCGGCGGACGCTGGGCACGCTCGCCCTGCGCATGGGCGACGTCCCCGAAGCCCTGCGGCTCTACGACGAGTGCGAGCGCAGCTACCGCGCGCTCGACATGGAGATCCCGCCGACCCTGCGGCTCGCGCAGGCCGAGGCGCTGCTCGCGGCCGGCCTCGCGGACGAGGCGGGGGCCCACCTGGACGAGATCCTGCCCGTCATGGTCGAGGAACAGAGCGTCAGCCGCGAACTGGCGCTGGCCGAGCTCTACCGCGCCTCCGCCGCCCTGATGGGCGATGACGTCGAACTCGCCAGGGAAATGGCCTACTCCGCGCGTCGCCGGATGCTCAAGGTCGGCTGCCTGACCTGCACCGCCAACGCCACCCTGATGGGCCTGAAGGCCGACGCGCGGGACGCCCTCGCGACCGGTGAGGTGCCCGCGAGCCTGCCGACGCGTGCTCTGCGCCAGGCCGCGAAGATGCCGGTCCCGCAGCTCGCCGACCAAGCCGCCACCGCCCGCATGCTCGCCGTCCGGCTGGACATCCGGCGCGGCAACCTCAAGCGGGCCGTCGAGACCCTGCAGCTGGTGCCGCGGCCGGGGCAACTCACCCCCATCGACTACCGGATGCTGCGCCGGCTCTGCCGGGCCGAACTCGCCGTCGCGCAGGGGGACCGGGCCAAGGCACTCACCGAGATCCGGTCCGGGCTCACCGAACTGGACGCCGTCCGGGACCGGATGGGCGGGCTGGACCTCGTCTCCGGGACCGCGCTGCACGGGCAGGAGCTCGCCGATCTCGCCGTCAAGCTCGTGCTCGAACGCAGCGACGCCCGGCGGCTGTTCGTCTGGCTCGAACGGACCCGTGCCCAGACCTACCGCTACGAACCGCTGTCGGCGGGGACCGATCCCGAGCTCGCCGCGCGCGTGGCCGAGGTGCGCGGGCTTGGGCAAGCCATCCAGGAAGCCCAGCACGACGGACACCCCAGCGCCGCCCTGCGGGCGAAGTACAACGAACGGCTGCGGGAGGCCCAGCGGCTCGGGTGGCACACCGGGCGGTGGGGCCGTCCGCGGCCCGTCGCGGGGCTCGCCGAGGTCGTCGGGCGGCTCGGGGACCGGGCCATGGTCAGCTTCGCCGCTTCCGGGGACGAGCTCGTCGCCGTCGTCGTCGCCGGGGGTGAGTGCCGGCTCGTGCGGCTCGGGTCCGCCGGGGCCGCCGCCGAGTCCGCGCGCGTGCTGAACGTCGACCTCGACGCCCTTGCGCCCGACAACCTGCCCGCGCGGCTCGCCGAGGTCGTCATGACTTCGGCGCACAAGCAGGCCGACAAGCTCGACGTGCAGCTGATCCAGCCGCTGGCCGGCCTCATCGGCGACCGTGAGCTGGTCATCGTCCCGACCGGCCCGCTCTACGCCGTGCCGTGGGGCGTGCTGCCGGGCCTGCGGGGCCGGCCTGCCGTCGTCGCGCCGTCGGCGACCGCCTGGCTCGCCGCGGAGCTGACGAAGTCCTCGCGGGCCCGCAAGATCGTACTGGTCCGCGGACCGGGGCTGGCCGGGGCCCGCGGTGAGCTCGAGAAGCTGACCACGCACTACCGCACCGCGACGACGATGACCGGCGCCAAGGCCACCGTGAAGTCCGTGCTGCGCGCGATGGACGGCGCGAAGCTCGCGCACTTCGCCGCGCACGGTGCGCACGAGCCGGAGAACGCACTGTTCTCGCGGCTCGAACTGGCCGACGGCGCCCTGTTCGGGCACGAGATGGCCGGGCTGCGCCAGCCGCCGCGGCAGGTGGTGTTCGCCGCGTGCGAGCTGGCGATGAACCGGATCCGGCCGGGCGACGAGGCTCTCGGCTTCGCCAGCGCGCTGCTGGCCAGTGGCTCCCGGACGGTGATCGCGCCGCTGTCGCGCGTCGGCGACCTCGCTTCGGCGGCCGCGATGGACGACTACTACCGCGCATTGGCCGTCCGGGACAGCCCGGCGCTGGCGCTGGCCGACGCCATCGCCGTCGACCCGTTCCGCCGCCCGTTCGTCTGCCTGGGCGCCGGTTAGGGCACGCGCGCCGGCGGCGACCACACCAGCCGCGGGTCGGTCTGGACGAAGGTGCCGAGCAGCTGGTCGACGCGGGTCAGCACGTCGAGGTCGAGCCGGACGCCCGCGGCCTTGGCGTTTTCCGTGACCTGTTCCGGCGTGCTCGCGCCGACGACTGCCGAGGCGACCGTCTCGTGCTGCAACGCCCACGCCAGCGCGAGCTGAGCCATGGTCAGGCCGGAGTCGTCCGCGACCCCGCGCAGCAGCGCCACCCGTTCCAGCAGGTCCGGCAGGAGCACCGGCCGGGCGTCCGGGTGCCTGGCCGCCCGCGAACCCGCCGGGATCCGCCCGTCCCGGTACTTGCCGGTCAGCACGCCCTGGGCGAGCGGCACCGACGCGAACTGCCCGACGCCGATCCGCGCGCCCACCGGCATCACCTGGGCCTCGGGCACCCGCCACAGCATCGAATAGTGCGGCTGGTTCGCGATCAGCGGCACGTCGTACCGCGCGGCGGCCTCGTGCGCCTGGAGCAGCTGCTCGGCCGTCCACTCCGACGTCCCGACGTACCGGATCTTCCCCTGCCGCACCAGGTCCGAGAGCGCGAGGAACGTCTCCGCGACCGGTGTCCGGTAGTCGAAGCGCAGCAGCTGGTGGACGTCGACGTAGTCGGTGCGCAGCCGCCGCAGCGAGCCTTCGAGGGACGCGATCACGTGCTTGCGGCTCAGCCCCGCATCGTTCGGGCCCGGGCCTTCCGGCCAGAACACGCCGGTGCACAGCACCAGATCGTCGCGGCGCACCCCGGCGAACGCCGCGCCGAGTGCGGCTTCCGCGGCGCCGCCGTCCCAGGCCGCTGCCGTGTGGAACGTCGTGATGCCGGCGTCCAGCGCCGCGGCGACGCAGCCGGGCTCGCCGTGCGTCAGCCAGTTGCCGTAGGCGATCTCGCTGACGGCGAGCCCGCTCGCGCCGACCCTGCGGTACTCCACTTCAGCCTCCCACGGCCATCTCGTCGATCCACGCGTCGACCGCGCCGGCCTTGCGGGCGAAGGACTCCCGGACCGACTCGTGCGGCAGGATCAGGAATTCCTCGGTACCGAGCCCGCGGACGACCGCCTCGGCGACGTCGTCGGGCTCGAGGAGCGGGGCCGCCGCGGCGATGGCCAGCGCGGCCGGGTGGCCGGCCGCGATGCCGGGCTCGAGCAGCGCCGTCCGGACGCCGAGCGGGCACAACGCGCTGACCCGCACCCCGCGCGGCCGGTAGGTGATCGCGAGCCACTCGGCGAGGCCGACGGCCGCGTGCTTGGTGACCGAGTACGGCGCGTCGCCGGGGATGCCGAGCAGGCCGGCGCCCGACGCCGTGATCAGCAGATAACCTTCGCCGCGCGCCAGCATCGCGGGCAGCACGGCCTGTGCGGCGTGGACGTGCTGCATGACGTTGATCTCCCACGACTTCTGCCACTGCTCGTCGGCCGCGTGCACGCCGGTGCCGAAGGCCGCGCCCGCGTTGGCGCAGAACACGTCGACCGGGCCGAACTCGGCGCGCGCCGTCGCGACCAGGGCTTTCAGGTCCTTTTTGGACGTCGCGTCGGCGGCCACGGCGACGGCGCGGCCGCCCGCGGTCGCGATCTCGTCGGCCACCCGGCCGGCGCCCGCGGCGTCGACGTCGGACACGACCACGCCGGCCGCCCCTTCCGCGGCGAAGCGGCGGGCCATGGCGGCCCCGATTCCGTGTGCCGCGCCGGTCAGCACGACCACGCGTCCGGTCAGTTCCACGCGGGCTCCAAGATATTTCAGGTTCGAATTGTCACGTGCGTGCTGGAAATACATTTCCTGGTTGCGATGCGGGTGATAAAAGTGCTGGTCAGCGTCGTGATACTGCCTTGTGCCACGGTTTTGCACGTTAGCACGACTATTGCGTTTCCCGTATCGGGTGCGTTATTCCTGAAGATCGCATCGCCCCGCGTACAGGAGGTCCCGCCGATGGCCGAGCTCGTCCCGCCGTCGCACGCTCGACGGCTGCGGTGCCTGGGGGTCGGTGGTCCCGGGGAGGTCGCCGCGATCGCGCGCGGCGGTGGCCTCGGCGTGCTCGACGGCGCCGATCCGGAGGACCTCCGGCTGGTCGCGGCCCGGGTGCGGGTGCCCTACGCCGTGCGCACGGACGGCCCGCTGCCCGCCGGTGCGGCCTTCGCCGTCCGCACGAAAGCGCCGTGGACGGGCGCGCTCGCCGAGGTCGCGGACCTGGCCACGGCCACCGAGGCGGTGCGCGGCGGCGCGCTGGGCCTGGTCGCTCGCGGTGGCGAGCTGAGCGACTTCGTTCTGCTGCAACAGCTTCTCGGCGCATTCGACGTCCCGGTGTGGGGCAGCGTGGCCGGCCCGCGGACGGCGGTGGGTGCGCTCGCCGGCGGCGCGGCGGGGGTGGTCGTTCGGTCCACAAAGGACGTGAGCCGGATCGTCGGCGCGGCGGTGCCGAAGCCGGCGTTCGGCGCGCGGCTGTGCCGGACGTTGGGGACGTCGCTGCCGGTCGTGCAGGGGCCGATGACGCGGGTGAGCGACCAGCCGGGCTTCGCGGCCACGGTCGCCGACGCGGGCGGGTTCCCGTTCGTCGCGGTGGCCACGGCGGACGGCGCGCGCACCACCGATCTGCTCGCCCGGACCGCCGAGCGCCTCGGCGACCGGCCCTGGGGTGCCGGCATCCTCGGCTTCGTGCCCGACGACCTGCGCGCCGCCCAGCTCGCCGCGATCCGGGCGGCGCGACCGCGGTGCGTGCTGGTCGCGGGCGGGAAACCGGGGCAGGCGAAGGCGTTGGAGGCCGACGGGATCGCGACGTTCCTGCACGTGCCGTCGCCGGTGCTGCTCCGCCAGTACCTCGACGCCGGGATCCGGCGGTTCGTCTTCGAGGGCGCCGAGTGCGGCGGGCACGTCGGCCCGCGGCCGAGTTTCGAGCTCTGGGAGGAACAACTGGCCGTCCTCGGCGCGGCGAAGGACGTCGAGGTGCTCTTCGCCGGCGGAATCCACGACGCGCGCTCGGCCGCCATGGTCGCGGCGATGGCGCAGCCGCTCGACGCCGCCGGCGTCCTGATGGGTACCGCGTACCTGTTCACCGAAGAAGCCGTGGAGCACGGGGCGATCACCGGCCTGTTCCAGGAGCGTGCGCTCGCCGCCGACGCCACCGTGACGCTCGAGACCGCACCGGGGCACCGCACGCGCTGCCTGCCCAGTCCGTACACAGTGGAGTTCGAGCAGGTCAAGGCGGGTCTCGACGCGACGCCCGAAGCGTGGCAGCGGCTGGAAGAGTTGAACACCGGACGGCTGCGCGTCGCCAGCAAGGGCGTCCGCCGTGACGGCGAGGCGATCGACGCGGCCACCCAGCTGGCCGAGGGCATGTACATGGCCGGCCAGGTCGCCGTCCTGCGGGATCGCCGGACGACGATCGCCGAGCTGCACCGCGAGGTCACGTCGGGGAAAGCCTTTTCCCGCGCGGAAGAGCCGGTCACCGCGGACTCCCGCGACATCGCGATCATCGGCATGGCCTGCACGTTCCCCGGCGCGCCTGACGTCGACGCCTTCTGGTCGAACATCCTCCACGGCGAAGACGCCGTCACCGAGGTCCCCCGCGACCGCTGGGACCCGGACGTCTACTTCGGACAGTCCGCTTCGAAGTGGGGCGGGTTCCTGCCCGCGCTGGACGTCGACCCCCTGGCGTTCGGCATCCCGCCGTCGGCGATGGGCAGCATCGACCCGGCCCAGCTGGTGTCCCTGGAAACCGCGCGCCGCGCGCTGGCCGACGCCGGGTACGCGGACCGCGGCTTCGACCGCGAGCACACGAGCGTCGTGTTCGGCGCGGAGGCGGGCGGCGACCTGGCGAACGCGGGCACCCTGCGGTCCCTGCTCGAGGGCTACCTCGACGAGGTGCCGCACGAGCTGCTCGCCCAGCTGCCCGAGCCGACCGAGGACACGTTCCCGGGCACACTGGCGAACGTCATTTCCGGCCGGATCGCCAACCGCCTGGACCTCGGCGGCGCGAACTACACGGTGGACGCCGCGTGCGGCTCGTCGCTGGCCGCGCTCGACCTCGCGGCGAAGGAACTGCGGGCGGGCACGAGCTCGCTGGTCCTCTGCGGCGCGGTCGACCTGCACAACGGCATCCACGACTACCTGATGTTCACGTCGGCGGGAGCGCTGTCCCCGACGGGCCGCTGCCGCCCGTTCGACGCGGCGGCGGACGGCATCGCGCTGGGCGAGGGCGTCGCGTGCCTGGTCCTCAAGCGACTGTCCGACGCGGAGCGCGACGGCGACCGGATCTACGCGGTGGTCAAGGGAATCGGCGCGGCGAGCGACGGCAAGGCCCTCGGCCTGACGGCGCCCCGCCCGGAGGGCCAGCACCGCGCGCTGGCGCGCGCCTACCGGGACGCGGGCGTGTCCCCGGCGGAGGTCGGGCTGGTCGAGGCCCACGGAACGGGAACGGTGGTCGGCGACGCAACGGAGCTGCGGACGCTGACGGACTTCTTCACGGAGGCGGGCGCGCGGCCGGGGACGTGCGCGCTCGGGTCGGTGAAGAGCCAGATCGGCCACACGAAGTGCGCGGCGGGCCTGGCGGGGCTGATCAAGGCGGCGCTGGCGCTGTGGCACGAGGTGGTCCCGCCGACGCTGCACCTGAGCACCCCGAACGCGGCCTGGAACGCGGCGGCGAGCCCGTTCACGTTCACCACGACGGCCCGCCCGTGGGCGGACCCGGCGCGGCTGGCGGGGGTGAGCGCGTTCGGCTTCGGCGGGACGAACTTCCACGCGGTGATCGCGGCGGCTCCGGTGGCCCCGGACCGGCGGCACGGGCTGCGCGACTGGGCGCCGGAAGCGGAGGAGCTGCTGACGGACATCCGCCGCGAGGTGCCGGCCCTCGCGGCGGGGCGCCCCGGCGCCGGTCGCGCGGGCGCAACGGTTTCGCGCGAGCTGCGGGAAGGTGTCCCCGGCAGGCTTCCGGCCGCGAGCGGCTCCGGCGTGGGCGGGACCGGCCGCTTGGTTGCCGGCGCGCCGCGCCCGGGCGCCGCTGCCGGCTCCGGCGAGCCGGACACGAACCCCGGCAAGGTCGCCTTCCTCTTCCCCGGTCAGGGCAGTCAGCGCACCGGCATGCTCGCCGACCTCTTCGTGCACTTCCCCGAGCTCGCCGACCTCCTCCGTTTCGCCCCCGACGTCGCCGCCACGGCCTTCCCGCCGCGGGCCTTCGACGCCGACGCCGTCCAAGCTCAGGAAGCCGCCCTCACCGATACCCGCGTTGCCCAGCCCGCGCTCGGGCTCGTCGAGACCGCCGTCGCGCGGCTGCTCACCCAGCTCGGCGTGCGGCCCGACTTCCTCGGCGGGCACTCCTACGGCGAGCTCGTCGCCCTCTCGGTCGCCGGTGCCTTCGACTCCGAGACCCTGCTCCGGCTCAGCCGCGCCCGCGCGAAGGCCATCGCCGACGTCGCGGAACCCGGGGCCATGGCCGCCGTCAAGGCGTCGCGAGACGTCCTCACGCCGACCCTCATCGGTCCGGACGTCGTCGTGGCCAACCACAACGCACCCGAGCAGGTCGTCCTCTCCGGACCGATGGCCGCCGTCGAACGGGCCGTCCGGCGGCTGCGGGAAACCGGCATCAGCGCCCAGCGGATCCCCGTGGCCTGCGCCTTCCACAGTCCGCTCGTCGCCCCGGCGGGAGACGTCTTCGCGGCGGAACTCGCGAAAGAGCGGATAGCATCGCCGCAACTGCCGGTGTGGGCGAACCGGACCGCCGAACCCTACGGTGACGACGTCCGCGGGGAACTCGCCGCGCAGATCGGTTCCCCCGTCCGCTTCAAGGACCAGATCGAAGCCATGTACGCCGCCGGCGCCCGGATCTTCGTCGAAGCCGGGCCCGGCCGCGTGCTGTCGCGGCTTGTCGCGGAGATCCTCGGCGACCAGCCGCACACCGTCGTCGCCTGCGGTCCGGACCTCAACGGGTTCTTGGCGGCGATGCGGACCCTCGCGCGAGCCGGCGTCGACGTCCGCACCGAACGGCTGACGCGGCCGTCGCGGCCCGAGCCGTCCGGCACCGCCTGGGCCGTCGACGGGCGGTCCGCCCGCGCGCCCGGTTCCGCTGCGCCCGCCCTGCCCCCGGCCCGACGAATCCGGAGTACCGCCATGACCCAGCCCTCCGCCGGCCGTGACCAGGCGATCGTCGACTTCCTGCGCACCACCCGCGAGCTCGTGGCCGCCCAGCGGGAAGTCATGCTCGGCTACCTCGGCGGCGCGGTCCCCGCCGCTCCGGCGCCGCCGGTGGTGATCGAGGAACCCGAGCCGGAACCGGTGGCCGAGGTGCCGCAGCAAGACGTCCTGAGCACCGTGATCGGCGTGATCAGCGAACGCACCGGCTACCCGGCCGAGATGATCGCCGGCGACCTCGACCTCGAAGCCGACCTCTCGATCGACTCCATCAAACGGACCGAAATCGCCGGGACGCTGCTGAGCAGACTGGGCCTGCCCGCCGACGACCGCACCGACCAGCTCAGCCGCGACCGCACCGCCGACGCCCTGACCGCGCACCTCGAGAGCTGGCTGACCCCGGCACCGCCGTCCGCCGCGCCACGCCGGTACCGCCTCGAACGCGTCCCGGTGCCGCTCGACCCCGATCCCGCCCGGCTGCACGGCAAGTCCGTGGCCGTGCTCGGGGACGACGACGCCGTGCGCGCCGCCTTCAGCCGGGCCGGCGCCGAGATCGTCGGCGGAGCCGCGGACGTCACCGTCGTCCTGGCCGCCGGCCGCGGTGTTCCGGAGGTCTTCACGCTGCTCAAGGCACTGCGCGGCACCGTGCTGGTGTCGGCTGAGCCGGGCATCCCCGGGCTGCGCGGTCTGGTCCGGGCGGCCGCGCTCGAACGCGACGGCGTCACGCGGCTCGTCGAGGCCACGCAGGATGTCGCGAAGGTGCTGGTCGACGAGGCCCTCAGCGACGGCCCCTCGGTCGTCGGTCACGACGACGGCGGCCGGTTCACGATCGAGCCGCGGCTCGCCGACCTGCCGTCGATCGCCTACGCCGGGGCCGGCCCGGGCGGGGGTGAGCTCGCCGCGCTCGGCCTCGGCCCGGAATCGGTGGTGCTGCTGCTCGGCGGGGCCCGCGGGATCACCGCCCGCGCGGCGGTCGCGTTCGCCGCCTCCGGCGCCCGGATCGAGCTGGCCGGGCGCACGCCGTGGCCCGGCGAACCGGACGACCTGCCCGCCGACCCGGCCGCGATGCGGGCGGTGCTCGCCGGCCGCGGTGGCACGGTGGCCGACATCGAACGCCGCGTGCGGACCGTGCTGGCCCAGCGCGAGATCGGCCGGACCATGCAGGAGATCCGCGCCGCCGGTGGCGAGCCGGCGTACCACGCGCTCGACGTGCGGGACGCGGACGCGGTGCACCAGCTGGTCAAGGGGCTGCCCGGACGGCTCGACGGGGTCGTCTTCGCCGCCGGCGTGCTCGACGACAAGCTGATGGCGGACAAGGACGAGCAGTCGTTCCGGACCGTCTTCGAGACCAAAGTGGACGGCGCCGGTGCGCTGCTCGCTGCGCTGCAGGACGTCGAGCCGCGGTTCGTCGCGTTCTTCGGCAGCATCGCCGCGGTGCTCGGCAACCGCGGCCAGACCGACTACGCCGCCGCGAACGACGCGCTCGAAGTCCTCGGGACGAGCTGGCCCGGCCGGGCCGTGACCGTCCACTGGGGACCGTGGGCGCCGGAGGGCGACCACGGCGGCATGGTGTCGCCGGAGCTGGCGCGCGAGTACGAACGCCGGGACATCGGCCTGCTCGACCCGGCCGAGGGCACCGCGGCCCTGCTGCGCGAACTCGCCTACGGCACGGACCGGTCGGTCCTGTACACGGCGTCGCTGTGGTGAACCAGGAGCCGGTGGCCGTCGTCGGCATGGGCGTGTTCCTGCCCGGCGCGTCCACAGTGGACCAGTACTGGCGGAACCTCGTGGACGGCACCGACGCCGTCACCGAGGTGCCGCCGCACCGCCGTGACCCCGGGTTCCACGGCCGCGATGGCGGCGCGCCGGACCGCACGCACGGCCGCCGCGGCGGCTTCACCGCGGACACCCTGGTGTTCGACCCGGTCGCCCACGGCGTTCCGCCGACGTCGCTCGAGGGCACCGAGCCGGACCAGCTGACGGCGCTGGCCGTCGCCGTGACCGCCGTCGACGACGCCGGTGGCCTCGGCCGGCTCGGCGACCCGGAGCGGATCGGCGTCGTGCTCGGCCGCGGTGGCTACCTTTCGCCGGGGCTGCAGGGCTTCGACCAGCGGGTTCGCACGGTCCGGCAGATCACGCGCACAGTCGGCGAGCTGATGCCGTCGGCCGGTCCGGACGTCCTCGACCGGCTGCGGACGGCGTTGCTCGAACCCCTCGGCGAGTTCCGGCCCGAGACCGCCGCCGGGCTGGTACCGAACCTCGCCGCGGCCCGGGTCGCGAACCGGCTCGACCTCGGCGGCCCGGCGTACACAGTGGACGCCGCCTGCGCGTCCTCGCTGGTCGCCGTCGACCAGGCGATCGGCGAGCTGACCCGCGGCCGCTGCGACGCCGTGCTGGCCGGCGGCGTGCACCAGACGCAGGACGACACGCTCTGGTCGCTGTTCACCCAGCTCGGCGCGCTGTCGCCGAGCCAGCGGATCAGCCCGCTCTCCCGCGACGCCGACGGCATGCTGATCGGCGAAGGCACGGCGGTCGTCGTGCTCAAGCGGCTGGCCGACGCCCGGCGCGACGGCGACCGCGTGTACGCCGTCATCCGCGGTAGCGGCACGTCGAGCGACGGGCGCGGCGCGAGCCTGCTCAGCCCGTCCGTCGCCGGGCAGATCCTCGCCCTGCGGCGCGCCTGGGCGGGCCGCGATCCCGCGGAGATCGGCCTGCTGGAAGCGCACGGCACCGCCACCCCCGCCGGGGACGCCGCGGAGCTGACCACCGTCGCCGACGTCTTCGGCCCGGCGGACGGGCCGCGCGCGGTGACCGGCTCGGTCAAGTCGATGATCGGGCACACCCTGCCGACCGCCGGGGTCGCCGGGCTGATCAAGGTGGCTCTCGCGCTGCACCACGGCGTCCTGCCGCCGACGCTCAACTGCGCCGACCCGCACCCGCTGCTGGACAAGACTCGGTTCCGGGTGCTGGCCGAGGCCGAGCCCTGGGGCGCGCTGCCGCGGGTGGCCGCGGTCAACGCGTTCGGCTTCGGCGGGGTGAACGCCCACGTCGTCCTCGAAGCCGGTGATCCGGCGCCGAAGCGGCGGGTGCGCGTCGACGAGCCGGAACGCGTGCTGCGCCTGGCCGCACGCACCCCGGAAGCTCTGTTGGAGCAGCTCGAGAAACCCGGCACGGGGGACGGGCCCTGCCGGCTCGGGATCGTCGGCGCGAACGAGCGCAAACTGGCCACGGCCCGCCGGGTGATCGCCAAGGTGGCCGCCGAGGGCCGGTCGTGGCACGGCGGCGGCGACGTCTGGTGCACGATCGACCCGCTACTGCCGGAGGGGAAGACCGCCTTCCTCTATCCGGGCCTCGAAGCCGACGCCGAGCCGCGGCTCGACGACGTGGCCCGGCACTTCGGCCGCGACCGGCCACCGTGGTCGACGGCGACCGTGCCCGCCCGGGCCACCAGCGTGTCGTCGGCCGGGCTGCTGCTCGACCACGTCCTGCGGCGGCTGGGGATCCGGCCGGACGCGCTCGCCGGGCACAGCGTCGGCGAGTGGACGGCCATGCAGGCGGCCGGGATGTACCGCGCCGAGCCGGACCTGCTGGAACGCTACTGGCCCGGCGGGTTCGAGCTGCCCGAGGCGGACTACCTGGTGCTGGGCTGTTCCGCCGCGCGGGCGGCCGGGCTGCTCACCGGCGACCTGGTGATCTCGCACGAGAACGCCGCGCAGCAGACCATCGTGTGCGGACCGCCGGACAGTGTCGCGGACTTCGCGGTGACCTGCCGCGGGCTCGGCATCGTGGCCCGGACGCTGCCGTTCCGGTCCGGCTTCCACACGCCACTGCTGGAGCCGCACCTCGAGCCGTTCGCGCGCCTCGTCGCGGACCTGGAGCTGCTGGCCCCCGCGGTGCCGGTGTGGTCGGCGACCACGGCGCGGCCCTACCCCCCGGCCGCCGACGACGTCCGGCAGCTCTACCTCGACCACCTGCTGCGCCCGGTCCGGTTCCGGCAGCTGACCGAGGCGCTGCACGACGCGGGGTTCCGGGTGTTCGTGCAGGTCGGCGCCGGTCAGCTGCACTCGTTCGTCACCGACACGCTCGGCGAGCGGCGGCACTTGGTCGTCGCGGCCGGGTCCGGCACCCGGCCCGGGCTCGCGCAGCTGCGCCGCGTCGCGACCGCGCTGTGGACCGAAGGCGGCGACCCCGATTTCGCGGCGCTGGAACCGCGGCGGATCCGGCTGGGCACCGGTAATTCCCTGCTCTCGCTGGGTGAATCCGCGCGTGGGCTGCTGGACGAGCCGAGCCTGCCCGCCGGGGTGCCGGACGCGATCGTCGCCGAGTTCACCGCGTTGCTCACCGAAACCCGCCGGACCGCGGCGGACGTCGTCGCGGCGGCCGCGCGGCGGCGGATCGAGTCCACTGTGGACGTCTCGTTGGCGGCCATGCCGTACCTGCGTGACCACCGGTTCTTCCGGCAGCGCGAAGACTGGCCCGACGAGTCCGACTTCCGGCCGGTGGTGCCCGCGACGACGCTGGTCGACCTCGCCTGCCGGGCCGCCGAACGCGCGTGGCCGGGCACGACGGCGGTCGCGGTGCGGGACGCCGTGTTCTCGCGGTGGCTGATCGCGTCCCCGGCCCAGCGGGTGCCGCTTTCGCTGAGCCGCGAAGGCAATCACGTCACCGTCGAGATCGGACCGTACGCGCTGCTGACCGTCGAACTGGGTACGCACGGCCCGCCACCGGCACCGGCCGGCGTGCCAGGGCCCGAGACCGCGCCGCCGCTCAGCGCGGAGGAAATCTACGCGCGGCGGGAGATGTTCCACGGCCCGGCGTACCAGGGCCTGGCCCGGCTGACCGGGCTCGGCGAGCAGCACATCCGCGGCGAACTGGTCGTGCCGTCCGCACCCGGCGGGCTGCTCGACAACGTCGGCCAGCTGCTCGGCTGCTGGCTGATGGCCACCCGGACCGACGACCTGCTCGCCTTCCCCCGCTCGATCGGCCGGCTGACCTGGTACGGCCCGGAACCCGCGCCGGGCACCCGGGTCACCTGCCAGGTGCGGGTCCGGCTGCCGCGGCCCGAGGTCCTCGAAATGGACGCCGAGCTGGTGCGCGACGGCCGGGTGCTGGCGCGGATCGAGGGCTGGCGGGACGTCCGGTTCCCGTGCGACCGCGCGGCCCACCGCGTCTACGCCTTCCCGGCGGAGCACCTGCTGGGCGAGCGGCGGGACGACGGCTCGATCGCGGTCACCGACCGCTGGCCGACGGTCGCCGCGCGGGACATCTACGCCGGGATCTACCTCAGCGCGGCCGAACGCGCGGAGTTCGCCGCCGTCCCGCCGCGGCAGCAGCGCGGCTGGCTGCTGACGCGGATCGCCGTCAAGGACGCCGTCCGGGCCCGGCTCGGCGAACCCGTCTACCCGGCGGAAATCCGCGTCCACGACGACGGCACGGTGTCCGGCCGGCACCGGCACCTGCCGCGCTTCGCCGTCTCGGCCGAGCTGCAAGGGGACACCGCCATCGCACACCTCAGGAGCACGTAATGACCATCGACCACGCGTCCGCCACCTTCGACGTCGTCGCCGAGCTGCTCGCCGAGCTCGTCGGCGACGCCGAGGTGCTGGGCATCGAGATCACCCCGGACACGACGTTCCACGAGGACCTGCAGCTGGAGAGCATCGACCTGGTGACCTTCGCGAGCATCCTCTCCGAGCACTTCGGCGCGGACGTCAACCTCGCCGAACACCTGGCGGAGAAGGATCTCGACGACGTCATCGGGCTGACCGTCGGCGACATCGCCCGGTTCGTGGGGGAGCGCACGTGCCCACGATGACCGTCAACGGGCTGCGCACGAACGTGCAGCTCGTGACCGCCGGCGGCACCGAGACCGTGGTGTTCCTGCACGGCATGGGCACCGACAGCCTGGCGAGCTTCTACCTGACCCTCGCCCCGCCGGTCGCGGCCGCGGGCATCGACGTGATCAGCTACGACCTGCGCGGGCACGGCAAGACCGAGCGGCCGGAGCGCGGGTACACGCTCGGGGACTTCGTCGCCGACCTCGACGACCTGCTGCGGCAGCTCGGCGTCGACCGGCCGGTGCACCTGGTGGGCAACAGCTTCGGCGGCACGCTGGCCTACAGCTACGCCGTCGCCTGCCCGGACCGCGTGCGCAGCATCGTGTGCATCGAATCCGAGCCCGCGACCGAGGTGTGGGCCGAAAAGATGAGCGCGATCCTCGCCCACACCGTGCGGTTCCTGCAGGTGGAGGAGAGTTTCGACTGGATCGAGGCGAACTTCAGCGCGCACCACCGGCGGCTCGCGCGGATGGCGGCCGAGCGGATCACGTCGACGAAGATGGCCGAGGAGGTACCGCTCGGGCCGTTGCTGACGTGGGAGCAGGTGGCGGCGATCGGCTGCCCGGTGCTGTCCATTTTGGGCAGTCAGGGCTACCAGGCCGACGACCTCGAAGCCCTCACGTCGGTGCTGCCGAACGGCGAGCTGCACGTGTTCGAGGGACAAGGGCACTCGGTCCTGGTGGAGCAGCACCGGGAGGTGCGCGAGCTGGTGCTCAAGTGGATCGAACGGCACTCGGCGTGAGGTTCCTGCTGGTCGTGCCGCCGCTGGCCGGGCACGTGAGGCCGTTGCGCGCGGTGGCTTCGGTGCTTTCCGCGCGCGGGCACGAAGTGGCCTGGTGCGGTCCGGTACCCGAACTGTCCACTTTGGTCGACGGCCGGGTGTTCCCGGCCGGGGACTCGGCGCCGTTCTCGCTCGCCTTGCGGCCGCCGGGACTGCGCGGGTTCGCCGCGCTGAAGTACCTGTGGGAGTCGTACCTGGTGCCGCTGGCCGACGCGATGGTGCCGGGGGTGGCCGCCGCGGTCGCCGCGTTCGAGCCGGACGTGGTCATCGTGGACCAGCAGGCGATGGCGGGCGCGCTGGTGGCGGCGCGCTGCGGGCTGCCGTGGGCGACGTCGGCGTCGACGTCCACCGAGCTGGCCGACCCGCTGGGAGCGTTGCCGAAGATCGCCTCCTGGGTCACCGAGCTCCAGGCCGGGCTGCGCGCGCGGCACGGGGTGCTGCTCGGTGACCTGCGGTTTTCGCCGCACCTGGTGCTGGCGTTCACGACCCGGGCACTGGCCGGCGAGTCCCGGCTGGCGGTTCCGGTCTCGTACGTCGGCCCGGCGCTGCCGGCGGCTTCGGGCGCATGGTCCAGTGTGGACGATCGGCCGCTGGTCGTGGTGACGCTGGGCACGTCGAACGCGGCGGCCGGTACGCGGTTCCTGGCCGAGAGCGTGGACGCGCTGGCCGGGATGCCGGGCGTGCAGGGGCTCGTCGTCGACCCGACGGGTGAGCTGGTCAGCGAGAACGTGCTGCTGGCCCGGCGGATCCCGCAGGTCGCGGTGTTCGAGCGGGCCGCGGTGGTGGTCTGCCACGGCGGCCACAACACGGTGTGCGAGGCGCTGTCGGCGGGCGTGCCGCTGGTGGTCGCCCCGATCCGCGACGACCAGTCGATGCTGGCCCAGCAGGTGGTCACGGCCGCGGCGGGCGTCCGCATCCGCTTCGATCGCGCGAAGGCGGCGGACATCCGCGAGGCGATCGAGTCGGCCCCCCAGTACGCGCCGGGCGCGGCGCGGATCCGCGAATCGTTCGAAGCTGCGGGCGGCGCGGAAGAAGCGGCCACCCACCTGGAGTCCTTGGGCTAAGCGCGGTTGCGGAACGTGCGGGCCGCCAGCATCGAGCCCGCCACCGCGGCCACCGCGGCGATCACCAGCGCCGTCACGACCGACCAGCCGAGCGGGCGGCCCAGCGCCAGCGCCCGGGTCGCGTCGATCGCGTACGTCAGCGGGTTGACCGCCGAGACCGCGCGGACCCACGCCGGCATCGTGTCGAGCGGCATGTACGCGCTCGACGAGAACATCAGCGGGAACATCACCACGAACGACGCCGCCTGGAGCGTCTCCGCCTTGCGCAGCCACGTCGTGATGGCCACGAACACCCAGCTCAGGCACCAGCCGACGACCAGCGTCAAGGCCAGCGCCGAGACCAGGCCCAGCACTCCGCCCGCCGGGCGGAAGCCGAGGAACAGCACGCTCGCCACCGCCGTCACGCCGAGCTGTACGCCCAGCCGCGCCGCGTCGGCCAGGGTGCGCGCCACCAGGACCGAAAACAGGGAGATCGGCAGGCACCGCAGCCGTCCGGTGAAGCCGCCGTAGATCTCCGCCAGCAGGCCGGCGCCCGAGCTCATCGCCGTCGTCATCGCGATGTTGACCAGCGTCGCCGGCACCAGGAAGTTCACGTAACCCTGGTACGCCGCGACCCCCGGCAGCTCGCCGACGCCGCTGAACACCTGGCTGAACAGCAACAGCAGCACCACCGGCTGCAGCAGCCCGAAGAAGACCAGGCGGCGGTCGCCGAACGCCGTGCGCAGGGACCGGGCTGTCAGCACCCGCACCTGCGTCCAGAAGCCGGAGTCGGGCCACGCCGTGGGGTCGCCGAGCGCGGCGACGGCCGCGCGGTGCCGGGCCTGCGTCACGACGCTGTCCGGTGCAGGGAAAGGTAGACGTCGTCGAGCGTCGGCTCGGTCACCGTCAGGTCCCGCAGCGGCGCGCCCGCCGCGTCGAGCGCGCGGACCAGCACCGGGATGTCACCCGGGCCGGACAGCGCCGCGGTGAGCACCAACCCGGCGCGGCCGGTCACGAGCCCCAGCCGGGCCAGGGCGTCCACCGCGCGCCGCAACGCCAGTTCGGTGCCGAACGTGCACGTCGCCGTCCGGGTGCCGAGCCGGGCCTTGAGCTGCGCCGGCGTCCCCGACACGGTGATGTGCCCGAACCCGAGGACGACGACGTGGTCGGCCAGCCGGTCCGCCTCCTCGAGGTACTGCGTGGTGAGCACGACGGTGGTGCCGCGCGCCGCGAGCCCCTCGACGATCGTCCACAGCCCGGCCCGGCTCACCGGGTCGAGCCCGGTGGTCGGCTCGTCGAGGAACAGCACCTGCGGCGCGCCGACGAGGCCCGCGGCCAGGTCCAGCCGCCGCCGCATGCCGCCGGAGTACGTCCCGGCCGGGCGGTCGGCGGCGTCTTCCAGCCCGAAGGCCGCGATCAGCTCGGTGGCCCGCGCGAGCGCCTGCCGCGGCTTCGCGCCCAGCAGCCGGGCGATCAGCACGAGGTTCCCGCGGCCGGAGAGCGTGTCGTCGACCGCGGCGAACTGCCCGGTGACGCCGATCCGCCGCCGGACCGCGCGGCCGCGCTGCACGACGTCGTGGCCGCAGACCCGGGCGGTGCCCGCGCTCGGCCGCACGCGCGTGCTGAGGATGTCGATCAGCGTCGTCTTCCCGGCGCCGTTGTGGCCGAGGACCGCCAGCACCGCGCCGCGGGCGACGGTGAGGCTGATCCCGGCGAGCGCGGTGACCGCGCCGTACTTCTTCTCGAGGTCCGTCACGGCGATGACCGGCTGGGGCATGGCCGCTCCTTTCCTTGCCTGCGGAAAGGTATCGGGACGAGGTGTTCCCCGGCAAGAAGATCGTCACCATTCGCCGCACACATGACAATCTTCGCGGAATGGAATCGTACCCGCGTGATAAGCCCTGACCTGCGTGATCGTTCCTGGCCTGGCCGATGCCATGCGCGTGACAAAGAATCGCCGGCCGCTTGTTCCGCCGGAAACACGGAGGTAGCTTTGCCGAAATTCCCCCATTTCCCGAGGTGACGAGCCGTGAAGTTTTCGTGGAAGTCGAGAAAGCCCGCCTACGGTATGGCCGTCGTGACCGCCGTGGGCGTGGCGGCGACCGTCGCGCTCGTCGGCGCCGGCCCGACCCAGGCCGCTCCGGTGAGCCTGACCCTCAGCTACAACTGCCCGTTCCCGCTGATCGGCGACCAGGTGCTGTCGGTGAAGATCGACACCAACCTGCCGGACAACGCCGTCGCGGGCGCCTCCTCGACGCCGATCACCTTCGACGTCGACGTCACCGTGCCGGAGACCGCCACCGAGGGCCTCGCCCTGGTCGGCGCCACGTCGCTGGACGGCTCGGCTAAGGCCGCGGCCGTGCTCAAGTACCCGGTCGACAAGACCCTGAACCTGAACCTGCCGCTGACGATCGCGTCGACGCCGGTGCCGCCGTCGGGCGCGTTCCACGTCAAGAGCAGCGGCAAGGCCCCGGCGGTGACGTTCCCCAGCCCCGGCACGGCGTCGGTCACGGTCGGGAACTTCAGCACCACGATGACCCCGCGCACCGCGGACGGCCAGCCGACCGACCTCGGCACGTTCACCTCGGACTGCGTCGCGGTCCCGGGCCAGAACCAGCAGCTGGGCACGTTCGAGATCAAGCCGGCGGGCGGCACCACGACCCCGACCACGCCCACGACACCGACGACCCCGACCACCCCGACGACGGAACCCACGACTCCCACGACGGAGCCCACGACTCCGACGACCGAGCCGACCACTCCGACCACGGAACCGACGACTCCGACGACTCCCACGACCGAGCCGACGACTCCGACCACGCCGACGACTCCGACAACCGAGCCGACCACGCCCACCACGGAGCCCACGACCCCGACGACGGAACCCACGACTCCGACCACGGAGCCGACGACCCCGACCACCGAACCCACGACTCCCACGACGGAGCCGACGACTCCGACCACCGAGCCGACGACCCCGACCACGGAACCGACCACGCCCACCACGGAACCGACGACCTCGACGACCGAGCCCACGACCCCGACCACCCAGCCGACCACGCCGACGACCACCACGCCGCCGGGCGGCATCGCGGTCAAGTACTCCGTGCAGGGCAAGTCGGTCCTCAAGCAGCTGCACGCCACGCTGCCGCTCGGCCCGGGCACTCTGGACGCGAAGCTCGACGCGGCGTCCGGCAAGTTCGGTGCCCAGCTCGCGCTGCCGAAGTCCGATGTGTACTTCCGCGTCCTCGGCTTCATCCCGGCGTCCGCGACGGTGAAACTCGGCCAGGTCGGCCCCATCAACGGCACGGTCACCGCGGGCGCGGTCAAGGCGAACGCCCAGGTCGACGTCCAGCTCACCAAGGTCCGCGTGTTCGGGTTCCCGATCCTGTCGTCGAAGTCGTGCCACACGGTCAAGCCCGCGGACGTGCCGCTGACCTCGGCGCCCGGGTTCGACCCGCTCAAGGGCGGCAAGCTGACCGCGACCTACGGCATCCCGCAGTTCACCGGCTGCGGCTTCCTGACCGGCCTGATCACCGGTCTCACCTCCGGCCCCGGCAACAAGCTGGACGTGACCCTCACCAAGAAGTGAACTCGATGACGCTGACCCGATTCTCGCTGCCGCTCGTGCTGGCAGTGGCCGCGTTCTCGCTCGGCGCCGCGGAGGCGGCGCCGGGCGAGAACGCCCCGGCAGTCCAGGCCGCCACGCAGATCCCCTTCGGCTTCACCCTCGGGGACGCGCAGCAGCCGACCACGAGCCACGTGGCCAAGCTCGGGTCCGACATCGCCTTCCCGCCGGGGACCTTCGACGGCTTCCTGGGCGGGCTGACCAGCACCGTGCCGATCACCGGCAAGCTCGCGATCCCGCCGGCGAACGGCTACTTCGTCGCGTTCCGGTTCATGCCCACCACCGGCCGCGTCGAAATCGTCCCGGACGGCGACGCCTCGGGCACGGCGACCGTCCACACGGGCAAGGACAAGGACTGCAAAGCCACCCAAACCAACATCTGCGCCGACACGGACGTGACCGCCAAGGTGTTCATCAAGCTCTCGGAAGTCGAAGTGGACGGTAAACCCCTCGACGTCGGACCGGACTGCCGGACGGCCCAGCCCGCGGCGGTCACCATCAAGGCGCTGGTGCCGATTTCGCTGCCGGCCCCGCCGGTGAAGGTGACGTCGACCTTCACCACACCGCCGTTCGCCGGCTGCGTCGGGCACGAGGACGTCAGCCGGTTGCTCACCGGCCTGGTTTCGGGGCCGGGCAACACCTTCGTCTCGAACCTCCAGCTGCGCTGCTTCAGCGCCGGGTGCAAGCAGCCATGACGACCTTCCTCAGCGAGGCGCCGCAGAAGGCCGCGAACGGCCTGCGCGAGTTCGGCCGGATGTGCGCGATGGGCCTCGACGTGCTCATCGCGATGCTCCGCCGCCCATACCAGGTGCGGGAGTTCGTCCTGCAGTTCTGGTTCATCGCCAGCGTGTCGATCACGCCGGCGATCCTGGTCTCCATCCCGTTCGGCGCGGTCATCTCGCTGCAGCTCGGCTCGCTGACCAGCCAGATCGGCGCCCAGCAGTTCAACGGCGCGGCGAGCGTGCTGGCCGTCGTGCAGCAGGCGAGCCCGATCGTGACGACGCTGATCATCGCCGGTGCGGGCGGCAGCGCGATCTGCGCCGACCTCGGCGCGCGCAGCATCCGCGAGGAGATCGCCGCGATGGAGGTGCTCGGCGTCTCGCCGATCCACCGGCTGGTCGTGCCGCGCGTGCAGGCCGCCGTCGGGGTGTCCGTGCTGCTGAACGGCCTGGTCAGCGTGGTCGGCGTGCTCGGCGGTTACTTCTTCAACGTGATCGTCCAGGGCGGCACGCCCGGCGCGTACCTGGCCAGCTTCAACGCCCTCGCGCAGCTGCCCGACCTCGTCGTCAGCTCGATCAAGGCCGTCATCTTCGGCTACCTCGCCGGGGTGGTCGCGGCCTACCGCGGCCTGAACCCGAAGGGCGGCCCCAAGGGCGTCGGTGACGTCGTCAACCAGTCCGTCGTCATCACGTTCCTGCTGCTGTTCTTCGTCAACACCGTGCTCACCGCGCTGTACCTGCAGCTCGTCCCGGCGAAGGGAACCTGAGTGACGCTCCTCGGCAAACCCGGCGACCGGCTGTTCGACCTCGGCGACCAGCTGCTGTTCTACGTCCGCGCGCTCGCGGCCGTCCCGCTCGCGGTCACCCGCTACTTCCGGGAAGTGGTGCGGCTGCTGGCCGAAGTGACGTTCGGCAGCGGCGCGCTGGCGGTGATCGGCGGCACGATCGGCGTGATGGTCGGCCTGTGCGTGTTCACCGGCGTCACCGTCGGCCTGCAGGGCTTCAGCGCGTTGAACCAGATCAACATCTCCGCGATGACGGGCTTCCTGACGGCGTACTTCAACACGCGCGAGATCGCGCCGCTCGTCGCCGGGCTCGCCCTGTCGTCCACTGTGGGCAGCGGGTTCACCGCGCAGCTGGGCGCCATGCGGATCTCCGAAGAGATCGACGCCCTGGAGGTGATGGCCGTGCGGAGCATGCCGTACCTGGTCACCACCCGGATCGTCGCCGGGTTCATCGCCATCATCCCGCTGTACGTCATCGGGCTGCTGATCTCCTACCTCGGTTCGCGGCTCACCACCGTCGTCTTCTTCGGACAGTCCGGTGGCACCTACGACCACTACTTCACGCTGTTCCTGCCGCCCGGCGACGTGCTGTGGTCGTTCGGCAAAGTGCTCGTGTTCAGCGTCGGCGTGATCCTGACGCACTGCTTCTACGGCTACCGCGCCAGCGGCGGCCCGGCCGGCGTCGGGGTGGCGGTGGGCCGGGCCGTGCGGACGTCGATCGTGCTGATCAGCGTGCTCGACCTGTTCCTGTCCCTGGCCATCTGGGGCGCGACGACCACGGTGAAGGTGTCCGGATGAGCCGGTTCCGCACGCAGCTCGCCGGGGTCGCCTTCCTCGGCGTGCTCGTCCTGCTCGGCTGGCTCGCGGTGGCCATCTACGACAAGGACTTCGACGACGCCGAGCTGGTGACGCTGCGGGCGGACCGCGTCGGCAACCAGCTCGCGCCGACCGCGGAGGTCAAGGTCAAGGGCGTGCCGTTCGGCGAGGTCCGGGCGGTGCGCAGCACGCGCACCGGCGCCGAGATCGACCTCGCGCTCGACCCGGCGAAGATCGGGCTGCTGCCGGGGAACGTGTCCGCGCGGCTGCTGCCGAAGACCGTGTTCGGCGAGCGGTACGTCAACCTCGTGCTGCCAGACAGTCCACAGGGGACGCTGCGGGCCGGTGACGTCATCGGGCAGGACCACTCCACCAACGCGATCGAGCTCGAACGCGTCCTCGGCGACCTGCTGCCGCTGCTGCGCGCGGTCCAGCCGCAGAAGCTGAACAGCTCGCTCGGCGCGATCTCCCAGGCGCTGGACAACCGCGGGAAACCCCTCGGCGACAGCGTCGTCAAGCTGCAGGACCTGCTGGCGCAGCTGAACCCGCTGATGCCGCAGTTCAAGGCCGACGTCACCGGGCTCGCCGACGCCGCCGACGTCTACACCGGCGCCGCGCCGGACATCCTGCAGGCGCTGTCCGACCTGTCGACCACCGCGAAGACCATCGTGGACACCCGCAACGACCTCGACAGCCTCTACACGAGCGTCACCAGCGCCACCGGCCACCTGAACGAGTTCCTGCGGAAGAACAAGGACAACCTGATCGGCGTCTCCGCCGCGAGCCGGCCCACGCTGGAGTTGCTGTCGCGGTATTCGCCGGAGTTCCCGTGCCTGTTCGACGCGGTCAACCGGCTCAAGCCGCTGATGGAGAAGGCCCTCGGCAAGGGCACGAACGAACCGGGGCTGCACGTGACGCTCACCGTGCAGGACCCGCGCGACAAGTACGTGCCCGGCCGTGACACCCCGCGGTTCGACGCCACCGGCGGCCCGAAGTGCTACGGCGGCGGGGCCGCGGCTCCGGGCACCACCGACGGCGACCTCGGCCCGGCGAACTCGCCGGGCGAGCGGCAGCTCGTCGCCGAACTGCTGCGGCCGTCGCTGGGGGACGTGCCCGACTGGAGCAGTGTCCTGATCGGACCGGCGCTGCGCGGGACGGAGGTGACCGTCCGATGAGGAGTGTTGCCGGTCCTGCCGTCAAGGGCCTGATCTTCTTCCTGGTCACCGCGGCCGCGACGGCCGTGCTCGCGGTCACGATCGCCAACTCGAACGTCGGGGCGACCATCGGGTACACCGCCCGGTTCACCGACGCGACCTCGGTCAACCCCGGCGACGAAGTCCGGATGGCCGGGGTGCGGATCGGCCAGGTCGACTCCGTGCGGGTCGTCGAGCACCGCCTCGCCGACGTCGCGTTCTCGGTCGGCCGCGCGCACCGGCTCACCGCGTCCGCCTCGGTCACCATCCGCTACCGGAACCTGGTCGGGCAGCGGTACCTGGCGATCGACCCCGGCGCCACCGACACCTCGCCGACGCTCGCCGAAGGCGCGGAAATCCCGCTCGAACGGACCAAACCGGCGCTCGACCTGACCGCGCTGTTCAACGGCTTCAAGCCGCTCTTCCAGGCGTTGTCGCCGAACGACGTCAACCAGCTGTCGTTCGAGATCATTCAGGTGCTGCAGGGGGAGGGCAGCACGATCGAGAGCCTGCTGCGGCACACGGCGTCGCTCACCTCGACCCTGGCGGGCAAGGACGCGCTGATCGGCCAGGTGATCGGCAACCTCAACACCGTGCTGGACACGCTGAACGCCCAGGGCGACCAGTTCGACACGCTTGTCGACACCACGGCCCAGCTGGTCACCGGGCTCGCCGCGGACGCCAAGCCGATCGGGCAGGCCATCGGCGGCCTCGGCGAGCTGACCACGGCGACCGCCGGGCTGCTCGAACAGGGCCGCCGGCCGCTCAAGGACAGCATCACCGCGCTCGGCGACCTGTCGAAGAACCTGGCCGACAACACCCCGGTGTTCCAGCAGTTCGTCGACAACCTGCCGAAGAAGCTCGACCGGATCGGCACGCTGTTCTCCTACGGCTCGTGGGCGAACTTCTACCTGTGCGCGGTGCAGACCGACGCGAAACCCGCGCCCGGCGGTCCGCCACCGGGCATCCCCGTCACGGCTGCGAGGTGCCGGTGAAACCCTTCCGCAGCCGCAACCCGATCGCCGTCGGCGCGGTGACCGCGCTGGTCATGGCGCTGGCCGGCAGCGCGACCTTCTTCTCCGGCGACCTGCCGTTCATCGGCGGCGGCACGACGTACAAGGCCGAGTTCCGCGAGGCCGCCGGGCTCCGGCCGGACGACGAGGTCCGCGTCGCCGGGGTGAAGGTCGGCGAGGTCACCGACGTGCGGCTGGCCGGCGACCACGTCGAGGTCCTGTTCCGGGTCCGCGACACCTGGGTCGGCAACCGGACCACCGCGGCGATCAAGATCAAGACGCTGCTGGGCCAGAAGAACCTCGTGCTCGACCCGGTCGGCAACGGCGAGCTGGACCCCGCCCAGCCGATCCCGGCCGAGCGCACGAGCTCGCCCTACGACGTCACCGCGGTCTTCAACGACCTGGCGAGCACGGTCGGCGCCATCGACACCGACCAGCTCGCCCAGGCGTTCCGCGTGCTGTCCGACACGCTCGGCGCGTCGGCACCCAGCGACGTCAAGACGGCGTTCACCGGGATCGCCGCCCTGTCGCAGACGCTGGCTTCCCGCGACGACGAACTGGTGAAGCTGTTCCAGAACACCAACCAGGTGTCGAAGACGCTCGGTCAGCGGTCCGACCAGATCCAGGCGCTGATCCGCGACGGCAACACGCTCCTCACCGAGCTGAACGCCCGCAAGGACGCCATCGCGAAGCTGTTCACCGGCATCAAGAACCTGTCGATCCAGCTGCGTGGGCTCTTCGCGGAGAACCAGAAGACCCTCGGTCCGGCGCTCGACCAGCTCGACCGCGTGGCGACCGTGCTGCAGCGCAACCAGGGGAAACTCGAAGACAGCCTGCGCCTGGCCGGCCCGTTCTACCGGCTGCTCGGCAACGCCGTCGGCAACGGCCGGTGGATCGACACCTACATCTGCGGCCTGATCCCGACCGGCACCACGCCGGGCAGCTGCCAGCCGCCGAAGAACGGGGGACGCTGATGGCCCACCAGCTGATCGACCTGGGTGCGGCGGCGCGACGGCGGACGAGACTGCGGGCTCTCACGCTCGGCGTCGTGCTCGCGCTCGTCGTCTCGGCGGCGTGGCCGGTGGTCACCGCCCCCGCCAAGCGCACGCTGACCGCGTACTTCACCGCCGCTGTCGGCATCTACCCGAACTCGGACGTGCGCGTGCTCGGCGTCGCGATCGGTTCGGTGTCCAAAGTGGAACCGGACGGCACCGACGTCAAGGTGACCATGACACTGCGTCCGGACGTGCAGCTGCCCGCGGACGCCGGGGCCGTCGTCATCACGCCGAGCCTGGTCGCCGACCGGTACGTGCAGCTCACACCCGTCTACCACGGCGGGCCGGCGCTGGCCGACGGCGCGTCCATCCCGCGAACGCGCACCGCGACCCCGGTCGAAGTCGACGACCTGCTGCACAGCCTCAACCAGCTGATGTCGGCGCTCGGCCCGAACGGCGCCAACAAGGACGGCGCGGTGAGCGACGTCCTGACCCGCTCGGCCGACTACCTCAGCGGCACCGGGCAGACCATCGGCCAGGCGATCAAGAACCTCGGCGAGTTCGCCCGCACCGCGAGCGACTCGAAGGACGACCTGTTCACCTCGGTCGACAACATCAGCAAGTTCACCGCGATGCTCGCCGCCAACGACGGGCAGGTCAAGCAGGCGATCTCGCAGATCGCGTCGCTGAGCAAGGTGCTCGCCGACCAGCGCGACCAGTTCTCCGGCGCGCTGACCGAGCTGACCCAGGCGCTGAGCGTCGTGCAGACGTTCATCAAGGACAACCGCGGCAAGGTGCAGTCCGATGTGGACAAACTGGCCGACGTCACGAAGGTCCTGGTGGACCAGAAGGACTCGCTCGCCGAGGCGCTCACCGCGGCCCCGAACGCGCTGACGAACCTCCTCGGCGCCTACGACCGGGCGAACGGGACCATCGACGGCCGCGGCAACCTCCTCGAGTTCCCGGAGCAGAAATGAAGTCCCCGGCCAAGTTCGCCGCGGTGGTCGTCCTCGCGCTGGTGACGACCGGCTGCGGGAGCGGGGTGAGCGTCTACGACATCCCGCTGCCCGGCGGCGCCGCGCTCGGCGACCACCCGATCCACGTCACCGCGAGCTTCACCAACGTCCTCGACCTCGTGCCGCAGTCCGGGGTCAAGGTCAACGACGTCCCGGTCGGCCAGGTCGTCAAGGTGGAGCTGGCCCCGGACGGGCACAGCGCGGTCGTCGACCTGCTGCTCAACGGCGACGTCGACCTGCCGGGCAACGCCGTCGCCCGGCTGCGCCAAGCCAGCATCCTCGGCGAGAAGTTCGTCGAACTCGCCCCGCCGGACGACGCGACGCCGTCCGGCCGGCTCCTCGACGGCGCCGCCATCCCCCTCGACCGCTCCACGCTGACGCCCGAGATCGAGGAGGTCTTCGGCGCGCTGTCCCTGCTGCTCAACGGCGGCGGCGTGGCGCAGGTCCAGAACATCAGCCACCAGCTCAACGACGCCCTCGGCGGCCGCGAAACGGCGGCGCGAAGCCTGCTGTCCAGTTTGGACACCTTCGTCCGGGGGCTCGACGAGCACCGGAACGAAATCACGCGGGCCATCGAGAGCGTCAACAAGCTCGCGGCGACGCTCAACGCGCACACCGGCCAGATCACCACCACGCTCAACGGCCTGACACCCGGCATCGGCGTGCTCAACCAGCAGCGGACGGCACTGGTCGAGATGCTCAAGTCCCTCGACGGCCTGACCACGGTCGCCGTCGACACGGTCAACCGCAGCAAGGACGACCTGGTCGCCGACCTGAAGGCGCTGGAACCGCTGCTGCGGCGGCTGGCCGACTCCGGCGACAAGCTGCCGAAGGCGATGGAGATGATCTTCACCTTCCCGTTCCCGGACGCCGCCCTGGACACCATCCGCGGCGACTACCTCAACGGGTTCCTCAAGGCGGGTCACTGATGCTGACCCGGTTCGTGCGCGTCCAGGTGACGATCTTCGTCGTCATCGCCGTCGTCGGCGTCGCCTACGTCGGGGCCACCTACGCCGGCCTCGACAAGGTGTTCTTCGACCACGGCTACACGGTGAAAGCGCAGTTCCCGACGGGCGGCGGCATCTTCACCAACGCCGAAGTCACCTACCGTGGCGTGCCGATCGGCCGCGTCGGCGAACTGCGGCTGACGCCGGCCGGGATGGAGGCCGACCTCGAGATCGACGCCGGCACCACGCCGGTCCCGGCCGACACCGAGGCCGTCGTCGCGGACCGCTCGGCCGTCGGCGAGCAGTACGTCGACCTGCGGCCGCGCACCGACGGCGGCCCGAAGCTGCACGACGGCTCGGTGATCACCCAGGCGGACACGAAGATCCCGCTGCCGGTCGACGTCGTCTTGTCGACAGTGGACTCCTTCGCCGCGTCGGTGCCCAAACCGGCGCTGCGCACGGTCGTCGACGAGCTGTACAACGCGACCTCGGACGCCGGCCCGGCGCTGGACCAGCTGATCGGCCGCGGCATCGAGTTCGTGCAGGCGGCGAGCGCGCACGTCGCCCCGCTGACCCGGTTCGTCACCGACGCGCACACGGTGCTCGACACCCAGGTGCAGCAGGCGGGGGCGATCCGCGACTTCGGTGCGAACGCGAAGCTGCTCGCGTCGACGTTGAAGCAGTCCGACGGCGACCTGCGCACGCTCATCCCGGCGGTCCCCGCCGCGGCCAACGAGGTCAGCGCGCTCATCCGCGACGCCGGCCCCGACCTCGGCGTCCTGCTGGCGAACCTGCTGACCACCGCGGACGTCCTGGAAGCCCACCGGGACGGCACCCGTCAGCTGCTGATCACCGCGCCGGAGGCGGTGGCCGCCGGCAGCGCCATCGTACGGCCGGACGGCGTCCACATCGGACTGTCGTTGACCTTCTTCGATCCACCGCCGTGCACCACCGGGTACACGACGCCGTACCGCAACGGCCTCGACACGTCGGTCCGCCCGCTGAACACGGCCGCGCGGTGCGCGCTGCCGAAGGGCGACCCGACGAACGTCCGAGGCTCGCAGAACGCACCGGGAGGACGGCCGTGAGGATCTTCACGTGGCTGGTGCCGGTGGTCGCGGTGATCGCGACCGCGGCGGCCGGGTGGTCGGGGTTCACCTGGTGGCAGGCGGCGCACGACGACGGCGTCGCGCGCGCGGTCGTCCGGGAGGAGGCGCTGCAGGCGGGCCGGACGGCGGTCGCCGGACTGACCACTTTGGACTACCGGCAGGCGGCGCTGGGCTACCAGCACTGGCTCGACCTCTCCGGCGGCGCGCTCCACGACGAGCTGGCGGCCGACCGGCAGGGGAGTCTCGACCGGATCGCCCAGGCCAAGACCGTCACCACCGGGAAGGTCACCGACGCCGCGGTGACCGAAGTGGACACCGGCGCGGGCACGGCGAAGCTGATCGCGTCGGTCGAGCTGGTCGTCACGCCGGACGGCGGCGACGCCGTGACCAAACGCAACCGGTTCCAGGCCGACCTGACGCGCGGACCGGCCGGCTGGCGGGTCACCGGGCTCGGCCAGGTTCCCGTGGGGGAGGCACCATGACCGTCCCGACGAAGAAACGAGTGGTGAAGGTCGCCGGCCGCCACCACGGTCGTGAGTGTTCCGACGAGTTAGAACTCGCCTTGCCACTCACGACCCCGGGACCACGGCAGCGGGTGCGGCTGGTGTTCGCGGCGGTGGCCGTCGTGATGGCGGGGGTCGCCGGGTGGTTCACGCTCGAGGCGCAGAGCACCAACGCCGTCGTCGCGCACAACAGCGCGCTTTCCGACGTCGCCGGGACCGCCGACGCGGCGAAGCAGATCAGTGCCGCGCTCGGCACGGTCTTTTCCTACCGCTACGACGATCCGGCCAAGAGCGAACAGGCGGCGAAGGACGTCCTCACCGGACCCGCGCTCGCGCAGTACGAACAGCTCTTCGGCCAGGTCCGCAAGCTGGCCGCCGACCAGAAGCTGGTGGTCACCTCCACCGCCGTCGCGTCCGGGGTGAAGCTGCTGGACGGCGACCGCGCGGCGTTGCTGGTGTTCCTCGACCAGACCGGCACGAGGGGCGACGGGCAGCGCAGCACCGGCGCCGCCCAGCTGAGCGTCACGGCCGAGCGCGTCGCCGGGAAGTGGCGCGTCACCGGGATGTCCGCGGCCTGAGGATGCGCGAGGAAGCCATGACCCTCTCGAAGCTGCTGGCCCGCCGCGCCGCGGTGGCGGGCGAGGAGACGGCACTGACCTTCTCCGGCGCCCGGCCGGCCACCTTGACCTGGGCCGAGCTGGACCGCCGGGTCTCCGCCGTCGCGGCGTCCCTGCGCCGGGTCGCCGAGCCGGGGCAGCGCGCGGCGATCCTCGTCGCGCCGTCACCCGGCTACGTCGCCGCGTTCCTCGGCGTGCTCCGGGCCGGGCTGATCGCGATCCCCGCGGGACCGCACCGCCGGGCCCGCGTCCTGGCCGATGCCCAGCCGTCGATCGTGCTCACGACGGCGGACACGGTGGCCGCGACCCGGCAGTTTCTGTCTACTTTGGACACGTGTGGCCATCGCGTGCTCGCGGTGGACGCCGTCCCGGACGCGCCGTTCGCCGAAGCCGCGCCGGCGCCCGAGGACGTGGCCTACCTGCAGTACCCGGGCGGGGTGATGGTCACGCACGCGAACGTCCTGGCGAACGCGAAGCAGGCGGCGCAGCTGCTGGACCGGCCCGTCGTGGTGACCTGGCTGCCGCCGAGCGACCCCCTGGGCCTGCTGCTCGGGGTGGCGGTGCCGGTCGTCACCGGCCGGCCCGCGGTGCTGGTCGAGCGACGGGAGTTCCTGGCCGGGGCGGTTCGGGCGCCCGGTTCGGCCGGCTCCCTGGTGAGCGCGGACGACCCGGACCTGGACCGGCTGCGGGCCGCGTTCGCGCCCGGCGCGTTGCGGGAGTGCTACGTCCGGGCGGAAGCGACCGCGCTGGTCGCGTGCGGACGTCCGGCCGGCCAGACGGTTGCGATCGTCGGCCCGGACGGCCGGCGGCGGCCCCCGGGTGCGGCCGGCGAGATCTGGGTGAGCGGGCCGAACGTCGCCCGCGGCTACTGGAACCGGCCCGCGGAGTCGGCGCGGGTCTTCTGCGCGTTCGTCACCGGCGACGACGAGCCGCGGTGGTGGCTGCGGACCGGCGATCTGGGCGTCCTGGACGAATCCGGCGTGCTGTCGGTCACCGGCCGGGGCCTCGTCGCCGGCCACGACGCGCAGGACCTCGAAGCGACGGCCGAGGAGGCACACCCGGCGATCCGGCCGAACGCCGCGGCCGCGTTCGCCCTCTCCGGGCAGCAGGCCGTGGTCGTCCTGGAACTGGTCGACGGCGTCGTCCCGCCGCGCGGGGAGGTCGAACGCGCGGTGCGGCACGCGGTCTCGACGCGGCACGGGCTCACGCTGCGCAGAGTCGTCGTGCTGCCCGCGGGCGAGGCCCGGGCGCGCCACCTGGACGGGGACGGCCTGTGGTGACCGGACCGGCGCTTTCGCCGGGCGTCCCGTTCGCCACTTCGTCGTCCGAGGTGTCCTGGCCGGAGGCGCCGCTGCCCCTGACGGCGCCGGCCCGGCCCGGCGCGTGGCTGCTGCTCACCGACGAGCACCCGGCCGCGCTCGGGCGGGCCGTCGCGCTGGCCCTGGCGCTGGCCGCGGCGGGCGACGATGCGCTGTCCCTGCCCCGCGACGACCTCGACGAGCTGCCGGGCTTCCTGGCCGAACGTCCGGTACGCGGCGTCGTCTTCCTCACCGGCGCGCCGTACGTCTACCACGACCCGGAGGCCGCGCAGGAGCTGCTGCTTGCCGTGCTCGAGGTGGTCGCCCGGCTCGGCCCCGGCGTCCGGTTCCGCCTGCTCACGCAGTCGGGCGGCGAGCCGGGGCTGCTGTTCCTGCGCGGGCTGGTGCGGGTGCTCGCGGTCGAACGGCCGGAGCTGCGGGCGAGCCTCGTCGACTTCGACGCCCGCTCCGACCTGGAGTTCCTGGTGCGCGAGCTCCGCGCGGACGCCCCCGACGACGACGTCCGCTGGCGGCACGAAGTCCGCTACGCGGCGCGGCCGGCCCGTGTCCCGTTCGCGGCCGAGGTGCCGGGCGGCCCCGGCGCGTACGTGGTCACGGGCGCGCGCGGACCCGCGATCGCCCGCTGGCTGGCGGCCACCGGCGCCACCCGGATCGTCCTTTCCGGACGGAACACGGTCGTCGTGCCCGGCGTGGAGACGGTGGCCGTGCCCGGCGACATCGCCGCCCCGGGCGTCGCGGAACGGCTGGTCGCCGCGGCCACCGCGGACGGTCTGCCCCTGCGCGGCATGGTGCACGCGGCCGAGGCCCTCGCCGACGACGTCGAGACCGTCTGGCGCCCCCAGGTCCTCGGCGCCCACCGCCTGCACGAGGCCACCGCCGACTGCCCACCGGACTGGTGGCTGCTCTGTTCGTCCCCCGCCCCCGCCCGCATGGCGTCGGCAACGGCCGACGCCTGGCTCGCCGCCTTCGCCGCCTGGCGCCGCGCCCGCGGCCTCCCCGCCACCACGGTCCACTGGCCCGCCCCGGCCCCGCTCGCCATGGACCTCCCGGACTTCGCGTGTTGACCCTCCAATCACGCGTGACGTCCCTCCAATCACGCGAGATGCCGCTTCCGCACACCGGCCCGCCGTGCGGAAAGGGTCATCACACGTGATTGAGAGGTCAACTCGCGTGATTGAGGGGTCAACACGGGTGATGGGAGAGTCGTCGGCGGTCAGGTGAGGGTGGCGCGGAGGGCCAGGATCATCTCGAACCGGTCGTCGGGACGGCGGAGGTGGTCGGCGAACAGGGCCTCCAGCTCCTGCGCGCGGGCGCGGACCGTCTGCGGGTGGATCGCGAGGCGGTCGGCGACTTCGCGGACGTTGCCGCACGTCTCCAGCCACGCCAGCAGCGTGTGGGCCAGGCGGCTGTACTGCTTCGGGGTCAACGCCGTCAGCGGCGCGAGCCGGCGCCGGGACACCTCCGTGACGAGGAACGGCTCCTTGCGCAGCCACAGCGTCGCGAGGTGGTCTTCGCACCAGGTCAGCGGCTCGTCCGGCAGGACGGCACCCACCAGCCGCAGCGCTTCCTGCGCCGTCGCCAGCGAACGGGCCGCCTGGCGCGGCGGCACCGGCGGCCCCACCGCGGCCCGTTGCCCGGCCAGCGCCGCGGTCAGCGCACGGCGGTCCGCCGGTGCGGGCAGCAGCAGCCGCGGGGTGCCGTCTTCGAGGTCCTCCAGCGCGTCCAGCCCGGTGACGTCGGCGGGGCCGTCGAGCGCCACCGCGACGAGCCGGTGCGGCAACGGCCACTCCGCCGCCGTCGCGGCCTCCTGGACCATCCGCGACGGCGACGGCGGGTCCGCCAGCAGCAGGTCCAGCAGCCGGCGCCGCCGCCGTTCCAGCGCACCCGCGGCCCGCGCCTGCGCCGCCGCGTGCCCTTCGATCGACAACGCGGACAGCTCGTCGATGTAGGCGAAGATGGCCTCGGCCAGCAGGCACAGCGTCGCCGACGGCACGCCGGCCCGCGTCCCCACCTCGGCCATCCGCCGCCACGTCACCCGCGCGCCGACGCGGTAGGCGGCCTGCAGGACGTCGAGGTTGCGGCCCTGCGCGAGCTCGTGCACGCCGAGCCCGACGAACACCTGCCGCCGCTCCTCCGGCACCGGGCCGGACGTCGCGATCCGGTCGATGAACTGCAGGATCGCCGCCTGGACGCCGGTCCGCAGCGCCTTGCCGAAGGGTCCGTCGAGGGGCCGCGCGTAGTCCGGGATGGTCCGCTGGATCTCGCGCAGCACCTCGTCGGCGACGTCGAGCAGCCGCGGCCGGAACACCGCGGCCAGCTCACGGGGGAGCATGGCCCACAGCTGTCCCGGCCGGCCGTCGCCGCCGAGCATCGGCCCGAAATTCGTTTCGACGGGCGGTCCCGTCATCGCCCACCTCGTTGTGGAAGAGGGATCAGGAACCGAGGAGTGCCTCCGCGCGCAGCGCGATCTCCATGTCGAGCCGGTCGTCGGCGTTGTGGAGGCGGTCGCCGAACAGGTCGACGAGCTGGTGCATGCGGTAGCGCACGGTCTGCGGGTGCACCTTCAGCTTCTTCGCGATCTCGGGTGCGCTGCCGCGGGACTGCAGCCAGATCAGCAGCGTCTCGCCGAGCCGCGCCCGCTGCTTCGGCGTGAGGTCGTTGAACGGCTCCAGGCTGCGCGCGCACAGCTCGCGGACGAGGAATTCGTCGGCGAGCAGCCACAGCGTGGACAGGTGGTCGGTGCAGCGGGTCACCGGCGCGTCCGGCAGCACGCCGCGCTGGACGAGCTTCAGCGTCCGGCGTGCCCAGAGCAGCGACCGCGGCGCGTCGGTGAGCCGCACGGCCGGGCCGATCACCGCGCGCCAGCCCGGCAGGCGTTCGGCGAGGTTCTTCAGGTGCCGGCCCGGGTCGCCGGTGACCAGGCACGGTTCGCCGCCCTCGAGGTCGACGAGGACGTCGGAGTGCAGGTCCGGCGCGGCGAGGCTGTGCTGGTCGGCGCGGGGTTCGAGGGCGACGACGGTGACCTCGGCCGGCAGGGTCCACTGCGCCGTGGCGGCCTGCGCGGTGATGGTCTGCGGCGCTGACGGCGGGTCGGCGAGCAGCAGTTCGAGCAGCCGTCTCCGGCGGCGGGCGCGGGTGCCGGCCGCGCGCGTCTGCGCCGCCGTGTAGCCCTCGATCGAGAGCGCGGAGATCTCGTCGACGTAGGCGAAGATGGCTTCGGCGCTGGTGCACAGCGTGTCCGCCGAGACGCCGGCGGCCTGCCCGAACTCGCTGATGTGCCGCCACGCGACCCGGCCGCCGACCCGGTAGGCGGTCTGCAGGCAGTCGAGGCTGCGGCCCTCGTTGAACTCGATCTTGCCGAGGTTGCGGAAGACGGTCGTCCACGTCTCGAGCGGCACGGCACCGGGGGTGCCGACACTGTCGAGGCACTGGATGATCGACTGCCGGACACCCTGGGTGATGATGTGCCCGAACGCGCCTTCGAGCGGCTGGCGGTACTCGGGCACCGCCCGCTGGACCTCCTGCAGGATGGCCCGCGCGAGCGGGTCGACCCGCGGCTTGAAGCGGACCGCCAGCTCCCGGGGCAGCGACGCCCAGAGCCCGATCGCGCCGGAAGCGCGGCCCGGCCGGCGATCGGCCGGGGTGCGCGGGGCGGGTGGGTAGGCGGGCCGGGGCCGGTCGGCCGACACGGACTGCTGCCGGTAGGCCGGTCCGGAAGTGCGCTCGCCGGGGTTCGGCCGGCCGGCCCGCATGGCGGGGGCGGCGAATCCGGTGTCCACGTCGGTCATGTGTTTTATCCTTGCTGGCAACAAAAGCGGCCTCTTCGCCGGGACAGCCGATCCGGATTTTGTGGCTCAGGCAACATAATTTCGCGCGAACGGCACTGTCAACGGGTTCTCCGCTGACTTTGCGGTAACCCGTCCGGACTACACCCGAACGGGTGGAACGCGGCGAGGGCAGGTGACACTTCCGGCGCGGGCGAATGGTGCACGGATGACAACTTTTCAGGAGGCCCGATCCGCGGCTGTCAGGCGCGTGATGACGTCGTCCAGGGTCAGCCGCGCGGGGGCGGTCCCGGTGACGAACTCGTTCAGCAGCATGCAGAACCGATCCGGGTCGGCCACGTGCGGAAAGTGTTTCACGTTTTCCAGCACCGTCAAGTGGCTGTCCGGCAGCAACGCGGCCGTCCGGTGCGCGTGACTCACCGGGATGAGCGGGTCGCGCGCACCCCAGATCAGCAGCATCGGCACGGCTTCGGCCAGGTAGAGCTTGTCGGCGGCGCTGGCGCGCTGGCCGCGCAGGTCGATCAGGCTGCGCGCGATGAACAGGAACGCCCGCCGCCGCGCGGGATCGGCCAGCGAGCCGAAGTGCCGGGCCAGTTCCCGGGTTTCGGGGTCGCGCAGGCGCACGATCCGGGCGACGGCCCGCGCGATCGCGAGCGTCACCCGGTTCACGGCCATGGCCAGGACGGCCGGGGCGCCCGGCAGCGCGGGGGCCCGCAGCACCGGGCTCACTTCGGGCCCGAGCCCGGCGCTGGCGACCAGCACGAGCCGGTCGCAAATTTCCGGGAACTGGTAGGCGAACTGCAGGGCGATGCCGCCGCCGAGGGAGTGGCCGACGACGGTCGCGTGCCGCACCCCGGACAGGGCGAGGACGTCCCGCACGGTGCTGGCCATCGCGCCGAGGCCGTAGTCCGCCCGGGGCGCCTCGGATTCGCCGTGGCCGGGCAGATCGGGCGCGAGCACGCGGCGGCCGAGCGTGGCGCACCGGTCCAGCACGGGAGCCCAGGTTTCGGCGCTGCCCGCGATCCCGTGCAGCAGCACGATCGCTTCGTCGTGGACGGCCGACGGCGGCAGGTGCTCGTGCAGCCGGATCCGGCGGCCGTGCAGGGTGAGCGTCTTGACGGTCATCGGCGGCCCTTTCTCGCGGGACCCGAAATTAGGACATCCGGCCGCGTCCGGGGATGTGGTGAACGACACCCGGGCGAATCGTCGCCCGTGCATGACAAGAAGGATTGTGGAAAGGCGGCCGCGCGTGCGGGTTTTCCGGATGTCACCGGGAATGCGTATCGACATTCCGGCGGCGGTTGGTAATCCTCGGAGGCATGGTCGCAATGACGCACCGGACGCGCTGATGTCCTGCCGCGCGAGTTTCCATTTCGCCCGCCCGGGCCAGGGCCTGCCCCGCCGCCGCCCGGACCGCCGGCCGTGGCGCCGGGTGCTCCCGATGCCGGTGCGCGCCCTGGACCGCGTGGTCGATGCGGGGCACAGCGCGCCTGCGGCCGGCGAGGCTGCGGCAGTGGCCAGGTGAGGCGGTTGCGCCTGTAAGCGGGCGGGGCCGGCGAGGCTGCGGTGGCCAGGTGAGGCGGCTGCGACGGTGGCCAGGTGAGGCGGCTGGGCCTGCGGGCCAGCGCAGGCCAGGCTGCGGCGGTGGCGAGGTAGGCCTGCGGTGGCCAGTGCTTGCGAGGCTCTTGGGGTGGCTGAGTGAGGCGGCTGCACCTGCGGTGGCCAGCGCCGGCGAGGCTGTCACGACGGCCTGCGGTGGCCACCGCGGCACGGCACGGCTGAGCTGCGATAACGACCTCCGGATCACTCCGCACACCGGGCGGTGACCCACCCAAGCTCAGCCCTCCGGCGGCCGGTGCGCTCGCATCAGGCGTTGCGCTCGCAGGGCCAGCTGCATGCCCAGCCGGTCGTCCGCGTCCTTCAACCGGTCGCCGAACAGCTCCTCCAGCTGGCGCAGGCGGTTGCGGACCGTCTGCGGGTGCACGCCCAGCCGCTGCGCTATCTCCGGGGCCCCGCCCCGCGTCTCCAGCCAGGCCAGGAGCGTCTCGCTCAGCCGTTCCCGCTGCTTCTCGCTCAGCGACGCGAACGGGTCCAGGCTCTGCCGGGCCAGCTCGGCCGCCAGGAAGTCCTCCGCCAGCAGCCAGAGCGTCGCCAGGTGGTCGCGGCACCAGATCAGCGGGCCCGGGACGTCCGGTCCCGACAGCAGCAGCGCCCGCCGGGCCGTGCGCAACGCCGCCGGGGCGTCCGCCAGGGGCACCGTGGGGGACACCGCCGCCCGCCAGCCGTCGAGCTTGGCCGTCAGGGGGGCCAGGTCCGCGTCCGGGTCGCTCGTCAGCAGGTACGGCTCCGGGCCGTCGAGGTCGGCCAGGACGCCGTCGCCGAGCAGGTCCGCCGGGAAGTCCGCCGCGTCCGGGCCGCGCTCCAGCGCCACCATCGCCGCCGTCTCCGGCAGGGGCCAGCCCGCGCCGCCCGCCAGCCCGGCGATGCTGCTCGCCGCCCCCTCCGGGGCGCCCGCGATCAGCTCCAGCAGGCGCCGCCGCCGGACCGGGACCGACCCTTCGGCCTCCGCCTGCGCCTGCTGGTACCCCTCGATCGCGGTGGCGCACAGCTCGTCGACGTAGGCGAAGATGGCCTCCGCGGCGACCGAGATGACCGCCGGGTCGACACCCGCCGCGATCACCGCCGGGTGCATCGCCCGCCAGGCCACCCGCGCCCCGATCGTGGCGGTGTCCTGCAGCGCGTCGAGGTTGCGGCCTTGGCTGAACTCGATCCGGCCGCGGCCCCGGTAGAACTCGATCCACGGCTCGTGCGCCAGCGCCGGCTCGCCCATCGAATCGATGCAGTGCTGCACCGCGTACTCGACGCTCTTCACCAGCACCTTGCCGAACACGCCCTTGAGCGGCTGGCCGTAGGCCGGGACCGTGCGCTGCACCTCCTGGATCATCGAGGCCGCCGCGTGCCCGACGTGCGGGCGCAGGCCCGCGCCCAGCGCGCGCGGCAGCGAGGCCAGCAGGCGGAAGCTGCGGTACTCGACCACGAATCCCCCTTCGAGTGCGATGTGCGGAAGCCGAGCGTATCCGACCCGCGTGTCACTGAAAAATCAACGATCGGTTCCCGGAAAGGGTGACGCTCACTCGTCCTTTTGACACGGACGGGTGCGCGTTCTACGCTCCGTGTCAGATGGCGGGGCTATTTCTGCGGTACCAATTCCCAGTGGAGGACTGAATTCCCCATGCGCGGTTCCGCTGCCTCGGACGGCTCCGTGTGGTCCCGGCTGCCGCACGAACTCGGCGACGCGGTGCGCCCGCGGATCCCGGAGATCGCGCGGGCCTGCGTCGACGCGATCGCCGCCGAGATTCCGGAATATTCCCGGAGTTTCGGCCAGGGGCCGGAGCGTGCCGTCGCGATCGAGCAGACGCGGCGCGGCATCGAGCAGGACGTCGACCGCGTCGGCACGCCCGCGATGTGGCAGGCCGACCGGCTGGCCGGGTTCCGCGGGCACGGGCGCCGGGCGTTCCACAGTGGCCTGAGCCGCGAAGCCGTGCAGGCGGCGGTGCGCGTGTCGAGCCGGGTCACCTGGCGGTGGATCGCCGACATCGCGCGGGAAGCCGGGTTGTCCGGTGATGTCCTGTACGGCGCCGCCGAAGGGATGTTCGCCGACGTCGAGACGTCGATGGCCGCCGTCGCGGAGGGCTACAGCGCTGCCGAAGCGGCGGTGTCCGGGACCGGCGAACGGCACCGGCGCCTGCTGCGCGCGCTGCTCGGCGGCCGGACACCGGCCGAAGTAGACGGTCTGGTCGCCGCGTCCGGGCTGCCGGCGCCCGAACGGGTCGCCGCGGTGGCGTTCCGGGCGCTGCCCGGTGCCCCGGAGTTCCCGCCCGGGCTGCTGCCGGAGCACGTCCCCGCCGATCCCGCCGGCGACCCGCCGGCGGCGCTCACCCCGGCCCCGGACGTCGACCTGGCCGGTCTCGCCGGGCTGCCGCCGGGCTGGACGGCCGCGGTCGGGCCGCTGGTGCCGCCGTCCGACGCACCCGAGTCGTTCCGGATCGCCCGCCGCGCCGTCGACCTGGCCGCCCGCGGCCTGCTCGACGCGCCGGGCCCGGTGATCTGGTGCCGCGACCACGTGACGACGCTGCTGCTGCTCGCCGACGAGTTCCTGCTCGTCCAGCTGGCTTCGACGACGCTCGAGCCGCTGTCCGGCCTGTCCGGGCGCCGCCGCGAGCAGCTGGCCGAGACGCTGCTCGCGCTGGTCCGGACCCGGGGAAGCGCCCCGGAGCTGGGCCGGCTGCTCGACCTGCACCCGCAGACGATCCGGGCCCGGCTCAAGAAGCTGGCGGAGCTGTTCGGCGACCGCCTCGACGACCCCAGCGAGCGGCTGCGGCTGGAGCTGGCGCTGCTGGCGGAGCGTGCCC
Source organism: Amycolatopsis sp. NPDC051102 (assembly GCF_040682815.1). Lineage (NCBI taxonomy): Bacteria > Bacillati > Actinomycetota > Actinomycetes > Pseudonocardiales > Pseudonocardiaceae > Amycolatopsis > Amycolatopsis sp. NPDC051102. The sequence continues at coordinate 205,850 of NZ_JBFBBT010000011.1, forward strand.
TACCGGACCACGGCTGAGGCGCGCCGTGAGTCAGCTGCTTCCGCGACGCCGGCCGGCCGCGGGAACACCCACCGCCGGTACCCCCACCAGCGGAACGCCGTCCCGAGGAAGGTGCCCAGCAGCATCCCGGCGACGAAGTCCGCGACCTCCTGCGCGGGGTAGCCGACGTACGGAACGGCCAGGTGCAGCACGTACCGCGACACCAGCGGCGGCACGAGGTTCACCGCCACCGCACCCGCGTTGACGGCGAAGAACAGCGTCGCCTCCCGCACCCGACCGTGGCCGCCGCGCGTGGCGAACGACCAGCGCCGGGACAGCAGGTACGCGAACGCCGTGGCCACGATCGTGGCGATCGCCAGTGCCGTCACCGGCTTCTCCCGGCACACGGTGAACTTCAGGCTGTAGTCGCCCAGTAGGGTGACCCCGTACGCGGCCGAACCGACGACGGCGAAGCGGAGCAGCTCTCGCGGCTCGGGCATGGTTCCTCCAGGTGACGCCGACAGGGCGGAGGTCTTTCGATGGCACGCACAGGCGGGGAGGGCGAACTTCCCTCGGTCGCCGAACTGGTGAACCTTTCGCAGACGAAGCCGCTGATGATCCGCGGTGAGCTCGACGCGAAACTCGCCGGCGAGCCGGCCACCGAGCCCGCGCCCGACCCGCTGGCCGTGCTCGACGCCGAGCTGGCGGCCGGCGACGACGAGCGCCCGCGGGAGACCCCGCCCGCCGACCACTCCCGCCGCGCGAAGCCCTACGTGCTGGCTGCGGGCGCGGCCGTCGGGCTCGGGCTGGCGGCGGTCGTGCTGCTCCAGCCGCACCAGGTGGGCGGGACGGCGGTGCCGCCACCCGGCGCGGCGGTCCCGGTGCCGCCGCCGACGTCGAGCGAGGGGGTGGTGACGATGAGCGCTTCCGCGACGCCGTCGCCGCTCACCGCCCAGGTGCGCGACTCCCCGGCCGAGACGACGAGCGCGCCGTCGGCGGCGGGCCGCAAACCCGCCCGCGCCGAGCCCCCGGCGCCGCCGTCGACGACGTCGCCGGCGGACCAGTGGCGCGAGTACGTGAGTTCGGTGATCAGCTCCTGGCAGCAGCACCCGCGCGGCGGCCGGAACCGCTGACGGGCGCCCCCACCCTCTCCGGGGGGCGTCCCAGGTCCAGTCTATCGGGGCAGCCCGACGAAGCCCGGGAAAAGCCCCTGTCGCAGCCTGGCTGTCCACATCACGACCGGCCTGTGGACGCTGGTCAGCAGCTCGCCGTCGCCGGTTTGCCGGCGATGCGGTCCTTCACGAACGCCAGTACGTCCGCGTTGCCCGTGTAGACCAGCGTGATGTGGTCGGTGTCGTAGGTCTTCCACGTCTCCTGGACCCCGGCCGCGCAGTACGTCTTGTGCAGGCTGTCCGCCTGCGCGAACTGCACCAGCTGGTCGCCCGTCGCGTGGTAGAGGAACACCGGGACCCGGGGTGGCGTTCCGCCCAGCTTGTTCTCGTTCAGCCGCGCCATCCACGCCGGCTTGATGTAGCCCGGGCCGGTCGTGTAGTCCGCGATCTTCTGGTTCGCGTATGTCGTGAGCAGCTCGAACGTGCACGCGCTCTGCTGCATCTCGGCCAGCTTCGTGCGGCCGTTGTCGCTGAGGAACGAGTCCAGCTGCAGCTCCGGGTACGCCCGGTCGAGGCCCAGCAGGGCGTAGGCGAACACGCCGAAGCCGAACTTGCCGTCGAGCTGCAGCGTCACCTGGACGAGGTCCGCCGGCACGCCGCCGGCCGCGATGCCGACCAGGTTCAGCTCCGGCGCGTACGTCGGCTGCAGCTCGCCCGCCCACGCCGCCGCGCCGCCACCCTGCGAATAGCCGCGGAACACGACCTTCGCCGACGCCGACAGCCCGGCCGCGGGGAGCCGCTGCGCCGCGCGGACCGCGTCGATCACCGCCGGGCCTTCGGACCGGCCCACCACGTAGGTCGTCTTCGGTGCCGGCTGGTAGCCCTCGTAGTCCGGGACCGCCACCGCGTAGCCCGCGTCGAGCAGGTCGTCGAGGCCGGGCTGCTCGTAGAACGCGCCGATGTCGATCATCGCCGACGGCGTGCAGGCGAACGCCGGGCCGTGCGTGCCGGGGGCGAACGCGACGATCGGGGCGCTCGCGCGGTCGGCGGTCTTCGGCACCAGGACCGTGCCGGTGACCGCGTCGGGCTGCCCGAGCGCGTTCGTCGACAGGTACATCACCTGCCACGCGTCGACCGACGCCTTGCGCGGGCCGGCGTTCGACGGCCGCCACCGGAGCACGTCACCCGGCTTGCCCGCGGGCAGCGGGGACGGCGGGACGTAGAAGGAATCGTCGAGCGGCCCCGGGGCGGGCGCGGCGGCGGCCGCGGGCGCGAACGCCGTGGTGAGGACCACGGCCACCAGCGCGGCGAGCACGCGGCGGGCGGTCACGAGCCCGTCCCGTAGACGCGCTTGCAGGTCGCCGACTCGCTGAAGGCCAGGTTCAGCTCGGAGTTCGCCTTGAGGTCCTTGATCGGGCCCTCCGGGTCGGCCAGCTGCCCCATGGTCGAGTCGGCCTCGGAGATGACCTTGCGCAGGCTGGGCTGGTCGGTCACCTTCGCCTGCTCCATCCGGGCCTTCGTCTCGGCGAGCTTGGTCTTCGTCTCGGTGAGGTTGCCGGTGGCCTTGTCCACAACGGACTGTCCATCCGGGACGGGCGGGACGCCGGCCGTGCGGATGCCGCCCGCCATGTCGTCGAGGGCGGATCCGAGCCGGCCCAGGAAGCCGACCATCGCGTCCCGGGTCTTCACCGGGTCGGCGTCGTCGACCGCCGGCGGCTGCGCCAGCTTCGCCGAGCCCGCGGCGACGCCGGTGCACACCTTGTCGACCCAGGCCAGTGCGGCCGGATCGGCGTGGCGGCCCGGGTCGGGCGGGGTGTCCGAACCGCACGCGGCACACGACAGAAGCGCGGCCGCCGACATCGCGAGCACCGCGCTGTGCATTCTTTTCATGGGTTTCGAAGCTACGCGGCGCGCTCCCGCGCGAGCAAGAACAGAATGCCCGGTTGGCATGCGCGTCAACATTCCGGCACCCGCTTTTGTTACGCGCATCAGCGGTTCGCCGGTGGGCCTGTGCTGGGGAAACCTTCCCCGGGCTGCTAGGAAACCGGTCGGTCTGACGTGCCGGTGTGACAATTTGCCGTGTCCGCGTGACCTTTTTACCGGAAGCCCTTGATCGGTGCCATCCGCGCTCGTTAGTTTACTGTTCGGTAGCGATTTCCGGACGGTCATTTCCAGGGAACGCTCCGCCGTTTCGTATCACTGTTGATACACGGAAGGACCATCGTGAGTCACCCAACAGGCAAGAAGAAGACGGTCGTGGCCGCCGCGGCCGCGGGAGCGGTGGGGCTCATCGCCACCGCGCTCGTCGTCGGGGCACAGGCCAGCGCCGCCGACCCGATTTCGCTGACGCTGAACTACCACTGCACGTTCCCGCTGGTGGGTTCGCAGTCGCTGAAGGTGGTGATCAACACCGACCTGCCGACCACGGTGAACACCGGGCAGGCGACCGGCGCGTTCGACATCAAGGCCGTGTCCACCATCAACGCGGACACCGTCAGCGGCCTGAGCCTGATCGGCGCCACGACGCTCGAGGGCACCGCGACGGCGAGCGCGACCGTCGCCGCGCCGAGCCTCAACCTGCCGGTCAGCGTCCCGATCACGCTGGACAAGACGAACATCCCGGCGTCCGGGGAAATGAACATCAACGCCGCGGGCAAGACGCCGTCGCTGACGTTCACCCAGGCAGGCCAGGCGAAGATCACCGTGGGCGACCTGAACCTGAAGGTCACCCCGCGCAAGGCCGACGGCTCGGTCACCGGCATCACGCCGGACGGCACGATCGACGCGCCCTGCACGCAGGACAGCGGGCAGAACAACACCCTCGCCACGATCACCATCAACGGCGGTGGCGGCACGACGACCCCGCCGGTCACCACCCCGCCCGTCACCACGCCGCCGACGACCACGCCGCCGGTGACGACCCCGCCCACGACCACGCCGCCGGGCGGGGGCATCAAGTACTCCTTCGGCATCACCGGGCAGACCGCGCTGAAGTCGCTCGGCAGCACCGCGCCGATCACCGGCTCGTTCGACGCCGACGTGGACCTGGCCAACAAGAAGTTCACCGGCAGCCTGCAGCTGAACCCGACGCACACCGACTTCAAGCTGTTCGGCTTCCTGCAGGGCAGCTCCGACGTCAAGGTCGTCCAGAACGGCCCGCAGACCGGTGAGCTGGTGGGCACCGGCTTCAAGGCGCACATCAAGTTCGACACGTTCCTCACCACGGTCAACCTGTTCGGCATCCCGATCAGCACCGACCCGAAGTGCGGCACGACCACCTCGTCGACGAGCGAGATGACCACCGGGCCCGACTTCGACCTGCTCAAGGGCGGCAAGCTGGCGGGCACCTACTCGCTGTCCGCGCTGCAGAACTGCGGCCCGTTCAACGACATCGTCAGCGCGTTCGCGAAGAGCGACGGCAACTCGCTGGATCTCAACCTCACCAAGAAGTGACCGATCTGCCGGCCCCCGCTGCGCGCCCTGTGCCGCGGCGGGGGCCGGTGCCACGTCTCGAGAAAGGGGAGCGCCCGTGCGGATCGCCCGGTCGTTGCTCGCCGCCTGCGTGCTCGCCCTCGCCGTCGTCGCGCCCGCGGCGGCGTCGACGCCGATCGACAAGAAGCTGAGTTTCACCTGCCCGTTCCCGCTGATCGGGCTGCAGAAGCTGGACGTGGAGGTCAAGGCGTCGTTCGAAGTGCCGTCCGCGCCCGGCGGGACGTTCACGACGGCGGACCTCGCGGTGGCGGTGACCGTGCCGGACAAGTCGGCCCGCGGCCTGGCCCTGGTCGGCGCGGCGAGCATCGAAGGGACGGCGTCCGCAGGGGTGACGCTGGCCAACGGTCCGCTGACGCTGCCGCTCGCCCTGCCGCTGACCGTGGCGAAGACGGCGGTGCCGCCTTCGGGGGCCTTCACCACGCGGGCGGCCGGCTCGGTCCCGCCGGTCCAGCTGCCGAACGCGGGGAAGACCACCCTCACGATCGGCGGCTTCAGCGCGCGCCTGACCCCGAAGAAGGCCGACGGCTCGTTCACCGGGCTCGGCTCGTTCACCTCGGACTGCACGCTCGACGCGGGACAGGACCCGGTGCTGCTCGCGTTCGACCTCGGCAGCGCGCCGGCCCAGTACCGCTACGCGGTGGCGGGGTCGACGGCGGTCAAGGCGCTGGGCGCGACCGCGCCGCTCACCGGGTCCCTCGACGCCGGCCCGGAGTTCGCGGCGGTGTTCGACAAGACCAGCGCGGACTTCAAGGTGTTCGGGTTCGTGCCCGGCCACGCGGACCTGCAGTTCACCGCGGACGGCCCGCAGACCGGGGAACTCGGCGGCGGCGGGTTCGTCGCACACTCGACGTTCGCGCTGGCCTTGCCGCAGGTGACGCTCTTCGGGCTGCCGGTCGCCGACGCGGGCTGCCGGGCGAGTGCGCCGGTTCCGGTCGACCTGCGGACCGGCAGCGGCTTCACCCTGGCGACGGGTGGCCCGGTCACCGGCAGCTACGTGATTCCGCCGCTGACCGGCTGCGGCACGTTCACCGCGTACCTGAGTTCCCTGGTGCAGGGCGACGGGAACACGTTCGCCCTGACGTTGACCGCGCGCTGACTCCCGCTCACCTCCGGCCGGTATACCTGGGTGAATGCGCCGAACCACTGTGGGGACTCTGGTCGTTGTCACGCTGCTCGCCACCGCCGCGCCCGGGGAGGCGGCCGGCCTGAGCCGGGACCCGGTGGCGGTGATCTACGACCGGGACCACGCGCTGCACGTCCTCAACGCCGGCGCGACCGACGACGAGCTGACCCTGCGGACGCAGACGCTGGCGTCGAACGCGTGGGCGTTCTTCCGGGGCACCTCGCCGCTCTACTACCGCGACCTGGGTGAACTGCCCTCGTCGGCCTACGCGAACGCGGGTGGCGACGTCTGGTTGACCGGCGACGCGCACCTGGAGAACACCGGCGCCGACCGCGGAGCCGACAACGAAGAGCAGTTCGCGTTGAACGACACCGACGACGCCTGGCGCGGTTCGTGGACGTGGGAGCTGCGCCGCGAAGCCGTGTCGATCGTGCTCGCCGGCCGGGCGGACGGCCGCAGCGCGAGCCAGATCGCCACCGACGTCAACACCTTCGTCGCCGAGTACGCGCAGTGGATCGCGAAGTTCCACGGGACCGACGGCGAAGCGAGCTGGCGGCTGACCGCGGGCAACACCTCCGACCTCGTCGGGGACCTGATCGACGCCGCCGCCGGGGACAAGCGGGCCGACCTGGTCGCCAAGTGGACCACCGGCGGTCACTTCAAGGACGACCCGCAGCTGCAGCCGGTCTCGCCGGCGACGCGCACCCAGCTCGTGACCGCGATCGCGGCGTACCGGACCACCGCGGGCAAGCCGCTCAAGGCGTCCGAAGCCGTCGTGAAGGACGTCCGCCGCCGGACCGGCGCGGGCACCGGCAGCCTCGGCCGCTTCCGCTGGTACGTGCTCGTCGAGGGCGACACGACGGCGGCGTCCGACGACCGGATCCTCGAGCTCAGGCAGGAAGTCGACCCGGCGCCGAAGCAGCTCGCGCCGGACGCCACCACCCTGACCGGCGGGCAGCGTCCGGCGCTCGCCCTGCGCTGGCTCGCCGACCAGTCGGACCCCCTGGCGGGCTGGGCGAGCGTCGGGAGCACGCCGGTGCTGGTCAAGGAGAAGTCGCCGTTCGCCGAGGACCTGAAGATCGGCGACCTGACGACGTCGGCGATCTGGGACGACACCGTCCGGGACGTCGGGCGGCTGCTCGCCGCCGCGCACGCCCGCGCCGACCAGGACATCCCCGGCACCGGACTGGCGTACTCGGCCGACGCGGCGATCGACGGCGCGATCACGTCCGTCCCCGGGCTGCAGGCCGAGACGCGGGCCTTCGCGACGAGCTACGCCGACCAGGTCACCCGCGACTGGCAGGCGTACGTCACGGCGAAGAACAGCGGCCGTCCGCTGTTCTGAGCGTCAGCGCGGCCGGAACATCAGCGTGAACCCGGCGCCGGAGAGGACGAGCGCGACCAGGAAGAAGCCGCCGTGCACGAAGTTGCGCGTCACGACGTCCCCGACGAGCTGCACCACCAGGTCCACGATGCCGAGCCCGCCGGCCACCGCCAGCGCCGGACGGGCGCCTTTGCTGCCTCGGTATGCCGCGTACACGAGCAACGCCCACAGCCCGGCGCAGACGGCGGACAGGAGCACCGCGACCGGCAGCGGGACGGCCCCGGTGATCGCGGTGTGGCTGCCGGTCAGCCGGCCGGCCAGTGTCCCGAGGAACCAGCACACCGCCGCACCCCACCAGGCACGGGCGGCGGAGTGGGCCATCCGCGCAGCGTAGGCACGGGACGTCCGGTTCCGGCACGGCCGTGACCCGAACCGTTATCGAGCCGGTGTCACACCGGGGTGCTATAAAACGCTACCCCGGTGGGACCGGTTCCACGGCCGTAGGCGGCCGCCGCCGGTGCCGCTAGGGTTGATCGTCTGGATGTGCTGGCTCAAGAGCAGCCGAACGGGAGACGCCGGTGACCGCCGCGCTCGACTCATCGCAGGATCCCCGCACGCGCCTGCGGGTGCTGCTGATCGAGGACGACGACGGAGACGCCCTCCTGGTCGAAGAGATGCTGGCGGACACGGCCGTGCCGTACACGCTCGAACGCGTCGAAACGCTCACCGCCGCGCTGAGCGGCCCGCTCACCGCCGACTGCGTGGTGCTCGACCTGCAGCTGCCCGACGCCATGGGGCTGTCGGGCCTGACCAAGCTCGGCCAGCACGCCCCCGGCGTCGCCGTGGTCGTCCTGACCGGGCAGCACGACCAGGCCACCGGCGTCGCCGCGGTCGCCGCCGGCGCGCAGGACTACCTGGTCAAGGACCAGGTCGACGGCCCGCTGCTGGTGAAGGCGCTGCGGTTCGCCCGCGAACGCAAGCGCGCCGAGCAGGTCGAGCAGCAGTTCCTCCAGCAGCAGCTGCTCGCGCGGGAGAACGCGCGGCTCGAACGCGGCCTGCTGCCCAGCCCGCTGCTGCGCGACCCGCACCTGCACCTGGCCGCACGCTACCGGCCCGGCCGCAACGGTTCCCTGCTGGGCGGCGACTTCTACGACGCGATCGAGCTCGCCGACGGCACCGTGCACATGATGATCGGTGACGTCTGCGGCCACGGCCCGGACGAGGCCGCGCTCGGCGTCGCGCTGCGGATCGCGTGGCGCTCGCTGGTGATGGCCGGCCTGCCGATGGCCGACGTGCTGAGCATGGTCGAGCGGGTACTGGTGCACGAGCGGATCGAGCCGCTGTTCGCCACCGTCTGCATGGTCGTCGTCGCGCCGGACCGAAGATCCCTGCGCCTGTCGCTGGCCGGGCACCTGCCGCCGCTGCTGCTCACCCCCGGCGACGGGCACCTGCTCTCCGGCGAACGCCTCGGCGTTCCCCTCGGCGTCGTCGAGGGCGCGAAGTGGGACGCGCTGGAAGTGCCGCTCGACCCCGGGTGGTCACTGATGCTGTACACCGACGGCGTGTTCGAGGGCCGCGTCGGCGCCGGGTCCGAACGGCTCGGCCACGAGCGGATGGCCGCCCTCGTGCTCGACATCAAGCGGGAGACCGGCATCCACAACCGGGCCCTGCTCGACGAGCTGATCGCCCGGGCCGAACGGCTCAACTCCGGCCCGCTCGACGACGACGTCGCCCTCGCCCTGCTCAGCCACGACCCGGGAGACGCGACCGATGAGCGGTGACGCACGAGGCTGGCCGATCCGCCGCCGGCTGGCCGTCCTCGCCGCCGTCGAGGCGGTGCTGCTGGTCGCCGCGCTGGTGGCCGGCGGGATCGCCCTGCACAACCTCACCGAGGCCCGCACCCGGCTGCTCGACATGATCGCGCCGCAGCGGCTGGCCGCCTCCCAGCTGTCCACCGCGCTGCTGAACCAGGAAAGCGGCGTCCGCGGCTTCCAGCTCGGCCGGCAGCCGGAATTCCTCGTCCCCTACACCGACGGCGTCCGCTCGCAGGCCGACGCCGTCGCCCAGCTGCGGCAGCTCGGCGCGGCCCCGGGCACCCGGATCGGCGACGACCTGGCGGCCGTGCTCCGCGCGGCCGAAGCCTGGCAGGCCGCGGCCGCGCCGACCATCGCCCCCGGCGCGCCGCCGGTCACCGCGGCGCAGGTCGAGCGCGGCCGGGCGCTGTTCGTCGACGTCCGCACGGCCCTCGACGCCCAGCTCGACCACCTCACCGCGATCCGCGACGCCGGCCGCGTCGACCTGAACGCGGCGGCGAACTTCCTGAACGCGATGTTCGTGGTCATCGGCGGGTTGGTCCTGCTCCTGTTCGCGATGCTGTTCGTCGGGCTGCGGCAGGTGATCACCCGGCCGATCCTGCGGCTGGCCGGCGAGGTCCGCCAGGTCGCGGACGCCGACATCCACCACCCGGTGCACGGGAGCGGGCCGCGCGAGATCGCCCAGCTCGGCGCCGACGTCGAGGCGATGCGGCAGCGCATCCTGGACGAGGTCGCCGAACTCGAGCAGGCGCACGCGCTGCTGGACCGGCGGACGCGTGAGGCGGAGGAGTCCAACGCGATGCTGGACCGCCGGACGCGCGAGGCCGAGGAGTCGAACGCGATGCTGGACCGCCGCACGCGCGAGCTCGAGCGGTCCAACGCCGACCTGGAGCAGTTCGCCTACGTCGCTTCGCACGACCTGCAGGAACCGCTGCGGAAGGTGGCCAGCTTCTGCCAGCTGCTGCAGCGGCGCTACCAGGGCCTGCTCGACGAGCGCGGCGAGCAGTACATCGAGTACGCCGTCGACGGCGCGAAGCGGATGCAGGTGCTGATCAACGACCTGCTGGCGTTCTCCCGGGTCGGCCGGAAGCCGGGCGAACACGTCCTGGCCGACGCGGGCGCGCTGGTCGACGACGCGGTGGCGGACCTGGAGGTGGCGCTGTCGCTCAGCGGCGGCAAGGTCTCCCGCGGCGACCTGCCCGCGGTGCGCGTCGAGCCGGCGCTGATGACCGCGGTGTTCCAGAACCTCATCGGCAACGCGCTGAAGTTCAAGGGTGACGCGCCGCCGGAGGTCCGGGTCACCGCCGAGCGCGACGGCGACGACTGGGTGTTCTCCGTGGCGGACAACGGGATCGGCATCGACGAGGAGTACGCCGAACGGGTGTTCGCGCTGTTCCAGCGGCTGCACACGCGCTCGGCGTACCCGGGCACCGGCATCGGTCTCGCCCTGTGCCGCCGGATCGTCGAGTACCACGGCGGCCGGATCTGGCTCGACACCGAAGCCGCGGACACGACCTTCCGCTTCACCCTGCCCGCCCGCGAGGACAAGGGGGACGCATGACGCAGGTGCCTGCCCCGATCGACATCCTGCTCGTCGAGGACGACCCCGGGGACGTGCTGATGACCCGGGAAGCCTTCGCGCACCACAAGATCCGCAACGCGCTGCACGTCGCGGAGGACGGCGTCGAGGCGCTCCGGTTCCTCCACCGCGAAGGGCCGTTCCGGGAGTCGCCGCGGCCGGGGCTGATCCTGCTCGACCTCAACCTGCCCCGCAAGGACGGCCGGGAGCTGCTCGGCGAGATCAAGCAGGACCCCGGCCTGCGCACGATCCCGGTGGTCGTGCTGACGACGTCCGAGGCGGAGGAGGACATCCTGCGCAGCTACGAGCTGCACGCCAACGCCTACGTCACCAAGCCGGTCGACTTCGAGAAGTTCGTCGAAGTGGTCCGGAAGATCGACGACTTCTGGGTCACCGTCGTGCAGCTCCCGCACCGGTAGCCGATTCGCGGTGAGTGAGGCACGATGGGTGGCCGTGCCCCCTTCGACGCCGGATCTGCCTGCCACCGACCTGGCGGTCGCGCTGGACTGGCGTGGCCGCACCGCGGTGCTCGCCGTGGCCGGGGAGATCGACCTGGTCAGTGCGCCGGAGTTCGCGGAAGTCGTCGACGTGGTGCTGGCCGGCGGGCCGGAGAAGCTGGTGGTCGACCTGCGCGAGGTGACGTTCTTCTGCTCGGCGGGGCTGCAGGTGCTCGCGGCCGCCCACCGCAGGCTGGCCGAGCGCGCGCTGCGGGTCGTGAGCGATTCGGCGGTGACGTCGGGCCCGCTGCGAACGACCGGGCTCGACACGTGGATCGGCGTCCACGCAACGGTCGACGAAGCACTCGAGTGAGGCGAACGCGGATGCAGGAAACGTTCGGTTGCCACGGCGTGCCCGCGGTCCCGGACGCCCTCCGTCGCCTGCGGCACGAGCTGATGGCGTGGGTGCTGGCGGCGGGCGTCGACGAAGGCCGCGCGGGCGACATCGTGCTGGCCGCCTACGAAGCACTGGCGAACGTGGCCGACCACGCCTACGACGGATCGGGGGACGGGCTGGTGGACGTCGACGCCTCGGTGTCCCCGGACCGCGTCGAGGTGGTGATCACCGACCACGGGCAGTGGCGGACGCCGGTGCCGGACACTCAGCCGGTCTCGTTGCGGGGCCGCGGTTTGCTGCTGCTGCGGGCAAGCGCCGACCGAGCGGACATCTCGTCCGGAGACGCGGGCACGGTCGTGACGCTGACCTGGGACCTGGATCCGGTCGCCGACGCACGCTGAACCCCGGGTCGTGAGTGGTAAGGCGAGTTCTAACTCGCCTTACCACTCACGACCGCGTCAGCCCAGCTCGGCCAGTAGCCAGGCAATGGCGTCCTTTTTGGACTGCCGGCGGACCTCGTCGTGGACCGAGTCGTAGTCCGGCAGCTCCGCGCGCAGCTCGGCGATGAGCGCCCGCACCTCGGGACTGCCGAGGTCCAGCCGCCCGCGGACGACGGCCGACGCGGCGAGCACCCGCGCCGCCGTCTCGTACCGGCCCTGCCGCGCCCGGATCATCGCCAGCAGTTCCACCGACCCCGCCATGTCCGGCATGTCGCCGCGCTGGTTCGTGGCCCGGATCGCGATCGCCGCGTGCGGTTCCGCCTCGTCGGCGCGGTCGCGGGCCAGCAGGAGCCGCGCCTCGAACGCGTGGATCCACTCGTCGCCGATGCCGCCGGGGAACCAGTCGTCGCCGCCCATCGTGATCACGCGGTCGAGCAGGGTCCGCGCCTCGGCCAGCTCGCCCGTGCGCAGCAGCAGCTCGAGCCGGCCGAACATCAGGATGGCGCGCTGCTGCGGGTTCGTGATGTCCCGGCCGTAGCGCTCGGCCGCCTCCTGATCGCGCCAGGCCGCCTCGAAGTCGCCGGTTCGCGCGCGCTCGACGGCCAGCCGCCACCAGTGCTGCACGGCGTCCTCGTGCGACCGCAGCTCCATCGAAAGCGCCAGCCCACGCTGGTAGGTCTCGATGGCCTTCGCGCTGTCGCCGTCCTGCGACAGCGCGTACGCCTTGAAGCTCAGCGTCATCGCGATGCCCCAGCGGTCGCCGACCGCCTCGAACCCGGCGTGGGCCAGCTCGCGCGCCCGGTCCGCGCCCTCGACGTCACCCTCGTCGTCGAGCAGGAAGCTGTCCACCCAGTACCCGCCGGCCCGGGTCCACGGGTCCGGGTGCTGCTCGGCGCGGTGCACCTCACGGACGGCGACCTCGCGATCGCCGCCGAGGAAGGCCAGCATCGGCAGCCCCACCGCGAGCCCGGGGTAGCGGTCCACCGCGCCGGTGCGCACGCATTCGTCGACCAGCTGCAGCATTTCGGTCCGGTCGGTCCGCACCGGGACCTCGTCCATCAGGTACAGGAGGGCGCGGTAGGCGGCGGCGACGTCGGCGGGCAGCCGGTCGCCGAACGCGAGGGTCTCGCGGATCAGGCCGCCCACCCGGCCGCCCTGGCCGAGGATAGTGAGGTACCAGAACATCCCGTCCAGCAACGCGACCGCGTTGTCCACATCGGACATCTCGATCGCGCTGCGCAGGGCCGCGATCATGTTCGCGCTCTCGGCTTCGAACATGTCGATCGCCACCAGCTGCTCGGCGGTGCGCAGCGTCGGCTCCAGCCGCTGCGCGAACTCGGCGTAGTAGGCCGCCATCTCCCGGCGCGTCCGGTCGTGCTCGCCCGACTCCACCAGCCGCTCGGCGGCGTACGCGCGCAGTGTCTCCAGCATCCGGTACCGCGGCTCGCCGTTGCGGCCATCCCCGGTGTCCACTATGGACTTCTCGACCAGGCTGCCGAGCACGTAGGGCACGTCGGCGGCGGGCAGCAGCTCGTCCGCGCAGACGGCCTCGATCGCCGCCGCCTCGGCACCGCCGGTGAACACCGCGAGCCGCCGGGCCAGCACCAGCTCGGCGTCGGCCAGCAGGTCCCAGCTCCACTCGACGACCGCGCGCAGCGTCCGCTGCCGCGGCAACGCCGTGCGGCTGCCCGAGGTGAGCAGCCGGAAGCGGTCGCCGAGCCGTCCGGCGATCTGGGCCACGGTCATCGACCGCAGCCGCGCCGCGGCCAGCTCGAGCGCCAGCGGCATTCCGTCGAGCCGGCGGCAGATCTCGCCAATGCTGTCCACTGTGGACTCATCCAGCACGAAGTCGGGCCGGACCGCGGCCGCCCGGTCGAGGAACAGCCGGGTCGAGTCGAGCTCGGCGGCCTCCGCGGGCGCGGCGCGTTCCGCGGGCACCGGCAGCGGGCCGAGCGGGCACAGCGCTTCCCCGGTGATCGCCAGCGGTTCGCGGCTGGTCGCCAGGATCCGCAGCTTCGGTGCCCGCTGCAGCAGTTCGTCGGCCAGCCGGGCGGCGGCGTCGACGACGTGCTCGCAGTTGTCCAGCACCAGCAGCGCTTCCGCGCCGCCGAGCACCTCGACGGCCTGCTCCACCGGTTCCGGCTGACGGCGATTGATCTCGGTCTCGGCGCGGATCTCCCGGACCTCGAGCGCGCCCAGCAGCGTGGCGTAGACGTCGTCGGGGTCGCGGACGCCGGCCAGCGCGGCGAACCAGACGCGGCCCTGCTGGTGCGCCGGGTGCCGTGACGCCGCTTCGGTGGCCAAGCGCGTCTTGCCCGCCCCGCCGGGCCCGGCCAGGGTCACCAGCCGGGCGGAGCCGAGCAGCTCGGCCAGCAGCTTGAGCTCGTCGTCGCGGCCGATGAACGTGGTCAGCCGGGTCGGCAGCCGGTCGGCCATCGGCGACGGCGGCGCGAACTCGCCGCGCAGCGCGGCGACGTGGATCTCCTGCAGCTCGGCCGAAGGGTCGACGCCGAGCTGGTCGGCCAGCGTGCGGCGGATCCCGGCGTAGACGGCCAGCCCCTCCGACTGCCGACCGGCGGCACACAGCGCGCGGATCCGCAGGCCGGCGAGCCGTTCGCGCAGCGGGTCCGCGTCGGCCGCCGCGGCCAGGTCGGCCAGGACGGCGGCGTGGTCGCCCAGCCGGATCAGGGCTTCGAAGCGGTCCTCGGCCGCCTCGGCCCGCAGCTCGGTGAGCCGCCGGGCCGGCGCCGGCGCGAAGGGCGCGTCGAGGACGTCGGCGAGCGCGGCGCCCTGCCACAACGAGAGGGCCTCGGTGAGCAGGTCGGCGGCGCGGGCGTCACGGCCCGCGGCCAGTTCGCGGCGGCCGTCGGCGGCGAGCCGTTCGAAGCGCTCGGCGTCGACGTCACCGGCCGCCACCGCGAGCCGGTAGCCGCCCGGCCCGGATTCGACGGGCACCGGCAGGGCTTTCCGCAGCCGGGAGACCAGCGACTGGAGGGCGTTCGCCGCGTCAGCGGGCGGTTCGGCGCCCCAGAGCCCGTCGACGAGCGCGTCGGCGGGCACCGCCCGCCCGGCGTCCAGCGCCAGCCTGGCCAGGAGCATGCGGAGGCGGGCGCCGCCGATGTCGATCGGCGTGCCGTCGTCTTCCGCCGCCCGCAGCGGGCCCAGCAGCGCAACGCGCATGTGTCCAGCTTTCCAGACGGACGCGCGGCGCCGGGGCGGGCCGACGTAAGTGCTGATTATCCGGACAAATGCGACGCGATCGTCCGGTTCACCCGTTCGTGGCGATACGTTGCGGGCGCAGTCCACCGACACGGACAGGAGCGTTCATGAGGGGACAGAAACCGGTCGTGGTGGCGGCCGCCGTGGTCGCCAGTCTCTGCCTCGGCGCCGGCGTCGCCGCGGCGGGCGACGGCTGGGGCCCGGCCAAGCCCGGCAGCGACGGCGCGGGCGAGAGCTACTACCCGCAGGACGGCAACGGCGGCTACGACGTCGCCGACTACAACCTGAAGGTCGGCTACGACCCGGCGTCGCACCAGCTCACCGGCCACCAGGACATCACCGCGCGGGCGACGCAGTCGCTCAGCTCGTTCGACCTGGACCTGCACGGCCTGACCGTCGACTCGGTGAAGGTCGACGGCCGGGACGCGAAGTTCGCCCGGACCGGCGACCACGAGCTCGTCATCACGCCGGCGCGGCCGTTGTGGCGCGGCCAGGACTTCAAGGTCGCGATCGCCTACCACGGCGTGCCCGCGCCGATCAGCGACCCGTCGCTCGGCGACAACGGCTGGCAGTACGCCAAGGCGGGCGGCGCGTTCGTCGCTGGCGAGCCGAAGTCGGCCACCACCTGGTACCCGGTCAACGACACCCCGCTCGACAAGGCCACGTTCCACCTGGCGATCACCGTGCCCGACGAGTGGGGCGTGATCGCCAACGGCCGCGAACGCGGGACGCACAAGGCGCCGGGCGGCACCACGCACGTCTGGGCCGAAGAGACGCCGATCGTGCCGTACATGACGACGGTCGCGATCGACAAGTGGACCTTCGACCGCCGGCAGCGCAAGGACGGCACCCCGGTCGTCAGCGCGTTCGCCCCGGGCACGCCGGACGCGACCAAGCAGGCCGAAGGCCGGCTGCCGGAGATCCTCGACTTCCTCGAGTCGAAGTTCGGCCCGTACCCGATCGACGCGGCGGGCGGCATCTTCCTCAACGAGGAGATCGGCTTCTCGCTCGAGACCATGAGCCGCCCGATCTACTCCGCGGGCTGGGCCGGCACGGTCCCGACGATCGTCCACGAGAACGCCCACCAGTGGTACGGCGACTCGGTGGCGGTCGCGCACTGGCGCGACGTCTGCCTCAACGAGTGCTTCGCCTCCTACGCCGAGTGGCTGTGGGACGAGGCGAAGGAGGGCGTCGACCTGAACAAGCAGTACGCGGCCGACGTCAAGAAGGCCTCGGCGAAGTTCTGGGACGGCAAGCTCTACGACATGGGCGCCGGCAACGAGTTCACGTACGTGTATTCGAAGGGCCCGCTGATGCTGCACGCGCTGCGCAACTACATCGGGCAGCCGGCGTTCGACTTCGTGCTCAAGACCTGGCCGTCGCTGCACCGCGGCGGGAACGCGAGCATGCAGGAGTTCCAGCGGTACACCGAGTTCGTCGCGCACCGGAGCCTCAAGGGCTTCTTCGACGCGTGGGTGTACGGCACCGGCAAGCCCGCCGACCAGTACCTGTTCCCGGGCGGGCTCAAGCCCGCCGCCTGATCGCGGTCGTCGTCGAGGCCACCCTGCGGACGTAGGGTGGCCTCGACGCTTTTTCGCCAGGGAGGGTGCATGGCCAGGGTGCTGATGACGGGGTTCGCGCCGTTCGGCGGCGAGCCGGTGAACCCGTCGTGGCAGGCGGTTTCGCTGGTGAGCGCGCACCGGGACGACGTCGTGGCGGTCGAGCTGCCCTGCGAGTTCGCGGCGTCGCTGCCCGCGTTGCGGCGGGCGCTCGACGAGCACCGGCCGTCGCTCGTGGTGTGCGCCGGCCAGGCGGGCGGCCGGTCCGAGGTGACCCCGGAGCGGGTCGCGATCAACCTCGTCGACGCCCGCATCCCGGACAACGCGGGCGCCCAGCCGATCGACGTCCCGGTGGTCCCGGACGGCCCGGCGGCCTACTTCACGACGTTGCCGGTGAAGGCGTGCGTGGCGGCGATCCGCGCCGCGGGCGTGCCGGCGTCGGTCTCCCACACCGCGGGCACGTATGTCTGCAACCAGGTGTTCTACGGCCTGATGCACCTGCTGGCCACGGAGTTCCCCGGCGTGCGCGGCGGGTTCGTGCACGTCCCGTTCAGCCCGGAGCAGGTCGCGGCGTCGGGCAAGCAGGCGCCGTCGCTGGGCGTGGACCGGATCGCCGACGCGCTGGCCGTCCTCGCGGACACGGCGTTGCGGGTCACCGAGGACCTGGCGGTCAGCGCGGGCGCGGAGCAGTGAAGCGGGATCGCTGCAGCTAACCGCCGCGGCCGATGAGCTCGACGAACGCCGCCGGGCCCGCGGCCAGCAGCCTGGTGAAATCAGACCGGCTTGACCTCGCGGGTGAAGAAAGCGACCAGGTCCTCGGTGCGAGCAGGTTCGTACGCGCGGTAGATCCCGGCCGCCCGGCGGTCGTCCGCGCCGAAGAGCACGATCGTCGAGCTCAGGCCGGCGCCGGCGACGTACCTGCCGTGCAGACCGCCGCCGTCCCAGGTGCCGCGGCCGATGTCGCTGCCGGGGGCCGGCAGCTTCGCGTTCGCCTCGAACTCGTCGGCGGTCACGCCCTGGTAGTAGCTGACGGTGCCGCCCGGGATGCCACAGACGACCGCGACCAGCGCGCCCAGCTGCCGGCCGATCTGGTCGATGGTCTTGCAGGTGCCCCGGTCCGGGACGGAGCCGGCCAGCGAACGCAGGCACGGGGTGAACCCGGCCTGGTCGCGCTGCGCCGCCGACGTGCAGTCCACTGCGGACTTCGGGGACCCGTCGCGGTTGAGGACCACGACCACGGTGGCCACGAACCCGACGACCACCAACACGGCGAACGCGAGGAACCAGGGCCGCGCGATCCGGCGCGGTTTCTTCGGCTGCGGCGCGAACTGCGGAGCCTGCTGCCACGGCTGCGGCCGCGGCGGCGTCACGGGCGGACGGACGGGCGCGAAGCCGGGCACGGTGAGGTCGGTGGGAGTGCCGAGCGGAACGTGGTGGAGCCCGAACGCGACGGCCGTCTCGGGCTGGTCCTGGGTGGTCGGCGGGACGCCGAGCTGCCGTCCGAGCAGGGTGGCCAGCAGCGGCATCCGGCTCGGCCCGCCGACGAGGTAGACACCGCCGAGCCGCGCGGGCGTCAGGCCGGCGCGGCGGATCGTGGCGGCGAGCAGTTCGGCGCTGCGCAGCAGGCTGGGCCGCACGAGCGCTTCGAGCTCGTCCCGGCTGACGAGGACGTCCCCGAACGGCTCGGGCATCGGCACGTGGGTCTGCGCGTGCCGCGAGAGGCTTTCCTTGGCGTCGCGGACATCCTGCAGCAGCGCCCGGCGCGCGCGGCGGTCGGCGGTGGTCTGCGGGCGCAGGAGCCGTTGCCACTGCGCGGGATCGGCGTGCGACACCGACCGGCCGATGTGGACGAGCAGCGCCTGGTCGATGTCGAGGCTGCCGAGATCGGGCAGGCCGTCCTCGGCGAGCACGGTGAAGCCCTGCTGGGTCACACCGACGACAGCGCAGTCGAAGGTGCCTGCCCCGAGGTCGTAAACCCCGATGGGCCCACCGGTCCGGCTCCCGAGACTGGCGTAGTGCGCGGCGGCGGCCACCGGCTCGGGAATCAGCCGGACGTCGACGAGCCGGGCGGTCGCGGCGGCGGCCCGGAGAACGTCCTGCCGGTCGGCGCCCCAGCCGGCGGGGTGCGAAATCCGGGTCTGCGCGGGCGGCCGGCCGAGCTGCCGTTCGGCTTCCTCACCGACCCGGCGCAGCACGGCCGCGAAGGCGTCGGTGATCGGGATTTCGTGGTCACCGAGCTGCAGCCGGCCTTCGTCGATGCGCCGCTTGGGGTTGGGTTCGAACCGGCTGGGATCGAGCCGCGCCCGGCGTTCGGCATCCTGCCCGACGACGAGCATCCCGTCCTCTTCGACGAAGACGGCGGAGGGCATGGTGACGGACCCGTCGACCTCGACGGCCCGCGCCCCGCGTCCGAAAGCGGCGAGGACACCGACAGTGCTGGAAGTCCCGAAGTCGATCGACAGCACGTCCACGCGGATTCCCTCCCCAAGGTCCGCGGGCATCGTCTCACGCGCCCGGAAAGCCGAAGGGCGGCTCCCCCGAACCGGGGAACCGCCCTCCTGGCGTACTACGCGACGATCACTCGCCTTCGGCTTCGCCGCCCTGCTCCTCGTGGCCCGCGCCGATGCTGACCGGCGGGGCGTCCGGGATGGACGACGGACGGCGCTCACCGCGGAAGGTGAACCGCGCCTGGTCGTCCTTGTCCTCGGGGTTGCCGCTCCAGCCCTCGACGTCGACCAGGATGATCTGACCCGGCTCGACCTCGCCGAACAGGATCTTCTCCGACAGCTGGTCCTCGATCTCGCGCTGGATCGTGCGGCGCAGCGGCCGCGCACCGAGCACGGGGTCGAACCCGCGCTTGGCCAGCAGCGACTTGGCCTTCGCCGTGAGCTCCAGCTCCATGTCCTTGGCCTTGAGCTGGGTCTCGACCCGGCCGATCATCAGGTCGACCATCATGATGATCTGTTCCTGCGTCAGCTGGTGGAACACGATGATGTCATCGATCCGGTTCAGGAACTCCGGGCGGAAATGCTTCTTCATTTCCTCGTTGACCTTCTGCTTCATCTTCTCGTACCGGGTGCCGGTGTCGTTGGACCCGGCGAACCCGAGCGAGACGGACTTCGAGATGTCCGAAGTGCCCAGGTTGGACGTGAAGATGAGGACCGTGTTCTTGAAGTCGACCGTGCGACCCTGACCGTCGGTCAGGCGGCCGTCTTCCAGCACCTGCAGGAGCGTGTTGTAGATCTCCTGGTGCGCCTTCTCGATCTCGTCGAACAGGACCACCGAGAACGGCTTGCGACGCACCTTCTCCGTCAGCTGGCCGCCCTCTTCGTAGCCGACGTAGCCCGGAGGGGCACCGAAGAGCCGCGAAGCGGTGTAGCGGTCGTGGAACTCACCCATGTCGATCTGGATGAGCGCGTCGTCCTCGCCGAACAGGAACGAGGCCAGCGCCTTCGACAGCTCGGTCTTACCGACACCGGACGGGCCGGCGAAGATGAACGAGCCCGACGGGCGCTTCGGGTCCTTCAGACCGGCACGCGTGCGGCGGATCGCCTGCGAGACGGCCTTGACTGCGTCCTCCTGGCCGATGATGCGCTTGTGGAGTTCGTCCTCCATGCGCAGCAGCCGGGTGGTCTCCTCCTCGGTCAGCTTGAACACCGGGATGCCGGTCCAGTTGGCCAGCACCTCCGCGATCTGCTCGTCGTCGACCTCGGCGACGACGTCGAGGTCGCCGTCCTTCCACTGCTTCTCCCGCTCGCCCTTCTGGCCGAGGAGGGTCTTCTCCTCGTCACGCAGGCGGGCGGCCCGCTCGAAGTCCTGCGCGTCGATCGCGGACTCCTTGTCGCGGCGGACGTTCGCGATCTTCTCGTCGAACTCGCGCAGGTCCGGCGGCGCGGTCATCCGGCGGATGCGCATCCGGGCGCCGGCCTCGTCGATCAGGTCGATCGCCTTGTCCGGGAGGAACCGGTCGTTGATGTACCGGTCCGCCAGGGTCGCGGCGGCGACCAGCGCCGAGTCGGTGATCGAGACGCGGTGGTGCGCCTCGTACCGGTCGCGCAGGCCCTTGAGGATCTCGATGGTGTGCTCCAGCGACGGCTCGCCGACCTGGATCGGCTGGAACCGGCGCTCGAGGGCGGCGTCCTTCTCGATGTACTTGCGGTACTCCTCGAGCGTGGTCGCGCCGATCGTCTGCAGCTCACCGCGGGCGAGCATCGGCTTCAGGATCGAAGCCGCGTCGATCGCACCCTCGGCGGCACCCGCCCCGACCAGCGTGTGCAGCTCGTCGATGAACAGGATGATGTCGCCGCGGGTCTTGATCTCCTTGAGCACCTTCTTCAGGCGCTCTTCGAAGTCACCGCGGTAGCGGGAGCCGGCGACCAGGGAGCCCAGGTCCAGCGTGTAGAGCTGCTTGTCCTTGAGCGTCTCGGGCACCTCGCCCTTGACGATGCTCTGCGCGAGGCCCTCGACGACGGCGGTCTTGCCGACGCCGGGCTCGCCGATGAGCACCGGGTTGTTCTTGGTCCGGCGGGACAGGACCTGCATGACCCGCTCGATCTCCTTGCCGCGCCCGATGACCGGGTCGAGCTTGCCCTCGCGGGCGAGCACGGTCATGTTGCGGCCGAACTGGTCGAGGACCAGCGACGACGACGGGGTGCCCTCACCGCGGCCGGAACCGGTTTCGGTGGACTCCTTGCCGCCCTGGTAGCCCGAGAGCAGCTGCAGCACCTGCTGGCGGACCCGGTTGAGGTCCGCTCCCAGCTTGACCAGGACCTGCGCGGCGACGCCCTCGCCCTCGCGGATCAGGCCGAGCAGGATGTGCTCGGTGCCGATGTAGTTGTGGCCGAGCTGCAGCGCTTCGCGCAGTGACAGCTCCAGCACCTTCTTGGCGCGCGGCGTGAACGGGATGTGCCCGCTCGGCGCCTGCTGGCCCTGGCCGATGATCTCTTCGACCTGCTGGCGCACGCCCTCCAGGGCGATGCCCAGCGACTCCAGCGCCTTGGCGGCGACACCCTCACCCTCGTGGATCAGACCCAGGAGGATGTGCTCGGTGCCGATGTAGTTGTGGTTGAGCATCCTGGCCTCTTCTTGAGCCAGGACGACCACCCGCCTCGCGCGGTCGGTGAACCTCTCAAACATGTGCACTCCCTCGACTGCTGCGCCGGCGGCCCGTTTCCATCGCGTGCTTTCACCGCGATGGATTCAGCACCGTGAGACCACTCTAGTAGCCAAGTCGTCGCGCTGGCGTACCACTACGGCTCTCGGCGGTCGTTTCCGCACCCGGACGTGGCATCTCCCGGGTGCTCCCATCATCAGGTTGCCCTGCACCTTTACGTCAAGCCCAACGTGCGAGCGGCCACGTGGATTCCGCCATCCGCGCGCTGTCCGCTCACCGCGAACAGTCCGCAAGCTGGAAGTGCCCCACCCGATTGGCGCAGCCCCGGTCAGCCTGTAAGGTTAGGCACGCCTAATCCACTACGGCGCTGCGAGGAGGGCCACGGTTGAACCAGCAGCGGTCCTTCCGTGACGCACGCGAGGTCGGCGACGGCCTCGCGTCGTCGTTGCGGCGCGTTTCGGGCCGCCAGGGCCGCACTGAGCTGCGGCGCGACGTCCCGGCGGGCTGGATCCGCTGTTCGGAGCTGCTGGAGACACCGGGCTACTTCGACGAGTGGCGCGGCCTGCTGGGCGACTGGCTCCTGCGCGAGCACGCCGCCACCCCGGCCCGCACGACGGCCAGCTGGGTGATGACGTGGTACCTCCACGTACCGGCGTACGTCGGCGCGCTGTTGTGGCACCACGAGCGCCGGGTGCCGTCGCTTTCGCCGGGCGAACTGGCGTTCAGGCTGGCCGACGACCGCCCCCACCCGGACGGGATGGCGGTCCTGGGTGACGCATTCCACTGCCTCCCGACGGACCCGGGTTCGGCCCGCCCGGAGGCCACGGTGGTCCGCGACGAGCGAGCGCTGGCGGCGGTGCTGAGGGCCCGCTACCTGGCGCACGCGGCACAGTTCGTCCGGGCGTACACGCCCCTGAGCAGACTCGGCCGCAGGACGCTGTGGGCGGCGGCGACGGACGCGCTGGAGAACTCACTGTGGTGGGCCGGCCTGCAGGGCGGGACGGCGGAGGCGGAAGGCGCGGGCGTGGCGGACGCGGCGCTGGTCCTCGACGAGCGGTACCCGCCCCTGACGTCGGCATCGACGCTGCGGTTGGCGGAGGGCCCGGACGGCCACCGCGAGTGGACGAGGCGCCGCGAGAGCTGCTGCTTTTCGTACCTGCTGCCGTCGTCGCAGGAATGCGACGGCTGCCCTCGCACCTGCCCGCGGTAGCCAGCTCCCGGTCCGGCCCAGCGGCACCCAGCGCCCACGTCGGCAGCGGCCACGACGGGAGGCACCGGATCGGCGCCGGCAACGGTCACGACGGGAGCATTCCTTCCCCCAGTTCAGGGAGTGAGCCACCGAAGCCGCACAACCTGCCCGCGACCACCGCTTGCCCTGCTCTGACGCCGCGAGGCCGCAGCCCGCTGCACCGAGCCCGCGGCCTCACCTACCAGGGAAAACGCCCCCCACCCTCCCGGGGGCGGCCCCTAGGCCAGTCTATCGGCCACCACCGGCAAAACCCCCGATCACCACCCCAAGACCGAGACCTGTCCACAACCCAGCACCCCCTGTGGACAACCCTCACGCCGTCCACCCCGGATCCCGCCCAGCGGCACCCAGTGCCCGCGCCAGCGGCGACGCATCCGCGCCCACCTCGACCACCGCCCCGTAAACCCCCATCGCCCGGGCCTGTTCCCCCATCGCCACCGCCGACTCGTACACCGCCGTCGCCGCGGCCGGGTCGCACTCCAGCGACCGGCCGCTCGCCCGGGCCAGGTCCCAGCCGTGCAGGACGAACTCGCCCAGCACCATGTCGCCCACCACCGACGCCGGCATCGGGGTCGCGCCCAGGGCCGTCATGCCCGTCCAGGCCGACGGGGTCCCGAAGACCTCCACCAGCGTCTCCGTCTGCTTCTCCAGGGCCGCGCGCCAGTCCTCGGTCACCAGCGCCGCCTCGGCCTCGCCGGCCGCCGGGGACGGCGGTTCCTCGCGCCGTCCCGCCGCGATGAGCCACGGGCCCCAGTACAAGAGATGGTTGAGCAGCCCGCGGACGTCGTAACCCGCGCACGGCGTCGGCGCGGTCAGGTCGGGGACCGCGCACGCGATCCGGAGGAACTCGGCCGCGGCCGGGCGCAACAGTGAAGCAGTCATGGCGGTGATCCAAACCCGGCGCACGGCGGGCCGTCTTGGACGAACGCGACAGCTACCGTTGGCGCGTGGGCGAGCACCGGATCCCGCGCGGCATCGTGGCCGAGGCCACCGCGCGCACGATGTTCACGTTGACCCGCCACCCGCCCGCGCCCGAGCTGGCGGAGTTCGTCGACTACCACTGGATCCTGCGCTGGGACCGCACCGGCGAACCGCCTTACGAACAGCGTGTGCTGCCGAACCTGGCCGTCCACGTGACGTTCTTCCCCGGCGCCGCCGGCGTGTACGGCCCGGCGCGTGAGGTCTTTTCCCACCGGCTGGCCGGCCGCGTCCAGGGGCTGGGGGTGCGATTTCGGCCGGGCTGCTTCCGCGCGTTCCTCGGCGGCCCGGTGCGTGACATCGCCGACCGCGCTGTCCCGCTCACCGACGTTTTCGGACCGGCGGCCGCGGGGACCGCGGAATCGGTGCAGTCCGCCCGTGACGACGCGGAAATGGCCGCCGCGGTCGACAACTTGCTGATCGCAAATCCCGTGCGCCTGTCGGCCGCCGCTCGGCAGGCGGCGGAGGCGGTGGAATCAATCGCACGCGATCCCGGAATTACCCGGGTGGCGCAACTGTGCGCGGATACTGGACTAACCACCCGGTCTGTCCAGCGTATGTTCGCCGAACACGTCGGCGTCCCGCCCAAGTGGGCGATCCGGATATACCGGCTCAACGACGCAGCGCAGCGGCTCGTCACGGAAGGACAACGCGATTACGCCGGTCTGGCGGTTCGACTGGGCTATAGCGACCAGTCGCACTTCATCCGCGATTTCCGGACCGTGACGGGGCAGTCGCCCGCCGAGTACGTCCGAACGGCTCGCGCGGACGGCGGCGGAGAACCGGACAGCGATCGGACATGACAAAGCCGCCGGGTGCGAATTCACCCGGCGGCCATCACTGGAAACCCCCGCGTCACCAGAATTCGCCACCCACCGGGCGCGGGATAACGGCTGGTCAGCGACCTGCCGTCAGCCCGTGCGGGGCGGCGTGAACAATCTTCAGTTCTTCTTGTGGTAAGCCTCGACGACCTCGGAGGGGATGCGGCCGCGGTCGGAAACCGCGTAACCGTTCTTGCGTGCCCAGGACCGGATGGCCTGGTTCTGCTCACGGTCGACCGCCGCCGGACGAGCCGAACCCTTACCCGCGACCGGGCGCACCGTAGCGCGCTTGCGGCCACCCGCACGACGCGCGTGCTCGACATACTGGGCGAGGGCGTCCCGCAGCTCCTCGGCGTTTTCCGAGGAGAGATCGATCTGGTAGCTGACGCCGTCCAAACCGAACTCGACGGTCTCTTCCGCCTCACTGCCGTCGAGGTCGTCGACCAGCGAGACGAGCACCTTCTGTGCCATCCGTTTCCTCCTGCGGGGCTTACTCAATGATCTGGGTTACGGGGCGAGCCCCGGGACAGAAGTCTTTGTCCAGAACATTAGTACCCGCTTCCGGAGTGCAACGCAAATCTCATATGCATAACCCGGCCGCTATCCACACTGCCGGGTTATTCAGGTCGCACCAGCGGGAAGAGGATCGTCTCCCGGATACCGAGACCGGTCAGGGCCATGAGCAGCCGGTCGATCCCCATTCCGACACCACCGCTCGGCGGCATTCCGTACTCGAGGGCGCGGAGGAAATCCTCGTCCAGCCGCATGGCTTCGCTATCGCCCGCCGCGGCCAGCCGGGACTGTTCGGTGAGGCGTTCCCGTTCGACGACCGGATCGACCAGCTCGGAGTATCCGGTGGCGAGTTCGAAACCGCGCACGTAGAGGTCCCACTTCTCCGCCACGCCGGGCCGGGAGCGGTGCTGCCGCGTCAATGGCGAGGTCTCCAGCGGAAAATCACGGACAAACGTCGGGGCGTGCAGGTGATCTCCGACGAGGTGTTCCCACAGTTCCTCGACCAGCTTGCCGTGGCCCAGCTTCGGATCCACTTCCAGGCCCCTGGCCTGCGCGAATCCGAGCAGTTTGGCGGCCGGCGTCTCCGGCGTCACCTCTTCGCCGAGGGAATCGGACAACGACTCGTACATTCCGAGTGTGGTCCATTCGCCGGAGAGGTCGTACTCCGAACCGTCGGGCAGGGTGACGACCTGGCTGTCCAGCACCGCCTGCGCGGCCTCCTGGATCAGCTCCCGCGTCATCACCGCGTTCGTGTCGTACGTGGCGTAGGCCTCGTAGTACTCGAGCATCGCGAACTCCGGCGAATGCGACGAGTCGCTGCCTTCGTTCCGGAAGTTGCGGTTGATCTCGAAGACCTTCTCGATGCCGCCGACGACGCAGCGCTTGAGGTAGAGCTCCGGCGCGATCCGCAGGAACAGCTCCATGTCGAACGCGTTGGAATGCGTGACGAACGGGCGCGCCGCGGCGCCGCCGTGCAGCGTCTGCAGCATCGGCGTCTCGACCTCGGTGAACCCGCGCCGGTGGAACGACTCCCGCAGCGACCGCACCACGCCGGCGCGCGTGCGCACGACGTCCCGCGCGCGCGGGCGCATGATGAGGTCGACGTAGCGCTGGCGGATCCGGGTTTCCTCGGCCAGCTCCTTGTGGGCGGTCGGCAGCGGGCGCAGCGCCTTCGACGTGATGCGCCAGGCGTCGGCCATCACCGAGAGCTCGCCGCGCTTGGACGTGATGACCTCGCCCTGCACGAACACGTGGTCGCCGAGGTCGACATCGGACTTCCACGCCGCCAGCGCGTCTTCGCCGACCTTCGCCAGGCTGATCATCGCCTGCAGCTCGGTGCCGTCGCCCTCTCGCAGGCTCGCGAAGCACAGCTTGCCCGTGTTGCGCATGAACATGACCCGGCCGGTGACGCCGACGACCTCGCCGGTGGCGGTGTCGGTGGGCAGCCCGGAATGCGCCGCGCGCACCTCGGCGAGCGTGTGCGTGCGGGGTACCTCGACCGGGTAGGGATCGATACCCTCGGCGAGGATCCGGTCGCGCTTCTCCCGGCGCACCCGCATCTGCTCGGGCAGTTCGTCTTCGGCGGGCTCGCTGGTGGAAGCGGGGTTTTCGGTCATGGCCCATAGGGTACGAACCCCGCCGCGCGCTACGCCAACCGGATTACCTTTCCTTTCGGTCGATTAACCTGGGGTCCGTGAGTGATCCCACACCCGAGCACCGCGCCCGGCGGGCCGCTTCGTTCGGCGCCCGCGCGGCCGAGTACGCCCAGCACCGGCCCGGTTACCCCCGCGAAGCGATCGAATGGGGCCTGTCCGGGGTGACCGGAACCCCGCGCCGGGTGCTCGATCTCGGCGCCGGCACCGGCAAACTCACCCTCGGCCTCACCGCGCTGGGTCTCGACGTCACCGCCGTCGAACCGGACCCGGAAATGCGCGCGGAACTGGAGCGGGCCGTGCCGTCGGCGACGTCGCTGGCCGGTCAGGCGGAACGGATTCCGCTGCCGGACGGCGGCCTCGACGCCGTTTTCATCGGCCAGGCGTTCCACTGGTTCGACGTGCCCGAGGCGATGACGGAGATCGCCCGCGTGCTGCGCCCGGGCGGCGTGTGCGTACCGGTGTGGAACTACGAAGACGAATCGGTGCCGTGGGTCGCCGAGTTCACCGAACTGGGTCGCGACGGCGCCCGCCGCCCGGCGAGCGTCGAAGATTTGCGCCACGTGACGCACCCGGCGTTCGAGTCTTTCGAATGCGAGCGGTTTCGCCATGTGCAACGGCGGACGGCGGAGAGCCTGCTGGAAACGATCGCGACGTATTCGATCGTGATCGTCTCGGCCCCGGAAGAGTCGGCGGCGCTGCTGGACCGGCTCCGGCAGTTCCTGGCCGCGAATCCGGCGACGGCGGACGGCGAGTTCGACCTGCCGCTGGTCACCACGGCCCTGCGCGCGCGACGGCGCTGAAGCCGCGTACTTGACCTCGATCGAGGTGGAGGTTCGATACTGCGGCAATGCGCAGGAAATCACTGGGGCGGGCCCTGATCTCGCTGACCTCGTTGGTGACGGCCGTGGGCCCGTACAAGGCCGACTGGAACGAAACGCACGTCCACAACCCGGCCTGGCCACCGCACGCGAAGTTCCACAACGGCCAGACGATGAGCCTCGGGCTCGCGCTGGGGGCGACGAGCCTGTGGCAGCTCTGGCGGCGGCCGACCCGGGCGGGTCTCGACGCGGGGGCCGTGCTGGCGTCGCTGTACTGGGTGACGCAGGTTTCGGCGCTGGCCTACCCGGGGTCCCGCGCGGTCGATCCGCCGGGGGAGGATCGGTTCCCGCAGGCGAAGATCGCCTTCCCGGCGCTGGCGTTGACGGCGCTGGGGTACGTGCTGGAGCGCCGCCGGCTGGCCCGCGGCTGACGGCGCCCCGGGGGCACGGGCCGGGGTGCGTCCGATCAGGACCGGATGTTGCGCTCGTGGACCAGCCGCAGCCCGAGCAGCGTCAGCTCCGGCACGTGGTCGGTGATCGTCTCCGACTCGCCGATCACCAGCGGCGCCAGGCCGCCGGTGGCCAGCACCGCCACCGGTTCCGTGCCACCCGGCGCCAGCTCGCGGACGATCCGGCGGACCAGGCCGTCCACCTGGCCCGCGAAGCCGTACAGGATGCCCGACTGCAGGCACTCGACCGTGTTCTTGCCGATCACCGACCGCGGCGGGACCAGCTCGACCTTCCGCAGCGCCGCCGCGCGCAACGCCAGCGCGTCCACCGAAATCTCGATGCCCGGGGCGAACGCGCCGCCCAGGAACTCGCCGCGGGCGGAGATCGCGTCCACGTTCGTCGACGTGCCGAAGTCGACCACGACGCACGCCGTGCTGTGGAGGTGGTGCGCGGCCAGCGTGTTCACCAGCCGGTCCGCGCCCACCTCCTTCGGGTTGTCCACCAGCAGCGCCACGCCCGTGCGCACGCCCGGCTCCACCACGATCTTCGGGATCCGGGCGTAGTAGCGGGCGAGCATCACCCGCAGCTCGCGCAGCACCGCCGGCACCGTCGACAACGCGCTGATCCCGGTGATCGCGTCCGCGTGCGGGCCGAGCAGGCCGCGAACCGTCAACGCCAGCTCGTCGGCCGTGATGCGCGCGTCCGTGCGCATCCGCCAGTCGCCGACCAGCGCGTCCCCGGACCACAGCCCCAGGACGATGTTCGTGTTGCCGACGTCGACGGTGAGCAGCAAGCGGGTCAGCTTTCCGCGTGCAGCAGCGCGTCGAGGCGGCGGGCGTCCGCCGTCTCGGCGACCGGGAAGACCGCCGTCTCCTCGTCCGGCGGCAGGGTCACCGTGCCGGAAAGCAGGCCGGAACCCTCCGGCGCGTGGCCGGGGTCGGTGTGCCGGTGGACGATCCGGTTGTCCGCGTCGACGAACACCACGCGCGGCTGGTACGTCGCCGCCTCCGCGTCGTCCATCTGGCCGTACGAGATGAGGATGACCAGGTCACCCGGGTGCACCAGGTGCGCCGCGGCGCCGTTGATGCCGAGCACCCCGCTGCCGCGTTCCCCCTTGATGACGTAGGTCTCCAGCCGCGCCCCGTTGGTGACGTCCACAATGGACACCTGTTCCCCCGGCAGCAGGTCCGCGGCCTCCATCAGGTCCTCATCGACCGTCACCGAACCGACGTAGTGCAGGTCGGCCTGGGTCACGGTGACCCGGTGGATCTTCGACTTGAGCATCGTGCGGTACATCGTGGACTCCTATTCCCCTGCGTCCAGCCGCTCCGGGTGCTCGACGGCAGCGCCGAGCAGCACCGGAACGTTGTCGATCAGCCGGGTACTCCCCACCCGGGCCGCGATCAACAATCGTGCTTCACCATCGACGGGCGCGGGCCCGAGGTCGGTTCCCCGCAACTCCAGGTAATCCACCTCGACCGCGGGCCGCGCGGCGAGGGTCTTCCACGCGGTCTCGAGGACCGCGGCGGCCCCGTCCCGGCCGACGAACGCCCCCGCGGTGAGGGCGGCCGACAGGACGATGGCGTCTTCACGCTGTTCGGGCGTCAGGTAGACGTTGCGCGAGGACAACGCGAGCCCGTCGCGCTCGCGCACGGTCGGCACGCCGATGACGCGCGTGTCGATGTTCAGGTCGCGCACCATCCGCTTGATCAGCACCAGCTGCTGGTAGTCCTTTTCGCCGAAGAAGGCGTAGTCCGGACGGAGCAGGTTGAACAGCTTCGCCACGACGGTGAGCACGCCGGCGAAGTGGCCGGGCCGGACCGCGCCTTCGAGTTCGTCGCCGAGCGGTCCCGGGTGGACGGTCACCACGGCCCCTTCGGCGTAGAGCGCGTCCGCGCTGGGCGTGAACGCGATTTCGATGCCGTCCTCGCCCAGGATCGCGAGGTCGGCCTCCAGCGGCCGCGGGTAGGCCTCGAAGTCCTCGCCCGCGCCGAACTGCAGCGGGTTCACGAAGATCGAGGTGGCCACGACGGTGTTCGGGAGCCGCTTCGCGCGGCGGATCAGCTCGCGGTGGCCGGCGTGCAGCGCACCCATGGTCGGCACGAGCGCCAGCTTGCGGCCGACGCCGTGCAGCGCCCGGCTAACCTGGCTCACCTGCTCGGGTGACGCGAAGGTGTTCAGGGTGCCGCGGCTGAATTTCGGTGTGGTCACTGGTCTTGGTGCCCTTCGGCGGGATCGTCGAGGAGTTCGGTGAGGTCTTCGGCGGCCGCGGTGGCCAGCAGCCCGGCAGCCTTGGAACGCGCCACCGTGCGTTTGGCCAGCGCGCGGTAGGCCGGCGCCACGTCCGGCGCCCGCTCCGCGAGCACCTCGAGGTGCTTGCGGACAGTGCCGGCGTCGCCACGCGCGACCGGGCCGGTGAGGGCGCGATCGCCGTGTCGCAGCACATTATCCAACGCCGCCGAAAGCAGTGGTGCGACCAGGCGTTCGGAATGCCCGATTCCGGCCTGCCGCAACAGGTCCGCACAGTCCGCGACCAGCGTCATCAGGTGGTTCGCGCCGTGGGCCAGCGCAGCGTGGTAGAGCGCTCGCGCGGAGTCGGGGATCCGGACCGGTTCGGCGCCCATCTCGACCGCCAGCGCTTCGCCGACGTGCCACGCCGCCTCGTCGTCCTCGGCCGCCGTGACGCCGATGCTGCACGCCGCCAGCCGCTCGAGGTCCTCTTCGCGGCCGGTGAACGTCATCACCGGGTGCAGGGCGAGCCGCAGGGCGCCGACCTCGGCAGCGGGGGCGAGCACGTCGATGCCGTGCGCGCCCGAGGTGTGCACGACGATCTGCCCCGGCCGCAGCGACCCGGTGGCGACGAGGCCGCGGACCATCCCGGCCAGCGCGTCGTCGGGGAGGGCGAGCAGCACCAGGTCCGCCCGGCGGACGGTCTCGTCGGGCGGCAGCAACGGCACGTCGGGGAGCAGGCGTTCGGCACGGGCCAGCGACGAGGCCGACAGGCCCGACGCGGCGACCACGGTGTGCCCCGCCCGGGCCAGCGCGGCGCCGAGCACGCTGCCCACCCGGCCGGCGGAGACGACACCGACCGCGAGGCGAGCGGGCCTCGTCATGGCGTGCGCCTGTGGACGCTCATGGTTCGCAGACTCCCTCTGCTCTCGTTCCAGTCCCGTTCGGGGTACCGGACGAACGGCGCGAGACTAACTCGGCCGGGCGCGCACCGTTGAGCCCGGGTGACCAGCTTCACCCGGACCGGTTCACCCCTGCGCAGCCTCGTCGGCGAGGCGCGTGGCCTCGGCGCGAGCGGCTTTCAGGGTGCGCAGGAGCTCCTGCTGGCGTTGCCGGTCGGCGTCGCTGGTGAGCTTGTGACGGTCGAGGAAGGCGAGCTCCGTGACGCTGGCCTGGTAGATGGCGACGGCCTTCGCGGCCTGCTTGCCGGACTGCCGTTTCGCCTGGCGGCGCCAGGCGCGCCGGCCGGGCAGGCTGGCCAGCAGCTCGACCTCCGACGGCGCGATCCACCGCGCGGCGGCCATGTGCGGCAGGGCGGCGGCGATGATCCGCTGCTCCCGCCGTCGCTGCAGGACGACCAGGTAGACCACGCCGAAGAAGAGCGGAAGCATGATCAGGAAGTAGACGGTGAGGAACTTCGACCCGCCGAGCAGCGCGGCGCTGTTCCACAGCGCGTGCAGGCTCACGGCGGCGAGGTACCCGGCGACCGGCGCGATGATCTTCAGCGCCTTGGTGGTGGTCCGCGCGGCGATCCCGATCCCGATACCGGTGAGCACGGCGAACAGCGGGTGGGTGAAGGGAGCGAGCACGCCACGCAGGAAGAACGCGGTGATGACGCCCTGGCTGCGCCCGTCACCGAAGCCGTAGTCGTAGAAGGCCCGGCCGAAGTAGTAGATGTTCTCGGTGAAGGCGAACCCGGCGGCGCTGAACCCGGCGTAGACGACCCCGTCCACGACGCCGTCGAATTCACTGGACCGCCGCCACAGGATGAGGACGACGAAGAGAGCCTTCGCGGCCTCCTCGACAACAGGGGCGGAAACGAGCGCGGCGACGGTGTTCCCGCTGCCCTGCCCGAGCAGCTCGTCCCCGACGGCTTCGGCGGTGGTGTTGATGAGCAGCGCGGTGATGGTCGCGATGCAGGCACCCCAGGCGAAGGCGAGCAGCAGGAACTTGGCGGGCTCGGGCTCCCACCGGTCAACCCAAAGGAACCCGGCGACGACACCGGCCACGGGCACGAGCGCGGCAAGCACACCGATGGTGACGGCGAGGGGCCCGACCCGCGCGGTGGCGAGCCCGAACAGGAACAGGCCACACAGGGCCACCACGATCAGCCCGAGCACCGGCAGCAGCACGGTGACCCGGCGAGGCCGCCGTCCGCGATCAAGTCCCGTCGCGGGCGAGAGGGTTCCGCTCACAGCCGGTCACCCTACGCAGACCGGACAGGAAGAGAAACGCCACCTCGGTCTTCCGCCGCCGCGATCTTGTGCCGTCGCGGATGCCTTGAGCGCCACCTGGGGTGCTTGGCGGACGCGGTCGGCCGGCCACGCTCGGCGGGGGCGCTTGGCGGCCCTGCTTGGGCCGGTTCGCTCGGGCCGCGCCGGGCAGGCCCGCGCTCAGCAGGTCCACTTGG
This sequence comes from Amycolatopsis sp. NPDC051102, assembly GCF_040682815.1. Taxonomy (NCBI): domain Bacteria; kingdom Bacillati; phylum Actinomycetota; class Actinomycetes; order Pseudonocardiales; family Pseudonocardiaceae; genus Amycolatopsis; species Amycolatopsis sp. NPDC051102. Next base: position 238,561 of record NZ_JBFBBT010000011.1, read on the forward strand.
GGAGGGTGCACTCGGCGGGCCACATTCGGCAGGCCCGCGCTCGGCAGATCCACTTGAAGCGGAGTGCGCTCAGCGGGCCGCCTTGAGCGGCCCTGCGCTCAAGCCACGTTCGGCAAGTGCGCGCAGGCCGGGCCGGAGACCGCCGTCAGGCGGCCGGCCGGCCTCAGTCCTCCGCGCGTCGGCGGCGGCGGGGCGTCGCGCCCGTGCCGCCGTTTGCCGCCAGGAGCTCGCTCACCGAACGGCCCGCCGCGTGGGAGCCGCTGCCCGGGGCCGGCTCGGGGGCCGCCCGGTGGCCGTTGCGGGCTCCGTTGTGGCCGTTGCCGTTCTGCTCCACCGCGGCCGGGTCCACCGGCGTCATGCCGCGGCGGGACATCGAGGCGCGCTCGGCGACCATGCCCTCCCAGGCCGGTGGCTCGCCGTCCGGGCGACGGCGGCGGCCGCCGCCTGCCGGCTCCGGGGCCGCCGGCACCGCCGGGAGCTGCTGCGATTCGTCCGGCTTGCGGCGACGGCCGCCCGAGCGGCCCTGGAAGTTGCGGACCGACTCCGGCAACGTCGGGTTCGCCAGCGGCGCCGCGTCGGCCTGGGCCGCGGCCTCCCCGGGCGCGCGGTGGGACCCGCCGTGCCGGGACGGCGGCTCGTCCAGGATCGGCGACATGTCCGCCCGCGAGAACTGCTCCAGCCGCGACGGGCGGCGGCCATCGGCGGCCGGGACCGGCGTGGTCGGCGGAACCACCGGCGGCAGGTTCGTGCGCGACGGCTGCCGCGGCGCCGGGTTGTTGCTCGGCACCGGGGTCGTCGGCGGGACGACCGGCGGCAAGTCGGTACGGGACGCCGAGGCGTCCCGGGGCATCGGCGGCCGGTCCGGCTTCGGCTCGGGCGGCTTCGGCCGGTTCGGCCGCTGGCGCTCGGCGAAGTCGTCACGGTTCTGGAAAGCCGCACTCAGGTCCTTGACCGGACGGATGTCCGACCGCGACATCTCGGAAGGCTTCGGCGGCGGCACATTGCCCCCCGGACGGCCCGGCGCCCCCCGCGGCGGCTCAGGCGCCTTGCGCTGCTCGGGACGCACGCCGTTCGGCTGGCCACCGACCCGCGGGATGTCGGGCCGCGACATCTCCACACGAGGAATGTCCGGCCGCGACATCTCGACCCGCGGGATGTCTGGGCGCGACATCTCCACACGAGGAATATCGGGCCGCGACATCTCCACGCGGGGGATATCCGGCCTGGACATCTCGACTCGCGGAATATCCGGACGGGACATCTCCACCCGCGGGATATCGGGCCGCGACATCTCCACACGCGGGATATCCGGCCGCGACATCTCCACACGCGGGATATCCGGCCGCGACATCTCCACACGCGGGATATCCGGCCGCGACATCTCCACACGCGGGATATCCGGCCGCGT